>VFZN01000051.1 GCA_016871195.1 Acidobacteriota bacterium | reverse complement strand
ATCCAGTCTGACAGATCGCGCGACCAACGGCCCGAGCGACGACGGGCGCGCTCGCGGAGTTCGGCAGTCTGCGCCGGGGTCAGGTCGACCATCGACGAGTACGAAGCGCCGAGCGTGTCGAGCGCGTCGCTCAGGCCCGTCAGATCCATACCGGTGCGGCTCGTCAGTTCGCCGTCCTGCCCGTATCGCGGCGCCGTGATGCTGTACTCGGGCTTCACGCGGACCAGCACGCGCCCCGTGGCGACGCTGCGTCCGGTTCGGGGATCAGTAGGAACCGAGAGGCTGGTTGGACCGGGCACGGCCTTGCCACGGCCGACGGCCGGGCGAGCCTGCGCATGCGCCACGCTGGGTTCGAGGGCGACCGAGGCGACGAGCGCAGCCAGGAGGCTCGCGTGGGGCACAAAGCGGAAGATCATCGGTACTTACTCCGTGGGGACGATGTCACAGAACCCGCAGTGACGGGTCGCTGGCCTAGTCTAGACCACAATTCGGGCCGTCACAACTGGGATTCAGGCCTTCGCAGCCGTCGCCTTCAGCACCCGGTGGCCGATGTCCGAGCGGAAAAAGGCGCCCGGGAACTCGATGCAGCGCGCGGCCTGATTGGCCAGGGCCTGAGCGCGCTCCAGCGTCGCAGCCAGAGCGGTCACCCCGAGCACGCGGCCGCCGTGGGAGACCAGGGTGCCGTCCTGGCGCCGGGTGGTGCCCGCATGGAACACAACCACCTCTTCGCCATCGCTCGCGCAAGCTTCCGCCGCCGTGATGCCCATGATGGGGTCACCCTTGCGCGGCGTGCCGGGGTAGCCCTCCGCGCACACCGCCACGCAGACGGCCACGCGCGGGTCGAAGGAAAACGAGGCCTCATCGAGCGAACCCGTGGCGCACCGCCAGAGCGTCTCGACCAGATCACCTTGAAAGCGCATCATGAGCGGCTGCGTCTCGGGATCACCAAAGCGTGTGTTGAACTCAAGCACCTTCGGGCCGGCAGGGGTGAGCATCAAGCCGGCGTACAGCACGCCCCGGAACGGGATGCCATCGCGCTTGAGGGCGTCGACCGTGGGCACCAGCACATCGCGCACGACGGCATCCATGGTGGTGTCGTCTGCCAGTGGGGTGGGGCAGTACGCGCCCATGCCGCCTGTGTTGGCGCCCGTATCACCCTCACCAACCTGCTTGTGATCCTGGCATGGTTCGAGCAGGCTGATCGTGCTGCCATCAACGAGCGCCAGCACCGACAGCTCCTGCCCGTCGAGCTTCTCCTCGACGACGATCTTCTCGCCGGCATCGCCGAACTCCTTGGCACCCATCATGCGACGGATGACGGCAGCGGCCTCGCCGCCTCTGTCGCACACGACCACGCCCTTGCCCGCACACAGTCCGGCCGCCTTCACGACCATGGGCTGGTCGCGGGCGAGCACATAGTGCAGCGCAGCATCCATGGATGTGAACGACTTACCTTCGGCCGTAGGCACGCTTGCTTGCCGCATGAGGTCCTTGGCGAAGGCCTTGTCACTCTCGAGGCGGGCGCCAGCCTGGACCGGACCGAACACGGGGACGCCGGTCGTGGCGATCGCATCGGCAAGTCCCGCCTCGAGCGGTGCCTCGGGGCCAATCACCACGAGGCCGATCTGTTCCTTGCCGAGCCACTTGAGGAAGTGGAAGTTCCGCGTGGCCGCGACATCCTCGGGGCAGGCCTTGCAGAGCGCCTGGATCCCCGCATTCGCGGTCTTCTCGCACCAAAGTTCGCCCAAGCGTCGCGAGCGGCGCATGCGCCACGCCAGCGCGTGCTCGC
>VFZN01000050.1 GCA_016871195.1 Acidobacteriota bacterium | reverse complement strand
CGCCCGCAGCGGCAGACGAGGCCTGCGCCGCCCGACCGGCATCGTTGGCCGTGGCGGCCGCGAGACGCAGGGACAGGGCCTGCTCACCCATCAGCCATGCGCTTCGGAAGATGGCATGCAGGGCGTACAGATCGGTCGGGACATCCACTCGCTCCAGTCGCTTGCCGTCCGTCTGCCAGCGCGTCAACAGTGCGGGCAGCAAGGTCGCTGGTGGTCCTGCCTGGGCCCGCACATCCTCGAGTGCAGACACCGACCGCGCTGCCGTGCGAAGCACCGGGGCCATGGCCTCGCGATATCTGCGGATGGCGGGCAGGCGCAGCTCGAACTGGTCGCGGGCGAGCTGCAGTCGCTGGGCCTGCACCAGCTGTCGGTCGACCGCCTCCGCGAGCGCGGCCATGTCGTCGGCACGCCTGGCACCGAGACGTGCATCGGCCGTGCGCACCGCGCCGCGCAATCGCTCGAGTGCCCGCACGTCGGCGCGCGCGCTCAGCCGCGCCGCGGTCGTGAGGGTGCGGGTGCGCAGCGAGACATAGGCGGCATCCAGGGCAGCCTCCTCTGCCAGCCGTCCTGTCGCCTCGCGCCGCATCAGCATCGCCCAGGCCTTCGGCAACGCTGCAGCGGCCTGATCGATGAACCCAATGACCGTCTGCAACAGCGACGAGCGCTCCGCTGGTGTCGGTGCGACATCGGCAGCCGTCAGCAGTTGCTCGACCATTTCGGCTTCGGACGGTTCGGGCAGCAGCGGCTCGTTCGGCGGGAGGGCGGGCGGCGCCACGAGCGCAAACTGCGACGCCGGGCGCCCGGCTGCAGCTCGCAGATCGACGAGGGCGTCATCAAGCAGCCCCAGAATTTCGCGAATTTCGACGGCGCGATGGCCATAGGACGCACCGGGCCAGTCGAGCAGGAGTTGGCGCGCCGACTCGACGCGCTGCAGGCGCGCGGATGGATCCGCAATCGTGGCCAGCGCATTGAGGGCCGCGGCGACGGCACTACTCACCTCGGCGAAGTCGGCGTCGCCTCTGGTGCGTGCATACCGTTCAGCGCGCACGGCACCGGCATACTGATCGGTGCGTGGCCAATCGACTTCTCCCTCGGGCACGGTCACCAGACGCAGGTCGGCCCCCGGATCGCCGCGACGAATCGGCATCGAGAACACCACACGTCCCTCGACACGCGCCCACTCGCCGTAGGACGTCAGCACACGGCCATCGCGCAGAAACACGCGGAACAGGCCCGAATCGCCCTCCTGAGCGGCGGTCGATGCCACCGCACTCCACGCGCACAGCAGCAGTGCGCACACCACGCGAAACGCTGGTGTGGAAATCCTGTGGAAATGCGGTGGATTGCCTGTGAACGGCACGCGTCGATCTTAAATCGTCTGCGGGTTTTCCGAGGGAACTTCCTGACCGAATCCTTTCCGTGTGCAATCACCGCTTCCTTCGCTTGCGCGCCCCCCGTGCATCGGGTCACACTGGGCGGCCCTTGACGAGGACGCATCTGTGACAACGTATCGGTTTGAACACACGCTGGATGGACGCACCTACCACATCGATGTGGTGGCCGTGTCTGCTGGACGCTGGCGCGCCCAGATGGCGCGCAGGGCGGGCATCCGCACCGCTCTGATGCCCTTCTACGGCACCACGCCTCAGGAGGCGGCAGCAGCGCTGATCCGCTGGCTGGTGGTGGCCTCGCCAGGGCAGTCAGGGGCCGCCTCTGCGTAGGCGGCTGCCGCAGGTTGCGCCAGAGGCGCGGCGCGGGTTACACTTCCCAGTCTGAGCGTGGGCCTGTGGC
>VFZN01000049.1 GCA_016871195.1 Acidobacteriota bacterium | reverse complement strand
TCAAGATTCCCGTCATGGTGATGGCGTATCAGATGGCCGAGGCCGGCCGGCTCGACCTGCAGGCGCGCGTGCCCATCGGCAAGGCCGATCGGCGCGGCGGGTCGGGGGTGCTGCGTTATCACGACCTGGGGCTGCAGCCCACGCTGCGCGATGTGGTGATGCAGATGATCATCACCAGCGACAACACGGCCACGGACCTGGCCATTGCCCGGGTGGGAGGCGTGCCGGCCGTCAATGCCTGGCTGGCGCGCGAGGGCTATGCCCCGGCCCTGAAACTGAACAGCACGATCTTCGAGGCGTTCAGGAACCGCTATGGCCTCGCCGATCCGCAGGCCGCCACACTGACGGCCGAGGATGTGTATGCGCTGGGTTCCGGCGATCTGTCGTACGGCACCTCGCCGCGCGCCCGGCTCGAGGCGATCGTTGCCGGCATGCAGCGCCCCGAGGTGCAGGCCGAAAATGTGCGCCGCCTGAGCGGCGAGCCGTCGACCTGGCTGGGTGAAATCACGCCGGCCGCCACGGGGCGGCTGCTCGAGGCCCTCGAGCAGGGGCGCCTGACGTCGGCGGCGTCGGCCGATGAGATGCGCCGGTTCTTCCTCTGGCAGCAGTCAGGGGCGCGGCGCCTGCCGCACTTCATCACGGTGCCGGTCGGCCACAAGACCGGCGACTTCGCGCCGAGCGTGGCCAATGACGTGGGCGTCATCTACACGCAGTCGGGTCCGGTGGTGGTGTCGTTCCTGCTGAACGACATCCGCGAGCCGTACGGCGAGGCGGAAGATCGGATGGGGCACGTGACCCGGCTGCTGGTGGAATACTTCGACGGTCGGCCCTGATGACGTCACGGCTGGTGTCGATTGGCGAGGCGTTCGAGGACGTGATCTTCCACGGACTGCCGCGCCTGCCGCGTCCCGGGGAAGAGCTGCGCACCGGGGGCTTTCATCGCACGTTCGGCGGGGGCACCCTCATCACGGCCGTTGCGGCCGCCCGTCTCGGGACGACCGTCACGGTGCTGTCGGCCCTGTCGGGCGAGGCCGTGCAGCGGCTTGCTGCCGAAGGGGTCACCGCGGTCAATCTGCGGGCGCCCCGTGAGCCGCATGCGGTGTCCGTGGCGCTGTCGACCCGGCGGGACCGTGCATTCGTCACCTTTGATGGTGCGAACACGCTGCTGCAGGCGCGGCTGCTGGCGCGACTGGCGCGTCGATTGCCTCGTGCCGCGCACGTGCATGTGGCGCTCGGGCCCGATGCGCCCGAGGCATGGGTGCCCGTGCTGATGCGGCTGCGTGCGCGTGGGGTCACGACCTCATGGGATTTCGGCTGGCACGACGATCTGCCGCGGCGATCGGGCTTTGCGGCGCTCCTGCGGCAGATCGACTGGGTGTTTCTCAATGAACGCGAGGCGCTGCACTACGCAGGCACCACGCGCTGGGATCGCGCCGTGGCGCGGTGGCCCTCGCTGGCGGCACAGGTCGTGATCAAACGTGGGGCGCGCGGGGCGGTGCTGCTGAGCGGCGGCGCCGAGTTGCGCGTGCCGGCCGTGCCGGTCGATGTGGTCGATACCACCGGGGCGGGCGATGCCTTCAACGGCGGATTCCTGGCGGCGCGGCTCGCAGGGCATGCGCTCGACCAGTGCATGCGGTGGGGCGTGCTGACCGGCAGCCTGTCGACGGCGCAGGCCGGAGGACTTGACGGACTGCCCACGGCGCGCGCCGTGGCGCAGGCACTGGCGCCGACGAAGGCGCCGCGAAAGGAACGCACGACATGAAGGTGGCAGTGATCGGCGGCGCGGGAGTGCGCGTGCCGCTGCTGGTGAACGGACTCGCCGGGGCCGACCTCGGCATCACCGAGTTTGCCCTGTTCGATACGGATCAGGCACGGCAGCAGGTGATAGCCGGCCTGGCGGCCCGCCGCTCGGGGATGGCCCGGGTCACCACGCACCACGAGTCGCGCTCGGCCATCGAGGGCGCGCGCTTTGTCATCACCAGCATCAGAGTCGGCGGCATCGATGCCCGCATGCACGATGAACGCGCCTCGCTCG
>VFZN01000048.1 GCA_016871195.1 Acidobacteriota bacterium | reverse complement strand
ATGTCTTCGCTGACACTCGCCAGCATGCGTGCATCTTCGCGGCTCAGCGCCAGCATCGGTTCCACATTCGTCGTCCACCAGGCGAGCGATGCCAACCACGGCGTGCGTTCGTGCTCGCGACCGGCGACCCTGCGCGATTCATCGATGGCCGCAGCCATGGGTGCCAGTGCCTGCCTCAGTTGAGACCACTGCGTAAAGCCCACCGCTCCCTGATTCGCCAGAACGATTTCTGCCGTGACATGGCGCTGCAGTACGCCAACACCACCGCCAACCAGTGCACCTACGATTCCCAACACCAGCAGCGGAAGCGTTGCCGATTCGAGGAAGGCAAACACATCCCTGATCGAAATGAAATCCTCGTCGAGAGGGTCGCCGGCAGGCATCGACGGTCGCTGGTCAGTCATCGCTCGCTAATCCTATCATCCGGGGCCGTTCGGCTATCGCCCTCGCATCCCGAGCATCCGCGCTGCGGTGCGGACAAGAATCCGCAGGTTGAGCATCAGCGAACGGTGCCTGACATAGTACAGGTCGTACTCGAGTTTGGTTACGGCGGCCTCGATCGAGTCGCCATAGTCGCTGTTGACTTGCGCCCATCCCGTCAGCCCCGGCTTCACCGCAAATCGCGCACGATACAGGGGAATCTGCTGCTGCAGCATCGGCACGAACTCGGGCCGCTCGGGTCGCGGGCCCACCAGGCTCATGTGTCCGCGCAGCACCGCCCAGGCATTGGGCAGCTCATCGAGGTGCGTCATCCGCAGCCACCGGCCCACGCGTGTCACGCGCGGGTCGGCTTCGCTGCTCCACTGCGCACCATCTCGTTCGGCATCATTCCGCATCGATCGAATCTTGACGATGCGGAAGAGGCGGCCATCCTGACCGACCCGCACCTGGGTGTAGAAGGCCGGCCATCCGCTCTCGACGACCACCGCCACGGCCGCGAGCCCAATCGGCACGGCCGCCACGGCAAGCAGGGCCACGGCACCGGCCACGTCAAGTGCGCGAATCAGCAGCGGCGACACCTCTCGCGACCCGCCCCCGGCCAGCAGGTGCAGCACGACCCACTCGTGGCCGACACGGTCGACCGGCACCCGCTCGTGCACCGATTCGTAGAGGTCGGCAAGGGTCGTCACCACCACCCCGGCCTCGTGCCGACGCAGCAGCAGGTCTGTGCGTTCCGCGGTCAGCTTCGTCGAGGTCGACACCACGATCTCGGTGGCCTCGTGCTGATCGTGCGTCAGGCGCGCATCTGCCATGCCCGGGGTCACGAGCAGTGCCTGCAACAGCGCCATGTCATCTGCATCGCCGACCAGTGCCACCAGTCGGGCAAAGGTGCGACGCGTGAGCAGCCACAGTGCGACAAGGCGCCCGGCCCAGGTGTACCAGGCGGCGGCCCACACCACGTAGAGGGCCAGCAGTCTCGGCAACCGGTCGGCCCCGAGCACAAAATACGCGGCCAGATACGCCCCCAGCATCACCGCTGCCGCCTGGGCGATGACCTGTGCGGTGCGGGTGATGTCGAATGCGATGCTGGGGTGCCGGCTGCCGTTCAGGCTGAGCGCCCACATCGGCACGACGACAAACCAGCCCGCGTGGCTGGCCAGCGTTGCCAAGGTCAGATCAAAGCCGGCCGTCAGTGACCACGTGTACAGGCCCACAATGACCGCCACCGCGGCTGCCAGGGCATCGACCACCAGCAGGCCCAGATATCGGTCGCGCTGCACAGCTATGGAGGCCGGGCGCTCAGCCCTGCCGCGTCGGCAGTGTCACGACCGTGGCGCCGCGCGAGGCACCGGCCACCTCTGAAGACAGCTGCAGGGTCGACTGCGGCAGCGTGCTGCGCATGAGGGAATAGAGTCGCTGCAGGTCGTGTCGTTCCGCAGCGGCCACCAGGCTGTCGATGACGGGCATCAGGTCATCGGCGGCCATCACCAGTGGTTCACGCACACGCCTGATCCCCGTGCAACCCGAGGGCTCGATGACGGCCTCGGCTTCCCACAAAATCTCATCGAGCTTCTCACCGGGTCGCAGCCCGGTGAACGTGATGCGCACGTCTTCTTCAGT
>VFZN01000047.1 GCA_016871195.1 Acidobacteriota bacterium | reverse complement strand
GTCGGCCACATAAATTTTGCCGTCCGCCGACCCGGTCAGCCCGTGCACGGTCGAGAACTGCTTCGGCAGCGCGCCGCTGACCATGGTCTTCGGGTCGAACTTCTCGGTGTCGTCCGGGCGCTCGCCGTAGGCGCCCCAGTGCCGCAGATACTTCCCGGTGGCGCCCTCGAATACGATGACGCGGCGGTTGCGGTAGCCGTCGGCAATGAAGACCTCGTTGGTTTTCGGGTCGACCCAGATGCCGGCCGGGCCGCCGAGCGTGGCGGTGTCATTGCTGCCCGCGGTCTTGTCATGCACGCCGATGGTCATGACCAGCTTGCCGTCGCGCGTGAACTTCTGCACCCGGTGATGCATGTGGGTGCCGATCCAGACAAAGTTGTTATGGTCGACGAAGATGCCGTGCGGATTCCGCGGCCACTCGGCCCCGGTCTCGGGGGTGCCCGTGCCCCAGGCCTGCACGACCTTTCCCTGCGCGTCGAGCTCGATGACCGTCGGAGCCGCCGCGCAGCAGGTCGCGATGGGAGGCTTCTGTTCCATCGAGGTTTCCTCTTCGGTCAGCGTCTCGGGCAGGTGCGTGATCCACACATGGTCGGTGGTGTCAACGAACACGCCGGTCACCGATCCCATCACCCAGCTGTTTGGGAACTCGGGTGGCCAGGTGGCGTCGATGCGGAAGGTCGGGGCACCGGGTGTGCGGGGCGCCTGTTCGGCATGCAGCACCAGCCCCACGGTGGCCAGTGTCAGTGACAGCACAAGCACAGGGAAGGCGGAACGGAACGTCGTCATATCCAGACTCTTTCGACTGCAGACTCACTACCGCCGCACGGCCGCCGTGATGACGGCCGCACGCTCGGCGCCACGATATCACGGCGTCAGGTTGAGCCAGAGAAACGCGCTGTGCACGTGCGTGCGCGCGGCCGCAGGTCGTTGGGCCGTGCGCCACAGATAGCCGGCTTCAATGCCGAGGGCTGGTGTCACCTGATGAAGGACGCCGCCGAACACCCGATGCTGATCGATGCCGCGGGCAGGTCCACTGGCCGTGCGATCGAGCGTCACAAAGCCTTCGTGCCACGCCACGGCCGACCAGCGCCGGCTCGCAGTCACTGGCCGCACCAGCCGGCTCATGGCGCGCACGCGGTGCGACAGCCCGTCCCAGCCGGCCTGTGAGCGCTGTTCCACGCGCAGCCTGAGCGACGGCGTGACACGCGCCACGGTCGGGAAGCCGACCGACAGCTGCTGCCAGGCCCGGTGCTCGTGTGTCACCCCCGGCCCCGGCGGCTTGGCAATCCAGGCATAGCCCGCCCACAGGGTCGCGCGCGCCGCGATTCGACGACCGAGGGCCACGCGGGTCAGCACTTCCGTCGTCATGCCGTCTTCCACCGAGACCCGCGGCTGCAGTTCGAGATGGATGCGCCAGTCGTCGCGCACGGGCACCGTGGCCAGGCCCATGACCCAGACCTGCGTGTCGACCGTGGCCTGTGCCTCGACAAGGGTTGGCCGTGGCAGCAGCAGGGCCAGCGCCAGTGCGCTGGTCCGCAGCAGGGCCGCTGCGGGGGCGGGCGTCGGACGTCGTGCGGTGCCTGAGCGGGACAGCAGCATCTGCCGAGTATGCCGATCGTGCGGCGGGCTGTCACCTGCACGTATACTCGCCGCACGGACATTTCCCGAGGAGGCGTGCGTGAGACGACCGTTGCTGTCACTGATGTTGCTGAGCATGGGTGTGGGAGGATTCGCGGCGCTCGTGGGCGCGCAGGCCACGGCCACGCACCTCAACCCGATGATCGACCTGCTGCTGCAGAAGAAGCCGGTCTTCGGCCTCTACGCCCCGTCCAACCGCCGGCCGCCGACCGCCCCTGGCACCGTCGCGCCTGCCGTGCAGTTGCCTCCGCGCACCCCCGCAGAGCTGGCGCAGGACGCGCTGGGCGTGGCCACCAGTGACTTCATTTTTGACGGGTCGATGGAGGGGAACTTCGACCGCGGCTACGCGGCCTACGGCGAATTCGTGAAGGGGATTGCGCAGTCGGGCCTCTTCACCCGCACGCCGACGCACTGGCTGCATCA
>VFZN01000046.1 GCA_016871195.1 Acidobacteriota bacterium | reverse complement strand
GGATCCGAAGGATCGAACGGTTTTTGTCGGCCAGTCCGCCAAGTTCGACTTCGGCGCCTCGGGCAAGCCGCCGTTCACCTTCCAATGGTTTCGTAACGGCGTCGCCATCGCGGGTGCGACCGAGGCGATCTACATCACCCCTTCGGTCACGGCGGCCGATGATGGCGCCAAGTACTCGGTCAAGATCACCAACGCGCAGGGCTCGATCACGAGCAAGGATGCGACCTTGACGGTCAAGGCGGGTCCGAGCATTACGACCGAGCCGGTGGCGCAGACGGTGAACGTCGGCGCCTCGGCGACTTTCACGGTTGCCGCCACGGGCGAGCAGTTGCAGTACCAATGGCTGCGCGACGAACAACCCATCAGTGGCGCGACTTCGGCAACCTATACGTTGAGTGCCACAGCGGTGGCCGATGACGGCACGCTGATTTCGGTGCTGGTCGGCAATCCGGGCGGAGTGATCAGCAGTCGTGCGGTGACGCTCACGGTGCTCGCGGCGCCGTCCGTCACGGTGCAGCCTGTCTCGCAGACGGTGATTGCCGGGGATGCCGTGGTACTCGGGGTCACGGCGCTCGGCGGCAATCTTCGCTATCAGTGGCGTCGTAACGGCAGCGATCTCGAGGGTGCTACGGGCCGTGTCCTGCGGATCGAGGCGGCAGCCCTCGCCGATGACAACGCCAGTTACTCCGTCAGCATCACCAATTCTTTGGGCAGCGTGAGCAGTAACGCTGCCACGCTGCGGGTGGTGGGCGGTGCCGTCGCGACACTGCCCGCGGCGGTCGCGCAAGTCGCGCTCGCCAAGCCGGGCACTGCGGCGGCGGCCTTCACCTTGGTACGACGCAGCAACGGGTCGGTGGCCAGCTGGGGATATAACGTCGATGGCCAGCGCGGCGATGGTACGACCGGTGTGCCGAGCGACTCGATCGGCACGGTCACCTTGCCTGCGGGACGCACCGCGCGGCAGGTGGCGGCGGGCGGCCTGCAGGCGCTGGTGCTGCTCGACAACGGCGAGGTGCATGCCTGGGGTCTCAATGACGTCGGCCAATTGGGTGTCGGCGATTCGCTCTCGCGCACGGCGCCCACCAAGGTCACGTTGCCACGCCCGGCGATCGCGGTGACTGCAGGCCGACAGTTTTCTTTGGCGTTGCTCGACGATGGGCGCGTGTTTGCCTGGGGTGCGAACGATCTCGGTCAGCTCGGCAACAACTCCCGCGAGGTGTCGTTGCTGCCCGTGCAGGTGAGCGTGCTCACGGATGTCGTACAGATCGCCGCGGGCAACAGCCACGCGCTCGCGCTGCGCGCCGATGGCAGTGTCTGGGCCTGGGGCGCCAATGTGTCCGGACAGCTCGGTGACGGTAGCTTCAAGCCGAGCAGGGTGCCCGTTGCCACGGGCCTCACGCAGATTGCGCGGATTCGTGCGGGCGGTGGCGTATCGGCCGCCATCAGCCGTCGCCTCGGGCTTTATCTTTGGGGCGAAAACGCCGACGGGCAGCTCGGTCTCGGTGCAGGCGCGCCAGGCGATGTGGGCGTGCCGACCGCTTTGCGTCGCGACACGATCGATGTGGCCGCCGGCGAGCGCGGCACGCTGGTGCTCGGCAGCAACGGTCTGCTGGTGGCGAGCGGCGCCAACGATGCGGGTTCGCTCGGCGATGGCGGCACGACGGCACGCAACAGCTTTGCTGCGGTCAGCGTCGTCAGCCAGGCGATCGCACTCGAGATCGGCGGGCTGTCCTATGCGGCGGCCATCGGCGCCGATGGCACCACCTGGACCTGGGGCGACAACGCCTCGGAACAACTCGGCAATACCGCATTGCCGGCGACCGGCACGACGACTCCGACCATCGTGCCGTCGTTCGACGCCGTGCCCTAAAGCCGTGCCCTAAAGCCCTGTCCTGACGCCGGGGCTCAATTCGCCCGATAAGGCTTCCAGGCGCCGTCTGCGCCGCGAATCAGCCAACCGTTGGCTCGCCCCGCGACCTCGAGCAGCGCGGCGGTCTCAGCGTCTGGCGAGCCGTCATAGCGTGCCGGCCGATACTTCATCTGGAAGTTGGCGATGACCCGACGCGTGGCTTCATCCAACTCGCCGTGGCGGGGCACCTCGAAGCCGATGGCATCGAGTTGCTGCTGAAACCAGCCGATTCCCGGCAGCACGGCCTCGTGAGCCGGCAGCGCGCCTTGCACGGCCGCCGGATCCGGCCAGGGGATCAGGCCTTCTTCGGCGAGTCGCTGCCACGGAAATTTGGGGCCCGGGTCGGTCTTGCGCTGCGGG
>VFZN01000045.1 GCA_016871195.1 Acidobacteriota bacterium | reverse complement strand
TACCTCGACACCACGTTCAACAAGAAGACCTTCGCCCTGCGCGACAAGCGTGCCCTGGTGTTCGACCGCGATGTCATCGATCGCATCGAACTGACACGCGGCCGCGACCGCATGCGGCTGGTCAAGGCCGATGGTACCTGGCGCATCGACGGCGACGGTGCCGGACGGGCTGATGGGCCTTCCATCGACGCACTGCTCACGCGGCTGGGCACCACCAGCATGGAACGGGTCGTCAGCGATGCGGCCTCCGACGACAAGACTTATGGCCTCGATGCTCCGGGCATGCGCGTCACCCTCGCCGGTGGCGGCAAGGAACTGACGCTGGCCATCAGCACACAGTCGCCCGAGTCGGGCGGACGTCCCTACGTCCGCGACCTCTCGCGGCCCGTGCTGTTCACGCTCGACACCACGCTCAACGACGACCTCACCAAGTCGTTCGACGAATACCGGGTGAAGGAACTCTTCGAGGCCCGGCCCTACTTCATCGACCAGCTGCGGTTGTCGCGCACCCGTCGAGGCACGTCGCACACCTGGACGTTCACCAAGACCGGTGGCGCCAGCGTCGATGCCATCTGGACGGTCGCGGTCGACGGTGGTGCAGCCACGGCGGTTGACAAGGGCAAAGTCGACGCGCTGCTGACCGCTCTCAACGGACTCCGCATCGCCGAGAGCGTCGATCCCGCAAAGGCGGCAGCACTCGCCGCGCCAGTGCTCACCGCCAGCGTCAGCTATGACGAGGGGAAGTTTGAGCGCATCCGCATCGGGCGGGTGGCGGGCACATACGTCGGACGCCGTGACGGCGAAGACGTCATTGGCGCGGTGCTGACGTCTCTGGTCGAGGGCGTCGACACGGCACTCGATGCCGCACTGGCTCCGACTCCGGCGCCCGCTGCGTCCGAGGCCGGCACTGCACCCGCGGCCCCTGCCGCAACCCCAGCCCCGGCATCACCGACCCCACCCGCACCATGACATCCGCACCCGCAAGGCGCCTCCCTGCACTGATACTGGTCACAGGCGCCCTTGCGGCGTGTGCCGCGCGAAGCACTGCGCTGTCCCCCGCCGGGCCTGCGGCCTCACCCGCCGCAGCCGGTCTGGCAGCAGGCGCACCCACTGCGGCAGCCAGGGCCACCACCGCCGCCCTGCAGCCCATTTTCACGCCCCCCGATCTGAGCCATGCGCACATCGCAGTGCTCGTGCGCTCGCTCGCGACAGGCGACACGCTCTACGCGCTCAACCCGCAGCATCTCCTGGTGCCCGCCTCCAATCAGAAGGTGCTGACCACCGCCGCCGCGGCCCGTCGCCTCGGCTGGGATTTCCAGCTCACCACCACCATCCGCGCCCTCGGGCGCGTCGACGCGCGAGGCGTGCTCGACGGTGATCTCGTCATCAGCGGATCGGGTGACCCCACCATCAGCCCCCGCTTCCCCGAACGCTGGGCCGTCATCGATGCGTGGGCCGAGCGCATCGCCGCACGCGGCATCACGCGCATCACCGGCCGCATCATCGGCGACGATGGGGCGGCGAAACCGGGATGGGGCTCGGGCTGGTCATGGGATGACCTGACGGAAGACTACGGCTCGCAGGTCGGGGCCCTGCAGCTCAATGAGAACGAACTGCACCTGAACGTGACGCCGGCAGCACAGGCGGGTCTTGCCGCGACCGTAACCGCCGTGCCCGAGCAGCACGCCCTCACGCTGGTGGCCCGCGTGACGACCGGCGAGGCCGGGTCGGCCACACGTCTCGGCGTCGAGCGCGCACCCGGCAGAGATGTGCTGACGCTGTCAGGCACCATCGCACGCGATGCCCGTCCACGCATGGTGCGCACATCCCTCGCCAATCCCACCCGGGCGTTTGCGGCCACGGTGCGCGCGGCCCTCGTGCGCCGCGGAATCTTCATCGACGGCGCGGCCCTCGACATCGACGACCTTCCCGCCACACTCGACCTCTCGCAGGCCGAGACCTGGATCACCGATCAGTCGCTGCCGCTGCGGACCATGATTGACCCGGTGCTGCGGCACAGCATGAACGGCTACGCCGAGTCATTGCTCTGGGCCCTGTCACCACCGGGTGCCCCGGCGAGTGAGGCGGCGGGCCTGACGGTGCTGCGGCAGGCGCTCACCGAGATGGGCGTCGACCCCGCAGGCTACAGGGCCTTCGACGGCTCGGGCCTCTCGCGCTACAACATGCTCTCGCCACTGGCGCTCGTGCAGACGCTCACGGCCGTCTGGAACGATCCGGTCCTGCGCGACCCGTACATGGCCGCCCTGCCGCACCCCGGCAAGCCCGGCTCATTCGAGCGGCGCTTCGTCGGCACGCCGGCCGCGGGACGTGTGTGGGCCAAGACCGGGTCGATGTTCAACATCCGCACGCTGTCGGGATTCATCACCCCACAGGCCGGTGAACCGCTGGTCTTCTCGATGATGGCCAACCAGTACACGACGCCGACATCGCGCATCGACGAGATGATGAATGCGGCGGTCATCTGGCTGGCCGGTGCGTCGGAGCGCGCGTCCATCACGACCCCGCAGTAGACTGGCGCTATGCGCCTACGACTGACTGCCCTTGTGGTGCTGGCCCTCGGCACTGTCACCGTCATCACCTCCGCCCAGAGTCCGGTGCTCTCGGCCCCGGCCAGAGCTGCCGCTGACCGCATCTCCACGCCTCAGCTGGCGTGG
>VFZN01000044.1 GCA_016871195.1 Acidobacteriota bacterium | reverse complement strand
CCACTTCGATGTGGCGCGCTATCTGCTCGACAAGGGCGCCAATCCGAACCAGGTCAGCGAGGCCGGAGTGAGTCCGCTGTATGCGGCACTCAACGTGCAGTGGGCGCCGATTGCGGCCTATCCGCAGCCGCGCGCGCACCTGCAGCAGCAGATGACCTATCTCGACATGATGCGGCTGCTGCTCGAACGCGGGGCCGACCCGAATGTGCGTGTCAATCGCAAGGTCTGGTACTCGAGCTATAACTTCGACCAGTCGAGCGTCGACGAAGTCGGGGCCACGCCCTTCTGGCGTGCTGCGTATGCGGCCGATCTCGAGGCGATGACGCTGCTCGTGAAGGCCGGTGCCGATCCGTCGATCTCGACGATGAAGCCGATGTCGCGCCGCTTTGGCGGCGGCGGCGCCCCTGATGCCGACAAGTCAGGTCTGCCTCCCGTACCCGTCGGCGGGCCGAATGTGACGCCGCTGCAGGCGGCGTCCGGGGTGGGGTACGGGTTCGGGTTTGCCGCCAACTCACATCACTTTGCGAAGACGGGCCTGCTGGCCGCCGTGAAATATCTGGTGGAAGTCACGGGCGCCGATGTGAACGCGCGGGATGCCGACGGCAACACGGCGGTGCACCATGCGGCGGCGCGCGGCGACAACGCCATGATTCAGTACCTCATCGACAAGGGTGCGGTTGTGACCTATGTCAACCGCTCCGGCCAGACGACGGTCGACATGGCGAACGGGCCGGTGCAGCGCACGCAGCCCTTCCCCGAGACCATTGCACTGCTCGAGAAACTGGGTGCGGTCAACAACCACAAGTGCGTGTCGTGCTGACGCGTTACGGATGCCGGGGCACACTGGCCGGCATCGGCTGATCGATGCCGATGCGCTGGGGCGCATCGGCCACGGCCCACACCACCGAGAACATCAGGCGCGCGACCTGCTGCATCTGCACCGGGTCGAGCGCACGCGCTTCATCTGACGGCAGGTGATAGCGTTCGTGCGTGCCGGTGTTGAAGCCGATCGTGAGAATGCCGCGTTCGAGAAACGGCCCGGCATCGGTGCGGGGATAGAAAAACTCGCTGTCGGTGCGATCGAAGGCGCGGTTGAGCTGCACGCCCTGATATTCCGCATTGACGCGGGTGATGAGCGCATCGGCCTGCCGGCTGAGCACGGTCGGTCCAAGCATATAGACCTCGCCGCGTCGCGTGACGCCCTTCACGCCCTCGGCCGGTTCCGCCGTATCAGGCCGGCTCGATCCAATCATGTCGACATTGACGTGGGCGACGATGGCACTGCGGGGCACGGGCGGCGCGTGCACGAACCACCGGATGCCCCAGAGGCCCTGTTCTTCGCCGCTATCCCATACAAACACGATGCTGCGCTTCGGACGGGCCGTGGCCATCTGCTCGGCGATCGCCAGCAGGCCTGCGCTGCCCGAGGCGTTGTCATCGGCGGCGTTGTAGATGGCATCATCGGCGACCTCGCGGGTGCCCACAGCGCCGTCGAGGTGCGCAGCCACCGTGACGACCTCGGCGCGCAGGGTCGGGTCGGTGCCATCGAGGCGCGCGACCACGTTGAAGGGGCGCAGCCGCGTCGATTGCGCCAGCGGCAGATCGAGGGTGACCGACTTCTTCAGGCGGAATGACGCAGCATAGGGTCCGCCCTCCGGTGCCTGCAGGGCCGCATATCCGTCCAGCATCTCGCCCTCGAGGAGGGCCCGGGTCGCATCGGGTGACAGCAGCAGCGAGGGAATTTCCGGGGTGGCGTAGGCTGACGGCACATTGGGTACCATTTCGCGGCGCACCTGTCCTCCGCTACGGAGGTCGTCCCACCGGAGCAGTTCGCTGGCCTGCGTGATGAACAGCACGCCGATGGCACCGCGACGTGCGGCTTCATCAATCACCGATCGTGCACCGACTGTCACGCGGCCCACCTGGCTGATGCCGACACCGGTTGGTGTGACGCGCGGCCCGTGGGCGAGCACGAGGGCCCCGCTGACGTCGACACCCGCAAAGCTGTCGATGCCGCGCGCGGGCACGGTCCATCCGTGCCCGACATAGACCACCGGCACGGTGCCCGACTTCGGCAGGCCGAGGGTGCGCATGGCCACGTCGTGGCCCACCGCGAAGCGGCGTGCCCCGATGGTCAGACCCGCGCGCGTGGTATCGAGCCGGGTGTCATCGAGGTCGTAGTGCTGACGGAAGCCACCCTGGTCGCCCGCAGGCGTCAGGCCGGCCTTCTGCAGCCGCGCGATGAGATAGTCGGCGGCCGCATCAAAGCCCGGAGACGGCGTGTTCCGCCCCTTGAGGTCATCGGACGCCAGGTGCGCCACGTCCCACGCCAGCTGAGGCGCGGAGATGCGGTCAGCGGCAGCTCTGGCCGGCGCCGAGAGCACCGGACCCTGGGCGGAGGTGATGACGGTGACAGTGCCGAGGGCCAGCACCACAAGGGCAGTCAGTCGCAGGCGCATGGCGCCAGTCTACTGCGGGGTCGGGATGGACGCGCGCTCCGACGCACCGGCCAGCCAGATGACCGCCGCATTCATCATCTCGTCGATGCGCGATGTCGGCGTCGTGTACTGGTTGGCCATCATCGAGAAGACCAGCGGTTCACCGCCCTGTGGGGTGATGAATCCCGACAGCGTGCGGATGTTGAACATCGACCCGGTCTTGGCCCACACACGTCCCGCGGCCGGCGTGCCGACGAAGCGCCGCTCGAATGAGCCGGGCTTGCCGGGGTGCGGCAGGGCGGCCAAGTACGGGTCACGCAGGACCGGATCGTTCCAGACGGCCGTGAGCGTCTGCACGAGCGCCAGTGGCGAGAGCATGTTGTAGCGCGAGAGGCCCGAGCCGTCGAAGGCCCTGTAGCCTGCCGGGTCGACGCCCATCTCGGTGAGCGTCTGCCGCAGCACCGTCAGGCCCGCTGCCTCGCTCGCCGGTGCGCCCGGCGGTGACAGGGCCCAGAGCAATGACTCGGCGTAGCCATTCATGCTGTGCCGCAGCACCGGGTCAATCATGGTCCGCAGCGGCAGCGACTGATCGGTGATCCAGGTCTCGGCCTGCGAGAGG
>VFZN01000043.1 GCA_016871195.1 Acidobacteriota bacterium | reverse complement strand
GGCAGCACCATGATGTCGAAGCCCGCGTCTGCCTGCACCGCATACGCCAGCCACTGTCCGTCGGGCGCGTACACCGGATCGCGTTCCACCTGGCCGCCGTCAGCAGCCGTCAGCGGTGCCGCACGTCGCCCGTTGCTGTCCATCGACCACAGCCGATCGAGAAACGACACCACGAGCCGACGCCCATCGGGCGACCACGCCGCCTCCTGCGTCCCGCTGGTCGGTCCCTGCGCCCCGCCCCCGGCCTGCACGGCCACCAGCGCCGCGACCAGCACTGTCATCACTCGCGCCCGCAGCATGCCCGCTCCTTCGATGTTCCCTGCAGAAACCCTGCTCGCGGAGCCACCTCCGGCTCCGTCATTTCGCAGGCCCGGGGCGACACGCACCGCCTGGCCGCATGACCTGTGCGCTAGTGGCGGACCGCCGCCACGATGGCCCGGGCCGAAATGCCGTAGTGATCGATCAGCTCGTCGGGCTTGCCGCTGCGCGGAATCTCGGTCACGCCAAGCCGCGTCACCGTCAACCCGGCCGACGCCACGGCACGCGCCACCGCATCGCCAAGGCCACCAACGAGATAGTGGTCTTCCACCGTGATCAGCCGCCGGCCTGTCGCCAGGCCCTCGGCCACCAGCGACGCCGCATCGATGGGCTGGATGGAATAGAGGTCGATCACGCGGATGTGCACACCCTCGGCCTTCAACTGGTCGTACGCCTTCAGCGCCTCGAACAGCGTCACGCCCGCGCCAATCACCGTGGCCACATCGTGGTCGCTCTGCCGCACCACCTTGAGCCCGCCAATCGGAAACGCTTCATCGGCGCCGTAAATCACCGGCGTCTTCGGCCGCGACGTGCGCATGTACATCGGCCCGTGATGCGCGGCCATCTCGGCGACCAGCTTCTCGGTGCTCACCGCATCGCTCGGATACAGCACCGTAAAGTTGGGCTGCGACGCCGTCATCGCAAAGTCTTCCAGCGCCATCTGCGACGGACCGTCTTCGCCAATCGACACGCCCGCGTGCGAACCGGCGAGCTTCACATTGACGCCGCTGATCGCCGCCATGCGGATAAAGTCGGATGCCCGCGTCAGGAACGCCGCAAACGTCGAGGGAAACGGCACCGCCCCGCGCGCCGCCAGACCCATCGCCGCGCCCACCATCACCTGCTCGGCGATGAAGCACTGATAGAACCGCTCGGGAAACACGGCCTCGAACCGCTCGCTGAACGTCGAGTTCTTCACATCGGCATCGAGCGCCACCACACGGCTGTCGACTGCGCCCAGCTTGGCCAGTGCCGTGCCGTACGCCTCACGCGTCGCCACCATGTCACCGAGGGCATAGGCCGGAGGGGCCATCGCCCCCGCCATCGTCTCGGGCGGGGCCGGCAGCGGCGCCGCAATCGGCGGCAGCGCGGCCGGCTCGGGCACGAGCTGCACCTCGAGCTCGGCATACGCGGCCGTGGCCTGCTCGGCGCTGAGCGCCTTGCCGTGCCAGTTGGGCTTGCCGGCGGTGAGCGCCAGCCCCTGCCCCTTGAGCGTCCGCGCCAGAATCACCGTCGGCTTCCCGGTCGTCGCCCGCGCCTCGTCATAGGCCGCCACAATCTGCGCCATGTCATGACCGTCGATGACCACGGCATGCCACCCGAACGCCTGCCACCGCGCCTGCAGCGTCGCCATGTCGTGCCCGAACTCGGTCGCCCGGCTCTGCCCCAGCGCGTTCACATCGACGATGGCGCAGAGGGTGTCGAGGTGATGGAGGGCGGCGACCGACGCGGCCTCCCACACCGACCCTTCGGCCGTCTCGCCGTCGCCCATCAGCACATAGGTGCGATAGGGCACCCCGATGCGGCGCGCATTGAGTGCCGAGCCCACACCGGCCGCCAGCCCCTGGCCCAGCGACCCGGTCGCCACGTCGACAAACGGCAGCCGCGGTGTCGGGTGTCCCTCGAGGTCGGACGTCAGCAGGCGCAGGTCGGTGAGCCGTTCGCGCGGAATGTAACCGGCCTCGGACCACATCGCATACAGCAGCGGGGCCGCATGCCCCTTCGACATCACCAGGCGGTCGGCACCGGCGTGCTGCGGGTGCTGCGGGTCGAACCGCAGCTCGGCAAAGAACAGCGCCGCCATCAGATCGGCCGCCGACATGCAGGTGGTGGGATGCCCGCTGGCCGACGCCGTCGTGGCGCGAATCGACTCGATGCGCAGGCGGGTGGCGATGTTCTTCAGGGCGGGCAGCAGCGACGGGTGGACAGGCAACCGGAACTCCTCGGAAAAATGGGGGCTGAGGGTCGTAAGTTTACCAGACGGGCCGCGCCCTATAATGGGCAGATTCCTTTCGTTCTATGGCACGGACCATTACGCTCATCCCCGGCGACGGCATCGGCCCCGAAGTCACCGCCGCCGTTGTCCGCATTCTGGCCGCCACCGGCTTCACCCCCACGTGGGAATCGTTCCCGGCCGGCGCCGAGGCCGTCACCACCCACGGCACCACGCTCCCTCAGGAGCTGCTCGACTCGGTCATCCGCAACAAGACCGCCCTCAAGGGCCCCATCACCACCCCCATCGGCAAGGGCTTCACCAGCGTCAACGTCGGCCTCCGCAAGGCCCTCGACCTCTACGCCAACCTGCGGCCCGTCTGGAACCTGCCCTCGGTGCCTTCACGCTACACGGGCGTCGACCTGGTCATCGTCCGCGAGAACACCGAAGACCTCTACGCCGACCTTGAGCACGTCGTCGTGCCCGGGGTGGTCGAAAGCCTCAAGATCATCACTGCCGCCGCTAGCGAGCGCATCGCCGAGTTTGCCTTCGAGCATGCACGCCGCCACAGTCGCACGCGGGTGACCGTTGTGCACAAGGCCAACATCATGAAGCTGGGCGACGGGCTGTTTCTCGAAAGCGCCCGCAAGGTCGCCGCCCGCTACCCCGACATCACCTTCGACGACCGTATTGTCGATGCGGCATGCATGCACCTCGTGATGCATCCGGAAAAGCTCGACGTGCTGCTGCTGCCCAACCTCTACGGCGACATCGTGTCGGACCTGTGCGCGGGCCTGGTGGGCGGCCTCGGCGTGGTGCCGGCGGCCAATCTCGGCACAGGCGGTGTGGGCGTGTTTGAGGCGGTGCATGGCACGGCCCCTGACATTGCAGGCCAGAACGTGGCCAACCCGATGGCGCTGCTGCTGTCGGCGGTGCTGATGCTGCAGCATCTCAAGGAAGACGCCAGGGCGGCGCGCATCATGACGGCGCTGCGCGACGTGCTGGCCTCGGGCCATGTCACGCGCGACCTTGGGGGTATGGCCTCGACCTCATCGTTTGCCGATGCCCTCTGCCGGGTGATTGAACAGGGCTGAGGACGCCGGCGCCCCGGTGCCTCGCCCGCAGGAATGACCATGGATGAACTGACGCAGGCGGTGCTGGCGCGTGAGGATGTGGCGCGATACCTGAGCGGGGGCACGCCCCTCGAGCAGGACGAAGCCCGTGCGCGCGTCCTCGAGTTCATCGAGGAACTGCGCACCACGCAACGATCCGAGTGGTACCGCACGATCGAAGCGACCCTCTACCCCATCCTGCGCAAAGTGCAGCGGATTGGTGAGCACACCGAGCGGGCGGTCAGCGCGGCTGATGCAGGGCGTGTGATCTGGGTGTCGAACCACCGCAGTCATGTCGACTACCTCGTGGAGCCGCTCGTCATGATCGACGCGGGCATTCCCCCGCCGCTGATGGCCGCAGGCATCAACCTCTTCGGCGGCCCGCTGGGCCTCCTGCACCGGCATGTGACGGGCGCGATTC
>VFZN01000042.1 GCA_016871195.1 Acidobacteriota bacterium | reverse complement strand
GGTCAGCAGCGTCACACCCTCTACGTTGAGGGTGCCGAAGCCGGGTAGTGCGAAATTGACGGCATAGGTGCCGGTCGGCAGCAGCGTGAAGCGATAGGTGCCCTGCTCGTCGGTCACCGCCGTACGGGGCTGCCCGATCATTTGAGGGCTGCTGATCGTGACCGTGACTCCGGGCAACGCGCCACCGCTTTCATCAGTCGCGCGACCGGTGATGTTGCCGTTCAGCGACTGTGCCGCCCCAGTGCCTGCCAGTAACAACAGGACTGCGGCAAGAAGCACACACGGCCGGAGTATTCTCAACCACGCCATAACGGGCCTCCTTGGCGAAACATGCTGAACAGTCCGGGGGTACCCATGAGCCCAAGACCGACAGAGGGGCGAGCCCACCGAATTGCCACGATTAGGTCAATCATCATCAAGGCACTCACAACATAAACGGTATTAATGTCCGGCCTGCGGGCTCACCGCATGCGTGTCGCGGCCGGGCGTTCCAGAAGCACGACTTCCTGCCCTTCCACCCGCAGCGATGGCGGGGCCGGCGACCGCTCGGTCACCGCCTGCACCAGCCGCGCGCCTTGGCCCGTGGTCGGATCGAGCATGTACACATCGTTGGCCGTGTCTTTGGTTACCGGCACAAACGAGGTGCGCACGAGACGCTTTCCGTCGATCACGACCCGCACGACCAGACCATCCGTGGCCTTCTCATACCCGGGTTGATCAAAATTCGAATGGCCGATGGCATACAGAATCGGCCGCCCCTGATACACCTCGACGCCCTGAATCGTGTGCGTGCCGTGCCCGAACACCAGGTCGGCCCCGAGGTCGATCGCCATGTGCGCAAACGTCTGCTGGTAGGGCTCGCTGTGCTCGCGGCTCGTCACCGGAGAGGTGCCTCGCGTCCCATTGAACTGTACAGGTGTGGATCCATCGCGGTTGTGATGCGACACCACGACGATGTCCACCTTGGGCCGCAGGGCCTGAATATCAGCCTTGATGTGCGCCACATCTTCGGGGTCGATCGTGAGGCCGTCCTTCGACGACAACCGTGCCACGCCAGCCTCGGTGTCGGTGGCAATCATGTCGGCGTCGCGGTACCAGCGGGCGGTGTACTGCAGGAACCCGATCTTCACGCCCTTGCGCTCGACGATCGCCGGCACATGCGCCTCGCGCCGGTTGCGTCCGGCCCCGACATGCGCGATGCCCTGTGCATCGAGCACCGAGAGACTCTTGAGAATGTTCGCCCGCCCAGAGGCGACGTTGTTCGCCACACCCACCACCTGCAGGTTCGACGCCTTCAGCACCGCTGCCCCGGCCGGGCCGGGATGCGTCCACTCGGGCTTGTCGGGAATATCCACCTTCGTGCCGACCGACGGCACCAGCAGGCCCTCGAGGTTGGCGTAGACCAGGTCAGCCGCACGCAGCGTGTCTCGCATGCGGTGCAGCGCAGTCGATGGGTCAGCGCGCCGCGTATGAATCTGCACGTCTCCGATGATCAGCAGCTCGACAGCCCCCGACCCGTACCGCCCCTGCCAAGTCCACCCGGCAGCCAGCAGCGGCGCCACCGCCAGCGTCACCAACCCCGCCAGCACCACGGCGACCGCCCGTCCGCGACCCGATGTTCTGCGCGTCATACGCCCTCCCCTGCCTGCCGCACCGGGCAGACGCGGGGATGATAGCAGCAAGGAGAGGGGCTGGGACACGGGTGTGTCCCGGGAGGGGAGGCCCGGGCGTGTCCCGCGGGCAGGACCGGAGGTGTGCCGCCGGGGTGACGCGAGGGAGCGCCCCGAACGTGGGGCGCGCATCACGCCCCAGACATGTCAGTGAATCTGGTGGAGGAATCGGTTCCAGCGGGTGCCGTCAGGACCGCCGAACGACCAGTAGACAAACAGCGCCCGCCCCTTGATGTGCCCCGCCGGCAGAAAGCCCCAGTAGCGGCTGTCCTGCGAGTCATCACGGTTGTCGCCCATCATGAAGTAGTGGCCGTCGGGGATGGTCACCGGCCCGTAGGCCCGGCGCACATCTCCCGGCAGCAGCATGTCAGGCAGACGCTGATACAGCGCATAAGGCTCGCTGAGCGGCTGGCCGTTGATGTAGACCTGCGTCCCCTTCAATTCGAGCGTGTCGCCCGGCAGCCCCACCACCCGCTTGATGAAGTCACGAGACGGCTCCTCGGGATACTTGAAGACCAGCACATCGCCGCGCACGACCGAGCGCACCGGCATCACCATCCGCTCAAGGGACGACCCGGTCGGGCCGAACACCATCTTGTTCACCAGCAGGTGGTCGCCAATAAGCAGATTGGGCTCCATCGATCCGCTGGGAATCTTGAACGCCTGGAAGTCGAACGTCCGCACGAACAGCGCAAGAATGCCGGCGATCACCAGCGATTCGAAGTATTCGCGCGCCGTCGATTTCTGGAATGTTGCCTCAGCCATCCTCGCCCACCTTCAGCACCGCCAGGAAAGCCTCCTGCGGAATCTCGACGCGACCCACGCGCTTCATGCGCTTCTTGCCTTCTTTCTGTTTCTCAAGCAGCTTGCGCTTACGGCTGATGTCACCGCCGTAGCACTTGGCCAGCACGTTCTTGCGCAGCGCCTTGACGCTCTCGCGCGCGATGATACGGCTGCCGATGGCCGCCTGTATGGCAATCTCGAACATCTGCCGCGGAATCAGCTCGCGCATCTTGGCCGCCAGCTGCCGCCCCCGGTCATAGGCTCGGTCGCGGTGCACAATGACCGACAGCGCGTCGACGGCCTCGCCGTTGACCATGATGTCGAGCTTGACAAGCGGCGAGGTCCAGTAGCCCGTCACCGCATAGTCGAGCGACGCATAGCCGCGAGAAATCGTCTTCATGCGGTCGTAGAAATCGAGCACCACTTCGTTGAAGGGCAGCTCGTAGGTGATGAGCACGCGGTCCGAGGCCTTGTATTCCAGTGCCTTCTGCACGCCGCGCTTGTCCTGACACAGTTGCAGAATCGGGCCCACAAATTCGGACGGCGTCAGCACAGTGGCCGTGATGACCGGCTCTTCGATTTTCGCAATCGTCCCCACGTCGGGCAACTTGGCGGGGCTGTCGATTTCCGTCACGGCGCCATCGGTCGTGGTCACACGGTACAGCACGCCCGGCGCCGTCGTGACCAGGTCCATGTTGAACTCGCGCTCAAGCCGCTCCTGCACGATTTCCATGTGCAGCAGGCCGAGGAAGCCGCAGCGGAAGCCGAAGCCGAGTGCCACCGAGGTCTCGGGTTCGAAGAAGAATGCGGCGTCGTTGAGCCGCAGTTTTTCGAGCGCCTCGCGCAGCTCGGAGTACTGATGGCTTTCTACAGGATAGAGCCCCGCGAACACCATCGGCTTGAGGGCCTTGAAGCCCGGAAACGGTGCTGCCGTCGGTCGCGCCGTCTCGGTGACCGTGTCACCAATCTGCGCATCGAGCACGCGCTTGATGCCGCACGCCACAAATCCCACTTCGCCAGGGCCCAGCGCCCCGATGACCACTGGTTTGGGGGTGAACACGCCCAGTTGCTCGACTTCGTAGTCCTGGGCCGCGTTCATCAAGCGCACCTTCGTGCCCGTGCGAATGGTGCCTTCCAGCACGCGCACGACAATCACCACGCCACGATAGGCGTCGTACCACGAGTCGAAGATCAGCGCCTTAAGCGGTGCCTGTGGGTCGCCTCCGGGCGACGGCAGCCGCTTGACCACCGCCTCGAGGATGTCATGCACCCCGAGGCCTTCCTTGGCACTGGCCAGAATGGCCGTGTCGCCGTCGAGGCCCACAATTTCCTCAATCTGCCGCCGCGCCTCTTCGGGCTGGGCACTCGGCAGGTCGATTTTGTTGATGACGGGAATGATCTCCAGGCTGTGGTCGATGGCCAGATAGGCATTGGCCAGCGTCTGCGCCTCAACGCCCTGGCTGGCATCAACCAGCAGCAGCGCTCCCTCGCACGCCGACAGCGACCGCGTCACTTCATACCCGAAATCGACGTGGCCAGGCGTGTCAATCAGGTTCAGAATATAGGTCTGCCCATCGTCGGCCGTATAGGTCAGCCGCACGGGATGGGCCTTGATGGTGATGCCCCGCTCGCGCTCGAGGTCCATGCTGTCGAGCACCTGCGCCTCCATCTCGCGGGCCTCCAGGGCCCCCGTGTGTTCGAGGAAGCGGTCGGCCAGCGTCGATTTCCCGTGGTCGATGTGCGCGATGATGGAAAAGTTCCGGATGTTGCGCTGAGTCAAGGCTCTCCCTGAAGATAGTCTTCCATTATGGCCCATGCCGCCGACATTCCCACGCCTGCCCTGGTCGTCGACCTCGACCGCTTCGAACGCAACGTCGCCACCATGGCCGCCGTCCTGCGGGCCAGGGGCAAGGCATTCCGTCCGCACGCCAAGACGCACAAGTGCCCTGAGATCGCACGACGGCTCATCGCCGCCGGTGCCGTCGGCGCCTGCGTCGCCCGCCTCAGTGAGGCCGAGGTGTTTGCGGCACACGGCATCCGGGGGCTGCTGATTACGACGCCGGTCATCGGGGCCACCAAGATTCAGCGTGCCCTGCAACTGGCCATCGCCGCCCCCGACACCATCTTCATCGTCGACCATGAGGCCAATGTGCGCGATCTCGATGCGGCCGCCGCCGCCCACCCGGGCGTGGTGCTCAACTTGGCCATCGATCTCTTCTTCGGCCGCACCGGTATTCCGCCCGGAGAACCTGCCGTGGCACTGGCCCGCGCCATCACCCGCTACGCACGCGTGCAGTTTGTCGGCCTGCAGTCGTACGACGGACAGGCGGCGCACACGGCGCCGTTCACCGCGCGCGAAGTCCGTAGCATCGGCAGCCTCGCCAGGGCCGTCGACACACGGCGGATGATCGAGGCCACCGGCATCGCCTGTCCGCTCGTCACCGGCGGATCGACCGGCACCTATCGCAT
>VFZN01000041.1 GCA_016871195.1 Acidobacteriota bacterium | reverse complement strand
ACACAAGGCGCCGAAGGCCGGCGGCGGTAGCTGACTCGCTGAAGAGGCGTGCCTGCGTCAGTTCGGCATCGCGGTAATTGCCGGCGTGCGAGGCCATGCCGTGCACAAGATAGAGCGCTGCCTGGCACCCCTCGAGGGCGCGACTGACTGAGTCTGGGTCAGACACATCGAGGGCGACCCAGCTGCGGCCGGGCCAGCGCCGTGCGGCGGCCACCGGGTCGCGGCTCGCGCAACGCACGGTCCAGCCCGCTGCGACCAGGGCCGGATAGACGGCCTGGCCGACAAACCCGGTGGCACCGGTCAGCAACAGCGTGCGTGCAGGGGCGTGATTGGACAAGTTCTTCTAAGACGCCCCAGCAACGCGGAACGCCCCGGCGTGGTCCGAGAGGGCGGGTTGGGCCCTGATTGCCGTACACTGGACGCGGCCATGCAGAAACTGTCTTTCCTGTTCCTGAGTGCGCTGATGGCGGTCACGCTGTCGGTGTGCGGAGAAACGAGTCCCGTGATCATGCCGTTTGCCACCACTGATGTCACTGTCGGAACCGGACGCGAGGCCCAGACGGGCAACAGCGTGGTCGTGCACTACACCGGCTGGCTCTACGACGCCGGCACCGCCGACCATCGCGGGACGAAGTTCGACAGCTCGAAGGATCGCAACGAGCCGTTCGAGTTCGGTCTCGGGGCTGGTATGGTCATCCGTGGCTGGGACGAGGGCGTCAAGGGGATGAAGGTCGGCGGCAAGCGCGTGCTGACGATTCCGCCCGACATGGGCTACGGCTCACGCGGGGCCGGCGGCGTCATTCCCCCGAATGCCACGCTGCTCTTTGAAGTGGAACTGCTCGGCGTCCGCTGAGCGGACGGGAGACGTGCGGTGACGTGCCGGCATTTCGGGCGTTGCGGCGGGTGCAGCGTGCCGGACGTTCCGTATGCGGCGCAACTGCGCCGTAAATGCGGGCAGCTAGAGGCATGGTTTCCCGATCTGGCCATCGGTGAGGTGGTGGCGTCGCCGCGCGAGTGGGGCTTCCGCCACAAGGTGGCGTTTGCGTTTGCGCCGCACAACGGCAGCGCTGACCTCGTGATGGGCCACTTTCAGGCTGGCTCGCACCGGGTCATGCGCATCGACGAGTGTCCGGTGCACAGTGCCCGGGGCAATCGCCTGGCGTTCGCCCTGCGCGATGCCCTCATGCGGGGCCGCGTGCCGGCGGGCGTGCTGCGCCACGTGCTCATCAGGACGTCGGACGATGAGCGCGAGGCCGTGGTGATGCTGGTGGTGACAGCCAACCATCCGTCCCTGCGCGCACCAGTGCGGGCGTTTCTCGAGGGGCCTGAGCGTCCCGACGGATTTCTGCTGAACATCCATGATCGCCCCGGGCCCTACATGGTGGGGCCGACCACCCTGCGGCTGGCGGGGCGCGGTCATGTGCGCGACGAGGTGCATGACGCGGTGTTTCAGATCGCGCCGACGGCATTCTTCCAGACAAATGTGGGTGCGGCGCGCGTGCTGGTGTCGACGGTGCTGGCGTCTGTCGGTGCGGCCCGCGCGGTGCTTGACCTGTATGCCGGCAGCGGGCTCTTCTCGCTGCCTCTGGCCATGCGGGGGGCTCGTGTGGTGGCCGTGGAAGAGAACCGGCAGGCGGTCTCGGATGCGCGCCACAACCTGCGGGTGAACGGCGTGCCTTCCGAGGCGATCCGCCTGATCGCGGCCCGGACCGAGGACGCGCTGGGGCGCCTGTCACGACGCGCGTGGGATGCGGTGATTCTCGATCCGCCGCGTCAGGGATGTGCACCGCGCGTGATCGAGGCCGTGTGTGCTCTGGCACCGTCCCGTGTGGTGTATGTGTCGTGTCAGCCCGAGCGTCTGGCCAACGAGCGCGCCCTGTTTGCCCGCGGAGGCTATGCGCTGACGCAGGTGACGGGCATCGACATGTTTCCGCACACCGACCATCTTGAAGCGGTGGCGGTGCTGATGCCGGCCCAGACTGTGAAGGAGCGCACCCGTGAGCCACGCCGACGCGACCCCCGCCCTGATCCGTCCCGCCTCGACCGTCGTCGTGGTGCGCCCGGGCGACGCCGCAGCGCCTGAGGTGCTGCTGGTGCGGCGCACCGATCGCGTCGCGTTCATGGCCGGTGCGCATGTCTTCCCCGGGGGTCGTGTCGATGAGGCCGACCGGGCGGTTGTGCCGGAGGCGGCCTTTCTTCGGCACCCGCCACGCTTCCGCGACCTGTCGGTGCGGGACGAACTGCCGTATCGGGTGGCTGCGGTGCGCGAGGTGCAGGAGGAAGCGGGGTTGACGCTGGATGTCGATGCCCTGCACCCGATCGCGCACTGGGTGACGCCGGCGATTGAGATTCGCCGGTTCGACGCGCGGTTTTTTCTGGCGGTGCTGCCCGAGGGACAGCAGGCCGTGGCAGACATGGGCGAGATCACGGCGCATATCTGGTTGACGGCGGGGGATGCGCTGGAGCGGGCGCAGGCCGGCCAGCTGCACCTGCCGCCCCCGACCTGGACGACGCTGCGACAGATCGAGCAGCACGGCTCGCTGGCAGACGTGCTGGCGTGGGCGCAGACGAAGCCGATCGTGCGCGTCTCGCCTGGGCTGCTGGAGGATTCGTCTGAGGGCGTGCGGATTCTGGCGCTGCCGGGTGATCCGGCCGTGCCGATGGTCGACGGGTGGGACGTGCCGCCAGAGACGCGCTTTGTGATGCGCGACGGACAGGGCTGGCTGCCCGTGCGGCCGTAAGGGCGTTCGGCCACCGCGAGCGGGGCTCGCGGCGGCGTGTGCAGCTGTGTTCAGGCGGTCGGGGTCAGGTCTGGGAAGGCCTGCGCGACGAAATCGTCCTCGGGCAGTCCGCCGAGGATTTCCACCGTGTCATTGATGATGGTCTTGGGCACGCCGGTGACCCGGTAGCGCCGCGACAGATCCATGAACTCCTGCGCTTCGACGGCGGTGGCCGTGATGTGCGGGTTGCTGAACGCCATCTTCATTGCGAGGACGACCGCCCTCGGGCAGTGCGGTCAATTCGGGGTGCTGAACACCTTGATGGCGGTGGGGGCGGTCATGCGTGCGAGTGTGTCGATGCTGGCCTGCGTGAGATCGACGTCACCGGTGCCGGCGAGGAGCACTGATTCCACGAGCGGCACGAACTCGTAGCCCATCGGCGCGCCGAGGAAGCGCATGCGGGTGTCTTCCCCGTTGCGCAGGATGACGATGCAGGGGGCGTGTTCGACGCCGTAGCGGGTGCGGTCGTCGGTGTCGAGGACGAAGTTTTTCTCGACGACGTGCACCTTGTCGTTGAGGGACGCAATTTCGTCGAGCACTTGTTTGGCGATGGGTCCGCTTTCAGAGCCACCGAAGGCCTGTGTGAAGAGCAGCAGATCGACTGACGCGGTGATGGGCTGCAGATGCTGCCTGAGGACGGCGGCATCGTTGTCAGCGAGCAGAGGCATGGGTCGATTATAGGGGCGCGGCCGGGTTCAGAACTTGAAAAGGTCGTCGAAGGCCTTGCGGGCCGAGGCGGTGGCGGGGCGTTCGTCCGGGCGGCGGGTCGTTCCTGGGGGGGTGGCGGCAGCGGCGGCGGAGGTTTCGCGTTCCCAACTGGTGCGGGCTTCGAAGAGGGCGCAGTCGTTGGCGGCATCTTTGGGTGCGACGCGCGCGGTGAGGGGGCGGACGCACTCGAAGCGCGCGGCCGGGTCGAAGTGTGTGCACTGCACGCAGGCGTGCAGGGCCTGCTGGCATTTGGGGCAGGTGCTGCGCGAGAACACCTGCGGGTCGACGAGGGTGCCGCAGCGGGCGCAGCGGGCGACTTCGTGGTGGCCCATCATGCGGGGGTTGCGGGCGCCGTCGGCGGAAATGCGCCTGGCACCGGCTGGGGCTCCGGGCGGTCGCTCGGGTCTGGGCGTGTGTGCGGGACGGGAGGTGTCGGAGGGTCCGCGGTCTGTGGCCGAGTCCTGATATCCGCGTTGTGAGTATTTGCGGTCGCTCATGGGGTTGAGGCGGGGAGACTGTAGCAGAGAACGACCGCCAGGTGTTGAAAGGCCGTCTGACTACCACTCATTGCTGTTAGGTCGTTTAACCAGCTCAATATGTCGTTTTCGTGGGTTCACTGGCGATTTCCCGAGTGGCCAGAAAACGTTCCTAGGACGTTGGTTCGGGGTGGTGAGTTCCTTGAATGGCACAGGGCTCTGTGATAAAACTTTGTTTGAGAATTTTTTCACAATTGAACCCAACCGCCCCGCCGTCGATGCCGGTATCGTGCGCGGGGTGACGCGGGGTTGAGCAGGGGACATGCAGGTATTCCCGAAGAGCGCCAATCTTACGTCGCGAAGCAGTCTGGTGGTGGTGTTGCTCGTGCTGGCCACCCTCGGCTGGATTGTGCTGACCCTCCAGCGGTCAGACTTTGTGACCACTGCGAACAAGAACGTCGAACAGCCGCAGGTGCAGTTCAGTCACCAGCACCACGTGGGTGGGGTGGGTATTGACTGCCGCTACTGCCACTCGTCGGTCGAGTCGACGGCCTCCGCCGGCATTCCGCCGACCAAGACGTGCATCAACTGCCATTCGCAGATCTGGTCGACCAGCCCCTACCTCGAGCCGGTGCGCGCCAGCTTCCGCGAGAACAAGCCGCTGCAGTGGATTCGCGTCCACGACCTGCCGGATTTTGTGTATTTCAATCACGGCATTCATGTGAAGCAGGGTGTGGGCTGCGAGACGTGCCACGGCCGCATCGACCGGATGCCGATTGTGTTCCAGAAGAACAGCCTCCAGATGGAGTGGTGCCTCGACTGCCATCGCGACCCGTCACGGTATGTGCGGCCGCGGGATCAGATCACGACCATGGGCTATACGCCCGCCGTGGCGCAGTCGGAACTGGGGCCGCAGCTGGTGAAGCAGTACAACATTGCGGGCGTCGAGCACATGACCAGCTGCTCGGTGTGCCACCGCTAGTCGGCGTGAGGCCCTCGTGAAGGACGACATGAGCGCAGAAGTCTTCGATATCAAGGCCGTTCGCGCCCGGCTGGCCGAGGCGGGTGGACCCCGGTTCTGGCGCAGCCTCGAATCGGTGGCCGAGACCCCCGAGTTCCAGCAGTTTGTGCACCGCGAGTTTCCGGCGTCGGCCTCCGAGTTCGACGATCCGGTGGGGC
>VFZN01000040.1 GCA_016871195.1 Acidobacteriota bacterium | reverse complement strand
CGGCTTCTTCGCGACCGGCTTCTTCGCTACTGGCTTCTTCGCGACCACCTTCTTCGCGACCGGCTTCTTCGCGGCAGCGGACTTCGCCGGAGACTTCGTCACCGCAGCGGCCGTCTTGGGCGCCTTTGACGAGGGCGTGACCGGGCGGGACGATGTCTTCCCCGCGGTAGTCTTCGCGGCGGCGACGGGGGCCGTTACGGCACCCACAGCGACCGCGGCCGGCTGCGCGGCCTTCTCGGCGACGCGGGCCTGCAGCGGAGTGATTGGATGCGCCGCCGGAGCCGGGGCGGCGGCCATGGGCTTGACGCCGGGCACCGGCATCGCTGACCGGGGCGGTGCCGGCGGAATGATTCGCGGTGGAGGCAGGGGCTCACCCGCCGCGACCGCACGCGCACGCTCGGCGAAGCACTTTTCGAGCTGTTCGTTCACGCGTGCCTCAACGGCTTCGGGCTTGATGCGCATCACTTCCGAGATTTCCGAAACGATAAGGGACTTGGCGCGGTCGAGCATGCGCTTTTCGCGGAACGAGAGGCTCTTGGACTTGGCGAGGAAGGTCAGGCTCTTGAGCACATCGGCCATGTCATAGATCGACCCGGTGCGCATCTTGTCCGAGTTGTCCTTGAACCGGCCCTTCCAGTTCTGGTGATTGTCGATGTGCCCGTCGCCCAGCAGCCGATAGAGCTCTTCCACTTCTTCGTCGCTGATGGCGCGGCGCAGGCCGACGTTGTCGACATTGGCCACCGGCACCAGCACCGTCGACTCGGTGGACAGAATCCGCAGGAGGAAGAAGAACTCGGCGTTGCCGAAGATCGTCTTCTCTTCAATCTTCGACACAATGCCGAGCCCGTGGTTGGGGTAGATGACCTTGTCGCCGATCTTGAATGACATGTGAGCCTCGTTTCGACGCTGGGGTCTGGGACCGGCGTGCAGCCTAAACGGTAAGCTTTTAGTATAGGCCACCAAGTCCTTGAAATCAACGAAATCAGGCGTGTTTTCGTACATTCTGTCATTTGACCTGATCCAGACGTCCTTCAGGTGTCCAGACCTGCGCATCGCCGCGCTAGAATGCGCCCACCGTCATGGACTACGAAAAGCTCGGCGTCTTCTATCTGGGCCGCCAGGTCGACCGCGACACCGGCCAGCGCTCGGACGCGCCCCTGCTGTACCCATCCGCCGACCTGGTCACCCACGGCGTCATCGTCGGCATGACCGGCAGCGGGAAGACCGGCCTCGGCATCGACCTGATTGAGGAGGCGGCGATCGACGGCATTCCGGTGCTGGCCATCGACCCGAAGGGCGACCTGGCCAACCTGAGCCTGACCTTTCCCGCGCTGGCCGGCAACGACTTCGCACCTTGGATCAATGAAGACGCCGCCCGCCTGGCCGGTCAGACACGCGAGGCGTTCGCCGACGCCCAGGCGGCGCTGTGGCGACGGGGCCTCGAGGAGTGGGGCCAGGACGGGGCCCGCATCGCCCGGCTCCGCGAGGCCGCCGACATCCTGATCTACACCCCGGGCAGCACCGCCGGCCGGCCGGTCTCGGTGATGCGGTCCTTCATGGCGCCGCCGGCTGAGGTGATGGCCGACCCCGATCTGCTGGGCGACGTGGTGGCCGTCGCCGCCACCAGCGTGCTTGCGCTGGCGGGCATCGACGCCGAACCGCTCCGCAGCCGCGAGCACATCCTGCTGTCGACGCTGTTCCAGCACGCCTGGGCTGAGGGACGCGACCTCGACCTGGCGGCACTGATTGTGGCCGTGCAGCAGCCGCCAGTCACCCGGGTGGGCGTGATGGACATCGACGCCTTTTTCCCGCCGAAGGACCGCTTTGCCCTCGCCATGCGGCTCAACCAGATTCTCGCCGCGCCGGGTTTCGCGGCCTGGCTACAGGGCGAGCCGCTGAATGTGCAGCAGCTCCTCTACACCGCCGAGGGCCGGCCCAAAGTGGCCGTGCTGTCGATTGCCCATCTCGACGACCACGAGCGCATGTTCTTTGTGTCGCTGCTGCTGAATGAGGTCGTCCGCTGGATGCGAGCCCAGCGCGGCACAACGAGCCTGAGGGCCCTGGTCTACTTCGACGAAATCTTCGGCTACCTGCCACCGGTTGCCAATCCGCCGTCAAAGGCTCCGCTCCTCAAGCTGCTGAAGCAGGCGCGGGCGTTCGGCATCGGGCTGACCCTAGCGACGCAGAATCCGGTCGACCTCGATTACAAGGCGCTGTCAAACTGCGGGACCTGGATGCTCGGACGCCTGCAGACCGAGCGCGACAAAGCGCGGGTGCTTGACGGTCTGGAAGGGGTCGCCGCGAGTGCAGGCGAAGGCTTCGACCGCGCCGGTCTGGACCAGGTGCTGTCCGGACTCGGCAAGCGCGTCTTCCTGCTGCACAACGTGCATGCCAAACGTCCCGCGCTCTTCGAAACGCGCTGGACGATGTCGTATCTGCGCGGCCCGATGGGCAGGGACGAACTGCGACGGCTGTGTGCCACGCCGGACGCTAGCTCCGGAGCGGGTCAGGCCGTGGACGCACCGTCTGGGGCCCCGGTGCACACACCGGAGGGCTCCCGGCATCCCGGCACGGCCCCTGCCCCGTCAGACCGGGTCGCGCTCGCGCTGGGCCCGTCGGACCACGGTGGGGCTCCCCCGCCGCCTGGCCAGTCGTCGACGCCCCCCGTGCTGCCGCCAGGGATTCCCCAGTTTTTCCTCGATGCGACCGAGGGCATGCTGCTCACGCCGGTGCTGGTGGGTGTCGCCCGGGTCGCCGTGAGTGACGGCAAGCTGGGCATCGACGAGTCGAGTACGCTGCTGGCCTCGGTGCCCATCGAGGATGGCCCGATACCCGTCGACTGGGAGCGCGCCGAGCGGCTCGACGTCAGCGTCGACGCCCTACAGACCACACCCCCGCTGGCCGTGCGCTTTGCCCCGCTGCCGTCGGTCGCGCAGGCGGCCAGGCGGTATCCGGCGTGGGAGAAGGGTTTTGCCACCTGGATTGGTCAGACGCAGGGCGTCACGCTGTTCCGGAGCGGTCGCACGAAGCTCGCCTCGGTGCCGGGCGAAACCGAAGGGGCGTTCCGCGTGCGAGTCGGCCAGGCCCTGCGGGAAGGCCGCGATGCCTCGGTGGCCCGTCTTGAGGAGAAATATGCCGCGCGCGTCCGGAACGCCGAGGACAAGGTCCGCCGGGCTGAGGCCGCCGTTGAGCGGGAATCGCTGCAGGCCCGCGACTCGTCGTTGTCGGCCGCCGTCTCGGTGGGGGCTGGACTGCTGTCGGCGCTCTTCGGCGGCAAGGCCCTCTCCGGGGCCAACGTCGGCCGGGCCGCCACGGCCATTCGCGGGGCCGGCCGCGCACAGTCGCAGGCCGCCGATGTGCAGCGGGCCCAGGCCCAGGTCGGCCTGCTGCGGCAGCAGGCCGACGACATCCAGGCGGCCCTGCAGCGCGATGTGGCACAGATTCAGGACGAGTGGGATCCGTCCACCGACGCCATCGAACCGATCACGATTCGCCCCAAACGTGCCGGGGTGACCATGCAGGTATGCGGCGTGCTGTGGATGCCCTCGCGGCGCGCCGGCTGATGCGAGGCCCGTTATACTGAAGGCCCCCTGTGCCGGAGTGGCGGAATGGCAGACGCGTTCGACTCAAAATCGAATATCCGAAAGGGTGTGTGGGTTCGAGTCCCTCCTCCGGCACCAGTCCCTTCCCGACCGCCCCGAGGTATCCGCTGATGCGCAGCCCGGTCTTTCCGATCCGAGCCTGTCTGTTCCTGGTGCTGGGCGTGCTGGCCGCACCGTCCGGGGCCCAGCCCTCCCGCGTCGCCACGTTCGATGATGTCCTGCACGTCAGGCAGGTGCAGGGGGCGCTGCTGTCGCCGGATGGGCGCTCGGTGCTGTATACCGTGCGGCAATGGGAAGCCGACGGCGACCGCATGGAATCGCGCTCGCGCGTGTGGCGCGTGGCCACGGACGGCCAGTCGCCCGCCCGCCAGATCGCCTACGGTGAACGCGGTGACAGCCAGCCGCAATGGTCTCCCGACGGACGCTTCATCAGCTTCGTGTCAGCGCGCGGGTCAGCCGACGCGCGCCCACAGCTGTATGTGCTCCCCGCCGACGGGGGCGAGGCCCAGAAGGTGACCGACACGAAGGAGGGCGTCACGGCCTACGCGTGGGCCCCTGACAGCACGCGCGTGGCGTATGTGTCGACCGACCCCCGCAGCGCGGATGACGAGGCGGCGGTCAAGCGTCGCGACGACGAGCGCGTGTTTGAAGGCGACTTCCGCTACCAGCATCTGTGGCTCGTGACCGTGCCGTCTCCCGGCACTCCCACATCGCCTGTCCCGGGCACCCGTCTCACCGAGGGCACGACCTACACCGTGCAGGGCGCGCCGTCGTGGGCCCCGGACGGCCGGCGCCTGGTCTTCAACGCGGCCGCGACGCCGATGCTGCGCGACAACCGCCGCGATGTCTACGTGCTGACCCTTGAGCCTCTCATGGTCGAGCAGATCAGCACCAACTTCGGCAACGACGGGGCGGCACGGTGGTCCTCGGACGGCCGCACCATCGCCTGGACCATGGAACCGCACCCGATGCCGGCTCATGCCGATGGCACGGCGATCGGTCCGGTGGTGCAGTCGAAGCTGGTGCTCTACGACGTCGCGACCCGGCGCGCCCGCGATGTGTCGACGCCCACCTTCGACACCGACGCCGGCACCCCGGTGTGGACGCTCGAGGGGCAGCGTGTCATGTTCACGGCGGGCAAGCGGGCGTACACGGAAGTGTTTGCCTACGACCTGTCCAGCGGCCGCTACATCCAGCTCACCACGGGACGCACGATGCAGGCCCTGTCCGTCTCGCGTGACGGGCGCACCATCGCGTTCACGATGGATACCCCGGGCCACGCCGCGGAGGTGTATGTCTCCGACCCGTCGTTCGGCCAGCCGCGCCGGCTCACCACCACGAATCCGCAGCTCGCCGGGATCAGGCAGGGACAGACCGAGGTCATCACCTGGAAGGGACACGATGGCCTCGAGGTGGAAGGCGTGCTCCTCAAGCCCGTCGATTTCGAGGCGGGGCGCCGCTATCCCCTCCTGGTAGTCGCCCACGGTGGGCCCGCCGGGGCGTATGTCAATGGCTTCAGACTCGGGGGCCTCGAGGGGGGACAGGTCTGGGCCGGACGCGGATGGGCGGTCTTCTATCCGAATCCCCGGGGCTCCACCAACTACGGCGAGCGCGCCCTGCAGGCCAACGTGAACGACTGGGGCGGCGGTGATTATCGCGACATCATGACGGGCGTCGATGCACTGGTCGCCAGGGGCGTGGCCGACCCCGACCGCCTGGCCCACATCGGCTGGAGTTATGGCGGGTATATGACGGCGTGGATGATCACGCAAACCGCACGCTTCAAGGCGGCGATGGTCGGGGCGGGGCTCACCAACATGTGGAGCATGTACGGCACCAACGACATTCCGAGCGTGCTCATCAGCTATTTCGGCGGCGTTCCGAATGCGAAGACCCTGCCGCTGTACCTCGCGCGCTCGGCCGTGACGC
>VFZN01000039.1 GCA_016871195.1 Acidobacteriota bacterium | reverse complement strand
GCTGATCGATCTCACTAATCAGCACATGCGGGAAGGGCTGGGCCTCGAGGCGGCCATCCTCAAGGCGGGACCGGCACGCCTGCGACCCATTCTGATGACAACCTTTGCGATGATTCTGGGCATGCTGCCCTCGGCGATGGGCACAGGCGAAGGCGGCGAATTCCGTGCGCCGATTTCTATCGCGACCATCGGCGGACTCATCACGTCGACCGCACTGACGCTGCTCGTGGTGCCGGTGTCCTATCTGCTGCTGGGACGGTTCACCGAACGCATCAAGGCGCGGCGCACCCGGGGGGTGACCACGCTGTCGCCCGCCACGCGCATGGCCGGGCTGGTCATGATCATCGGCCTGCTGGGCTGGCTGCTGTCATCGTCGGCGGCGTCTGCGCAGACGGCCGGTGATCGGCCGATGCGCCCGGCACCGCTGTCACTGACATACGAGCAGGCCCGCACCCGCGCCCTTGACGCCAACCAGGCGCTCAAGGTGGTAGGGGCCCGCGTCGACGAGAGCCAGGCGCTGGTACGTGAAGCGCGAACGGCGCGCCTGCCCTCCGCCAGTGTCACGTACCTCTACACCCCAGCGCAGCGCTTCCCCATCATCCGGATTCCCGCGGGCGTGTTCGGTCCAAACGAAACGACATTTCAGGCGGGCTTCACCCGCGAGAACATCTTCTCGTTCGACGTCTCTCAGCCGCTGTACGCGGGTGGGCGCATCACCAACGGCGAGGCCCTCCGCGAAGCCGGCCTCGATGCCTCGCGCCTCGACCTCGCCCGTGCGCGCCAGGACCTCGAGTACCGGGTGGTCGAAATCTTCTACAACGCCGTGTTTCGACAGCAGGGCCTGAGCGTCGTCGACGAGCAGATTCGCCTCGCGGACACGCAACTGGGTCTGGCCCGGGTGCGCTATGACGCCGGCACCGTCGCGCGGCTCGACGTACTGCAGGCAGAGGTCCAGTTGGCCAATGCCCGCGCCAGACGCATTCAGGTGCAGTCAGAGTTCGACACCGCCCTGCAGGCGGTGCGCACCGTGCTGTCGCTGCCGCAGGGACAGCCGCTGACGCTGGTGGGCACGCTCGACGAAGGGCAGATGCTCTCCGCACGCGAGCAGTTGGATCAGGCCCTACCGGCCCGCCCTGATTTGAAGGCCTTCCAGGCGCGCCGCGATCAGGCGACCTTTGCCGAACGCCTGGCCACGGGCGAATGGAAACCCTCGCTGGCGCTCCGCGGCAACATGCAATATCAGGACGACCGGCTGGGATCGGTGTTTGACCGTGAACGACAGAACTACACGTTTGGCCTGGCCTTCCAGGTTCCGCTGACGGTCGCGCCCGCCGCCTCGGCCCGCAAGGCCGCGGCGCAGGCACAGCAGCGACAGGCCGAGTATGGCCTGACGGCGACCCTCGATCAGGCACGACTCGAGCTCGAGTCGGCCTGGACGACGCTGCAGGCAGCAGCCGAGGTGGTCACTACGCAGCAGAAAGCACTCGAACTTGCGCGAGAGAGCGTCCAAATTGCGCAGGTGTCCTACGAGAACGGCGTCATCACGTCGGCCGAACTGAACGACGCGCAGGTACGCCTGCTCGAGACCGACTGGAACCTGCAGCAGGCCAAGTTCGCCCGCATCGTGGCGACGGCCCGGGCCAAGGTGGCGGCCGGCGTCGAGTAACGACGCCGACCGGTCAGGCTGTCAGAGCGCCACCGGCAGCGGCCCGAAGTGCGCCGCATACCGCTCGGCAAATTCGAGCGGGGTGTACGCGTGATACGTGCCCCCCAGGAACTCGAGTGCGTAGGTCGCGGCCACACTGCCCATGCACCCGCAGACCACCGGGTCGGCGCCAGCCGTCAGCCCCTTCATGAAGCCCCCGCGATACGCATCGCCGACACCGGTGGGATCGGCCACGCGCACCGGCGGCACCGCCGGCACATCGACACGCTGCCCTCCGGTCATGATGGTGCTGCCGTGCTCGCCCCTGGTGACCACCAGCATCGGCACCTGCGCCAGCACATCAGCCTCGCTCAATCCGGTCTTCTGCCGAATCAGCTCGAACTCATAGTCGTTGCAGATGACCATGAACGCCCCGGTGATCCCTTCTGCCAGCTGCGCGGCATCCATGCGGGCGCACTGCTGCCCCGGGTCCCAGATGTACCGCAGGCCCATCGTGCTGCACTCCTGCGCGTACTGCACCATCGCCGCTGGATCATTCGGGGAAATGATCACGAGGGCGTCGCCGCCGGAGGCCACGACGCCACGGAACGACAGCGCGGCGGCATCGGCCATGGCGCCGGTGTAGAACGACGCAATCTGGCTGTTGTGCTGGTCAGTGCTGCAGAAGAACGACGCACAGAACTTGCCCTCGACCACCTTCACGAGCGAGGTGTCGACACCGACCGCCTGCAGCCACTGCGCATAATCGCCGAAGTCCTGTCCGGCCGTCGCCATCAGACGCGGACGCTCCCCCAGCAGGGCCAGTGTGTAGGCGATGTTCGGAGCGCAGCCTCCCCGCCGCTTGTCCATCGTGTCGACCAGGAAACTCAGCGACACGCGGTCGAGGTGCTCCGCGAGGAAGTGCTCGGTGAACCGCCCGGGATAAGACATCAGATAGTCGAACGCGATCGAACCTGTCACAATCAGAGACACAGGCAGCTCCTACGAAAGGTACTTGTCCACAAGCGGCGCAAGGTCGCGCCGCGTCTGCTCGGGAATGGCATCCGGCCGTGTCATCAGCGCATGCTGCAGGGCTGAATGCGCCGGCACACGCTGCGACGGATCGAGGCGCTCGACCCAGCCGGCAATGACCTGCCGCGCCATCTCGGCGTTGCGGGTCAGGTTCTGCACCACCATCTCGACCGTCACGGCGTCGTGATCTGGGTGCCAGCAGTCATAGTCGGTCACCAGCGCCATCGTCGCGTAGGCAATCTCGGCTTCCATGGCGAGCTTGGCCTCCTGCAGGTTCGTCATGCCGATGATGTCTGCGCCCCACGACCGATAAAGTTCCGATTCCGCCAGCGTCGAAAACTGGGGACCCTCCATGCACACGTAGGTGCCGCCTTCGTGCACGCAGGCCCCGAGATCGCGGGCGACTGCCGCCCCCAGCTGGGCGAGCGGCACGCACAGCGGATGTGCGAACCCCACGTGGGCCACGAGACCGCGCCCGAAGAACGTGCTGATGCGACCACGGGTCCGATCAATGAATTGATCGGGAAACACGATGTCCATCGGGCGATACTGTTCCTGCAGCGACCCGACGGCACTCGCCGACAGGATCCACTCGACACCGAGGCGCTTGAATCCGAAGATATTCGCGCGGAAGTTCAACTCTGACGGCGACAGCCGGTGCCCCGCGCCGTGGCGTGCTAGGAACGCCACGCGCTTGCCCCTGAGAGTGCCGACCACATAGGGGCCGGAGGGTTCGCCGAACGGCGTCTCGATCTCGTGGTCCTCGCGGTCGTTCAGCTCGGCCATGTCGTACAGGCCAGAGCCCCCAATGATGCCAATCTGCACCGCCATGAACGCTCCTAGCGCACGCGCTCGACGTGCCGACGCCCGTTCTGCTCGCGCAGCCGGCCGGCAGCCATCGATGGCTCGTGCTCGAAAAAGATGAGGTACTCACCCGCGATGGCCTCGCGCGCAAACGCCCGCTTGAACTCCAGGGACTGCACCGGCAGCAGGTCATAGCCGGTCATCCACGGGTCTGGAATATGGGCCGTTGTGGGATACATATCCGCGGTGAACACGGCGGTCTCTGCCCCGGCCTGGATCATGACGACCTGATGGTGGGGCGTGTGCCCACCGCTGCGCCTAAACGTTACGCCGGGCGCAATCTCCGCCCCGTCACCGACCAGCGTCAGCACTCCCGCCTCCTCGAGAGGCTGGAAGTTTTCCTGGAGGTAGGACGCACGGTTGCGCTCGTGCGGATGGGTCGCGTCGTGCCACTCCTGCCTGTGTGCCACATAGCGCGCCCTCGGGAAACGCGGGACCAGACGGCCTTGACTGTCGCGACTCGTGAATCCGCCCACGTGATCGAAGTGCAGGTGACTGGCAACGACGACGTCGATATCGTCGGCAGACAGTCCTGCCTCGGCCAGGGCATGGTCGAGGTGATACGTCCGCTCAAGTCCGTAGATGTCGGCACTTCTGGCATCCATCTTGTCGCCGCAGCCGGCGTCGATCAGGATGTTCTGTTCACCCCGAATTAGCAGCGGCCGCATGCCGAGTGGGATGCGGTGCCGATCGTCGGGTGCGATCTTCGACGCCCACAGCGCACGGGGCACCACGCCGAACATGGCTCCGCCATCGAGATGGATGAATCCGTCGCTCAAGCTGATGAGCTCGAAGGGGCCCAGCGAGATAGGCGCCGCCGTGAGAAACCGTGGGACTCGCACAGCCGGCTGCGTGAGTTCGACCAGCACGCCGTGGGTGGCGGACGGATGAATGAAGGCCACCTCGGCGCCCTCGGCGCCGGGCCTCGGGTGCCGGTCGATGAGCCGCACACCGCGCGCCTCTAGCGCTGCCAGGGCCGCCCGAATATCGTCCACGCGAAGGGCGAGGTGATGCATGCCCGGTCCGTGTGCCTCTACGAAGCGCGCGATCGGGGAATCGGGTGAGGTCGACTCGAGCAGTTCAATGGATGAGAAGCCCATCGGGAGGAACGTCGCCCGCACATGCTGACTCGCAACCGCTTCGCTGGCCTCGACGTGAAGACCGAGGGCGTCGCGGAAGAACCGCAGGGACGCGTCAAGGTCGACCACCGCCACGCCGACATGATCGAGATAGGCACGAATCATCGCTTAAGACTCCGGGACAGCAGGTCGTCAGCCGCCGAGTAGGGGTCGACCTCGCGGGCGGCAATCCGGTCAACCAGCGCATCAAAACGTTCCGGGGTGAGCAGCGTGTGTTCGACAAACTCGAGATAACGGTGCGTCAGCAGGTCGCGAAGCCGAAACTGATTCCTAGCTTTCAGCCGACGGCGGCGTGACGACGCCGAGTGCGTTCGATAGGCCCTGATCGCCTGCCAGAGTTCAGGGATGCCGCGTCCCGCACTGGCTTCGGTCTTGATGATCGGCGGACGCCATTCGCCGTCGCCGAACTGCTGCAGCGTCAGATTCGACTCGACGGAACTCACCATCCGGTCGGCGCCTTCCCGGTCGGCCTTGTTCACCACGTAGACATCGGCGATTTCCATGATGCCGGCCTTCAGGGCCTGCACATCGTCGCCGGTGCCAGGCACGAGGACGACTATCGAGATGTCGGCCGTGCGCACGATGTCCACCTCGTCTTGCCCCACACCCACCGTCTCGATGACTACAAGACTCTTGCCAGCGGCATCCAGCACGAGCGCCGCATCGCTGGTGGCGCGCGCCAGCCCGCCCAACTGGCCACGCGTGGCCATCGATCGGATGAAGACGCCGGCGTCTTCATAGTGCGCCTGCATCCGGAGGCGATCGCCCAGGATGGCTCCCCCTGTGAACGGACTGGTCGGATCCACCGCGACGATGCCGACCGATTCACCCTCGCGTCTCACCTCGGCCGTCAGTTTGTCGACCACGGTGCTCTTCCCGGCTCCCGGCGGCCCCGTCACGCCAATGAGATAGGCCGATCCTGTCTGGGGAAAAATCTCACGCACCAGCGCCGCGGCGTCCGGGCGCTCATCTTCAATGATGGAAATCGCCCGCGCAATCGCACGCGGGTCACCGGCCCGGACACGGGCCGCAAGCGTCGGGACGGTCACGGTCATGCCGCCAGCAGTTGACGGGCGATCACCAGCCGCTGCACCTCGCTGGTGCCTTCGCCGATGGTGGTCAGCTTGACGTCGCGGAAGAATTTCTCGGCGGCATAGTCCTTGACGAATCCGTAGCCACCAAGAATCTGCACGGCATCCTCTGCGACACGCACTGCCGCTTCGCTCGAGTACAGCTTGGCCATCGACGACTCGAGGGTCGTGCGCTGGCCCTGGTCATTCATCCAGGCCGAACGATACGTCAGCAGGCGTGCCGACTCGACTCGCGTCGCCATATCGAGCAGCTTCCGCCGAATCGACTGGAAGCCATCGATGCTGCGTCCGAACTGCCGACGCTGGGCCGCGT
>VFZN01000038.1 GCA_016871195.1 Acidobacteriota bacterium | reverse complement strand
GATTTCTTCGAGGCGGTGGTTCGGCCGGGGGCCGATTTCGCCGGTGCCGATCTGACGACTGCCGCCTTCTTCTTTGCTGCGGCTGGGGATTTCTTCGAGGCCGTCGTCGCCGTGTGGGTCACCGTGGCTTTTTTGCCGGCCTTGGGGGACGCCTTGGTCTTGGCGACCGCCTTCTTGTGGGCTGGCGTGGCCTTGGATACCGGCTTTGAGGCGGCCTTGGACGCCCGTGTCGGTGAGGCTGCCTTGGCGGCAGCTTTCGCGGCGGGCCTCGCCGGAACGGCCTTCGCTGACGCCTTCGCCACAGGTTTCGCAGACGCTCTCGCCACGGGCTTCGCCGCCGCCTTCACGGACGGCTTCGCGGCCGTTCCAGTGGCTTTCCGGGTCTGTGTGGCTGGAGCGCCGGCGGGGGTCTGGGCCTTCAACGCCGGCGTCACCGCCTTCACCCTAGCGCGGCCCTGCATCTTCGGCGCCACCACCACGGGCGGATTCGGGTGCCTGAACACCTGGAGAAACCGCAGCTGGTCCATCCCAGGCAGGTAGGTCCAGATTTCCGACACCCGCCACTGCTGTTCATCGATGAGGCGACGGGCCGTCTCGAGCATGGTCGCCGGCACATACAGGATGAAGGGCACTGGCACCTGACTGAAGACGCCCCATTCGGCACGGGCCTCCAGCAGATGGACCGACTCGCCGGTCTCAACCTCGACCGTGGCCTCGAGATGCTGCGTCGGTTCCTGACTGTAGAGCAGCAGGTCTGGAAACACGGGCAACTCGCCCACCGTCACTGATCCGTGCTGTTCGGGGCCGGGGTTAATGACGACCTCGTGCTTGCGCCGATACCGGGCCTGCAGCTGACGGATGATGCGGTCGTGTTCGTGCTGTTCGCGATAGGGTCGGGTAAAAATCGGGCTCAAGGGGCCTCCAGAGGCTCCGTTAAACCGTCTTATTATAACACGTGGTGGCAAGCAGATCCGTACACATCATCGGGGCTCCGCTCGACCTTGGGGGCAACCGGCGCGGCACCGACATGGGCCCCTCGGCCTTCCGTATCGCCGGGCTGGCCGACCAGTTGGCCACCCTCGGGCACCTGGTCACCGACCTTGGAAACGTTGAGGCCCCCTTACCGGAGAGCCACGGTCCCGGCGACCCGCGTCGGCGTTACGTTCAAGATATTGCCCGCGTCTGCCAGAGCGTCTTCCACCGGTCGCTGGCATCGCTGAACTCGGGGGCCCTGCCCCTGGTGCTTGGTGGCGACCACAGCCTTGGTGCAGGCTCGGTCGCCGCGACGGCTGCCTACCTCAGACAGCAGGGGCAGCCCCTCGGGCTCCTGTGGGTCGACACGCACGCCGACATGAACACCCCCGAGTCGAGCGAATCGGGCAATGTTCACGGCATGCCGCTCGCGGCCCTGCTCGGAGGCGAGCCTCAGGAACTCAGGAGCTTCGGCGGTACGAACGCACCCGCGGTGCGACCGGAACACACCGTGCTCGTGGGCATCCGCAACCTTGACGCCCGCGAAAAGGAGCGGGTGCGCGAGTCGCAGGTGCACGTCTTCACGATGAAGGACATCGATCGCCTCGGCATCGCCCAGGTCATGGAGCAGGCGATCGCCCTGGCCGGACACGGTACCGGAGGCATCCATGTCTCATTCGACATGGACGTCTGCGATCCGTCCATCGCTCCTGGTGTCGGCACCCCCGTTAAGGGGGGGCTCGACTATCGGGAAGCGCACGTCGTCATGGAAATGGTGGCCGAGTCGGGTCGCTTGCTGGCGCTGGACCTGGTTGAGGTCAATCCGACGCTCGATTTGAGGAACACCACCGCCGAATTCGGTGTCGAGCTCGCCCTGTCGGCCCTAGGTAAGCAGATTCTGTAGCAGGAAGGCGCTGGCATCGGGCAACGCCCCTCAGCGCGGCCACGCGCGATACATCAGCCTGAGAGCCACGGATATTGGAGGGGGATGGTGGGCCGCGCTGGGATCGAACCAGCGACCCTCTGGTTAAAAGCCAGGTGCTCTACCACTGAGCTAGCGGCCCGCCTCCCCTATTCTACCCGCTCCTGACGCAGCAGCCGCCGCGTGGCCTCGTGCACCGGTGCCGTCAGCACTGTCCCCGGGTCGCCCGACTCCACCACTACACCATCGGCCAGCACGAGCAGCCGGGTCGCCACCGCCCGCACAAAGTCGTCGTCATGAGATGTGAGAATGAGGGTGCGCCCCGACTGCGCCAGCCGTCGCAGCGCGCCGGCCAGGTCAGCCCGCCGGGCCGGATCGAGTGACGCCGTCGGTTCGTCGAGCAGCAGCACCGGAGGGTCGACCGCCAGTGCCCGGGCAATGGCCACCCGCTGGGCTTCGCCTCCGGACAGGTGACGTGGCAGCGCATCAGCCCGGTGGCCAACCCCGAGTTCCTCGAGCAGGCGACGCGCACGGGCCTCGGCCTCGGCGCGCGGCCGGCGGTGCACATGCACGAGGGCCAGGCACACGTTGTCGAGGGCGCTGAGGTGTTCGAAGAGAAAGTGGAACTGGAAGACAAGCCCTGCGGGCGGTGCCACCACCTCACCGGCGTCTGGTACTTCCAGCCGTGCCAGCAGCCGAAGCAGCGTCGTCTTGCCCGAGCCCGACAGGCCCATCAGTGCGACGACCTCACCGGCCTCGGCCGTAAGATGGACGTTGCGAAGTATCGGTCGCCCCCCGCGGTTTAACTGCACGCCGGCCAGCGACACCACCGGTGTCATGCGCCCTCCAGCTTCCATCGCGTCTCGAGGCGACGTGCCAGGTGGGACAGCGGCAGCGACATCAGCAGATAGAGCGTCCCGCACGCCAGGCCTGGCACCAGCCAGCTGCCGATGTTGGTGGCCATGATCTGTGTCTGCTTCGTCAGCTCGACGACGGTGAGCACCGACACGAGTGATGAATCCTTGAGCAGCGCAACAAAGTCGTTTGTCATGGGGGCCAGTGCGAGGCGCAGTGCCTGAGGCCCGCGAATCAGCCGCAGCGTCTGCCACCGGCTGAAGCCGAGCATGCGCGCGGCATCCAACTGTCCCTGCGGAATCGCTTGAAGCGCGCTGCGGTAGATCTCACTCTCGTAGGCGGCGTAGTTGAGGGCAAGTCCCAGCAGGGCCGCGACAAATGCCGGCAGCCTGACAACGCCAGCGAAGCCGTAGTACATCAGGAACAGCTGCAGCAGCACCGGCGTGCCGCGCACGACCTCCACGTACACCAGCAATGCGCCGCGCATCAGCCGGCCTCCGTAGACACGGCCCGTGGCGATCAGCACACCGAGCAGTACTGCCAATCCCATCGCCGCACACGAGAGGACCAGCGTCACGACCGCTGCACGGAGCAACTGCGGCGTGAACCGCACGAGGGCCTCACGTCCCCGTACCGGCGTTGCGGCTGCCGTCGCTAGCAGGCTGCCCCCCACCGCCGACATCCCCTGGGCGCGCACCCGCTCGTGCAGGGCCGTCTGATCGTCATTCCAGACCTTCCACCTCCGGAAGATCTGTTCGAGCCGACCGTCGGCCATCGCCGCCAACAGCACCCGATTCACAGCGGCCAGCAAGGCCGCCTGCCCGGGCGCCGTCACCACCACGTAATGCCCTACCGCGAGCTCCTCCGGTTGGATGACGAGTCCCTTCGTCCGGCCCACCGCCCGCTCGGCCAGGATGTGATCCAGCAGCACAGCATCGACGCGGCCCAGTGCCAGATCGTCATACGGATGCACGTCATCGTCGTACGACACGGCGGTGAGCCCCTCGGTCTGTTCGGCACGGCGCAGCAGGTCGTAGGCAAGCGTACCGCCCAACGTGGCGACGCGGGTGCCGCGCAGCGACGCCAGCGAGTGATAGCGGGAGCGATCGCTCTCCCGCACTGTCAGCACTTCGCGGAATTCGAAGTAGGGCACGCTGACACCGAGGGTCTGTCGTCGTGCGGGGCTGTCTTCGATGCCGCCGAGTCCGATGTCAAAGTCTCCTCGCAGGGCCGACTGGTCGAGCGAGGTAAAAGCGACCTGCACAAACTGCGGCGACCGACCGAGCGCGCGCGCAATCAGCTCGGCAATCTCCACGTCAAAACCGACCATTCGCGACGGATCGCGTGGGTCGGCCTCAACGAGTGGCGCGCCCCCTTCGGCATCGGCACCCCAGCGCAGCGGAGCCTGAGCCGCTGCCGGACTGGCCGCGAGCAGCAGCGCCACGAGCGGAGTCAGCCAGTGGTTCGGCATCAGTCGAGAGCGTCGCGGTCGCGCACGCCCAGCAGGTAGAGGATCCCATCCAGTCCCAGCGTCGACAGCGACTGGCGTGCACTCGCCCGCACGATCGGCTTGGCGCGGAAGGCGATGCCGAGCCCCGCCAGTCGCAGCATCGGCAAATCGTTCGCCCCATCGCCCACCGCAATCACCTGTTCCAAGCTGAGATGCTCGGCACGGGCAATGGCCTGCAGGTGTTCTGCCTTCTTCGCGCCGTCGACGATGGCACCACGAACCTTCCCGGTCACGAGACCGTCAGCCACGTCGAGTTCGTTGGCGTGCAGATAGTCGATGCCGAGGCGACGCTGCAGGGCCTCGCCCATGACTGTGAAGCCTCCCGACAGAATCGCCGTCTTGTAGCCGAGCCGACGCAGCGTGGCCACGAGACGCTCGGCCCCATCCATCAGCGGCACCTCGTCGACAACCTGCTGCAGCTGCGACACCGGCAGCCCCTTCAGCAGCCCGACCCTGTGGCGGAAGCTCTGCTGGAAGTCGAGCTCGCCGCGCATGGCCGCCTCGGTGATCGCCGCGACCTGATCACCCACGCCGGCAAGTCTGGCGAGTTCGTCGATGACCTCGGTACGAATCAGCGTCGAGTCCATGTCGAAGACGACCAGCCGTCGGTTGCGCCGATAGACATTGTCGTGCTGGAACGCCACATCAATGTCCCACTCGCGCGTCAGCGCCATCAGGTCGGCGCGCAGCGCAGCTTCACTGGCCAGATCGCCACTCACCGCCAGCTCGACGCATGTGCGCGCCTGTCGATCGCCCTCGAGAGACACACGGCTCGACAGCCGATCGATCCGGTCAATGTTGAGGCCGGCCTGCGAGAGCAGGCCGCTGGCGGCCGCCAGCGGGGCTGCATCGAGCGTGGGGCCGAGCAGGCTGACCAGAAACCGCTGCTTGGTCTGCGCGCGCACCCATGCGTCATACTCGTCGGCCGTAACCGCGCGGAAGTGGATGCGCACGCCGAGCGCATGCGCCTTCAGCAGCAGTTCGGTCATCAGCGACGAACTCTTCATCGCGTCGGTCAGCTCGACCAGCAGCCCCAGCGCCAGCGCATCGTGGATGACGGCCTGGCCGATGTCGAGGATGCGGGCGTCGAAACGCCCGAGGATCGTCGTGAGTGCGTGGGTGACGCCGGGCGCATCGTGCCCGGTGATGTCGATATGCAGGACTCTGGTATGGGCGAGCGAGGGCATCGGAACGGGAAATTATCGCTCAGAATCGGCGACGCGTCAGCGCTCGTCCCCGATGACCCGTGCGCCCGTCATGAACCGCCGATAGTTGGTGTAATCGATCGACGTGCGCAGCCGTGGCTGCCCCGAACCACGCGTGATCCGCAGGGCGGTTGAGCTCACCGGCAACAGCAGCGTTTCGTCGGGCTCGCTGAAGCGCACCGGCTTGAATCTGATCGAGATGTCGTGGCGCTCGAGCGTCCACCGGATGGTGCCGCCCGAGCGCATGGCGGCGCGCTTCGGCAGGGGAATGTCGACGAGGCCCACCAGGGCCTGGTCGAGCCTCAGCACCTGAAAGGTCTCGACATCAATCCAGATTCGCCCGCGCGTACCGCCTTCGACATTGAAGCTGATGCAGTCGTCCTTGCCCGGGATCTCCTCGACCGACACGGACATAGGCGTCGTCACGCGATACTGCACGACATGCGCCCAGCGACCATCGACGCGTTCGGGCTTCCCCGGCGTGAACACATAGTCGCGCTGCTGATCGGGCAGCAGCATCGACAGCGGCTGCGTCTCAGATTCGTTCTGCTCGGGGTCGGTGCAGTCGTTCCGGTCGTTGCGGCGGGGCGGATGGCCGTTCACCTTGAGCACCGACCGCAGCGTGCGCGCCTCGACGGGGCGCCGCTCGAGGTCGTCGGGATCCCAC
>VFZN01000037.1 GCA_016871195.1 Acidobacteriota bacterium | reverse complement strand
TCGCGCAGGGTCGCCGGTCGCGAGCACGAACGCACGCCGTGGTTGGCATCGCTCGCCTGGTGGACGACGAATGTGGAACCGATGCTGGCGCTGAGCCGCGAAGATGCACGCATGCTGGCGAGTGTCGGCGAAGACATGAAGGGCGAGTCGACCCGCATCATGACTTTCAACGTGACACATGCGGCGAAAACGGTCGACGCGGCCCTGCAGGGCGCCGAGGCGTCGGCGACGTTCATGCGTTCCGGTTCGCTCTATCTTGAACTGAAGCGGCTGTTGAACGCTTATCAGGCTGAATCGCTGTTGCAGGCCAGCGAAACGGCCACCGCCGAACTGCTGAGGACCGACGTCGAGATTGTCTTCAGCCGCAGCAGAGCCAGCCAGCTCGAGTCGATGATCAGGCAGGGGGCGACCTCTGGTGGGAATCCTCAGATGATCGTCGACGTGGGGCAACAGGCACAGGCCAAGTTTCTGCCCCTGCAGACGCAGCTCAACGCCGTGCGCCTCGAAATCTCGCAGCTCGAGGAATCGAAGGCGCGTCTCGTGAATACCCAGGGTCGCGGTCGCCTGTTGGCCGAGTTTCAGACACGGTCGCTGGCGGCCCTGGCACAGATCCCCCTGGGCGACGGTGTCGCTGCGGCTGATGCCATGACGACCATTGCCGACGGCCTGAAGGGCAGTATCGACGGACAGACAGACGAGGCGCGCCTCGCGCAGCTGGAAACAATCGCACGGATTCGCGCCGACGTCACCGCGCTGCGTACGCGATATGTGGTGACGCTGACCGAAGTGTCACGCAGCTATCAGCCGTCATCGCTGATGAAGGTGGTGGGGATGACGGCCGGCGGGGCTATCGGCACGATGCTCGTTGGCGTGGTGGTACTGCTGCTGCGCCGGCAGTATCAGGCATATCGGAGCGGACTGCCGGCGTGACGCTCGACCAGCGGCCGTTTGCGTCGGGGTGGCGCGTGGTACGGCACCTGGCGCTGGCACTGGTGGCCACCGCTGTGGCACCTCCGCTGCTGGCCTGGGGACTCAATGCGCAGCGTGAGGCGCAGACGCGTCGGATGATGGAGGGGTCTGTGCACAGTCAGTCAGGTGCCGGGCCTGCGGGGGTGTCTGGCGACGTTGCTCACGTCGCGTGCGGCAGCGGTGCCATTCCTGATATCGACCAACAGACCGCCAGCGACCGGGGGTTGGCTCAGGCCTGGATGAATCACCAGGGATGGCTTGCGGCCCTGGGGCAGGCCGCAGCACGGCAGCAGGGGTTGCCCAAAGATGCCTGGGACCACTGCATCCTGATGCGCGCTGGCGGAGGGGCCGCGGCCGTCATGTTGTCGGCGGGTGCCAACGGGCTGATCGAGACCCCGCTCGATGCGTCGGTTCCCGACGGTGACGACATTCTCGTCACCGTTGACTAACATCTCACCCCGGTGGCCGTCGCCGTTCTTGTCGTCAATTATCGGGCGTACCCTGCCCTGGCCCGCTGCCTGGCGTCGCTGATGCTGTGGCTTGGCCCGGATGACGAGGTGGCGGTCGTCGACTGGGTGTCTGACGCTCAGGCCCTCGACCCCGTGCGAGCGCGATTTCCCGGTGTTCGCTGGGTGCCCCGCGTCGACAACCGCGGCTTTGCCGCTGGTGTCAATCTGGCGGCGGCGGCGACCACCGCGCCCACGTTGCTGCTGCTCAACCCCGACAGTGTCGTGGAGGGTCCCGTGGTGCGTGGTCTCGAGCGCTGGCTGGCCGACCATCCACGCTGTGCCGTGGCCGGCCCGCAGGTGCTCGATGCCGACGGGCAGGTGCAGGCCTCGGCCCGACGATTTCCGGGAGTGACAACGGCACTGGGGGGACGGACGTCGTGGCTCACGCGGCGCTTCCCGGGCAACTGGTTCGCGCGGCGGAACCTGGTCACCACGGTCGAAGGGGGGCATCAGGTCGTCGACTGGCTGGCGGGCTCGTGCCTTGCGACCCCACGTGCGGTCTTTGCGGCGCTAGGTGGGCTGGACGAGGGGTTTTTCCTCTACTGGGAAGACGCCGACTATGGCCGTCGAGCCACCAACCGCGGTTACGAGTGCCACTATGTGCCAGCAGTCGGAGCGGTCAGGCACACGGGCGGCGAGTCGTCTGCGCATGCCCCCGTGCGTTCCATTCGGGCCTTTCACCACAGTGCCGCGCGGCTGTTCTGGAAGCACGCCGGCCTGGCTCGTCTCTGTGCGCCGCTCGTGTGGCTGGGGCTGTGGCTGCGGGGTGAGGTGAAGGTGGCGGCTGCGCGCCTCAGGACCTGAACCCGCTGACGGCTCGCCACACCCCGACGCTCCACGCCAGGTGCACGGCGACGAGGGCCGCCGCAGCAGACAGCGGCAACACCCGGCGCGTCAGGCCCACGTGCAGGCCCAGCAGCAGCACGAGCGACGGGTAGGCCACCAGCGCCACGCGTGACCACAGCGCCACAGGCGCGGGGGCCTGAATCAGCACGGCCCCGATCCAGCATCCCACGGACAGCACCAGCCACGGCAGCAGCAGGGCCGGAGGTATCTGGCGAACAGTCAGAGCGCGAGGGTCTTTGCGCAGCATGTGCGCCTTCCAGTAGCCGTACCGCTGGTATTGACGCCACAGCAGGCGCAGGGTCGGCCGGGCGGTGTAGGTCGCGACGATTCCGCGGTCGAGCACCACCGCCAGACCGGCTCGTCGCGTGCGGTAGTTGAAGTTGTAGTCTTCGTTGGCGGTGAGCGCCTCGTCGTACCCGTCAAGCCGCTGCCACAGGTCGCGCCGGAAGGTCCCAAAGGGGACGGTGTCGACCATCTCCTGCTGCGGTCCACGGCGGTCGGCGTGCCGGTAGGCCACCCCGCCCGACCCCGCCGGGTGTGACACCACCGCCGCGATGGCCCTGGCCATGTGGGTGTCGGCCCCCGGCACCACGCGCCACATCCCTCCCACAACTCCCACCTCTGGCCGCTCGAGCGCGCGGCACGACCGTTCGATGTAGTGCGCCTCTGGCACGCAGTGTCCGTCGAGGCGCACGATGATGTCGGCCTGCGTGGCCCGGATGCCGGCATTCATGGCCGGGCCGGGGCCCCGACCTGGGCCCTCGACGATACGCAGGCGCCCCTGCCACGACGGCTGTGCCGCGCCCCACGCGGCGATGCGCGCACGCGTCTCGTCGCTCGACCCATCGTCGACGATGACCACTTCGTCGGGGAGGCGGGTCTGTGCCGCGATGGCATCGAGCAGCGCCCCGATGTGGGCTTGTTCGTTGCGGCAGGGAATGACGACCGCGACGGTCACTGCAGTGGTCCGTAATAGCGCAGGGCGACCCACAGCAGGGCCACGCCGTGCATCAGGGCCAGGGCCACCATGGCCAGGGGACGAGGCCAGTTCCGTCGTGACGTAGCAAGCCAGTGCCCGGCCGCCCCGAGGGCGATGATCGTCACGGGCAGTGACACCGGCAGCAGATAGCGTCCGTGCACGTTCCGGCCCATCAGTGAGGCGGCCACCGCCACCAGGGTGAGGCCGATGGCGCCGCCCATCAGCGAGGCGAGCCCCCAACGGCGCAGCGCGGCATGCGGTGTGACGGCCAGGGCCACCAGGCTCAGCATGAGCGCGATGACCAGTGAGGCCAGCAGCGCCCCGGGCAAGATAGTGTCGACCCACCCGAAGCCCCCCCAGAGGCTGGTGAAGACCAGATGGTCGAAGCCTGCCAGCCGCGCACTGGTCAGCACCGAGGCCATCACCGCTGTCGTGTATCCGATCGTGGTGTCGAGCCCGGGGGTTCCGACTTCGCCCAGCATGGGCAGGGGGCCCAGCAGCGACCACGCCATCTGACCGCATGCCACCCCTGCAAACACCCCAGCCAGCCGCTGCAGAGCCCGGTCGAGGGTGCGCGAGTGGCGCACACGCTGGCGCAGACCGGCGAGCGCGCGGTCGAGAACGGCGAGGCCGACCAGCGGCAGTGCCAGCATCCACGGGCGCGTCAGCACGTCGTGCAGCACAGCATTGACGGCGGACAGCAGCTGCACGAAGGTGGTGCGCCCATCCGCGTCGTATCGCTGGAAGCCCACCTGGCCCAGGTCACCGGTCACCTGCACCAGCACCACCGCACCCACCGCCAGGCCTCCCCAGAACGGCCAGACATGTCGGTGGTGCGACCCCGTCAGCGCATACACCAGCACCAGCCAGGCACACACGGCCAGCACGGGCAGGGCCGAGATGCTGGTGCCCAGCAGCAGCGCGCCACTGACGCCCAGCACCGCGCCCGCCACGCCCCCACGCGCAGCATCAGACACGGCGAGTGTCAGCACACTGGCCGCAGCCAGCACCAGCCACGGCACCAGGAAGGCCCAGTCTGACAGCATGGCGGCGAAGTAGGGCACCGAGGGCGAGAGCATCGCACCCGCCAGCAGCCACGGGCCTCCGCCTCCTCCCGACCACGTCACCAGGGCCGCCGCGAGGGCCACGGACAGCGCGAACACCAGCGCGTTGAAGATGCGCAGCCGCTGCAGAGTGACGGCCAGGGATGCGTGCCTCGCGAGGGGGGCCACAGCCCTCCACAGGCTGGCCGCCACCGGGCTGCGCGACTCCATGCGTTCGGCATGCACGTCGCCCGTCCACGCCACAGGGTGAGGATGCGCGATGTCGAGCCCCGCAAGATATTCGTCGCGATGAAACCGCACGCGTTCAAAGTGCACGCGCCGGGCGAGCGCCTCGAGGGCGGCCGGCATCTCGTTCTGTTCGGCCACTTCTCCGTAGCTCAGCAGGTGGTCGGGGCCATCGGCTCCCTGCAGCGGGGGGACAATCAGGGTCCACATCAGGCTCAGGGCCAGGGCTACGCTGCCGGCAGCGGCGGCCGCGCGCCACACGCGACCGGCGGCGTCGCCATTCCACGTGATGAGCAGCCACACCCCCACGGCCCACAGCATGGCTGCGCCGCCCAGCAGACCGGCAGAGACCATGCCAGTGGTGTCGTCCCACAGCCACATCAGCACGGCCAGGCGTGACACATCGGGGCCGGTGGCCGCCTGCCGAACACGGCCACGCAGCAGCAGCAGGCCAGCGACCCGCGACTCTGGCGGTGTCACGGTCAGGCCCACATGGTCGGGCGCCCCGTCGGCGGCGACCTGCCAGCCGGCCAGCTTCAGCGCGCCGGGACCGGTCATGGCGACGTCGAGCGTGCCCGTGGGTACCGTGGTGTCCGGGCACGGTGCAGAGCGGGTCAGCGTCAGCAAGCCGCCGTCGCTCGCGGTGACTGGTGCGGCCAGCACGAACCGGCACTCACCCAGCGACAGTGTCGCAGCGGTGATGACCGGGGCGGTACTGTCGGTGACGATGCGCAGGGCGAGTTGGTCGTAGCGGCTGAGGTTGATGGAGCCTTCGCGCCACAGCGGTATCTGGCGCGCGACGGCCGACCCGTTTGAAAACAGGATGCCGATGGGTGCGCCCACTCCGTCGACCCGGTCGACCGACAGCGCACGGTCAAGCACCTGCGATGACGGTCCGACGAGGTACCAGGTGACCGGCCCCAGGAGCAGCAGCCACGCCAGCAGGGCAGCCGGCCAGCGTGCGAGTCCCCGGGGCGTGGCCGTCGAGGCGTTCATACCGTGCTGGCCTGTTTACCGCACCACGTCCGGAAACGATGCATCGCGGGCGTTGATGACGGTGGGCTCACCCAGTGGCCAGATGACGCCGAACGCCGGGTCGTTGTAACGGAAGCCGCGTTCGTGTGCGGGAGAGTAGTCGCCCGAGACGAAGTAGAACACCTCGGTGTCATCGGCCAGTGTCTGGTAGCCGTGGGCGAAGCCCGCCGGAATGTGCAGCATGTGGCGGTTGTCGGCCGACAGTTCGTGGCCGGTCCACTGCAGATAGGTGGGCGAGTCGGGCCGCATGTCGACGGCGACGTCAAAGATCGCGCCGCGCGTGACCCGCACGCTCTTGTGCTGTTCATGCGGGGCCACCTGCAGGTGCATGCCGCGCAGCGTGCCTTTCCGATAGTTGAATGCCTGCATGGCCTGGGACACATCGGTGCAGATGCCATGACCAGCCAGCATCTTTGGCAGCCAGGTGTTGGTGAAGATGCCCCGCTCGTCGCGGTGGCTGTCGCTGCCGATGAGGAAGACGCCCGGCAGGGGCTGCGCAATGACGTTCACGGCCCTCTATGCTAGCAGGAGCGATCGTCGGCCTGCACCAATGAGCAGATGCCTTCGTCGAGTGTGACGGCCGGTGCCCAGCCGAGGCTGTTGAGAGTCGACGGCACGCCGACCAGCCAGTGCGCGGTGTTCGTGTGTGCGATGGCATGGTGATTCCCCGCCTTCGGCAGCAGCAGTTCGGGCGAAACCCCGCAGGCGCGGGCCACGCAGGTGGCAACCGAGGCAATGGTGGCGGGGATGCCTGTGGAAACATTCACGGCACCTGGCACGCCGTGTTGCAGCAGGCACACCAGAGCCGCCGCCACATCGTCGGCATGAATGAAGTCGCGCACATCGCCCGGTGACAGGGTGAATGGGGCCCGCCGGCCCCGGCACACCTCGATGAGCGATGGCACGAGGCGCTCGGGATGGTCACCGGGTCCATACGGCACAAAGATGCGTCCCCAGGAGCACAGGCCCCCGGTCTCGGCGCAGGCCGCATGGATGCGCCGATGGGCGTCGACCTTGGCCCGTCCATAACGGGTGGTCGGTCCGAGGTCGGCCTGTTCCTCAAGCATGGCCGCACCGGCGGGTG
>VFZN01000036.1 GCA_016871195.1 Acidobacteriota bacterium | reverse complement strand
ACGCGAGCCGCCGGTCGAATTCGCCTTCCGACCAGGCGATTGGGCTGGCCAACGTGGTGTTCGAGCGTTCGCTCGGCGTGAAAGACGTGTCGCTGCGGCAGGAGTTCACGGCGAGTGCCGGTGCCCAGGGATGAAGGCGCATCAAACCACCATACCCGGGATGTTCTTGTAGCACGTGTGATGGTGCCGTGTGTCCAGGGGATCAACCCGAGGTTCAGCGGGCCCCCGGCCAGCACCTCGCGCTGTGCGTGAATCGGCGAACTCCCGGGACTCCAGTCCCAAGGGTTCACCGACACCATGCGGCTTGGGATCCACGTGAACGTGATGACGCCGAAGTGGAAGCCGCCACAGTGGTGCCACCTCATCATGCCGGCATACGGCGAGCGCGACGGCTCAGTGGCACCCCGTAGCCGGTATCGCGGGTCACGAGACCAGCGCCACCGCCCTGCCGCGAGACCGCTCGGCGCCATCACGCAGCCGACGAGCGATCCGTAGACGATGAGGCCCTAAGTAGCGGCGCAGCGGCGTGAAACAGACCCGGTGAAAGACGGCGCCGGCGTAGGCCTAGAAGCGTCCGCGCGTATCGGTCCGCCTCCCGAAGTCGCCCGCGCGAACTGAGAGGTGGAGGTGCGGACCAAGCCCCCACCGAGCGCCACTCGATGCGGTGGCAACTGGGCACGAAACTACACTGCTGAGCGTCCGTTGGTCGGCGTCGGCGAGATACTGCTCGTGGCGTAGTGTGGCGGCATGCTCCGGCAGTAAGGCACGCTCGGCCGCGACGGCCGCGGTCGCGGGCACATCATCGAGTGGTGCGCCGGCCAATACGTCCAGCGCGGGCAGTGCCGGAAATCAGGGATGAGAGCGCATCAGTAAACTACCTCATCCGCGCCAAGCGCACCGGCACTTATCTGGCATGAAGGCTCCCTCACGCCGGGCGCACAGGGACGTCCGGTGGTTACGGCAGCCTGAGCAGGCGGACTTCACCGGTCGCCCCCCCGACGAGGACTGCCCGGTCGTCGGGCGTCCACAGCAGCAGCGACACGCCGTGTGAGAGATCCGCCGCCGCGACCAGGGGGGCGCGGGCGGTCAGCTGCCAGAGGCAGACCTTCCCCGACTCATCGCCGGACATCAATCGCATACCGGAGTGCTGGAAGGCGACGGCGGTCAGCCACGCCTCATGCGCCGACAGAATGATCGGCGTCGTGCCACTCGGACCTGCACCTGAGCAATCCCAGACGGCCAATTCCCGGGAACCGCCCGTGGCCAGATAGCGGCTGGCCGAGTCCCAGGACAACTCGCGCACCTTTCCGGGGTATCCGGACATCATCAGGTCGCGCCCGGTCTTGGTAATCCAGAAGTGGACGGTGCTGTCCTGGTCGCCGGTGGCGATGTATTTCCCGTTCGGGCTCCACCTCGCCGTGAGCGAGCTGCCCTGCCAGGAAAATGTCTGCTCGGGCTGTTCCTGTGCGGGGTCGAAGACCGTGACTCCGCCATAGCTCGTGGTGCACAGGCGGGCCCGCCCTGGCTGCCATCGCAGGTCAGTCACGGTCGCACGGTGCTTCGCGTACTCGCGGACGAGCGTGCCCTGCAGGTTCCAGATTCGCACGGCGCGGCCTGCGGCTGTCGCCACCAGTTGCCCGTCGGGGCTGAAGGCCACGCGCTCGACCCAGGTTGATCCGGCCTCGAGGGTGTGGAGCAGGGTGCCGTCGGCGGCGTTCCAGAGCCGGGCGGCGCCGTCGTGCCCGCCGGTGGCGATCACGGCGAGTGCCGGATGCCAGTCGGTCGAGGCTCCGCCGTGTGTGTGTGCCCGGCAGGACCACAGAGGCGTGCCACCGTGCCGATCGAGGACGGTCAGCTCGCCTTCGACGGAGATCACGGCAACCCTGTCGGCCGATGGGGCCCAGGCGGCCTCGAGAACATGGCCGTCGACCCGCGTCTGCCAGCTGGCCATGAGCTGGGCCCGGGCCCCGCGCCCTAGGCCAGGCACTTGGCAAAGCCCTCGGTCAGCGCCGCCCGGTCGAGATTGCGTCCGATGAAGATGAGGCTGTTCCCCGGTGTGTCCGTACCCCAGGGTCGATCGAGCCGGCCGTCAAAGAGCATGTGCACACCCTGGAACACATACCGATGATCCCGGTTCTTCAGGTGGAGGATGCCCTTCATGCGGAAAAGATCCTGTCCCTGCGTCTGCAGCAGTTCGCTCATCCAGGCGTTGAACTTCTTGATGTCCACCTGGCCCGCCGTGGTGATACCAACGGACGTGACCTCTTCATCGTGCTCATGATCGGGCTTGAAGACCTGCTCGGCAGACGGCGACACCCGGCTGGCCGGCGACAGCAGCGCCATCTGGAACTCGTCGGGGTGGTGCTCGGTGAAAAGGGCATATCGCCCGGCCCGGGGCACGAAGATCGTGAACGTGGCCGGCGGCGCGTCGAGCGCCAGGGTCCACAGCTGCTCCCCTGGCGAGAGCGACCCTCCGGTGGGAACGGTGGTGGCCTCGCCGGAGAACGCCAGCACCGCCGGCATGATGCCGGCATCCAGGCCGGTGCCGTCTGCCGCTCCAATGGGAATCAGGGCGAGATCCATCGAGGGGTCTGGCCCCTGCTGGAACGTGAGCGTGTACTCGCCAGCCTCCAGCGTGACCAGGCCGCCCCATTCGAACGGATACTCGGGCTCGAGGAACTGCGGATCAACCGTCATGGCCCGGCTCAGGTTGAATCCGCCCTGGTCCAGGATGGCCTCCATGGGAATTGCCGCATCGCGCGTGCGGTGAATGCGCGCGGCCGCATTCATCGAGCGGATGCGTGCCTCGAGGCGCTCGATCACCTCGGGCGCCACCAGATCGGTCTTGTTCAGCAGGATCACGTCGGCGAATGCGATCTGCTCCTTGACCTCGTCGGCGTCGTCGATGTGCTGCCAGACGTGCTTGGCGTCGACCATCGTGACAATGGCGTCGAGGGCAAGCATGCGCTTCATCTCGTCGTCGACGAAGAAGGTCTGGGCGACCGGGCCGGGGTCGGCCATCCCCGTCGTTTCGATCATGATGTGGTCGAAGCGATCGCGGCGCTTCATCAGGTTGCCGAGGATGCGAATGAGATCGCCCCGGACGGTGCAGCAGATGCAGCCGTTGTTCATCTCGAAGATTTCCTCTTCGGCGCCGATGACGAGGTCCTGATCGACGCCCACCTCGCCGAATTCATTCTCGATGACGGCGATGCGCTTGCCATGGTTCTCGGTGAGGATCCGGTTGAGCAGGGTGGTCTTCCCAGCTCCGAGGAAGCCGGTCAGGACGGTGACGGGCACACGGTCGATTGATTCGGGCACACTCATGATGATTCGTTCTCCATGGAAAGCACGCGGGGGTCGCGACGGGTCCAAGTGCGATGCAGCCGGGCCTGCGCCATGACGGCCGGGGACAGTGCGGCGGCAGCCCCCTGCAGCAGCACCTGCCCGTCAGTCATGACGACCACCTCATCGGCCCACTCGAGCGCGAGCGCGACGTCGTGAGTGGCCATCACGACGGCCGTGCCGACCCCGACCCGGGCGTCGAGGGCCGCAAGCAGATTGGCCTCAGTGGCGGCGTCGAGCCCGGCCGTGGGTTCATCGAGCAGCAGGATGCGCGGGCGCATGGCCAGGACGCCGGCGAGGGCCACGCGCCGCTTCTCCCCGGTGCTCAGCGCATGGATGGGCCGCTCCGCGAGGGCGAGCAGGTGGAGGCAGGCCAGCGCCTCGTGCGTCGCGTGCTGCACGAGATCGGACGGCAGGCCGAGGTTTCTCGGGCCCATGGCCACGTCCGCGGATACCGTGGGGCCGAAGAGCTGGTCATCCGGATTCTGGAACACGAGGCCTACCGCCTCGCGCCAGCGCGAGAGGCTGTGCGCATCACGGCCAAGCGGCGTACCGTCCAGCAAGAGCGAGCCGACCGCCGGAGGGAGGATGCCGGCCAGATGCAGGAGGAGCGTGCTTTTGCCTGACCCATTCGGGCCCAGCAGGGCCGTCCGCCGCCCGGCCTGCACGGTGACCGAGACATCACGCAGGCCGCCGGTGTGGCCCGGGTAGGCAAACGTGAGCCTGCGCGTCTCCAGCGGGGCCGTCATCGCGACTGCTCCCAGAGCCCGACCAGCAGACCCACGAGGGCCATGGTGCCGACCCGTATTGGGCGCCAGGCCTCCACCGGTCGTGGACCGATCGAGATCCCGCCGCGCGCGACCAGGCCGCGCTCGAGCGTCAAGGCCAGCTGCGACGACTGGGTGAACAGGTTGGCGGTGAGCAGGCCGAGCGACCGAACGGTGCCCCGCCAGCCCCGGAAGCCGAGCCGGGCGCGCTGGGCCGCGTGCAGCGTCGCCAGTGTGCGCGTGAACTGGAACAGGAACCGGTGCACCGCCATCACCGTGGCGCTGAGGCTGGGTGGCAGGCCCAGGCGCTGGGCCATCCAGATCAGGTCGTCGATCGGTGTGGTCAGGGCGAGGCCGACTGTGCAGATGGTGACCGCACATGACCGAGCCAGCGTTGCCGCGGCGAGCCTCAGCCCTTCCGGGGCGATGTGCACAGGCAGCCATGGTGCCGCCGGAGGCTGGGAGAGGGTCAGTACCAGCGGCGCCACGCCCGCCAGCAGGAAGCCCACGGGCATGCCCAGTGCCTTCCGGACGACGCGACCCGGCACACCGGCCCGTGACAGACCTGCGAGGCCTGCGACGGCCACGGCCAGGGGCAGCCAGGGGCTGGCGGCCGTGAGCGCCAGCAGCACGCTCACCCCGGAGGCCGTCAGTTTCTCGGCCGGGTGGCACCGGGCCCATCGGTTGGTGCGGGCCTGCTCGTCGATCATGTGGGGCAAGTGCATGCGGCTACCGGCCCTTCCTGGCGCGCATCCCGATCATCACGCCGAGGCCGAGCATGCCGAGGACGCCCTGCGCGGCGAGCGCCCACGGCTCGTCACCAGCGCTGAGGTTGTGCACCGGCTCCCGCCACGGCCGGTAGTCGGGATGAAGCTGCTGCGCGACGGCCTGCGCCTGATCGTCTGAGCCGACGCCCGTGTCCATCCACAGCTGGCTCACTGCCATGCTGCCGATGAGGATGATGCCCAGCAGGGCCATCCACCGACTAGCCATGTGCCTCGGCCTCGGGGGCGTCCTGCGCCTCCAGGGTCTTCAGTGCGATGACCGTCGTCACGCCCTCGACCAGGCTCAGGGGCAGCTGGGTCCAGGCGAACACCGTGCCGAACTTCACGAACGCGCCGCCGATACCAGCCTGCGGATCGGGAAACGCCAGTGCCAGTTGGCCGGCCGTTGTGGCGTAGGTGGCCAGCACGCCGATGACGGCACCGAGCCCGGCGGCTGCAGCGCTCGGCACGCCCAGCCGGCGCAGACCCTGCCAGGTGCCCCAGCTGCACCACGGACCGACCACGCTCATGGCCATGGCGTTGGCACCGAGCGTGGTCAGCCCGCCGTGTGCCAGAAACAGCGCCTGAAACATCAGGACCATCGGCCCCAGGCCGGCCATGACGGCCGGGCCGCAGAGATATGCGCCGAGGGCACAGCCGGTCGGGTGGGATGAACTGCCGCCGACCGAGGGCAGCTTGAGGGAGGTCAGCAGCAGCGAGAAGGCACCGCCTGCCCCGATGCGCAGGGCCGCGCCTGGCTGGGCCGAGACGAGGCGGGAGATGCGCCGAAGGCCGTAGCCGACGAATGGCACGGCTGCGACCGTCCAGCCGACGGCATGGGACACGGGGAGAAAACCTTCGGCGATATGCATGGCAGGGATCAGACGGCCACGGCGGGCTCGTCAGTGACGGGGGCACGGAACCGGTCAATGACACCGGGGGCGAGCTCGGGAGGCAGCGGCAGCAGGCGTCCTCCTGCGGTTGACTGGGTGGCCCAGTCCAGGAGGAGTTCAAAGTGTCGGCGGGTGGTGAGTCCGCCGACGTATGTAGTCCCTGCCGGGCCTGCAATGGCCACTACGTTGACGAGGTCGCATGGCCCCAGGCACCCGCTGATGGACAGCTGGATGTGCTTGAGCAAGGTGCGGCGCTTCCACTCTGCCTTGAGCCAGTCCGCGGGCACCTCGGGCTTGCCCTTGGCAACCTGGCCGCAGCAGCAGCCCACGCACACCAGCAGGTGGCCGAGTGTCTGCCGTCGCGTGGTCAGTGCCATCCCGTCATCTTGCGGTCCCGCGCGACCTCCCGTGGTGTGTTCGAGGGCATCCGCGTGGTGTCGGATCGCACCAGTCATCGGTGCGGGTGCGGCGGCGGCGCGCGGAGGACGATGCGTTCGGCGGTGCCCGCGCCACAAGTGGTAATCAGGCCGGCGTCGCGCAGACGACCGAGCAGCCGGGTGACCGTCGAGCGCGTCGCCCCGATCGCGGAGGCGAGCTGTGTGTGTGTCAACCGCAGGTCGAGGCAGATGCCGTCCGGGTGAGCCACGCCGAAGGTGTCCGCGAGCAGCGAGAGCATGCCGAACAGGCGGTCATCGAGGTGCGGGCGGGCCTGCACGGCTGCACGCGCCTCCATCTGGCGGAGCTGGGTGCGCAGGCGGTCGGTGAAGTGAGGCGTCGTGGAGATGTGCATCCAGTCCTGAATGATGGCCCTGACGTCGGTGATTGCCTGCACGTGGAGGCTGCAGGAATCGGCCGGATGCCCGATGACCACGGCGCCGGGGCCGTGCAGGGCCATCAGGACTTCGCTGCCGTCCTCCTGCATCACGGTCATCGCGACGACGCCGGTTTCTACGACCAGGACATCGGCTTCATCGAGGTGGACGTAGGTGCCGCGTGAAAAGCGGCCTTCGCCACGTGCCTGCCGCCGCGCCGGTCTGGCATGGCCACGGAGCAGTGACTGGGCGGTCCTGATGGCGACATCGAGCGTGTCGACCGTGCAGTCGGCGGGCAGCACCGACAGAGCGCCCTCCCGGTAGGCGAGCTGTGCGAGTGCCGGATCGTCGGTGCGGTTCCACCCGATCCAGACGGCCAGGGGCTGCGGCTGCGCGTGCCCCTGCGCGAACCCTGGCATCAACGGGATCAGCGGCAGCAGCATCGATGGGCCAGGTGTCGGCTGGGAGGGCAACGCATCGAGGGCGGGCACCAGGGAGAACGCGTGCCCGGTGCCGGCCAGCCTGTCGAGCAGGGGACGCACCGTGTCATAGGCCCCGACGACGACGACCCGGATCATGACTGGCCACGATAAACCGGTGCGGTAGGTTATCCGGACACTTGTTGACAGACGGTTGGCTGAGAGCGATGAATGACCGGAATGTGTGCACCGATGGGGACTCCAGCGCAATCGTCCAGTGGGGGTCGTGCTGTGCCTGTTCATCGGCCGATGTCGACTGGTCATCAAGTCACGGTCGCGAATACTCATCGATGCCCCGAGATTGCCTACCTCGACTGCTGCATCGGGCATTGACCCCGCGTCTGGGGTACTGCCCCCGGGGATGTCCCTGTCCCCGACGTCCCCCTGCCGCCGATGTCAGGATCCGTGCCGCTGTCGACGGACGACCATCGGAATGGTCGCCGCTGCGGCTTGCCGCGTGGACGGTACCGCCGGTGTCCGGGGGAACTTTCTGGAAGGGCCGAGGGTCTTATCCGGTGTTTCCCCAGATGACGCCGCTGTTCCGCCCCGTTGACGCCTTCGTGCTTGCGCTCGTGGTCCTCGCCGTCCCCGTCTACGCCCAGACGGTTCCTCCCCCGGCGCAGGCGGCGATGCCCACCGAGCGATTCGTGAGCGGCATGGTCATCGACGCCGAGTCACAGGCCCCGCTGGCCGGGGCCGAGGTCATCGTCGGGGGCGCGACGCAGACAACCGATGCGACGGGCCGGTTCCGGCTGCGGCTGCCCGCGGGGACTGCCGATGTGACCGCGACGGCTCCGGGTTACTTTCCCCTGACGACCAGCGTCGATGTCTCGCGTGGTGATGTGCAACGCCTCGAGCTGGCCCTGGCGCGCGATGCCGGGTTCTCGACCAGTGTGGCGGTGGTGGCCTCGGCGCCGACCGCCGCCCCTGCGGCGGAGACCGTGCAGCCGGTGCAGGTGCTCCGCACGCCGGGAGCCCTCGATAACATCTATCGCACCCTGCAGACGCTGCCCGGCGTGGCCCCGACCGACGAGTTCGGCAGCCGCCTCTCGGTCCGCGGCGGTGCCC
>VFZN01000035.1 GCA_016871195.1 Acidobacteriota bacterium | reverse complement strand
CCCCTGACCACGCGACATGTGTGCGCGTAGTGCATACAAACGGCTGCATCCGACGGTAGCCGTCAGGACGCGTCATCAGACCACCACTGGTCGCAAGTGGTCGCAGCTATCTACTGCCGGCCGGTCCGGGCGCAATGGGAGCGGTGATACCGCACATGCTCGAGACTGACGCGGTGGTCGGGATGGGTGCGAAGTTGCCCCGGCGCTCCCTCCAAGGCCAGCTCGTCCGTCAGCGTGAACGCCCCCAGGTCGAACAGCACGTGGTGGTTGGGGCAGAGACACAGCACGTTCTCCACCGCATCGGGGCCACTGTGCGGACGGCCCAGCCCGCGGATGTGGGCGCCTTCCGCATAGGGGCCATTGGGGCCGGCCAGCCGCACGCCGCACACTTGGCAGGTGAAGTCGTGGCGCGCTTTGACCCAATCCACGACCGGCGTGCTCCGCACGACGCGCTGCTGACGGGTCCCCCGGGTACTGGGCGTCGCCGTGCCCGCGGGAGGGGGCGCTCCCGCGGCGCCGAGTCCCGTCGTCGAAACGGCGACCTCCTCCGCGAGCTTGCGGAGCCGAAATCGGCACACGAGGAAGCCCGACTTCCCCTGCTCACGAAAGCTGTCCTCGACGACATATAGGCCGTCGTAGCGATAGCCTCGCGCCGGAGACCACGCCGGGTGTCCCCCAGCGCCACGGACCACACGAACGGGGAGACCTTCACGGTGGTTGACAGGGGCGGCTTGCGCCGGTAGCCTACATGAATGTCGCTTACACAGCTCATCCGGTTTAACACCGTCTTCGACGAACGATTCGAGGACCTGACGCGTGACAGCTGGCAGACCATCGTCTATCGCGATTTCAGTGCGGGTCTGATCGTGGCCATGACCGCGATTCCCATGGCCATGGGCTTCGCCATGGCGGCGGGACTGCGTCCGGAGCAGGGCATCATCGCTGGCGCGGTCGCCTGCCTGGTCGGACGCACGTTCGGAGGATCCAAATACCAGGTCTACGGTCCCACCGCGGCCTTCATTCCGGTGATTGGCTCTCTGATGAGCCGTTATGACCACACGTTCCTCGTGCTGGCCTCGGGTCTTGCCGGCCTCATCCTGATGGTGATGGCGCTGGCGGGATCCGGACGCATCGTACGGCTGGTTCCGAACTCGATCGTGGTGGGATTCACCGTCGGCATCGGCGTCACCATCGCGCTGACCAACCTCGATTCGCTGCTGGGCCTGCGCCTGGAAGGACGTGGACTGCTCGGCATGATCACGGGCATCGCATCGCAGGCCTCGCAGATCAATCCGTATGCCGTACTGATTGGCCTGGCCACGTTCGCGGTTACCCGGTATCTGCTGCGTGTGTCCATCTTCATCCCTGCACCGCTGATCGCCCTTGGGCTGGCCACAGGCGCCGTCGCCACGGTGCTGCAGGGTGCCGGACTCACGCTGGTCGAAGACCGGTACGGGGCCATTCCCACGAACTTCTTCGTGTTCACGCCGCCCTCGCTGCCGACCCTCACGCCGACGGTGGCCTTCGACCTCGCCTACTACGTCTTCGCCATCGTCTTCGTCTCGGCCGTCGAGAGCCTGCTGTGCTCGTCTATGGCAGATCGCCTCGCGGGCAACACGCGCACGCCGTTCAATCCCGACAAGGAATTCTGGGGACAGGGGCTCGTCCAGATAGTGACACCGCTGCTGAATGGATTTCCCTGCACCGGAGCGCTCGCGCGGACTGCCACCAGCATCAAGGCCGGCGCCGTTACACCACTCGCGGGGTACTTCAAGGGCGTCCTGAAGCTGCTGCTGGCGTACTACCTGGCCGACTACCTCAACATGGTCCCGATGGCCTGCATTGGCGGCATCCTGCTCTGGGTGTCGACCAACATGGTGAAGCCAGCCGAGATCAGAGCGGTGTGGCACGGGAACCGGATGCACGGCTGGCTCATGGTCTACACCGCCGTTATGGTGCCGCTGACCGACTTCCTGACTGGCGTGCTCTCGGCGCTGTTCATCTACCTGGCCTTCCGGCGCACCTTCGGGCCATCGCCTGACGAACCTGCGTCCTCACCTGCGCCCCAGACTCTGCAGGTCGAACCGACAGGAGGTGCCCGATGACCCGGATGTCCTCGATGGTTGTCGCAGTCGGTGCCGCCGAGCACGGAAGGACCGTGCTTCAATACGCCGCGCGACTGGCGCAGGTCTGCGGAGCCGGTGAGATCCGTGTGGTCCACGTCACGCCCGTTCCGGAAGACTCCTCGCAGCTGCGCGAGGGCCTGCGCGCCCTGGCAGAGCCCTGCTTCGCACACATCCCAGCCGCGCTGACCATCGACGTCCTGCAGGGGCCCCTGACCGATCGGCTGCTGGCGTACGGCGCCGAGCACCAGGCCGACCTGCTGGTGGTTGGCGGGCGGCGCCGTGTGCTGGCATCCCGTCTGGCCATGCTGGCCCCGTGCGCGCTGGCCGTGGTGCCGCCCGGAGCTCCGGCCGCACTCGAGCGGCCGCTGATGGCCCTCGACTTTTCAGGCGCTGCCACCGAGGCGCTCCGCTGGGCCGCGTCACTGTCGTCACCGGAGGCTCCCCTGGCGCTCACCGCGCTGCATGTCATGACGCCGGAATCGACGGGCCTTGTGTCGACCGATGACCCGCCGTCCGTTCAGCTCGACCGTGTGCGACAGTTGATCAGCGAGGCCGGCACGGAACCAGGCAGCATCGTGGCCCGGGTCGTCCCTCTCTCGTCCGGCCACGGCATCGGTCGGCAGCACCACTGGTCACCGGCGGCGGCCATTCAGGGCAGCGACATCGCCGACACCATCCTGTCGGAAGTCAGCGCGCTCAACGCCGACGCACTGATCGTCAGCACCCGCGGTCGCAGCCGATCGGTGTCGATCCTGCTCGGCAGCGTGACCGAAAAGATCATCGAGCGCAGCCCCGTGCCGGTTCTGGTGCATCGCGCCGGCGCTCCACACCGATTGGCCGACCTGCTGCGACGCGGCTTCAGCCACGCGTCTCCCCTCCGGACCAACTAGCTGCGGACGCATCCGCCCGTGCGGCGCCCCGTCCTGCGTGTCCTCATCGCCTCGGACGGCTCGGTCCCCCACTCAGGAGGACCGACGCCCATCGATATCCTCCGTCACTGGTTCATCCCGGAGTGCACCGCCGTGCAGGTCGTGCACGACCGACGGGCGGTCGACGGTGCGAGGGCACACCTGCAGCAGCTCGTCGCCGAGTGGGGGCTCTCGCCGGAATCCCGACGGCTCGTGGTCGAAAGCTCACACGTGGCGCGCGGCCTGGCACTGGCCGCCCAGCGAGGCCCCTGCGACCTGGTCATCACACATAGCCCGGTTTCCCGCCCTCATCGCCTGGGAGGGTTCGCGTCGGTGCGGGGCTACCTGCTGGCCCACGTGCCGCTGCCGCTGCTGTCATGGAATACGGCCATTCCCGTTCCCAGATATCCTCCAGATGTCGCGGTGGTGGCAGACTGGTCTGCCGGGCCGGCGACGGCACTTCGTGTCGCTCACGCGCTGGCCAGCCACGAACAGCGGCCCCTTCAGGTGGCGTGCCGCCTGTCGACCGTCGATGATGCCCTGATCGCGGAGGCCAGTCAGGAACACAGCCCGGCAAGCCTTGAGGCCGCGTCGGCAGCACTGCGTGCCACGGGCGTGATGGACCTGGTTCCGATGGAACTGAGCGCCATAGGCTCCGGCCGTCAGGCGCTGCGCCACTGGTGTCGACGCCTCCGACCGGACCTGCTGGTCGTGCCTGCCCTGAATGCCCTCACATGGCGGCGCCAGTTTGACGAGGCGCTGCACGAGCAGACGTCCATGGTCCTGTGTCTGGACAACCGATCGGCGGCGAGTCCGCTCGTGACAGGACTGCTGGCCGAGGTATCACGCCTGCACGAACCCTGTCGGTAGGCCGGTCGTGGCGGGCGAAAGGTCACGCCCTGCCCGTACGCACCTCGCATGGATTTGACTAAACTGCCGGACACGCATGTCACGTGCATCGTCAGAGCGCGCCCGGAGCTACGACAACCAAGGCGCGCTCATGCCTCCACGCCGCACCGAGAGCGTGCCCGTGCGTCTCCTGCATGCTGTAACCTTCGCACTGGCCTGCCTGCTCATCGTCGGCAGTGTCGGCGCCGCCCAGCCCTCCGCACCGAACGACGCCGAGCCCTCGTGGGGAACATTCCTGGCGACCGACTCGCGTGACCGGCAGACGTCGAATGAGGCGCTGGCCACCATCGCCCGACAGTGGCGCGACGATTATGCGGGACTGATCATTGACGTCGCCCGATTTCATGTGCCCGCGCGCCCCTCGATGCCGGACGAACGTGTCGAGTCCATCGACCCTGAATCAGCGATCGGCCCCGAGCAGCGCCCGCCGGGTTTCGACACGGCACCGGCAGGAGCCACCGTCGGCAGCGACATCCGCAGGCGCCTGACCGCGTTCCTGCAGCGGCAGACCGGCCAGCGCTTCGGCGATGATCTCAGGGCCTGGCGACGCTGGCTGTGGTCACGGCCGGTCCGTCCGCATTCCCGGTACGCCGAGTTCAAGGCCGAACTCTACGCACGCATCGATCCCCGGTTCCGGGCGTTCTTCCGTCCGCAGGTGCCCACCACCATCCGTCTGGATGAGATCGACTGGGGAGGCGTGCCCGTGAATGGCATCCCGCCGCTGCGTGCCCCGCGCGTCGACACCGCCGGCGCGGCCACATGGCTGCGCGATTGGCACATCGTCTTTGGCGTCACCATCAACGGCGAGGCTCGCGCCTATCCGCGACGGATCCTCGCCTGGCACGAGATGGCGCTCGACACGCTCGGCGGCGTGCCTCTGACGATTGTCTACTGCACGCTCTGCGGAACGGTCATCCCGTACGAGAGCACCATCGCGGGCCGTAAGTTCACCTTCGGAACCAGTGGTCTCCTGTATCGATCGAACAAGCTGATGTTCGACGAGGAAACGGCGAGCCTGTGGTCGTCGATGGACGGTACGCCTGTCGTAGGACCGCTCGTCGGCAAGGTGCTGTGGCCGGGGGCCGAATCGTGGCCGGGGGCCGAATCTTTGACGAATCTAGGCGGACAGGTCCGATAACGCTGATTCCGTTGCCTCCCCAGCCCCGTTCATCCCGCCTATCGTCCGCGGCCATGACCGTAGGGATGATCGTCGTCGGCGGGTCTGGCCGCCGCCACCATGCCCAGGAACACGACCGTCGAGGCCAGCACATCGCCGGCGAACTCGACACCCGTCGCAAAGACCGACGTCGACCGCGACATCACGCCCACGGTGAGGTTGAGTGCGGCCAGGCATCCGCTGGCGATGATGCCGGCAAGCGCGATCCGTTGACCGCTGCGGGCATCAGCCCGTGGCGACGGGGTCATGCCGGCTCATCGTACGCCGGAACAGCCGCCGGCGCTACGAGGCCGCGAGCACCGCAAAGGTCGTGCGCACGCGTCCCTGGACGTCGAGCGTATGACCGGCGTCAGAAGGCGACGTGCAGGCCGGCGTTCAGCACACGCCCATCGAGCGGCGCCCAGGCATCGACGGTCCAGCGGCCGTCGGCGCCCGGCCGCGGACGCACGAGCGTATTGAAGCGGGTCTGTCGCACGTCGGTCAGGTTCTCGAGGTTGGCGAACACCCGCACCTTGCCGAAGCGCCGTTCGGCGAGCAGTCCCACGACCACGTACGACGCCGATCGCTCGCGAAACGGATTGACCTCGAGGCGCTGGCGGCCCGTGTAGAAGAGTTCGACACCCACCCGCCCAACACCTTCTGGTTCCCACAGACCGACGAGGCCGGCGCTGTGCCGCGGTGTCAGTTCGGTGTCGCGGCTGCCGCCGTCGGCAGTTTCGCGCGACCTGACGTAGGTGTAGGTCGAGGTGGCGGCGAACGGACCACCGCGTAGGGTGGCCAGCAGTTCCACACCGACATTGGTCGACGCCTCGTCGCGGTTGAACAGCACGTACTGCGGCTCTCGTTCGACGGCGATCGGATCAGAGATGCGCGACGCGAAGCCCGTCACGGTGAATGTGCCGGAACCGAGCGCTCGTGTCAGGTCGAGCGAGGCACTGCGGCCGCGTTCTGCCCCGAGCGGCCGCGTCACGGTGAGACGCGTGAGGCCGGCGGCTTCTGTCTCTTCGGTCAGCGGCGTGGCGGCAAAGAAGCCTTGCCCCACCGCCAGGCGGCTGGTCCAGCCGTCGGCGCGCACGAGGGCCGCGAGGCGCGGGCTGACGAACGTGCCGTACTCGCTGTGCTGGTCAACGCGGCCACTGGCCGAGACCGACAGCCACGGCGCCAGGTCGATGTCGTCCTGCAGGAACACACCGGGTACCTGGTAGCGGTAGGCGAAGCGCGGCACCTCGCGCGGCGTGTAGCGATCGCGCTCGTAGGCCGCCCCGGCGACCCACGTGTGCCGTCCGGAGGCGCCACGCACCGCCAGCTCCGCGAACGCCGTGTCATGGGCGTCGCGTTCGCGCGTTGCACCGAATTCGTGCGTGTGACGCTGCCAGGCCAACGCGCCCCGGGCCGTCACCACGTACTGCGCCTTCCACAGCGTCTGCGCCGTGGCCCCCACGTCGTAGCGCCGCGTGTCGAGCGCTTCGGCATACGACTCGCGCGTAGCGGGCAGCGTCGCGCCGTCCATGGTGCCGCCCTCGCGGTCCTCGTGGGTGAGACCAGCGGTGACGAACACGGATCGGCCATCGCCGCCGTCCCAGAAGAGGCGTGGGCGGACCACGCCACGCATGTAGCCGGCCACGTCGGCCCAGCCGTCACCGTCCACGTCCTGCCGTGTCTGGCTGTGGCCGCCGCCCAGCAGGGACGCGCTCCAGCCGCCGCCGAGCGGACCGGAAAGGAACAGCACCGCATCGGTCGCGCCGAGCGTGGAGCCGTTCACCAGGGCTTCGCGCACCGGTTCGGCCTCGGGACGCCGCGAGAGCAGGTTGACGACTCCGCCCATGGCACCGGCGCCGTAGAGCGCCGACGCGGTGCCCTTGATGACCTCCACCTGTCCGAGATCCATCGGTGGGATCTGCAGCAGTCCCAGGCCGCCGACCTGCTGGCCGAAGAGCGGCAGGCCGTCGCTCAGGAAGCGGGTGTAGCGGCCCTGCATGCCCTGCACCCGCACGCTGGCCGCCCCGATCGAGGGCGACGTGGCCTGCACGCGCAGCCCGCCCATCTCGTTCAGCATCATGACGATGTCGCCCGGCGTCATGAGCATCTTCTCTTCGATCTCCTCGCGGCCGAGCACCTCGACACGCGTCAGCTGATCCTCGAGCCGGCGCCCGGTGCGCGTCGTGGCCACGACGATCACCTCGTCTTCCACGGTAGGCGCTTCCCCCAGTGTCACGACGAGCGACGCGTCCTGGCCGGCGACGACGGCGAGCGTCGTCGACACGTCCACGAAGCCGTCCTTCGTGACCGTGATCGCGGTCGCGCCGGCGGGCAGCACGAGCTCCGCTCGGCCGTCGGCGTCCGTCGTCGCCGTGGCTTCGCCCGCCGTGACGCGCGCGCCCTCGACGGGCCGGTCCTCGGCGCGCACCTCGATACGGACGGCGCTCTGGCGCGCAGATGTCACGGCGCCACCACACACGACGAGCAGGGCCACGACGATGAGGCGGCGTGTGTTCACAGCCACAGGCGGAGCCCGAGCGCGAGCCGGGCGCTGCCCGGCTGCTGGCCGTTCGCGCGTGCCTGGTCCGCCGCGCCGAACAGGCGCCGCTGCCAGGTGACGCCGATGTAGGGCGCGAACTCGCGGCGGAACTCGTAGCGGAGCCGCAGTCCGCCTTCAACGGCCGAGAGTCCGGCGCCAAGGGCGCGCGACGGATCGGCGCGGCCGTACAGGTTCGCCTCGAGGAGCGGCTGCAGGATGAGACGGTTCGTCACGAGCAATTCGTATTCGGTCTTGAGGCGCACGTGCGTGCGGCCCGCCGTGCTCACGTAGGCCGTGGCCTCGACTTCGAACCAGTACGGGGCGAGCCCCTGGAATCCGACGCCCACCCAGGTCTGTGCCGCGCCGGGCCGGGCGTCCTGCCGCACGCCGGCCAGCGCGTCCCACCAGCGCGCGATGGCGCGGCCGTAGAAGAGCTGCGCTTCGGCGTGCGCGAGGCGGCTCCCCTCCCGTTCACCTTCGGTGCGGAACCACAGGCGATCGCGATCGCGGCCGATCCAGCCCTTCGTATCCCAGCTCACGGCGTCCTCGGCACCGCTCTGCCACTCGAGCTGATCGAAGAGCACGAAGTAGTTGATGGCGTTGTCGTCGTGCGCCATGGTGTCGTGCACGTCGGGGAACGCGGCGGCGCGATCGGCGTCGGTCACCGGCGGAATGAACGGCGGCAGTGCCACGGCGTGGCCGGGGGCCGAATCTTTGACGAATCTAGGCGGACAGGTCCGATAACGCTGATTCCGTTGCCTCCCCAGCCCCGTTCATCCCGCCTATCGTCTCTCTTTCGCATGCTGTGTGCCTATGGTAGTTTCCCTGAGAACTTTCTATGGGCAACTGACCTGCCGGGCTTCTTCGGACCAGTGATTACTGGAGAACGGCGCCCGCAGAACCGTCTGTTAAACAACCGCTCTTGATCTGCGGCTGCGACTTGAACTCGGCTGGCGTGAGGTAGCCGAGACTC
>VFZN01000034.1 GCA_016871195.1 Acidobacteriota bacterium | reverse complement strand
GTCGACTACCTCGTGGAGCCGCTCGTCATGATCGACGCGGGCATTCCCCCGCCGCTGATGGCCGCAGGCATCAACCTCTTCGGCGGCCCGCTGGGCCTCCTGCACCGGCATGTGACGGGCGCGATTCCGATCAGGCGAAACACGAAAGACCCAGCATACCTGATGACGCTCAAGGCCTATGTAGCCGAGGTGCTGCAACGGCACGATATCTTTTTCTATCCCGAAGGCGGCCGCAGCTACAGCGGCGAGCTCAAACCGCCGAAGACGGGCCTCTACAGTGCCTGTCTCAGTGCACGCATTCCCGGCGCAACCATCGTCCCGATGGCGGTGTCCTACGATCTGGTGCTGGAAGATCACGTCCTGGCGAAGCAGAAGGTCAAGCGCTCGCAGCGCGCGTTCAGCAGCGAACTGCGCGAGATGGTGCGCTACGCGGTGGGCTATCAGTCGCGGGCCTTTGTGCACTTTGGCGAGCCGGTGCCGGTGGCAGGCGTCAACCCTGACCACAAGAAATCAATCATCGAACTGGCCGAGCATGTGCAGCAGCAGATTGGCCGGCTTTACCATGTGCTGCCGACGACGCTGCTGTCGGCGGCGATGACGCCGTCGGTGCCGGTGGCCGAGCTGCGCGACGCCATTGCGCGGCTGCTCGATCGCCTGCGGGGGGCGGGGGCCTATGTCACGGTGACAGATGCCGACCAGGTGCTGGCCGAGGCGACCGAACTGCTCGAAGCGCGCGGCGTGATTGCGGTCGACGAGGGCCGCTATCGCGTGCGTGCGCGCAACGTACTGCGCTATTACGCGCGAGGCATTGAACACCTGCTACCAGAGACCCCCGCAACCCGCTAGAACGACGCACGACGGTTCTCATGATTGACGCCACCTCGAAAGCGTTGTTTCATGCTCTGGCCCAGAGCGGCCTGCTGCGCCGTCTGGCCTCGCGGTACGGCATGCGGCGCCAAGGCTTTGCGCGGCGGTTCATCGCGGGGGAAACCATTGACGAAGCGCTGACGGCGGTGGCCGACCTGCCGTCGCGGGGCCTACGGCTGACGCTCGACTATCTGGGAGAGAGCGTATCCACACCGCAGGAGGCGCGGGCCTTCACCGAGACCTACCTGCAGCTGGTGCAGACGATTGTGGCCTCGGGGGTCGAGCGCAACCTCTCGGTCAAGCTGACGCAGCTGGGTCTGGATATCAGTAAAGACCTGGCGTTTGACCACATGCGACGACTGCTCGATGCCGCCGAACCGCAGGGCTTCTTTGTGCGCGTCGACATGGAACACTCGCCGTATGTCGATCGCACGCTCGACACGATCGAGCGGCTGTGGGGCGCGGGCTATCGGCAGGTGGGCACGGTCATCCAGAGCTGTCTGTTCCGGTCTCCGGCCGATGTGACGCGCCTGTGTGCACTCGGCGCGCGGGTGCGGCTGGTCAAGGGTGCCTACAAGGAGCCGGCGGGGGTGGCGCACCGGGGCAAGACCGAGGTGGATGCGGCGTATCTGTCGCTGATGCGGCAGCTGCTCGATACAGGCCACTTTCCCGCGTTTGCGACGCACGACGTGCAGATGATCAACTGCGTGCGCGCGTATGCCACCGAGCGCGGCATCGACCGCACGCGCTACGAATTCCAGATGCTTTACGGCATTCGCCGCGACCTGCAGACGTCGCTCGTGTCTGAGGGCTACGGCATGCGCGTCTATGTGCCGTTCGGCCAGCAATGGTTTCCCTACTTCATGCGCCGACTGGGCGAGCGCCCGGCGAACGTGGCCTTCGTGCTGCGCGGGGTGCTGGGGGAGGGGTAGGCAACGCGGCCGCCGCCATGCGCTGGTCGCGCGAGGCGCACCCGGTGCCTATCCCTGGACGGCTGAATGGCGTCCCGTAGAACCGACTCGCAACTCGCGCATGGAGGACGTCAGCCCTACGACAGCCTCGGCGAGGTCCCCTCGCTCACGTTTTTCCGAGACCTTGAACACCGGGACGGTCTCCCTATCGGCTGTCTACTTGACGGGGAGCTTACGACCCGGCATCGTGATCTCCTGTGATGACGTTGGGGCCCGCGTTCTGCGCCCATCGCAGGCCGCCGGCCGCGGCACACTGACCCGACGTCGATCAAGGGCCAGTCTACCCCACTGTCTCGCCGCGCACGCACTCCCACGCCTCGCACCGAGGTGCGCCTCACCGACGCAGGTCGCGCCGCGTTCGTGCGGTATCTCGATTCACTGTCGGGCCTGCTGGGCACGTAGCCGTGCCCAGTGGCGCCAGGCCACCAGGGCGTGGGGGTGGGCGGGTTAAGGGGCGGCGCTTCCATACACCAGCCCCCTGCGTAGCGCGCGTCCGCGCCCCCGCCGGCTCACTCTGGACGGCCCACCAGAATCACCAGTGGGTGTGAAGCGGAACCGGGACCTTCCGCGCCCACCGCCCTGACGCGCACGACATACCCCCCGGGTGCGACGTTCCTCCACGATGCCGACGGCTCAGGGCCTGTAGCCACGATGAATGATTCCCCTGGACGGCGCTGGTCGACGACCTCAATTTCGTAACCAATGATGCCGGTGCGCCCATCGGGTGGCCGCCACTGCAGCGAGACGGCCTGATCCTGGGTCAATCCACGCAGGTCCGTAGGCGCAGGCAGTGTCTGCACGGGCGTCATCGCATCGAAATGAATCGGAGACGCAGCCATATCTGACATGCCCACCAGCACCGTGTCCGTGTTGGACGCGGGACTGATGCCCTGAAGGTTCTTGGCTCGCACGCGGACATAGTAGGTGCCAGGCGGAACACCCACCGCCTGATACGTGGTCATCTGCGACCCGGTGCCGACCCCAGGCACAATGTCCAGCCCGGTCGGCGTGGATCCCGCTTCGAGCACATACTCTGTGGGCACGCCACCCGTCGTCGGCGCATCCCACACCAGCGTCACCGTGCCACCTGACACAGTGGATCTCAAGCCTGAGGGGGCACCGGGAGCGGTTGCCGTCGTGTTGACCAGCACAGCAGTCTCAGGCGACGGTCCGCTGATGCCAAACGAATTGAATGCCTTCACTCGGACGTAGTACTGCCCCGGCGGGACACCGTTGACGCCAAACTGCGGCTCTGGCCCAAGCGTCACTGAGGCACGGTCCGTCAACCCGGGCGCCGAGCCCGCTTCGAGGACATAACCCGTGACCGGATCGCCGGTGGTCGGTGCCGCCCACACCAGCTGCAGCGAGTCACCCGTCACGGTGTGCGTCAGCGAGGGCGGCGCTTCTGGGGCCGAACCCGTCACGCCCACGCGCAGTTCCACTTCGTTGGATGCGCGGCCAAGCCCGTGATCATTGAACGCGCGCAGTTTCACGAAGTAGCGGCCAGCGGGCGCCCCCTCAAACCGATAGGACGTCGCCGTGGAATTGATCTGGAGCGCCGCCACCAGTGCAGAGAATCCTGAGGACACGCCCGCTTCGAGGTAGTAGCCCGTCGGAAGACCGCCGGTGGTCGGTGCCGCCCACCCGAACTGCAGGTTCTCACCCGACGCCGTGGCCACGAACGTGGACGGCGGCCCGGGCGGCTCAGCCTTGTTTTCGGCCTGCGTCACTGAGACCGGCAGGCCCGCAACCGTAACCGTGGCCGACCGTGGAGTCGCCCCCGCATTCGCCGCCGCCGTCAGTGTCACGCTCCCCGAGCCTATCCCCGAGCTTCGCGTGGCCGACATCCACGAGGGCAGGCCCGTCACTGTCCACGGGGCATCGCTCAGAGACGCCGATACCGCCACGACCTGCCCACCGCCATGATGGCTGACCGTCCAGGCGGCGGGTGCCACGCCGTAGGAAGCGGTTGCCCCCAACTGCGTCACGGTGATGGTCTTGCCGGCAACGGTGACCACTCCCACTCGAGAGGCGCCGGTCACGGTGGCAAACGGGACCGCCACCAGCGTGAAGCTTCCATTGCCTGACCCGCTGCCTCCGGTCACGGTGAGCCATGACGCGGCGTCGGCATCCACAGACGCGGTCCAAGCCACGGCCGTGGCGGTCGACACCGTCACCACATGGGCTCCGCCCGCATTTGCCACAGTCCACGTCGTCGGATTCACATTCGCTGTGATGCCTGGCTGCCGAACGGTCACCGTCTGACCGGCAATGGTGACCTGCGCGGTGCGTTCGACGCCAGTATTCAGGCGCGCCTTGACGAACGCGCGTCCCGTCCCAATGCCGCCCGTCGCACGGAAGACAGCGTTCTTTCCTGAGGCAGGGCCGTCGGTGATGCCGTAAGCCCTCAGCTGCTGGTCGATAGCTCGCAACGACAGAAAATTTTCCGTCTCGTATACGCGAACGGTGATCAACTCGCGCGTGGCGAGATTCAGACGCCTGAGCAGATGGCTGTCGTGCAGGTGAAGATATCCGGGCTCTACAGCAAACAGTCGTTCACTTTGCACTGATGCCTCCGTGCCAACGCCATCGAACAAGGAGCTACTCGTGGCATTCCCCGCGACTGTTGTCACTTCGGCCGTTGACACATCTATCGCTCTGATTCGGCTTCCATCGCTGACATACAGCCTCCCGTCGGAACCGAGTGCAAGACCTGATATCCGCTGGCTGAATCGGGCGTCGCTACCAATTCCATCCCGGAATCCAGTGCTGCCCTGACGACCGGCGAAAGTTGTTTGCTCACCGGTCACTCCCGATACCCGTAGCAGGACGCCGGTGCCAGCCACTCCCGGAGAGAAGGCCGTTCCATCTGCTGAGATAACAACACTGAATTGAGCCGGCGTCAGACTCGAAAGTGCCGTGGGCACAAACGGAAAGGAAACTTCCGTGGCCGTCCCGATGGAATAGCGGCGCACGCCCGAGGGGCCGCCCCAGACATACAGATGCCCATCGCCGCCTGCGACCAGGGCGCGTGGAGTGTAGTCAACGCTCACGAACGTGGTGACTGCTCCCGTCTCGGAATGAACCCGACGCACGCGCTGGTTGACCGAGTCGGCGACATAAACAAACTCTCCGAACCTGACAAGGTCGGTGAGCGTGTCGAACCGTGCTGCCGAGGCCGCCCCGTCCACCATCCCGCTGTCGTCCTCCACACCGGCAAGTACTGACCAGCGGCTCACCATACCCACCGAGTACCATGGACCTGGAGCGCTGACCGTCCACGTCGCCGTCGGCGAGCTGGCGGTGACAGTGGCGTATTGCATAACATCGGATAGGACAGCCGTAAAGTGGCTGGACCCAATCTCCAACGCCGTGGGGCTCACCGTGAACACGGGGGCCTGCGCGGTCAGCGCCGGGGTAAGTGCCAGACACAGTGCGAACAGCCCGAGAATCCTCCAGCGTCCCCGAGCGGACACCGGTTGCCTCAACAGCGGCTTCAGGGAAACGATGTGTCGGTTCGCCATGGCGGCCAGTATATCGGCATGGACCGCAGGATTTCGAGAGTACGTCGGTATCAGAGCCTCGCACCGAGGTGCGCCTCACCGACGCAGGTCGCGCCGCGTTCGTGCGCTATCTCGACGCGCTGTCAGGCCTGATCGGCACGTAAGCGCAGGCGGGCCCAGTGGCGCCAGGCTACCAGGGCGTGCACCCAGTAGCCGGCATACAGCACCGCCGTCAGCAGCAGGCCGCGGCTGGCGAAGAGCGGCACGGCGATCGTGTTGACCAGCAGCCACAGTGGCCAGGTCTCGATGTAGCGCTGCGTCAGCAGCAGCTGCGCCGCAATGCTGAAGGCCAGCACGGTCGCGTCCGCAAACGGGGCGGCGGCATCCGTGAGGCGCAGCAGCGCCAGGCCATACACCGCGGCCAGCACGACGCCGTATCCGATGGACAGCGTCAGCAAGCGCGGCGGGGTGCGTGTCACCGGGCGCTCTGGCGTCGCGGTGCCACGCGTCCACACGCGCCACCCAATCACGCTCGTGACAATGAAGAAGCCCTGCAGCACGACATCGGCATAGAGCTTCGACTGATAAAACAGCATCGCAAAGAGCGCGCACCCGACAATCGACGTCCACCATGTGTGCCAGCTGTTGCGGCCGGCAAAGACGATGGCGAGGCCGTTCATCACATTGGCAGCAAGTTCCAGGAGGGACATGGCAGCTGTGGTTCCGTCGCGTACGGTATCACCGTGCGGTGACGCGTCCGTCACGAAAGTCGTCCGGCATTCACTGCACATGCGTTTCGCTGCGTCGTACGCTTCACGCACTGCACACACACCCACCGCCGATGTAGGATCGTGGCGGCATGACGTTTACTGATGACCTTCCCGCCAACCAGCTGACGCAGCTGGCAACCGTGTGCCATCTGTCCGGCCACTCGCGAGACGAGGCCCTCAGCTGTGCCGTGCGCGCCCAGCTCGCCACGCAGCCGAATGCGGGCGCGGCCCGCGCCTTCGTTCGCACGAGCCACTCAATCTATGGCACCGGTGCGCTGGTGAACGCGCTGCGCCATGAATGGGAGTAGCCCCCCGCCCCGTCACCGCGTGCTGCTCGCCACGCTGCAGGCGCGCTTTGAGGCGCATCCAGAACGACACCCCGGGCTGGCCTGGGCCGATATCGTCTCGCGACTGTTGGCCGCGCCGCAGGCCCTCGACTTCACCGCCGCCGGAACAGATCGAAGAGGCTGAACGTCGTGCGCCGATAGATCCGGTTGTAGAGCGCCTTCCGTGGATTCGTAAGCCAGCCCCAGCCACGTGGCGCCTTGAATCCCAGCCGATGACGCACGAATCGCTTCGGTGACGTGCGCGCCGACAGCATGCCGCGCAGCGACGGACGCCTCAACCCCAGCTTCATCGCCGTCTCTACAGCCCGGCCTCGCATCGGAAGTTGGCCGCATCATCGATGGTGCCGGTACCGACGTATCGGGCCACCTGCGGGTGCGGACACAACGGACGCGTGCGGTCCGCCTGTCCGTTCGTGCGATGCGTGGCAGTGACCGGGCCCGGTGCCACACCGCGTTCCACCCACTGCTCGAGCGGCGTCAGCATGTCGAACTCGTTCGGACCGGGACCACCGCTGCAGTGGTGCATGCCGGGAATGAGATAGAGGCGCGTGAATGCATCAGCATTCGCCTGGCCACCGACGATCGCGGCCATGCGTTCGTAGTAGCCGAGCGTACCGAGCGCGCTGATGGCCGGGTCGGACCAGCCGTGATAGAGCAGCAGCTTGCCACCGCGCTTCTGATAGGGGCGCAGGTCGGCATCCAGCGGACTCAGAATGTCGCTCATCGTCTTCATGCGCGCGAGATCGGCGGGAAACTTGAGCGTGCGCCACGAGAACAACGGATCATCGGTGTCGAGCGCGAGGGCGCGCATGTTCGACTCGGCGAGGTTGTAGCCGCTTGGGAGGCGGCGGCCTGTGTACGCGAGCGTGCCGTCAGGCTGTGGTTGCGGATCTTCCGGCCCGGAGATCCACGCGCGCCAGCCTGAGGCGCTGCCTTCATGCCCGGGTGGAAAGCCCCAGGCATAGACCTCGCCATTCGGCAGGCGGGCCCCGCTGTAGATCTGCCGCACCACATCGAGTTGCCCGCTGTTGAGGCACCCGGTCGTGGCGCCGTTGCCGCACGCGAGCGTCTGCGGGTTGAATGTGCAGCGCCGCGGGTCGGTGATGAGACCGTCCTCCAGGCCATCAGTCTTGTCGCAGGCGGCCAGCGTGGCCTTCGACACCAGTTCCACCGCGTCTGGCGTGAGGAAGTGCTCGGGTCGGGCGAGCATCTTCTGATACACCAGCGCACGCCCGACCTGCATCGGCGTGCCCGTGGCCGGGTCGCCGGCGATGATGCCGTCGAAGTCGTCGGGATAGCGCTGCACTTCCATCAGCGCCTGTCGTCCGCCGTTCGAGCAGCCGTCAAAGTACGCGTGCGCGATCGGCTTTCCGTAAAACGCACTCGTCAGGGCCTTGCCTGCGACCGTCGTCACATGTGTGCCGCGATAGCCGTAATCAATTTCCTTGGCGCGGTTCGACATCCACGTCGGGTCGTCGCTTGTGTGGCCGGTGTCGGTCGACGCCGACGCATAGCCGCGCTCGAGGCCCCGCGTCAGTGAGCCGATGCTGCCGCCGAGCCCTCCCACGCCGACGAAGTAGAACTTCCCATTCCACGGCTGGGGCAGACCGACGCGGAAGTTGACCTCATTCCCCTCTGACGTCGCATGCCCATCCACCAGGCAGTGCGCCGGCACGTGGCCCGCCGCCGGCACAGCAGTGGCACCCGTGATGGTCGTCCCCTTCGGTGCGCGCGCCTGGACGGCAGCAACGGTGCAGTCGACCGCCCCGGCGGCTGGCGCAGGGCCCTGCGCCTCGGTGAACCCATGCATCCCTGCGGAAAATGTGACCGCAAGAGCGGTGGAGAGGAAGAGGCGTGTCGGGATGCCCATGGTGCGCTCCGCTACTGCTTCGGCCGCATCAGCTCGGGGAGAGTGCGTCCGAGCAGACCCTCGATGGGCTGCTGATTCCCGAAGGGCCGGTCGTCGCGCAGGTTGATGCTGCGCACCTGTGTCAGGGCATCGGGCACCGGTATCTGGCGCTCACGGATGAGATAGGCACCCCACATGTGGCTGGCGCGCCACGCCACCGTGCAGTGCAGCAGCACCTTTCCTGTCGCCGAGGACATCACCGAGGTGAAACGGTCGAGGGCCTGCGGAGCGTATGCCGTCTCGTCTCGGCCGTTGAGCGGGATATGCACGTAGGTGATGCCCAGCTCCTTGAGCAGTGCGGCTTCGTCGAACGTGACGCGTGCCATCTCCTCGGGCATCCGGAGGTTGACGACTGTGGTGACGCCTTTAGCCTTCAGATCGCGCAGCGCCTGTTCCGTGGGCTGCCCGCCGATGAACAGGTCGTCGCCGACCGTTGCGTACTTTTCCTGGAA
>VFZN01000033.1 GCA_016871195.1 Acidobacteriota bacterium | reverse complement strand
GCCCCACCGGATCGTCGAACTCGGAGGCCGACGCCGGAAACTCGCGGTGCACAAACTGCTGGAACTCGGGGGTCTCGGCCACCGATTCGAGGCTGCGCCAGAACCGGGGTCCACCCGCCTCGGCCAGTCGGGCGCGAACGGCCGTGATATCGAAGACTTCTGCGCTCATGTCGTCCTTCACGAGGGCCTCACGCCGACTAGCGGTGGCACACCGAGCAGCTAGTCATGTGCTCGACGCCCGCGATGTTGTACTGCTTCACCAGCTGCGGCCCCAGTTCCGACTGCGGCACGGCGGGCGTGTAGCCCATGGTCGTGATCTGGTCCCGCGGCCGCACATACCGCGACGGGTCGCGATGGCAGTCGAGGCACCACTCCATCTGAAGACTGTTCTTCTGGAACACAATCGGCATCCGATCGATGCGGCCGTGGCACGTTTCGCATCCCACGCCCTGCTTCACATGAATGCCGTGATTGAAGTACACAAAATCCGGCAGGTCGTGGACGCGAATCCACTGCAGCGGCTTGTTCTCACGGAAGCTGGCGCGCACCGGCTCGAGATACGGGCTGGTTGACCAGATTTGGGAGTGACAGTTAATGCACGTCTTGGTCGGCGGGATGCCGGCCGAGGCCGTCGACTCGACCGACGAGTGGCAGTAGCGGCAATCGATGCCGACGCCACCCACATGGTGCTGATGGCTAAACTGCACCTGCGGTTGTTCGACGTTCTTGTTGGCAGTGGTCACAAAATCTGACCGCTGGAGAGTCAGCACGATCCAGCCCAGGGTGGCCAGCACAAGCAACACCACTACCAGACTGCTTCGTGACGTAAGATTGGCGCTCTTCGGGAATACCTGCATGTCCCCTGCTCAACCCCGCGTCACCCCGCGCACGATACCGGCATCGTCGACAGGGCGGTTGGGTCCAATTGTGAAAAAATTCGCAAGCAGAGTTTTATCACAGAGGCCTGTGCCATTCAAGGAACCCACCACCCCGCGTTGACGTCCTAGACATACTTGAAAAGCCCTGTCATCAGGGCCGGGCGGCTGCGGCAAACAATATTTTGAGTTTGGCGAACAACCTAACACCAACAAGTGGTAGTCGGACGGCCGTCCAGCACTTCTCGGCCGTTCTCTGCTACAGTCTCCCCGCCTCATCCCATGAGCGACCGCAAATACTCACAGCGCGGATACCAGGGCTCGGCCACCGACCGTCGACCCTCTGACACCCCGCGTCCCGCTCATCCCTCCAGGCCCGACCGACCACCCGGTGCCCCCGCCGGCGCCAGGCGCATCTCCGCCGACGGCGCCCGCAATCCCCGTATGATGGGCCACCACGAAGTCGCCCGCTGCGCCCGCTGCGGCACCCTCGTCGACCCGCAGGTGTTCTCGCGCAGCACCTGCCCCAAATGCCAGCAGGCCCTGCACGCCTGCGTGCAGTGCACGCACTTCGACCCGGCCGCGCGTTTCGAGTGCGTCCGCCCCCTCACCGCGCGCCTCGCGCCCAAAGACGCCGCCAACGACTGCGCCCTCTTTGAAGCCCGCACCAGCTGGGAACGCGAAACCTCCGCCGCCGCGGCCGCGACCCCGCCAGGAACGACCCGCCGCCCAGACGAACGCCCCGCGACCTCCTCTGCCCGCAAGGCCTTCGACGACCTCTTCAAGTTCTGAACCCGTCCGCGCCCCCTATAATCGAAAGATGCCTCTGCTCTCCGACAATGATGCCGCCGTCCTTCGGCAGCATCTGCAGCCCGTCACCGCATCGGTCGATCTGCTGCTCTTCACACAGGCCTTCGGCGGCGCTGAAAGCGGCCCTATCGCCAAACAGGTGCTCGACGAAATCGCAGCCCTCAACGACAAGGTGCACGTCGTCGAGAAAAACTTCGTCCTCGACACCGACGATCGCACCCGCTACGGCGTCGAACACGCCCCCTGCATCGTGATTCTGCGCAACGGAGAAGACACGCGCATGCGATTCCTCGGCGCGCCGATGGGCTACGAATTCGTGCCGCTCGTGGAATCAGTGCTCATGGCCGGAACCGGCGACGCAGACCTCACACAGGCCAGCGTGGACACGCTCGCGCGCGTGACCACCCCCACCGCCATCAAGGTCTTCAGCACCCCGACATGACCGCACTGTCCGAGGGCGGTCGTCCTCGCAATGAAGATGGCGTTCAGCAACCCGCACATCACGGCCACGGCCGTCGAAGCGCAGGAATTCATGGAACTGTCGCGGCGCTACCGGGTCACCGGCGTGCCCAAGACCATCATCAATGACACGGTGGAAATCCTCGGCGGACTGCCCGAGGACGATTTTGTCGCGCAGGCCTTTCCCGGCCTGACCCCGACCGCCTGACCACATCTGGACACGCCGCCGCGAGCCCCGCTCGCGGTGGCCGTATTCCCTACGGCCGTATTGGCAGCCAGCCCTGTCCCTCGCGCATCACAAAGCGTGTCTCCGGCGGCACATCCCACCCCTCAACCATCGGCACCGCCGGGTCACCCGGCAGCGCCAGAACCCGCATGCCCTCCGACGAGTCTTCCAGCAGGTCGGGCGAGACACGCACAATCGGCTTCGTCCGCGCCCACGCCAGCACGTCAGCCAGCGACCCGCGTCGCTCGATCTGTCGCAGCGTGGTCCACGTCGGGGGCGGTACATGCAGGTGGCCGGCCTGCGCCTGCTGCAACGCAGCACCCGCGGTCAGCCACACGAGCGCCGTGATCTCGCCCATGTCTTCCACCGCCTGTTGCCCCTCAGGCAGCACCGCCAGGAAAAAGCGCGTGTCGAACCGGTGGATTTCAATCGCCGGCGTCACCCAGTGCGCAATCGGGTGCAGCGCATCGACATCCAGCGTCAGCCCCGCTTCCTCCTGCGCCTCGCGCACCGCAGCCACCCGATACGGCAGTTCGTCGTGCACGGACAAGTCAGAGAAGCGCGGCGGCTGTCGAAGAAAAGCCGCGTCCAGCCGCACCGACCGGTCGGCCTCATCGATACGTCCCCCGGGGAACACATGTGCGCCGGCCATGAAGGCCAGGCGGTCGGTGCGCCGCACCAGCAGCACGTCAGGTGCTGCGGCGGCACCCGGGCGCACCACGACGACGGTCGAGGCGGGACGGATCGGGACGGGTGTCACGTCGGCGTGGCTCACGGGTACGCTCCTTCACAGTCGAGGCCGGCGTCAGCACCGCCACGGCTTCCAGGTGGTCGGTGTGCGGAAACATGTCGATGCCCGTCACCTGCGTCAGGGCATACCCGCCCCGGGCAAACTGGGCACGCTCATCGGCCAGGCGCTCGGGTTGGCACGACACGTACACCACGCGGGACGGCGCCAGGGCACACACGACCTCGATCACGCGCGGGGCGCATCCCTGCCGCGGTGGGTCGAGAATCACCGCATCCCACGCGCGTCGTGACAGGCGCCCCAGGGCATCCTCAGTACGCGCCGCGATCAGGCGGACGGCCTCGGCAGGCAGGCGGTTCAGCCGCAGGTTCTCGTGCGCATCCGACACGGCCTGCTTGTTTTCTTCGACTGACACCACGCGGGCGCCCCGCATCGCCAGCGGCAACGAAAAGAGCCCGCTGCCGGCATACAAATCGAGCACCTCGCGGGCCGCGCCGACAGACGCCAGCACCGTCGACACCAGCACTCGCGCCGCACCGACGTTCGTCTGGAAGAAGGCTGTCGGGGCGATCTGAAACACCGCGTCGTGCACCTCGTCGCGCACATGGCCGCGGCCCGTCAAGCGCAGGGTCGTCGGGCCCACCATGTAGGGCCCGGGGCGATCATGAATGTTGAGCAGGAAGCCGTCGGGGCGCTCGGGGCCCTCGAGAAACGCCCGTACTGGTCCTCGCAGCGACGGATGGTTGGCCGTGACCACCAACATCACCACCGCCTCGCGCTCATCGTCAGACGTTCTGATGAGCACGTGCCGCAGAATGCCAGGCGGCACGCGTCCCCGCATCAGCGCATCCCGGAGAGCGAAGGCCAGATGGTTCCCCCGCACACTGTGCACGGGGCACTCGTCGATGCGTATCACGCGCTGCGACCCGACCTGAAAGTGACCCATCACGAGGTCGGCGCTGCCCGTCTGCGGGGCAAACGCAAAGGCCACTTTGTGACGGAACCCCCACTCGCGGGGCGATGCGACGACCTGCCCGATCGTCAGGTCGGGAAACCAGGTCTGCAGCCGTTCGCGCTTGCGGCGCAGCTGCATCGCATACGGAACATCCGGCACGCTGCATCCGCCGCAGCGGCCGAAATGCCGGCACGTCACCGCGCGTCTCCCGTCCGCTCAGCGGACGTCGAGCAGTTCCACTTCGAAGAGCAGGGTGGCATTCGGGGGAATGACGCCACCGGCTCCGCGTGAACCGTAGCCCATGTCGGGGGGAATCGTGAGGATGCGCTTGCCGCCGACCTTCATGCCCTTCACGCCCTCATCCCAGCCTCGGATGACCATGCCGGCGCCCAGCCCGAACTCGAACGGCTCGTTGCGGTCCTTGGAACTGTCGAACTTCGTCCCCCGATGGTCGGCGGTATTGGCATCGTACAGCCAGCCGGTGTAGTGCACGACGACGTTGTTACCCGACTGGGCCTCGCGTCCGGTTCCGACAGTGACATCAGTGGTGGCAAACGGCATGATCACGGAACTCGTTTCTCCGCACGCCGACAGCGTCACCGCCATCAGCGCACTCAGGAACAGGAAGGACAGTTTCTGCATGGACGCTTCCAGTGTAGGGCAATCGGGCCCCAAGTCGCCCCTGCGAACCTCGTCGGGGCGATTCGTGGGCACCAGGCGTCATAGAAGGGCATGTCCACCCCTGCCCCAGCGCGCACGCTTCTGCTGACCGGAGCCACCGGATTTGTCGGTCAGGCCGTCTATCCGGCCCTGCTCGCGGCAGGATGGACCGTGCGGTGCGCGAGCCGCGACCCCGACTCCGCCGCACGGCGCTGGCCCGACCGCACCTGGGTGGCCCTCGACGTGTCTGACCCCGACTCGGTCACTCGCGCCCTCGATGGCTGCCAGGCAGCGCTCTATCTCGTTCACGGCATGGCCTCGCACGCCGGCAATTACCGCGATGCCGAACTGACGCAGGCACGCCTCTTCAGCGAGTCAGCTACCGCCGCCGGCCTTCGGCGCATTGTGTATCTCGGTGGCGTGGCGGCACCCCGCGACGCCTCGGAACATCTGCGGAGCCGCGAGGAGGTCGGGGCCGTATTGCGCGCAGGCACCGTCCCGACCCTCGAGCTGCGCGCGAGCATGATCATCGGCCACGGCAGTCTGAGCTGGCTGATGGTGCGCGACCTGGCGGCACGGTTACCCGTCATGGTGCTGCCCCGCTGGCTCAAGTCACGCACGCAGCCGGTCGCCATCGACGACGTGGTGGTGGCACTGGTGCGGGGGCTCGACATGCCGTTGCCAGACAGCCAGTGGTGCGACATCCCCGGGCCTTACACGCTGTCCGGGCGCGACATCCTTGAGCGCACGGCGCGCTCGCTCGGCGTTCGGCAGCCACTCATGATCAGCGTGCCGTTCCTGTCGCCGCGCCTCTCGTCGCACTGGGTGCGGTTTGTGACGCGCGCCGAGTGGGCCGTCGCCCGCGAGGTCGTGGTGGGCCTCAAGACCGACCTGCTGGCCACTGCCGCCGATTATTGGCAGCGCATCGACCACACTCAGCTGCTTGACTTCGACGAAGCGGCACGGCGAGCCATCGCGCGCGCAGCCGAGGATGGCCCGGTCCCCGGCGTCTGGGGGTTCATCGAACGGGCACTGGCCGCGACGGCACTCACGGAACCCGGTGTGTCGCGCGGACGGGTCGTGGTGTCGTCGGTGCTGCTCTGGGCCCTGGCCGCCCTTGCTTCCCAGTGGCTGGGCATCTGGCTCTCTGTGGGTCCCATGGCGCTCGTGCTCGGTCTCGCAACCCTGCGTCATCTGGGCGCGTCTGCCCTCGGACAGGGTCCGCACCTGCGGTGGCTGGCCGCAGGCAGCGGCGCGGGTCTGCTGATGGCCGTGGCCACCATCGCCCTCTACGAACCTGTCACGCAGGCCTTTCCGTCCCTGCGGCCCGATGTCGAGGCCCTCTACGACGCCTTCCGGTCACCCGGCGTCGTCGTCACCATGTTCGTGATGCCCATCGTGGTGGTGGGCGAAGAACTGGTCTGGCGTGGTCTCGTGCTCGGCAAACTGCTGGCGCGGATCCCAGCCGGGGCTGCCACGCTCGCCGGCACGCTGCTCTACGCGGCCGCCCACGCCCCGATTGGGTCCCCGGCGCTCGTGATGGCGTGTCTCGGCGCCGGCTTCTGCTGGTCAGCCATCCGGGTCGCCACCGGCAGTGTCGTCGCCGCACTGGTGGCACACCTCGTGTGGGACTATGCGGTGCTGGTGTTCTACCAGCTCACCCCGGCCTGATCGGCGAGCCTCGCGACCCGGGACCCACGTCGGGCACCCATCATCGCGCGAGCTCGTCTCCCGGCCCCGTTGACAAGCCGCCCCGTGGCGGCGATGCTGACGCCATGCCTGTCCCCGCGTCATCGGTTCCATCCGTCACTCCCCGGCTGTGGCTGAGCCTCCCGCTCGCAGCGGCCCTGCTGTGTGCCGCCGCCAGCCCGGTCCGTGCCCAGGAAGCCGATGCCGATGGTTCAAAAGACCATCCGGTGTTCTCGCGAATGCCCGGGTTCTACATCAACTCGTACGACGAACAGGAATTTTCGGAATTCGAATTCAGTCTCGAACCCGCCCGCAAGGTGGCTGGCTACTACTGGAACATTCAGTACGTGCTCAACGAAGGCGCCCGCAAGCCTGGGCCGCTGCAGATTGGCCGCAACTACACCAATCTGATCAGGCAGCGCGGTGGCGCACTGCTGCTGGAAGACCTCGACCCCAGCGGGGGCACCACCATCGCCCGGCTGCCTGTGAAAGGTGCGGGCACCCTCTGGCTCGAAGTGCACGTCAGCAACAGCGGCGACGTGTACACGCTGCAGATCGTCCAGGAATCGGCCATGGCCCAGGACGTGACTTTCACGGTCGACTCGCTGGCTGCTGCCATCAGAAGCACCGGCAGCGTCGCGATTCGCGACATCCTGTTTGACACGGGCAAGGCGACCATTCAACCCGCATCCGCAGCATCGCTGGCGATGATTGCCGACGCGCTGAAGGCAGATGCCGACCTCGCCATCGAAATTCAGGGACACACCGACAACGTCGGGGCGGCGGCGGCCAATCTCACCCTCTCGCGTGAGCGTGCAGCGGCCGTCAAGGCCGCACTGGTGAAGGCCGGCATCGATGACAGCCGCCTGACCACGACCGGGTTCGGCGATACACAACCGGTGGCCGACAACTCAACCGCTGAGGGCCGCGCCCGCAACCGTCGCGTCGAACTGGTCAGAAAGTAGGCGTCGTCACAGGCCCGGCGGCGGCGTGACGCTGGCCACCGGACGCGTGCCCGTCAGCAGCCAGCGCTGAATGCGCCGGCCGTTTCCGGCCTCGCCGGTGTACATGCGGTTCTTCGAATCAATCGCGATCATGTGCGCGCGGATAAACTCGCCCGACTGCCGCCCGGGTCGTCCGAAGCGGTCGAGGATGGCCAGGTCTCGCCGGCGCAGGATCCACACGCGCTGGTTTGTGCCGTCAATCAGGTAGAGCAGGCTCTGCTCGGGGTCGCGCGAGAACTGCAGGCTGAAGCCGCTGCCCGATCCACCCGTCTCGGGCCGCACGAACTTTTCCATCAGGTAGTCACCGTTCTGGCGGAAGACCTGGATGCGGTTGCCCCTGCGATCGGACACATAAATAAGCCCGTCTTTCGAGCCTACCAGGCCATGCAGGGTCGAATACTGCTGCGGCGGGGCGGCCGGGTTTACCGGGTAGGTGTACTTTTCCGTATCGTCGGGGCGCCGCCCATACGCGCCCCAGTGACGCCGATACTCGCCCGTGGCCGCGTCGTACACCACCACGCGACGGTTGATGTATCCGTCGGCGATGAACAGTTCGTTGGTCTTGGGCTCGACGTAGAAGTTGGCCGGCCCGCCAAGATGATTCGGATCGTTGCTGCCCTTGTTCACCCCGGGCGTGCCAATCGTCAGCAGGTGGCGCCCCTCACGGGTGAACTTCATCACGTGCATGCCGTTGCTCGTGCCCAGCCACACAAAGTTGTTGTGGTCGATGTAGATGCCGTGTTCCTGATCGAACCAGGGATACCCGTTGCCCGGCCCACCCCAGGCACGCAGGAACTTGCCCTCGGCATCGAGCTCGAGCACCGGCGGCGCTGGCATACAGCAGTCGGCAATCGGGGGCTTGACCGCCGCTCCGATCTCCTGCGGCGTCAGGCTTGACGGCATGTGGATGATCCAGAGGTGATCGTTGTCATCCGCAAACAGCCCGCGGATATCCCCCAGAATCCAGTCGTTCGGCAGTGTGGGTGGCCACGTCGGATCGACTGCGTAGGTCGGCAGCCGATCGGCTGTCGGCGACCCGGGCGCCGGCCGCGCCAGCGCTCCCTGTGCCCGCAGGTCGGGAGATGACCAGTCGGTCAGCGCGCCAGCCGCCGCAGCAGCCAGCGTCGTCAACAGGGTGCGGCGGTTCATGGTCATCTCCCCCGGATCACGTCGCGCGGCGTCAGACCGCGCTGCTCTGACCCAGCACCTTGCGGAACACCACCATCGCCCGCTGCATGTCGTCCATGGTGCCCAGCGAAATGCGCGTATGCGTCTTCTCCATCGGCGGGAAGTCGCGGCCGACGATGACGCCCTGCGCCCGGCAGGCGTCGCGGAAACCGACCGCCGGCTGCCGCAGGTTGACAAAGACGAAGTTCGTCTGCGACTCGGGAGCCTCGTAGCCCATCGCGCGGAACTGCGCCAGCGTCCATTCGCGGATGCGGCGGTTCTCCTGCCGCTCGCCGTCCATGTGCGCCGTGTCCTTCAGGGCCGCCAGACCGGCCACCGCCTGCAGGTCGCCCAGGCTGCCCATGCCCCAGGCACGACCCACCTTCCCCATGGTCTCGGCCTGCCCGATGGCATAGCCGATGCGCACGCCCGCCATGCCGTAGGCCTTCGAGAACGTACGCGCCATGAACACACCAGGCAGTTCAAGTGCCAGCTTCGACGTGCTGCCCACGCCGGCCATCGTCGCGTAGTCGATGTACGCCTCGTCGATCAGGATGCCCGTCTCGGGAGACTTTTCCTTGATCGCACGCACGGCCTTCTCGACGTCCGCCAGCGTGTGCATGGTCGAGGTCGGGTTGTTGGGGTTGCAGATGAACACCAGTCCCGCACCCTGTGACGCCGCCACCATCGCGTCGAGGTCGACGCGCAGGCCGCTGTCGACCGGAATCGCCTTGACCGGATACTTCATCCGCTGGGCGGTCTGGATGGGGGTGCCATAAGACGGGTCGGGCGTCACCAGCGCACGCGTCGGCGAGCAGTACGCCATCACGGCCCCCGCCAGAATGGCGTCCGAACCGGTAGCCACGATCACGTTGTTGGCCGAGGTGGTGTACATCCTCGCGATGTATTCCTGGAAGGCCCGCGTGTTGGGCGGCGGATAGCCGAGGCCCAGGTCCTTGGACGGATGCTGCCGCAACACCTCGAGCACCTTGGGGCTCGGGCCGCGGAGATTCTCGTTGCTGCTGATGCGGATGGCATCAGGAGCCACCGCCGGGCGGGCACCCTGCCCCTGCGCCTCGACAGCCAGCCAGTCCTCACGGCCGTAGCCGATCACCCCGCTCGCCGATGCCAACGCCGCGCTGCCGGCTCCCATTCTGCGCACAAATTCACGTCGTGAAACTGCCATGGTGGTGGCCTCCTGAGGCCGCCATGGTAGCACTGGCCCGCCGGGCGTCCAATGCATCTTCAGACGGTGCAGTGAACACGAAAACATGTGCGTATGAGATGGATACAAACCACGCACGGACCCCAGCTTATGCAGTGCACAAGCATTCTGTATTGGACATGCATGTAGCGCGTTGTATTCAATGAGCGCATGAACGCTGAGTCGGTCCCCGTTCGGACCGCTGACCTGGCATGGATGCTCGTCGCCTCGGCTCTCGTCCTGCTGATGACCCCGGCGCTCGCGTGCTTCTACGCCGGGATGGTCCGGTCGAAGAACGCTCTCAACACGATGATGATGAGTGTGGTCGCGCTGGGACCGGTCGCCCTGATCTGGGCACTGGCCGGCTACTCCCTCGCCTTCGCCCCGGGTAATGCCCTCGTCGGCGCGCTCGACTTCCTCGCCCTGCGCGGCGTGGACCTGTCGCCACACCACGGCATGCCCCATCTGCTGTTTATGGCGTTTCAGGGCACGTTCGCCGTCATCACCACGGCACTCATAATCCCTTGGTCCTTGGTTCGAATCCAAGCGGGCCCAGTCTTTCACCGAAGACAGATTCGCAGCGTATCCGAACCTCGCGCGGGAAGGGTCGAGGGGCCAAAACGGGACTTTGACTAGGGCGCCGGTGACATCGGAGACGACGCGGGAGATGCCCTCATCGGCTCACGGTCCCGCCTTCTTCTCGTTCCCTTCGTCTTGCCACTGGCTACTGGCTACCGGCTACT
>VFZN01000032.1 GCA_016871195.1 Acidobacteriota bacterium | reverse complement strand
GGCAGGTGCCGTCAGGACATCCGTGACCGCTCCCTGAGACGGCAACTGCCTCAGGGAGCGCTGCGCGACAAACCGCACCGCATCGTATGGATCGTCCAGCAGTTGCGCCAGCACCGGCACCATCCACGCCGTCCCCGATGCCTCCTGCGCCGGGACCCACCCCATCGCCGCCGCAGTCACCGCGCGTGCCCCGGCATCACCGGTCAGCGCCCAGACCGCGCCCGCCGCGAGTGATTCGCGGTCGTCGTCGAGCGAGGCCGGGCGCGCAACCTGCCACGCCGACAACTGCTCGGCCGCCCACCGCTCGGTCCGATCGAGGTGGCACAGATTGCAGGCGTTCGGGGCCGACCGCCGATCGTCGCTGATGCGGGGACTCGAGACCGTGTGACTCCGGGTCGTCTTCAGCAGGCCGTAGGTCGTCCGCGGCATATGACAGTTGTAGCAATCGCTACCCGTCGACGCAGGCGCATGACGCGTATGCGCCTGCAGCGCCGCAGGCGTCGCCGTCACCGCAGCGTGGCAATCCCGGCAGATCGTGCGGCCGTCGAGGGCTTCAGGTCTCAGCTGGTCGTCGGCCCAGGCCGCGGTCGACCGCCGGTCGTCACCGGTCTTGTGCAGGCTGTGACAGGTCTGGCATCCCATGCGACGGTCGTCATGGACCGCCTCGCGGAAGCACGCCGACTCGATCAGGCCGTTGTACTCCCGCCCGGTGACCCGCACCGTTCCATCGGGCCAGAAGGCATCATCGACAAACCCAGGGTCGACCTCGAGCAGGCGCTGCAGGGGACGGCTGTTGCCATTGACCCGCGGCTGCACCACGAACCGGGTCGCCCGCAAGACATCGCCGGGTCGGTACGGAAGTCCTGCAGAATTGGCCGCCCGTTCGGCACGCCCGTCAGCAAATTCCCACACCGAGTGACACTGTCCGCAGACCTCGGCGCTGCGTTCGCCCGACATCTTGCCGGGGTGTGCCATGGCGGCACCCAGGGGACGCCCCAGATGCGCCGCATACCGAGACCACGGCCGCCGCGCATCGGCCGCGTGACTGGCGCCTGGCCCATGACAGGCCTCACAGCCGATCCCGAACTCGCCGACCCGCGTATTCACCCCTTGCCTGGCCAGGGGTACCGAGCCGAACGGCTGATCCAGTTCAGGTCGACCGCTCGTCGCATGGCAGCTGAGACACACCGCGTTCCAGTGGCCAGTCTCGCTGAACACCTGGTCGGACGGGGGATGCAGCACCGCCATCCGCCTGGGAATCCACCGCGCTTCGTCAATGAGGTATGCACCCGGCAGCTGCCCCAGCAGTTTGTCCTGACCGGTTGCATACCAGAACACCTGCTGATGATGCGATCCGGTCACCAGGGCCACTTCGCGGGTGATCCGCGTCGGTTCAGACGGCGTGTCCGGGTCATCGAATGTCGCCCAATACCGATCGCCGGTGCGGCGAAGCTGCATGGGACGTCCGTGCACGCCAGCCACCTCGACCTCATCGAAGGAAGGCTTGACGGTCGCCGCCGACGGCACGGTCGTCATGGTGCGGTGATAGGACCCCGACCATGAGTCGTACTGATCGGGATGGCACGCCATGCATGTGCCCGAGCCCACGTAGTCGCCGTCGACCGTCACCCCGGGACGACCATCAGGGGGCGACGGCACTGCAGGCGTCATCATGGCCAACAGCACCGCCGCACCTGACGAAATGAAGACACTGCCTTTCATATGGCAGACATCCCGTGTGTGGTGGTGTCGCGTCGGTGACAGTCAGCCGATCAGCGAGTCACCACCACGGTCACCTGGCTGGTGTGCGCGAGGAAGGTGTCCGAGGCCACGGCCCGAACGACGTACTCTCCCGGAACTGTGAAGGTCGCCTGGGTCGTCACCTGACTCGACGTCGCCAGTGAAGAGGCGGGGGCGAATCGGGCCTCGGCCGGTCCGCGCCAGATCATCCAGCGGACAGACAGATTGGTGGGGGGCGCCTCGTTCGAGCCTCGCGGACGCGTCGCCCCTGGAGGTGTTTCGCGGCTGACAATCGAGGGAACATTCACGGGAGAGTCCGTGGGCCCGACCAGCGTCGGAGGCGTCTCCTGGCCGACCGTCACCGCGCCGCGCGCACGCGGCTTCGGCAATCCATCGTCACTCGCCGTGGCGGACAGCGTCACCGCCTGCCCCACGCGGGCACCGGAAACGGCCGCCACGGTAATAGAGGGGGGCCGGTTGGACACATACTCTTCGCTCGTGTTGCCGCCGCCCGATGCGCCACCAGCCGGGTCAATCTCCCAGTCAGGCTGCAGCCAGCCTACGGCACGCTCCGTCTTCCCGTTCACCGTGATGGTCCAGACCAGTTCGGTTGTGGCACCGAAGTCGCGCGGCACGGCCACCGTAAACAGATTTCGATGGGTGCGGTTGTAGAAATACGTGGGCTGTCCACGGTCAGGGTCCCCGGGTTCAAACCGGTTGTTGGGGCCGATAGGAATCGAGGGACGCTGCTCGTAATTGCGATTCAGGTAGCCGAAGTGCATCAGATAGCCGTCGCTCGTGCGAGACCAGCCTTCATACACCGGCTGAATGGACTGTCCGTTGTTGTACTTGAAGTTGTTCGTGAATTCCTGCTGCCCTGATCCGCTTAGAACCGTCAGGCCCACCAACACCAGGCACACCAGAGACCCAATCCCCGACTGCATACGCAGACTTGCCATGGCGTTCCCCCCGAAGACAAACAATTACCCGATACGTACTCCCGACCGATGAACACCTGACGCCGGAGCCAGTCCTTCAACGAACTCGCCGCGGCCGTGGACTCTTTCCGTGAGCCGTGCGGGACACGGCTGACGCCGTGTCCCGCAGGCCCGTTCTGACTGTGGACGACCTCTAGCGCTGCTGCTGCTGACCGGCATCGGAGCTCGTCGCCCGCTTCTGCCGTTCGCGCCGCTCAGCCAGCTGCTGCTGATACTCCTCTTCGGTGAGTTCGATCCAGCCCACCCAGAAGAAGCCCATCTCGTCGATCGTCCGCTGACCGTCGCCCACCCAGTTCTTCGGATCGAGCGCGCGCGGGTTGTCCTTCGTGTTGTCGTGCCACTGAATGTTGTGCAGGACCGTGCCGGCCGGCACCAGAGGCTGCGTGTCATCGGCGTAGTTGTAGGTCAGGTGCCAGTTGTTGTTGAAGTTGGCACAGCTGACAATCTCCGAATTCATCCGCGTACCGGACGATGGGTAGATCAGTTCGAGACACTGACGCTTCCCGAGGTTGTGCATGTGCGGCTGGAAGGCAATGATGCGGGCCGGCTTGTGCAGCTGGGTGTAACCGTCGCTGCGGGCAATCGTGTTCGCCGGGATGTCGAGCGGCGATGTCGGCTGCGCCAGCTGGCGCGACCACCGAACGTGCTTCGGCACGAAGCCCTTCGGGTAGAACTTGATTCCCAGCTCCACTTCCGCACGAGTCTCCTTGCCGACCGAGTGCAGATGATAGCTGAGGCGAGCCATCTGGCCCTTCTGCAGCAGCACGCCCGTCCCCTCGGGATATACCTCGGCGTTCTTGCCTGACGCATACTCGACGAGGAACGCACCGCCTTCGCCAGCCATCCCCTTCTGGACCGCATCGCGGCTCACCGCATACGAGAGGGCGTGGTGCACGACCTTGTGCGACTCGGGCGTGGACGAGCGGGTCTGAATCGCCTGGATGTAGCGGTCCTCGTCGATCGGAATCTCGGCCAGCAGATCGCCATACAGGTCGGGACCGGCTGCCGGCACCGGATAGGCCGGGAACTTCACCACCATGTCCGGCTCGCCAATCTGCCAGTCATTGAAGTTCTTGAAGGCGCGGGCCTTCGGGACGTCGGCAGGGTTGCCCTCCGGGGCACCCGCATCAGCCCACCGGGCGATCATGTCGATCTCCGCATCGCTCAGGGACGGATCATCCTTGAGGTGCTGGACGCCAATGGTCTTGTCGTAGTGCCAGGGTGGCATCGACCGTGACGCGGTCTGGCGCTTCATGGCGCGGGCCCACGGGCGCACTTCCTTGTAGGTCATGAGTGACATCGGGGCAATCTCACCGGCCCGGTGGCACGACTGGCACGAGCGCTGAAGAATCGGCGCTATGTCGGCCGAGTAGGTCGGCGCCGGCTTGCCGTCACTCTGCGACCAGGCGGGCACTGCCACGAGCAGCATCCCGAGCAGGGTCGCCCCAACGATCGCGCTTCGAGTTCGTAGGACCATGAAATACTCTCCTTGGGGCCAGCCGCCGCTGCGCGCCCGCACACACCGTTCGCGCGGCTGCGACTGACAAATCACCGGTACGCTGTTACATGCGCGGACGGTACAGGGCTTCGGTAACAAATGTCAACGAATTACGGAAAGTTATGAAATCACAGCTCCGACCCCCTGCGCAGGACGCAGCGGTGCGCCCACACGCGTCGGACGTTCACCGGCGAGTCGCGGACCATTTCTTCGCGGGCTGGACGCTCGTGGCGGTCTTCGCCACTCTGGGACTTGTGCTCGAAGCCCTCCATGGCTTCAAGGTGCCCTGGTATGTGGATGCGGCCGCCACCACACGCCGCCTCCTGTGGACGCTGGCCCACGCACACGGACTGCTGCTCGGTCTCCTCAACATCGCCTACGCCTGCACGCTGGCGACCCTGCCCGACCTGCACATCCCGCGCGCTCATGCCGTCTCGCTGGCCCTGCGATCGGCCGGAGTCGCCTTGCCGCTCGGGTTCTTTGCCGCTGGCATCGTGCCGTATGCCGGCGACCCCGGCTTGCCCATTCTGCTGGTGCCCCTCGCCGCCCTGCTGTTGCTCTGGGCGGTGACAGCACTGGTGCTGGCGCTGGCGCGCGCAGCTCGAGTGCCCCGATGACATTGGGCCTCACACGCCGACTCGCTCAAGACGCCCGCCGGCTGGCCGATTCCTTACCAGGGAGGGTGACGTGATGCGACGGACGTGTGTCTGGTCAACGGGGTCGACAGGACAGATGAACCGGGGCATTCAGTGTCTGGTGTGGTGTGGACTCTGGGTCGGCGCCCTGTCCGCCTCGCCGGTCGCAGCCCAGTCCCTCATCGTCGATGTTGATGTCTCGGTGAACGCCGGCGCTGTCCGCCATCTGAACGGCGTCAACCGTCGGCCGGGCTTCAGTCTGCGGACTCCTCCACTGGCCGTCGATGCCACCGAGCTCTATGCCGCATTCGGCATCTCGCAGGTGCGCACCCACGACACAGGACTCGACCTGTGCGAGACCTACACGGCCGCGACCCTCACCACCAGCCCGCCCCAGACCATGAGCGGATGCACGGTGTCGGGAACGCCGGTTGGGGGCATGCCCACCATCACGTGGACGCCAACATCGACCGCCACCAGTGCCCTCGACAGCACCGCCAATTACGACTTCACCAGCGTCGACACCTACACCGACCGCATCATCGCCGCCGTCCTTTTCGGCCTGGCGACCTGGCTGGCGGCGCTGACCCATATCCAGGCGCACCTGACAAACGCCCTGCTGTCCGGCATCATGATCGGGCCGCATCGGCTGGTGTCGTCCCTGCGCACGCTGCCCCTGCTGACCATCGGCGTGACCAATCTGCTGCTGATGGTGCTCACCCTGGGCCTGTTCTATCCGTGGGCACGTGTGCGGGCACTGCGCTATCAACTCGACCACCTCCACGTGCACGCCCAGGGTGACCTCGCGGCATTCACGGCAGCCGCCGGGCCCGCAACAGGACCGTTCGGTGAGGCTGTTGGAGATGTCTTTGACCTCGACCTCGATTTCGGATTCTGACCAGACCGGCGTCGTTGGGTCCTGGTTCGACGCTCAGCGCTCGACGCCGCGCCCCGCCAGCCTGAGCCGTGAGACCGACGGCTCATGGCGGGTCACTGTGGGAGACGAGCACATCACGGGCGCGGCATCCGACGTGCAGGTGACCGACCGCCTCGGCACGGTACCCCGCCGCCTCCGCTGGCCAGGCGGCGCCGAATTCGACACACCCGATAACGACGGCATCGACCGCCTGCTGGGTCGCTCGCCTGCCGTGGCGGCCTTCGTCGATCGGCTCGAACGCGGATGGACGACCGCGCTGGCCTCACTGCTGATCCTGGTCGCGCTGTCGGCCCTCTTCATCGAGCACGGCTTGCCCGCACTGTCGCGCCAGATCGCCATGCTGGTGCCCCACCGCGTGGAAGCGGGCCTCGGCACGCGCGTGCTCGAGTGGGTCGATACGATGCTGCTGGACGACTCGTCACTCGAGCAGGATACACGCGCGCGCCTCACCACGGCATTCGACGGCATGACCTCATCACTCGATGATGGCTATGCGTATCGGCTGCTGTTCCGGGGAGGCGCCCTCGGACCCAACGCCATGGCCCTGCCCGGGGGCATTGTCATCGTGACCGACGACCTGGTGAAGCTGGCCCGACACGACGAAGAGATTCTGGCGGTGCTGGCGCACGAGATCGGTCATGTGCGTGGGCGCCATACGCTGCGCCACCTCGTGCAGGCCTCCGGTGTGTCGGCCCTCGCGGCGGTGCTGCTCGGCGACCTCAGCCAGATCACCGCCCTGGCCACCGCAGCCCCCGCCCTGCTGGAAATGCGCCATGCCCGCGACCTCGAACGCGAGGCCGACGGGTTTGCCCGCGAGTGGCTGCGGACGCACGGCATGGCCGAGAGCCGCTTCGATGACATGCTGTGCCGCCTGGCCGCCAGCACCGGCGGCGCAGACTCGTCGATGCCGTCGTTCATGTCGAGCCATCCACCGGTCGACGAGCGGGCCGCGTGCCGGCCTGCGGAGGATCAGCGATAATCGGGGCAGATGTCGCTCAACTATCAGGCCACGCGCTTCCAGTGCACTTGGCCCTGGGACATGCTCGTCATGCTCTGCGACGGGCGCATTGTCTGCGGCTGCGCCGACCCGCTTGCCAAGCGTGTCCTGGGTGATGCCGGCACCCACAGCATCGAGGCGATTTGGCGCGGCACGACGCTCGACCAGCTGCGGCGCGACATGAATGCCGGTGGCGCCGACTTCTGCGGCGACTGCCCGCTCAAGATGCCCCTCGGGCCCGATGAGATGCCCGCGCAGCGGTCACTCGATGTGGCCCGCCACCCCGGACGCATGTTCATCGAGTGCACCGCGGCCTGCAACATCTCGTGCCACGAAGCCATCTGCGCCCCCGAAACCGGCATCACGCGCACCAGGCAGGCGGGGATGCTCGACTTCGATCTGTTCCGTCGCGTCATCGACGAGGTCGGGCCCTCGCTGTATCGCATCGACTTCTTCAACTACGGCGAGGCGTTCCTGCACAAGCGCGCCGTGGAGATGTGCGAATACATCAAGGCGCACCACCCGCACATCTACCTCTACACCAGCACGAACGGCGGGGCCCTCAGTGAGGCGCAGGCACGGCGTCTGGTGCACTCCGGGATCGACGAAGTCACCTTCTCGATTGACGGCGCGACGCCGGAGTCGTACGTGCAGTATCGCGGGCGCGGCAAGTTCGATGTCACGATGCGGAACCTGCGCGTGATGGTTGACGAGAAACGTTCGAGCGGCCGCGACCTGCCCTACCTCAACTGGCGCTACATCCTCTTCAAGTGGAACGACAGCGACGAGGAGATGCAGCGGGCGCGGACGATGGCGGAGGAGATCGGCGTCGACCGTCTCTGCTGGGAAATCACCGACCATCCGGAAGATGCGTTTTCCCGTCGCTTCGTGCGCGGCACGCCCGACTTCGACCGCATCCGGCGGGAAACCTGGGACGACAGCAATCTCGGCAACGCGATTCCCGGAGCGACACCGCGGGCCGACATCGCGCTGCGGCACGGCCTGTGGCAGCGGCTGCTGCACGGAGAAACCGTGCGGGCCCGCACAGGGCAGACGACGACGGTGGCCACGTCGGTTACGAACCGTTCGACGCGCCCGTTTGCGGCGCAGGCCACCTACGGGCGGCGGCTGGTGCGACTCGGGGCCCAGCTGCGGCGGGCGGATGGCACGCTCATCAACCGCGACTTTGCGAGGGCACACCTGCCGCGCACCCTCAACCCGGCCGACACGCTGGCGGTCAACATCGACCTGCCGCCGATAGAGGCGGGCCAGTATCAGTTGACGTTCGATCTGGTGAACGAGGGCATCGACTGGTTCGAGGCCTGCGGTTCCCCGACGGTCACCACATCACTCGTGGTTAGCTGACCGACAACGTGGGACCGGACCCGGCCACACCAGACGCGCCGAATTCAATCCCGAACATCTCGAGGACACGTGCGATGTGGACATATGTGGAAGACGGACGATTTGGGCTGCTGTGCTCGGCCGTCGGCTGGGGTATTCTCGGCGCGATTTATACGGTCAATGCCCCATTTCTGTATGGCCTGTACGGCATCGAACTGACCAACATCAATGCGCTCAGCATGGTGCGCGGCGTATACGGCGGGTGCTTTCTGGGAATCGCGTCGCTCTGGACGCTGGGACTGCTCAAGGCGCGCTTCCGCGAAGCTGCGCTGCTGACGATGTTTGTGTGCATGCTGGGCTTCACGATTGGTCGGACGGTGAGTCTCGTGATTGACGGCACGCCCACCTGGCATATGTATCTCCTGCTGGCCCTGGAAGCGTCGGGGGTGCCGGTCTCCGGCTACGCGCTGTTTTTTTCTCCAAAGAGCCCGCTGGCGCGGCACTGAGACCGGCCGCTCGCCGTCGGCGGCGTCAGGAGGTGGCGACGGCCTGAGGCTCGTCCCCTCGTCGATCTGTCGGATTTTCGCCCGGCGTTGACATCCCCGTCCCCAGGAACCCCGAACGCCCACCTCAGTGCCCTGAGCCGGCTGGGAGACGCCACCCCGGTAGCCCTCCCCTCCAATGTCCAAACATTGCTGACATACGCCCCAGTCCGTCTCAGACCAAGGTGTCTCATCCGACTGTCCGTATCGGGGTCCTTGAGACACCAAACCATTACGGACGGAAGCGGCTGTCGGGGTGCTGGCGGGTCGTGTTGACGGGGTGGGTATGACACTCGAGAGCAGGGCGTGCGTCGTCCTAGGGAGGTCTGGAAGCGTCTGGGTCACGCTGCGGCTATGCGAGGGGAGCAAGTCCGCCGACGGGCAAACTCCAACACAAACTGAGGCAAGATTGAATCAGCCGATGACACCGCGAATTGAAATCTCCAGAGAGAAAAAACTGGTGGGTCAAAGCTTGCGGATGAGTTTTGCCGACTACAAAATCGGCGAACTGTGGCGAGCCTTTCTGCCACGACGGCGGGAGATATCCAACCCGCTGACGGATGACCTGATATCGCTGGTCATCTACCCACCGCATCACTTTGAACACTTCCAGCCGACCAATGAATTTGAAAGATGGGCAGCCGTGGAAGTCGCAGATTTTCAGAGTGTTCCCCACGGGATGGGAACCTTTATCGTGCCGAGTGGACGGTATGCCGTCTTTGTTCATCGGGGCGACCAGACGGAATTGGCACAAGCGTTCCAATCCATATTGACCACGTGGTTACCCAACTCGGAGTATGCGCTGGACGACCGCCCGCATTTTGAGGTCTTGGGCGCGAAGTACAAGAATCACGACCCTGGGTCAGAGGAGGAGATATGGATCCCCGTCAAGGCGAAGTGAGCGCACACCTGCTGCCAGAGAGGTCTGGGAGGGTCGGGAACGGGTCTAACGCTACCCCTAAAACTTGACTACTGACTTGACGACTGGTTTCAGAAACAACAAACGCTCCCTTAGGGGTAACGTCTGTAAGTGGCTGATACAATTTGATTTAGGTTGGTGCGGAAGAAAGGACTCGAACCTTCACGCCCTTGCGGGCGCCAGCCCCTCAAGCACCTACGTTTGTCAGTAAGTGATTGTAAATAAAGCATTTATATTCTTCCAAAACCCGACTACCACCCGACTACTTATTGCGCGTTCAGGGGGGTCTGAAGTAGTGTCTCTCTCACAATGACGCTGCGCAAACCCCTGACCTCCAAACTCGTCTCCAACCGCACCCTGGCATCCATCTGCGACGGTCGGGTGCGACTGGAACGGCTCCCGAGCAGCGGCATTATCTCCGCGCGTGCGTGGATACAGGGAAAGGATATTCGCAAGACCACAGGGGAGCGGACGCTCGCAGCAGCAAAGACGGTCGCGACCGAGTGGTGGCAAGACCTGTCGGTGCGAGCGCGACGGGGGGAGCACCTCCACTCTCCGACCTTCTCCGACTGCGCGACCAGGTTCCTCGCGAAGCGGGAACGGGATGCGGACGCGGGACTCATCAGTGCGGGTCAGTATCGGAACCTCCGACAGAAAGCCGCATTGCTCGCTCCCCTGCTCGGAAGCGTGAAGGTCGCAGACATTGATGAGGACACGCTGGAGCGACTGCGTGCGAAACGTGAGCGGGTGAAGACCAAGCGGGGGGACACACTCACGAATGAGACCCTCAAAAAGGACTTTGTCTTCATCCACTCCGTCCTGACCTTTGCGCGGGACACGATGAAGGTGCTTCCGTTTGTTCCAAAGACCCCGTCCTTCACAGGAACGAAAGCGTTGGTGCGTCGGGGACGACCCTTCCTCACCGAAGCGGAATACAAGACGCTCCATCAGTTAGCGAAGTCGCACGCGGAGGAACCCGA
>VFZN01000031.1 GCA_016871195.1 Acidobacteriota bacterium | reverse complement strand
GACTTCCATGTAGACCACGGCCAGCGTCAGCGGAATGCCCAGCCGGCGGTCGATGACCTGATTGAGGCAGCTGTTGCGCGGGTCGTCATAGTGCGTGGTGTTGCCGGCGAAGCCCTGGGTGCCGAAGAACCACCGGTGAAAGAGGTCTACCCGGAAGGCCAGCGGCGCATCGTCGCCCCCACCCCCCGAGATGGCGCGAGCCGCGTCGTTGCCCAGCGCATCGAGCCGGTCGAGATACCGACCCGTGTCGAGTGACGGATACTCGATGCGCGAAATCAGGAGGGCCGGCACCGCCAGGTCCTGCCCCGGACGGTCGGCCGCCGAGGCCACCTGATCGGCGAGTGTGCGCGCGATACCCATGTCAGTCGCCCACCAGCTCGTCGAGCATGTCGATGGTCAGCGCCGACAGCGCCGTGGTCACCAGCTCGGCATGCGGCCGCAGTTCGTGGGCCGGATAGGTGGTCGATACGGCCACGAGCCTGAGGTCGGCACCCTTCGCCGACGCCAGCCCCCAATGCGAATCTTCGATGGCGACGGTGCGCCACGGCTCGAGCCTCCGCCCGCAATGGTCCGCGAGGCGCTGCAGCGCGGTGCGATAGGGCTCAGGGTCGGGCTTGCTGCGACTGGTCTGATCGGCACCGACCACGACGGGGACGAGCGATCGTAGACCTGCCCGCGTCAGCACCTCGTCGATTTCCGAGGTGTGGGCGCCGCTGGCGATGGCCACCGGCACGGCCTGCGCGGCAGCCCGAAGAAATTCGGCGGCTCCGGGATAGAGCATGTCGCCCGCGGCCGCGAGCCGATCGTAGATGGCGCCCTTCTCGTCGATGAGTGCAGCCATCTCGGTCCCGGTGGGCACGGGTAGACCACGGTCAGTCATCACCTGCCGGAACACCCCGACGTCGTCAAAGCCGAGATAGTGCGCGTAGTAGTCGTCGTGTGACAGTGTGACGCCGCGCGGGTCGAGTGTGGCCTGAAAGGCCTTGAGATGCAGCTGCTCGCTGTTGGCGATGACGCCGTCAAAGTCGAAGATGATCGCGTGCAGGGCGCGCACGGACATCACCGTGGCGCCGGCAGTTTCTCGCCGGCGGTGATGGGCAGCTCGAGGCGGTTTTCTGCCGGGGGAAACGGGCAGTCGTACTCGGCGTTGTAATAGCAGAACGGATGGTAGGCCGTGTTGAAATCGACGGAATAGATGCCGGTGGCCGTGGGGTCGAGCTCGAGGTAGCGACCGGCCGTGTAGGTGTCGGTGCCCGAGGTGGCGTCGGCAAACGGAATGAACAGGCGCGAGACCGGCTGCCCGACTTCGCTGAAGGCGGTGAGCTGCACGGGCTGTCCCTTGAGGGTGAAGCGCAGCGTGCCGACACGTTCATAGTCGCGCAGCTGCCCGGTGGAGGTGGGAATGCGGAGACGCGTGCGCTGGGCCGACGGGTCGAGCGTGGCGGGCGGGTTGAACGCCTCGTCGACCGGATAGTAGGCCAGCGGTAGCAGCGTGCCTTTCTTGTCGGCAGGTACGGGTGAGTCGGCCGACGTGGCAAAGCTGTCGTTCTTGAAGGCGCGGCCCTCTTCGATGCCCGCCGCGTAGTCCTTGACGGCCGGCCCCGTCGTGCAGGCGGTGAGGAGGGCGCACAGCAGGGCGCTGCTCAGGACTCGACGCATCAAACCCACTATACAAGGGTTCGCGCGCGGCACCGTGTGCCGCACGTCAGTCCCGGGGCAGTGCACCTCCTATAATGCGAGCGTGCTGACAATCGGAGTGGTGGCATCGGTGCTGGTCGTCGCGGCGACGTGGTGGCACCGACTGGCCGGCGTGCTGCTGGTCCTGGCGGCGCTGCCGTGGGCGGTGCACCATCCGTCGAGTGCGCGCACGATGCTGCTGACCACGGTGGTGGCGTGCCTGCAGGTGGCCTATCTGATTCGCATCGCCACCGACCATCGTCGCCGGCCGGGCCCCCCGGCAGCCTCGTCGGCCCTCATGTGGGTGACGGGCCTGTGGGTCGCAGCCGCGCTGCTCAGCCTGATCAACCTGCCGTGGACCTCGATGCTGGCGCTGGCCGAGACCTTTCAGACGGCCGTGCCCGGACGGACCTGGCGGGATGTGGCCCTGGCCTGGTGGTCGATTCCTGACGATTATCCGCACTTCTCAACCGTGGCTGCGGCGCTGACGCTGCAGGCCGGCGGTCTGGCGTGGATCGTGTGGTGCGAGGTGCGCCGGTCGCCCGAGGCCGGTATGCAGGTGGCGCTGGCGCAGGTGCTGGGGGTTGGCTTGGCGCTCGCACTCGGGCTGGCCGAAGCGGCGGGGGCCGACCTGTCAGCCCTGCGCAGCGGCGACATGGTGCACACGGCTCCGGGATCGATTCAGGCCGTCACCGGTAACCGCGGCTGGTTTTCGCAGTACGTCGTGTATGCCCTGCCGTACGCCGTGGTCCTGTTCCAGTTCCTGCCGGTGACCCGTGCCCGCGTGGTGCTGACGGCCCTCTCGGCGGCGAGCCTGATTTGCCTGCTGTTTGCATTCCAGCGCGGCGGCTGGGCCGTCGGGGCACTGACGGTGGCGTGCCTGCTGGCCGTGATGCGGTCAGCGCCGGTGGAGACGGCGCAGGCGGCGCGCGTCGTGTGCCGGCGGTCGCTGAGAGTGCTGGTGACCACCGCGGCGGCGGTGGTGCTGGCCGTCGTGGCGGTGCGCACGCTGGTGCCCCCGCCGGACGACCGCGACGGCCTGCCGCACGTGCTGGGCGATCGGCTGTCGCTGGCGTCGTATGTCAGCCGGCTGCAGGGCGTCGATCTGCTGGGCGGCCGCGAGCGCTACTGGCCGGTGGCCTGGGACCTGTGGCAGCGACATCCGCTGATCGGCAGCGGTGTGGACGGATTTGCGCATCAGCACCGCGTGCTGGTGGCCGATCCCGACGGGGCCCTCCATGGTCGTCGCCCGCCGGTGCCCCTGCCGAACAGCGCCCACAACCTCTATCTGCAGACGGCCGTGGGCACGGGCCTGCTGGGCCTGCTGGCACTGCTGGCGATGTGCGGGCTGGGCGTGCGGGCCATGGTGAGCGTGGCCACGCGCGAGACCACGCCTCATGCACGCCGCCTCGTGGCCCTCGCCGCAGGCGGCTCACTGCTGGCGATCATGCTGTACGGCATGGTGCAGGAGGTGACCTACATCCCTGCCCTGCGCCTCATGCTGTGCTGTGCGGTTGGCCTGCTGGCCGGGTGTGACAGCGCGGCAGAACGCCGCGGCTAGGCGGAAGGGGAAAGACGAGGAGGCGACCCGAGGTCGCCCCCTCATCGATCGGGCTCAGGCGCCGGCCGCGTTGGTCTGCCGCTCGCGCTTCGGGAAGATCTCCTTGAAGGCCTTCATGAAGCGGTCCATCTCATCAGCCGTGCCAATCGACACGCGCAGGTGATCGGTCATCGGCGGGAACGGGCGTCCGACCAGAATCTCGCGCGTGCGGAACTCTTCAATCACCGGCTGCACCTGGCGTCCGCCGAGGTGCACCATGAAGAAGTTGGTCTGCGACGGAATCACGTTGTAGCCGTGCGCCCGCAGGTCGTCCGAGCACTTCGTGCGCAGCGCCTTCACCTTGGCCTTGACCTCGGCCTGAGCCTGCGTGTCCTTGAGCGAGGCGACGCCGCCGTGCTTGACGAGCACGTTAATCGAGCCCATCGAGAACGGACGCATCTTTGCCACGATCGGCGCCGGCGCGATCGCATAACCGAGGCGCATGGCCGCCAGGCCGGCGATCTTCGAGAACGTGCGGGCCACGACGACAGGCCGGCCTTCGAGGACGTACTTGATCGACTCTTCGTAGTTGGGGTCATCCACGAAGTGGTGATAGGCCTCGTCGATGAGAATCGGCATGTCCTTCGGAATGTTCCGGACCACCGCTTCCACTTCCTGCTTAGGCACCGCCACGCCCGTGGGGTTGTTGGGGTTGCACAGATAGAAGAGGCCGATCTCGGCGGCATGCCGGTTGGCCATCTCGATCATCTGGCTGATGTTCTGGGTGTAGTCAGGCTTGAGGGCGACCTTGATGGCCTCGGCCTTGATGGCCGTGGCGTGCTGATAGACCGACCCATAGGACGGGTCGCAGCCCAGCACCTTCTTGCCGCCGAGCAGATACGTGGTGCCGACCACGTCGAGAATTTCGCCTGATCCGGCGCCCAGTAGCACGTTCTCGGGCTTCACCCCGTGGTGTTCCGCAATGGCCTCGACGATGTTGCCGTCGGGATAGCCGTAGCGGCCGACGTACTTCCAGGCGGCGTTCATGGCCTTCATGACTGACTCGGGCGGACCCCAGTTGTTCTCGTTGCTGGCGATCTTGGCCATGCGGTCGTACATCTCGGGCGTCATCGGCCCGCGAGCGCGCTGGGCGGCGACGGCGGCCGGCCCTCCCTGTGCCCACAGTTCGGCTGACGGGCGGGTGCTGAGGTAGCCGACCGTGGCGGCAACTCCTCCCATGAAATTCCGGCGTGATACGTGCGTGGCCATCAGAAAACCTCCAGAGGCGGATTGTAGCCGCAATTGGGGCGGCGGGGAGGCGCCGGCTCAGAAGAGCCGCGTCGCCATCACCAGCAGGCCCCCGGCCGTGGCCAGTGACAGGGCCAGGGCCGTGCGCTCGCGCAGGAAGAGCAGGCCCAGTACGAGCACGCCGGCCGCCAGCATCAGAAACTCGCGGTAGCGGTCGTCCATGCCCTGCTGCACGCCCTGCCCGTCGGCGCGCCGACGGGTGAGGTCGATGATGGCGTTGGCAATGTCGCGGTCGGGTTCGCGGTCGAGCTCAAAGTAGCGTCCCCCCCCGGCCGTGGCGATCGTCGACAGCGAGTTGCGGTCGAGCACTGAGCGCAGCAGGGGTTGCGCCGGGTCGCGCTTCGGGTCGGGAATGGTACCGCCGGCGGTCGTGCCGACGCCGACCACATGCAGCGGAATGCCGCGTTCCTGAATCAGCGCCAGCGACTTGGCCACTTCACCGCTCCAGGCCTGGCCATCCGACACCAGGATGAACGCCTTCGCGTTGGCCGACTTGCCCTGCAGTTCCTCGTCCTTGTCGAGCAGCCGCAGCCCCCAGTAGAGACCGCGCTCGATGTTGGTGTCCCACGTCGAGTCGTCTTCCAGGCGGAACGGCGGACCGTCTTCCAGGTGGTCGAGGAAGAAGAAATACGTATTCGGGTCTTTCGTGAGACGCACCTGCGGCGCCGCAATCGAGGCAAACAGCGCCATCGACATGCGGTCGTCTTCCCACCGCATCGACTCGCCGACCACGCGCAGGAACCGCGCCGCGCGCGTCCAGCGATTGCCAGTGCGCCCGTCCACGTCCTTCACGTGCATCGACGCCGAGCCGTCCTGCAGCACGATGAAGTCGACGCCTGCCGTGCGAATCAGCGCCGCCGTGGTCTGCGGCCGGGCCAGTGCCAGCAGCGTCAGCGCCAGCGCCCCGATGAGGCACAGCCAGAAGAGCAGCTCGCCCACGAGCGGCATGCGCTGCCGCACCGGCAGCAGCCGCTGCCGCCTGAGTGCCGCGACGTCACGACGCCGCAGCCACAACTGGCGCAGCCAGAGCAGCAGCAGCACGCCCGGAATGACCAGCAGGGGCAGGTACTGCGGCGAGCCAAACAGAATCTGCGGCATTTATCCCTTGCGCTGCCGCACGGCGCCCTTGCCGGCCTTCTCGGCCTCCTGCCGCTCGTCGGGGCGCATGGGCACAATCATCTTGAACTGCTTGGTCTCGCCTTCGGCCGGAATCTCACCGATGCCGCCGTGAATGGTGTTGCCAGACGACTTGGCATCCTGGGGCGCGAGGTTCTGCCGCCGCGCCGCGACCACGGCGCGCAGGCGCGTCACATATTCGAAGTTGAACGCGGCTTCGGCATTGGCCGGGTCATCGCGCAGCACGTCGGCATAGGCCTTCACCACACCGTCCATGCGACCGACGACCGCCTGCCAGTTGCCGCCCTCCTTGCGCAGGGCGCGATAGGCCGCATTGGCGGCCAGCAGCTTCGCCTTCGGGTCGGCGGCGACGTCACCGTAGTCGCCGTTCCAGTATTTCGAGGTGGTCTGCAGTTCGGTGGCAGCTTCCACCGAGGCTTCGGCCCCGGGCAGGTATTTCGCCCAGGCTGACGGTGCCTCGATGGGGGTGGCCCCGGCCTCCTGATAGCGCAGGGTCACCAGATCGCGCTCGGCGGCGGCGACCCGCTTTTCGAGGTCGCTGGTCTGCCACAGGGCCAGGCCGGCGCCCACAAAAACCGCAGAGACGATGAGATAGCCGATGACTGTACGCACGGGTCGCTCCTGTCAGGGAAACACACTGAAAATGCCGAGGGTCAGGCGCAGCAGCAGCGCGCCTGCCCAGCACGCCGCCGCGGCCATCGCAAAGGGCGAAAACCGCGGACGCTCGGTGCTGTAGTTCTTGAATTCGATGGTGCCGGCCGACGCCTTGTCGATGTCGCGCAGGGCCTGCTCGATCGACGCCTCGTCGGCGCCGGGATAGAACTTACCCCCGGTACGCTGCACGGCCACACGCCAGATGTCGTCGCCAATCTGCGCGCGCCCGGGTGTTTCCCGCGCCACCTTGATGAAGTAGATGGGAATCTTCGCGCGGCGGGCGTCTTCGACGACATCCGATGCCGTCTTGCCGTTCTCGAGCACCTCGGCGTCGGCGCCGTCGGTGAAGACCACCATCAGGTTGCCTGAGGCGTCGAGAAACTTGAACGTCTCGAAGAGCGCCACGCTCTGCGAGACGGCACGCGTGATGACCGTGCCCTGGTCAGGGAAGGCCATGAATTCCTGCCAGTCGCCAATCAGCGATGTGCTCAGCAGGATGTTCTGATAATCCGTCGTAAACGGCGTAATCACATACGCATCGTCACCAAACTCGATGAGCGACATGAGGTCGCGGTACTTGCCCTTCATGCGGCGTTCGATGAAGTAGCGGGCCGCGCCGACGGTGGTGAAAAACGCCGCGTTGTTCGGTGCGCCGACAGCGAACCGGTTGCCGGGCAGCGCGGTCAGCATGCTCGATGACGCGTCGATCATCAGGCTGATGCGGCGGCCGGGATAGGTGACCTCTTCGCGTGTGACGGCGGCGCGCGGGTCGGCCAGGGCCAATATGAAAAACGGAATGCCGGCGAGGGCCAGCAGCAGGGCGCCGTGCCGGGTGATGGCCAGCGGCGAGGCGGCACGCACGGCGACGAGCGACGGCAGGGCGACGTGTCCGCGCCCGGGCGAGGGCCGCAGCAGCAGGCGTGCGACCAGCGCCGCGAGCGTTACGCCGCCCAGCGCGATGATGGCGCGCTCGGCCGTGCCCGCCTGCGCGAACGACAGTTCGCCGAGGCGAATCGTCTGCCAGTCGGCCCAGGTGGCCTCCAGCAGCGACACGAGGGACGCGAGCGTCTCAGGCACGGGCCATCCGTGACCAGAGCTGCCCGAGGAACGAGTGCTGCACGGCCGCACGGCGGGCCGTCGTCATGACCTGCTCGAGCGCGGCATTGAGCGCAATCTCGTCGAACGCCTCGGTGCGCGCGTAGCGCGCGCGGGTGAAGGTGGTGATGGTGTCGTTCAGCACGGCGTCCTGCAGTGTGCGCGGCGTGACGCCGGCCGACACGAGCGAGCCGCCGCGGCCGAGCGGACCCTTCACCAGCAGCTGTCCTTCGACGGGCGCGGTGTCGGCACCGGCCGCCTTCAACTGCCCGATGGCCCCGCCGTTGACCAGCGATGTGGCCAGGCGTGCGGCTGCGAGTGCGCGGCCCACGAGGGCGGCATCCCACCCGCCGCGGCTGTCGTTCTTGACGGCGTTCAGCTCACGGCGAACGGCCGAGGCCACGGCGCGTGGTGTGACCTGCCAGGTGGTGGCGACGGTCTTTGCCACGCGGCGCCGGGCGAGGTTGATGAGCATCACCAGCAGCACGACCCCGGCCAGCCCCATCAGCACCGTGCCGAACAGGCGCAGGTTGGCGGCGCGGGCTTCGCGGGCTTCGACGGCGAGGAAGGCGGCCGCGGGGGCCTCGCGAATGTCCATCGTGTCTTCGGGCACGATCGACAGCAGGCGGATGGAAATGGGCCTCAGGTTGTAGTTGAGGTCGCGGCCCTGCACGGTGTTGCCGCTGGCCACCTGGCTTTCGATGCGGTAGCCGATCTTCAGCTCGGGCACATCGACATCGGCGCCGAAGGCTCCTTCGTTGATGAGGCGCAGCTCATACTCGTACTGGAAGAAGCGCGACCCGGGCACGCGCATGTCGGGCGCCTGGCGGCCGCCAATCACCTCGAACGGCTGCAGCTCGACGACGGACGGGGCGAGCTTTGAGAGATCGGGAACGACGCGGCCCTTTTCGGCATCGACCACCTGGCAGGTGAGCGTGAGCGTGAACTGCTCGCCCGAGCGCACGGCCGAGGTGCTGCTGCGCCACCAGCAGGTGATGGGCTCGACCTCGACATCGACCAGGTCAGAGGCCGGCTGCGCGGTGGCGACCGGCGGCACGATCAGCGCGAGCCCGAGGGAAAGCAGAGTGAACAGTCGCGTGGTCATGGGCGTCTCATCCTAGTTCTTCCGTCGCAGGCGTCGTTCGTGCACCCACTCGAGCAGGGCGATGTCGAACGCGGTCTTATCGATGCCGAGGGGCAGCACGTCGAGCCCGGCGTGGCGGGCGCGCGCGGTCAGGTGCTGCTGCCAGTCGAGAATGCGCTGGTGCTGCGCGCGGGCTTCGCGGCGCGAGCACAGGCGCGTGGTGCCGGTTTCAATGTCGTAGACCTCGACCCAGCCCGACGACAGCGTGGGCAGGTCGAAGGCAAAGGCGGCCTCGGCCAGCACCAGACACACGTCGTGCACGTTGTTGGCGAGGGCCATTTCGCCGATGAGTGCCTCGGCCGACTCGAACAGACCGTCGGTCATGAGGGGCACTAGCGATGTCTTGCGCGAAAACCCGACGAGCGTGGCGCTGAGGCTGCCTGATGTGCCGAGGTCGTCGAGACCATCGCCGTGGTCGTAGGCATCGAGGCAGTGAATGACCTGGCCCTTGCCGATGCGGGGTCGCACGGTGCCGAGGTCGGTCAGCGACTCGTCGAAGGTGATGAGGCCGATGCTGTCCTGGAAGAACACGGCCGACATGCCGAACGTGGCGATGGCGCGTGCGATGGCCAGGCCGATGGGGCGGCCGAGGTGTCCGCACCGCGTCGACGCCGACCGGTCGGCGACGAGGATGACGCCGCTCGTCGTGGGCTGCTCGAACTCGCGGACGATGAGGGGGCTGAAGTTGGTGAGTGACGACTGGGCCCAGTCGATGGTTTCGAAGCGGTCGCCGGCCTGCCAGTCGCGCAGCCCGACGAAGTCGAACCCGGTGCCGTGGAACAGCGAGGCGTGCTCACCCGGGGTGAACTCGCGCATCCGCTTGAGGATGAGCAGCTCGACCTCGGCGATTTCCGACAGATTGATGAGGGGTTCGACCTCTTGCTCGCGGGTGCGCATCGGGGGACAGATCGGGGTGCGCGCATAGTACTCCGACGCGCCGAGCGATGCCAGAGGGGAGCGGGTGGTGGTGGGGGGTGGTGGATGCTGACCGACGCGCGACGATGAAAGACTCGCGGGCATGGAAAAGCTCACACTGAGCCGCGATGGCGCGGTCATTCGCCGGGCCAAGCACTACGCCGCCGCTCGCCAGACATCGATGTCGCGGCTGGTCGAGTCGCTGCTCGACCGGCTGACGGCGCACGACGCTGACGCCCCGCCCCCCCGTGGCGCTCAGGGAATGGCGACTTTCTCGATGATGTCTTTGACGACGGCGTCGGTGGTGAGGCCGTGGCTGGCGGCGTGGGGGCCGAGCCAGATGCGGTGGCCGAGCACGTACTGGGCGAGGTCCTGAATGTCTTCGGGGTAGACCTCGTCGCGGCGCCTGACGAGCAGGGCCCAGACCTTGGCGAGGCGGCCCCAGCAGATGATGGCGCGGGGCGAGGCGCCGAGGTCGACGCCGGTTTCGACCAGTTCCGAGGGCGAGCGGCGGTGCCAGTCGGTGTCGGGGTTGTAGGGACGCGAGGCGGCGACGAGGCGCTGGATGTAATCGCCGAGGCGCTCGTGCAGGAACACGTGTTCGGTGATGGCGGCGCGCAGCTCGATGATGCGTTCCTTGTCCATCAGCGGATTGAGGCGCACGTGCTTGAAGTCGAAGTTGACGAGCTTGCGTTCCTCCTCGGGGGGCAGGTAGCCGATGTTCACCATCATGGCGAAGCGGTCGGTGGCGGCTTCCGAGAGGGGGAAGGTGCCCTGGCCGAGCTCGACCGGGTTCATCGTCGCGATGGCGAAGTTGAAGCGGGGCAGCTCGTAGGTGGTCTTGCCGACGGTGACGGTGCGGTCCTGCAGGCCTTCGAGGAAGGCGCTCTGCGACTTGAGGGGAATGCGGTTGATTTCGTCGAGCAGGATGACCTCGGCCTCGGCCAGCGGCCCGAACTCGGTGATGAGTTCGCCGGTGGCGGGGTTAATCATCTGGAAGCCGACGACCTCGGTGGGCTGCAGGTCGGCGCGTCCCTGGAGGCGCGCGAAGCGGGCATTGCTGATGGCGGCGAGAATGACACCGAAGAACGTCTTGCCGACGCCGGGCACCCCGCGCAGCAGCAGGTTGCCCGAGTTGACCTGGCGCTGTTCCTTCTTGTCGTAGGTGGTGGGAATTTCTGACAACAAGACGATGTTGGCGAGAATCTTGGGCAGGTCGTACCCGACCAGAGCCTTGCCGCCCTCAGCGAGGATGGCTTCATGGAACGCGATAGTTTCTTCGAGGTCGGGATGCACGATGGCGCATAGTACATGCAGGGCGGGGGGGGATGCTAGGGGCGGGGGCGACCGTTGTCCCGGGCAGCACCTTGCCGGGGTTGAGAATGCCGCGCGGGTCAAAGGCATCCTTCAGCTGGCGCATGAGGGCGATCTCATCCGCGGTTCGCGAGTAGCGGAGGGCGTGCGTCTTGAGCAGCCCGATCCCGTGTTCGGCTGAGACACTGCCCCGATAGCGCTGCACGAGGGAGTACACAGCCTCGTCTCCCCGGGCGGTGTGGGCGACGAACTCCTCGAGCGGCATCGTGTCGGGTTTCATGATGTTCACGTGGATGTTGCCGTCACCCACGTGTCCGAACAGCACGAGTTCCCACCCGGGATAGGACTCCTTCACGAGCGCGTCGAGGTCGGCGCAGAACGCAGGCAACTGGCTGACGGGCACGGCGATGTCGTTCTTGTGG
>VFZN01000030.1 GCA_016871195.1 Acidobacteriota bacterium | reverse complement strand
GATGCGCGGATAGGCGCGGCCGGCGAAGGCCGCCGCCGTCACGAATGCCTTCGTGATGGCCGGTGTGTTCGTGGCCGGATCGATCGTCGCTTCCATTGCCGCCGCGATTTCGGCCGACAGGCGGGACGCTTCGCCCGGGGGCACGATCCCTTTCGATTCGCGCCCCTGCAGGTTCAGATACACGCCGTTCAGGCCCACGGCGTAGGCGCGGGTCTTCGTCCAGTCCACGCCGGCCAGCCCAGGGGTCGTGGCGGCACGGGCGTCGGTCACGGCGAGATACCCGTGGTCGCGCAGCCAGCTGTTCACGTTCACGGCGCGGCGCCACGGGGCAAAGCCGTGATCCGACATCACGATCAGCAGGTCGTTCGGGCCCAGGGCCGCCATCGCCTGGCCCACGACCGCGTCCATTTCCACGTAGAGGTCGCCGATGACGGCGCGATACTGCGCGTCAGCCTCCGTGTAGGCAGGATGTCCGGGATCGAGCGACCGCCACATCACGTGTGACACCTGGTCGACATGACCGAAGTAGTAGAAGAGCAAGCCGTCGCGGAACTGGTCGAGCACGTAGCGGAACTGCCGCCGGGTCTCGTCGGCCGTGAGGCGCGCCTGCGCGAGGAGCTCATCGGCCGTGAGCGCCTCGACGTTCCTCGCCCGGGTGTCTTCAGGCATGCCTTGCGTGTAGAAGCGGCCCTCGGCGTCCGCCAGGTCCGCGGCGTAGTCTTCGGGCGTCGAAATCGGGAGGGCTGGCGCATACGGGTCGAAGTTGATCGGACTGACGTAGAGCTCGAAGTAGGGCGTCAGGCTCTTGAGCAGGAAGCGCACTTCGCCGGGCAGCGTCTGGAAGGGCAGCAGCGGCAGGCCCACCGGCACCCACGAGCTCCATTCACCGACCTCCAGCACCCGGGTCTCGTCGCCGATGACGATCTGCACCGCCTCGCCGCGTGCGTCCACATGCGCGGCGAAGTCCACCGTCATCGGTGTGGGCGTGACCCGGTAGGGATGCGAGGGGCCTTCGATCGTGCCGCGCGCGACGCCATCGATGACGTCGATCGGCTGGATCACGCCGCCCGAGACGTCGCGACGCTCGAAGACGTCGGGCTTCGACGAGAAGAGCGTGAAGATGCCGTAGGTGCCGAGCATGTCGGGCGTGCCCATGCCGCTCAGCTCGCGCGTGGCCTTGCCCGAGGGCGGGAAGTTCGCCGGCATGCGCACGATGGTGGTCTCGATGCCGCGGGCCTCGAGCACTTCCCAGAAGGCCTCGCCGCCGCGCAGGAGCTCCACCCGTCCGGACGACAGCGGGAACTGCCACGGCCCGAGCGTCAGGATGCGGCCTGGCGGCACCGTGCGCGAGGTCGAAAGGAACGACGCGAGCGTGTCGGGTTCGCGATGGATGAAGTCGAAGATGCCGTGGGCGCCCGGGTCGAGTCCGGTGATGAACGTCGACCATGCCACCGGGCTGAGCGGAGGCGTGGAGGTGGCAAGCGGCGTGAATCCGCCCTGCTGCGCGAGCCGCGCAAGATTCGGCAGCCGCCCCGCCGCCAGCAGCTCGCGTGTGAGCTGATGGTCGAAGCCGTCGATGCCGAGCACGATGACCTTCTGCCCGGCGACGACATGCGCGCGTCCGCCGCAGCCGGTGGCGAGCGCCAGTGCACACACGGCCAGCAGCACGGCGCCAGCCGTGCCGATCCGCGCCGGCGGCGGCGTCACCACGCCACCGCCCACGGCCGGCCGTCCATGTGCGGCAGCGGCTCGAGACCGAAGAGCCTGAGCGCCGTCGGCGCGATGTCCACGATCGACAGATCCCGCGTGTCTTCGATCGTCCGGTTGCAGAAGAGCACGCCGGGCACGAGCCGCGGATCGATGCAGTGGTCGCCGCTCCACGCCTTCGTGTTGTCTTCGAAGACGGGACCCGCGACCATGCCCGACGCGCAGTCCCACGAGGTGCGGTAGCCGGCGTTGTAGCCGATGACGAGGTCCGGCGCGTTCTCGGAGTACGGCCCGTCATAGAGGGCGCGGGTGTCGAAGGCCTCGCGCACGCCGATGTCGCCGCCGGCCTCGTCGCGCAGGTTCGCAAGCTTCGCGATGAGTTCCGCCTTGAGCGCGCGGGCCTCGTCGCCGGGCTCCACGATGCCGCCGGCTTCGCGGCCGCGCAGATTGAGGTACAGGCCCGAGAGTCCGAGGCAATACGCGCGGGTCTTCGTCCAGTCCACATCGCGCAGCCATTCGGTCGAGCCGTCGGTGCCGTCCTTGAGCGCGAGATATCCTTCGCGGCGCAGCCACGCGTTCAGGTTGACGCCGCGCCGGAACGAGCTGAAGCCGTGGTCGGAGATGACCATCAGCAGATCCTTCGGGCCGAGTGTGGCCATGACCTGACCGACCAGCGCGTCGTTCTTCTGGTAGAGCGCCTTGATGGCCTCGCGATGTTCGGCCGGCACGTCCCGGCGGTGCGCGGGGTGTTTCGGGTCGATGTAGCGCCAGAACATGTGCTGGATGCGGTCGGTGGCATCGAAGACACAGACGAGGGCGCCGCGCCGCAGCTTCTCGAGCGAGGTCAGGAACATCGCCCGACGCTCGTCGTCGATGTCGTGCGCCTGCTGAAGGAACGTGGCGTCGTCGGTCACGCCCTCGTTGAGCGCCCAGGTGTCTTCCGCCAGGCCGAGTGTGGCGTAGGGGCCCTGGCGCTTGGCGAGATACCCCGCGTAGTAGTCCGGATGCGAGATCGGCATCGCCGGCGCCTCGGGGTCGAGGTTGATAGGCGACATGTAGAGCGACACGTGTTCGCCCAGTTCGAGCAACTGCACGCGGGTGATGCCGGCCACGGTCACACCCGGCGCGGCGGGGAAGGGCAGCGAGAGCCAGCCGCTCAGTTCTCCCACGGCGAGGGTCACCGTCTCAGGACCGATCGTGACCGTGGTTCGGCCCTGCGCGCGGTCGAGGGTCAGCGTGAGCGGGCACGTGAGCGGCGGGTGACCCACGACGAACGTGTTCTCGGGGCCGGTGACGGTCGTGTCGATGCGATCGCCGGCGACTGTCACCTGCACCCGCTGTCCGCCTTCCTTGAAGCGGGCGGCCGGCGGCCGCGTGGTGAACAGCAGAAACGTGCCTTGCGTGCCGAGCAGATCGGGCACACACATGGCGCTCAGTTCGGCGCCATGGAAGCGGTCGGGCGGAAAGGTGATCGGCACGCGGAGGATCGTGCTCCAGATGCGCCGCTCACCGAGGATCGTCCAGAACGGCTTCGACCGCCGCAGGTTCGTGAGCGCGGGGCGTTCGCGGGGAATGAGGTACTTGCCGAGCCGGAAGAACTTCTCGACGGCGCCGATACGCGTGGACGACAGCAGCGGCAGGTAGGTGCGGCGATCGCGATCGAGAAAGTCGAAGATGTTGTGGCGGGCCGGGTGGGTGCCGGTGCTGAACGACGACCAGGCGACCGGCGACAGCGCCGGGTAGGTGGTCTGCAGCCGGCGATACGTGCCCTGCGCCTTGAGCGCGGCGAAGTTCGGCAGCAGCCCTTCGTTCAGGAACTGGTCGGTGAGGGCCGGGTCCTGGCCGTCGAAGCCGACCACGATGAAGCGGCCGATGGCGGCCGACGGCGGCCCGGTGCGGCGCACAACGCGCCACAAGGCCCGGAACGGCCAGGCGAGCACCGAAGCCAGCACGACGATCATCGTGACGAAGATCACGAGGAACGACGACATCACGGCGAAGCCCGCGCCGGGCCCGATGTAGGCATCGGCGGCGGCCGGCGCGACGAGCGCCGCAACCGTCGCGGCGAGCGCGACGCGGGGGCAAGGCACAAGGCTAACGATACCGGTGTGCATCACGGTCTACGGCGAGCGTCCACGATTGTAGTATGGTCGGCACCGGTTCCGGTGTGCGCGCTGCCGACATCAGCACCCTGAACAGCGGCTTCGAGTCCGAGCCGGCGAAGGGCCGTGCGGCAGCCCCCCGGACGGCGCAGACACCTCTCGGGTGCCGGTGGGAAGGAACCACGGACTGCGCCGCAGGCGTCGTACACTACAGCCGTCTTTCGTCACATGCCGCCGCGCGCACCGCGCGGAGGCACGCCCGTCAGGAGACCCGTCCATGGAACCGACGACGCTGCCCGATGTCACCACTGCCCGCACACCCGACCTGCGCACACCGCTGCCCGGACCTCTCGCGCAGGCCATCATTGCGCGCGACCATCAGTTCGTGTCGCCGTCCTACACGCGCTCGTATCCCTTCGTGATGCAGCGCGGGTCGGGCGTCATGGCGCAGGACCCTGACGGCAATATCTTTCTCGATCTGGCGGCCGGCGTCGCGGTCTGCGCCACCGGGCATGCGCACCCCGAGGTCGTGCGGGCCATCCAGGAGCAGGCCGAACAGTTCCTGCACATCTGCGCGGCCGACTTTTACTATCCCCACCTGCCCATCCTGGCCGAGAAGCTGGCCACGCTGACGCCGGGGATCCCTGACAAGCGCGTGCACTTTGCCAACTCCGGGGCCGAGGCCGTCGAAGGTGCCATCAAGGTGGCCTTCCATGCCACCCGGCGCCAGAAGCTGATCGGCTTCACCGGGTCGTTCCATGGGCGTACGCTGGGGGCGCTGTCGGTGACGGCGAGCAAGGCCGCGCAACGGAAAGGGTTCGGGCGCCAGGCGCTCGACGTGACCCACGTGCCGTATGCCAACTGCTTCCGCTGTCCCTACGGCAAGACGCCTGAGACCTGCGGGGCCCTCGAGTCGAAGGGGCCGCACTGCGCGCGTGTGATTGAAGAGGTGGTGATGAAGACCACCGTGCCCCCCGACGAATGCGCCGCCATCATTGTCGAGCCCATTCAGGGGGAAGGCGGATACGTGGTGCCGCCCGCGTCGTTCCTGCAGACGCTGCAGGACATCGCACAGCGCCACGATGTCGTGGTGATTGCCGATGAAGTGCAGAGCGGCATGGGCCGGACCGGAAAGATGTACGCCGCTGAACACTTCGGCTTCGTGCCTGACGTGGTGGCCACGGCCAAGGGCCTGGCGTCGGGGCTGCCGATCGGGGCCACGGTGGCGCGTGCCGATCTGATGACCTGGAAGCCGGGCGCGCATGCCTCGACCTTCGGCGGAAATCCCGTGGCCGTCGCCGCGTCGCTGGCCACCATCAGGCTGCTCGAGTCGTCGCTGATGGCCAATGCCGAGCGGATGGGTCAGTACCTGATGGACGGGCTTCGGGCGCTGGCCGAGCGGCATCCGATCATTGGCGATGTGCGCGGCAAGGGGCTGATGATCGGCATCGAGCTGGTGCGCGACCGTGTGACGCGCGAGCCGGCTGTGCATGAGCGCGATCGGTTCGAGCAGGCCTGCTATCAGCGCGGGCTGCTGGTGATTGCATGCGGCGCCAGCACGATCCGCCTCTCACCGGCGCTGGTCATCGATCGCGATCACTGTGATTGTGCGCTGTCGACGTTCGACGAGATCCTCACAGCAGGGCTGTGATGGCCGTGGCCGCCTCGCGGCCACTCAGCCAGGCCCCTTCCACGCGGTTGCCGGCACACCAGTCGCCGGCGACCGCCAGACGCAGGCCTGCATCAGTCAGCGCACGCACGTGCAGCGGTGCGGCGGCACGCGCATAGCGCCAACGGTGCGCCGATAGATGCGACGGACGCGGCATCGGCACACGCAGCAAATCACCGAAGGCGTTGAGCAGGAAGGGGCCCACCGCGTCCGCATGGTCGTCGACGTGCGCTGCACTCCACTCGGGCGAGGCATGCAGCACCCACGTGTCGTGGTGGCCCCGTCCGGGCTTCGAGCTGTTGCGCGCGACCCAGCCAAGCGGGCTCGAGGTGACAAAGGCCCCATCAAACGCGGCCTTCACGTGCTCGGGGAAGGCCACCAGCACCGACCAGCACGGCTCCATCGGCACGGCGGCAACCGCCGAGGTCATCGACGCTGTCGCGGGCAGCAGTGCCAGCGCCTGCGGCGGCGGGATGGTGACGATGACGGCATCCCACGGGCCATTCGAGGTGTCGGTGACGTCGGTCGAGGTCAGGTCGCGCAGCGTGGCCGTCCACCGGCCCGTGACGGCATCGGCATGCAGTGACGACACCACGCGACTGCAGGTGACGTCGAGGCCCTGCGCCAGATGGCGTGCCACCCGGTTCATGGCCGGCACGCCCACCCAGCGGATGGTGGTGTCATCGACCGGCTCGCGGCCCTCGGAATCGAATGAGGCCAGGCGTCCGCGCCACGGCGCAATGACACCGGAGGTGTGCCACGACTCCACAGCAGACTGGAAGGCCGCATCACGGGCCGTGAAGTACTGCGCCCCATGGTCGAACGACCACTCGGCATCGGCACTCGTCAGGGCCTCGCCGTTGACGACGCGCCGCGTGCTGACGCGTCCGCCCGGCCCGCGGCCCTTGTCGATGACCTGTACCACGCAACCGGCCTCGCGCAGCACCTGCGCTGCCGACAGGCCCGAGATACCTGCACCAATCACCAGCACCCGTCGCTGTTCGGCGCCCATGGTCTGACTATTGTGTCAGCACGCGGCCGATGCTGCCGCGATAGCCGGTCATTTCCAGATATCCGCGTCCGGTGATCGGGGTGCCGCGCGATGTGCCCTGCACCTCGACCATACCTTCCCAGTAGGAAATGCCCGCGCCGGCGGTCGCGAGTTCCTGGTTGCGCAACGGCGTCGTGACCTGCAGCGAGAGTCCCTGCGACGGCACCTCGATTTGCCAGCGCAGGGGATAGCGCGCCCCTGACGGCATGGCCTCCGGATTGCCGACCGCGCGCTGCGTGAAATCGCGCTCGACCAGATGGGTGGTGCGCCCGGTGCTGTCGACAAGCGTGCCGCTGCTGCGCGGGTCGCGCGTGCCGTCGGCGAGGCGCAGCTGATAGAGCATCAGCTCGCGGCCGTCATTCAGCTGCAGCGACAGCCAGTCCCAGCCCTGCTGCCCGGTCTCGAGGAAGCTTGAGCCGAATTCACGGTCCATCCAGCTGTCGCCGGTGACCTCGAGTCGCTCGCCATCGATGATGAGCGTGCCGCGCGTGGGCATGCGCGTCAGCGAGTAGTAGTGCGAGGCGTTGCCCGGTCGCGCACCCTTTTGCGAGATGCCATTGATGCCGTTGATGACCGGCGGCTTGCCTTCATCGAGCACCAGCTCGACACCGACCTCGCGCCCCGGTGCGCGCAGCACGTGACGTCCGGCGGCATCCTGCGTGGCCGACCACTCTTCATTCCAGACGCGATAGCGATCGGTGGCGGCACCTGACAGCCCCGGTCCGCTGCGCGTCAGCTTTTCGGCATAGCGATAGCGCTGGCCCGACGGATCGCTGACGGCCAGGTGCGCCATGTAGAGATCGCGCACCGCCCACACGGACGGATTGACCGGTGCCCGGTCGACACCGACACGGAAGAACGTCACCTGATAGCCGAAGCGACGGCCATCACGGCTCTGCACGTTGCCGGTGTAGTACCACCACTCGATCTTGAAGTCGGGATGGCTCGCGTGGTCCTGAGGAAACTGATACCGATACCCCGCCGTGGCTTCCTTCCACGACGTATTCACGGGCGGCGTGCCACCGGGCCCTTGCGGGGACGCTGTGCCCTGTGCGGATGTGGCGCTCTGCGCCATGGAGGACGGGGGTGTCGCGGTCGAGCGGTGCGTCGCTGCAGGACGCTGCGTGGTTGTGGGCCCCTGCGCCTCGGCGTGACGCACAGACGCTGAGCCGCGAGACGCTGCGGGACTCTGGGCGGAGACGGGGCCGTGGCCCACAGAGGCCACCACGACGAGAATCAGCGCGGCCCGAGCGGCCCGTCGGGATACGGGCATGCGGAAGCGGTTATTCATCATGATCGACCACGAGGCGCGCGGCCCTGCGCGCGGGATAGAGGCCCGCCAGTGCCGTGGCCACGATGACCACCACGGAGACCTGCGCCAGAAACGCGACGGGCACCCGGAACTGGATGGTCCACCCGAAGCTCTGCACGTTGATGACGTAGACCAGCAGCACCGAGAGCGCCAGCCCGACGACGAGGCCCACCACTTGGCTGAGCGTGCCGAGCAGGGCGGCTTCGATCACGACCATCCGCTGCACCTGCCGGCGGGTGGCCCCGATGAGCCGCAGCATCGACAGCTCGCGCCGGCGCTCGAGCACCAGCGTCAGTAGTGTGGCCGCCACGCCGAGCATCGCCACCACGATCGCAATGACTTCAAGGGCATAGGTGATGGCGAAGGTGCTGTCGAAGATGCGCAGCACTTCGCCGCGCAGGTCACGGTTGGTGTAAATGAAGGCCCGATGGCCCTCGTCCAGTGACTCGATGATGTCCCGGCGCACGCGCTCGGGCTCGGCTCCGGGCTTGAGGAAGGCGGCCATCCCCGTCGGGGCCAGGTCACCAAAATATTTGGCGAACACCGGACGGTCCATCACCACCATGCCGCGGTCGACGGCGTAGTCATACGATACCGCCGCAATGCGGAACGGTCTTGCACCCGCCGGCAGGTCGAGGGTGATGGTGTCACCCGCATGCACCCCGTAGCGGTTCGAGAAGGCCTCTGACACGACGACCGATTCGGTGCCGATGGCGGCCTTGACAGCGGCGCGACCATCCTCGGGTTCTTTGAAGAGCAGGGCCCCGTAGTCGATGACCACCTGATAATTCCCCGCACCGAGCACGACGAAGTTGTCGCGATAAATGAGGTCGATGTTCCGGAAGGAATCGTACGCCGCGACATCGGGATGCGTAGCCACGACCGCCTGCACCTCGGCCGACAGCGTCTGCTCTGAGCCTGTGATCGGCTGCATACCAGGGCCGATGAACAGATCGGCCTGCAGCGTCTGTCCGATCCAATAGGCGACCGTGTCGCGGAAGCTGCCGATCATCACGGCAATGGCCACCATCATCGACAGACTCACAGCCAGTGCCGCCACGGAAATCGACACGCGGGGAATGGACGCCGAGAGGTTGGCGTGGGCCAGCAGACCTTCGACGCCGAGCAGGCGGCGCAGGGGACGATAGAGCAGGCGCGTCAGCGCGAAGATGGTGGCCGGTACCAGCAGCGAGGCCCCGATGATCGTGGCGAACGACGACACGTATCCGAAGAGCGGCCGGCCGCCCACCGGGCCCAGTTGTGCCAGCGCAAAGGCCGCCGCCAGAATCACGAGGGCCAGTACGAACATGCGCGGCTGCAGACGCACCCGGGACTCGAGCCGATCGTGGCCGCGCATCGCGGACGTCGGCGACACGCGACTGGCCTCGAGCGCGGGCAGTGTGGCGGCCAGCAGCGACAGCGGCACACCCAGGGCGAACGCCAGACCGATGTGCCACGGCGCCAGGTCGGGCGGCACCGCTGCCGTCGCGATGTAGAGCGTGCTGACCGTCTGCGACGTGAGGCCGACAGCGGCGTCGGCCAGCACGCGACCGAGCCCGATGCCGAACGCCACCCCGGTGAGGCCGAGCGCGGCGGCTTCGCCAAGAAACAGCCACAGTATCTGACGCCGCGTCACGCCAAGCGCCCGCAGCATGCCGATTTCATCGCGCCGTGCAATGACCGAAATGGTCACGGTGTTGTAGACGAGAAACAGCCCGACGATGAGCGAGACCCATGACAGGGCGGTCAGGTTCATGTGGAAAGCGGCGAGCATGCGTTCCACCTGTTCACCGCGCCGGGCCGGGCGCTGCGCCGTGAGGCCGTCCGGCAGCTGGTTGCGGACGCTCGACAGCGCGGCGTCGATGGCCGCCGAGTCGGTCGCGCCGGTGAGCTGCACATCGATGCGGTCGACGCGCCCCATCCGGTTGAAGGCCCACTGCGCGGCGGCAATGTCCATCAGCACGAAGCTGCCGTCCATCACCTTCGCCGGGCCCTCGTCCTTGAGCAGGCCGCGCACGACAAAGCGTTCGATGCGATCACCGGTCATGAGCGGCAGCTCGTCGCCGAGGCGGATGCCGCGGCGTCGCGCGAGCTTTTCGGTGATCACGATCGTCCGCGGACTGGTGAGCAGATCGAGAAATTCCTGTCGGCTGAGGGCTTCGGCGGGGCTGCTGCCGGCCTGCTGCCGTTCGGCCATCGCATAGTCGCGCAGGGTGAGGTCGCGCAGGATGTCGACGCCGAGCACACGCACTGCCTCGCTGCGGCGCACCGGGGCGACAACGCCCGAGTCACCGCGCGGCAGGTCGCTGGTGACCAGCGCCATCTCGCCCTCGATGACCGGCGACATCTGTCCGACCTCGCGCAGGAACCCGAGATCGGCCAGGACGGCTTCGGGCACGCCTCCGGTGCCCACGACCTCGATCGATGTGCGCCCGGCCACGGTGGTCAGTGCCGTTTCAAAGCCGCGCACCGAGCTGCCGTTGGTCAGCTGGATGGCAATGACCACGGCAATGCCGAGGGCGACGCCGGTGATGGTGGTGACGGTGCGGGCCTTCTCCTGGAAGAGCCGCCGCAGGATGAATTGTCTAAACAGCCGCATCGCCGGTGTCCGTGAAGCGGCCGTCCTTCATGCGCAGCACACGCGACGCGCGTGCGGCCACATCGTGGGCGTGGGTCGCCATCAGGATGGTGATGCCGAGGTCGCGGTTCAGCTCGGCCAGGAGGTCCAGCACACGCGTGCCGTTGTCCGAGTCGAGGTTGCCTGTCGGCTCGTCGGCCACGAGCAGCGCCGGGCGGTGCACGAGGGCCCGCGCAATGGCGGCGCGCTGCATTTCGCCGCCGGATACTTCCTGGGGAAAGTGGCGCAGTCGGTGCGCGATGCCGACACGCCCGGCCAGGGCTGCTGCCTGCTGCTCGGCCTCGCCCGAGGAGGCGCCGGCCAGCAGGGCCGGCAGAGCGATGTTGTCACCCAGCGTGAGTGTGGGCAGCAGGTTGAAGAACTGGAACACGAAGCCGATGCGCGTCCGCCGCATCGCCGTGAGGGCATCGTCTCCGAGGGAGGCGAGGGCGTAGCCTTCGAGCGAGAGGGTGCCCGAGGTGGGGCGGTCCATCGCACCGCACAGGTGCAGCAGCGACGACTTGCCGCAGCCCGACGGTCCCATGAGGGTGACGAATTCGCCGGCGGCGAGGGTGAACGACACACCGGCGAGGGCCTGCACTTCCGACGTGCCTCCGGTGTAGGTCTTGGTGAGCTGACTGGCGACAAGCAGCGACATGCTGACCGTTATGACGACCGCGACGCGGCGGGCGGTGCGTGCCGGGCGGGTTCGCGCGTGCGAGCGGGGGCGTGCGAGGTGCTTGTGCTACGGAGCGCGCCGGCCGGCTCTGCGGACGAGCGCCCGCGTGGCGGTGACAGCCGCCGTTCCGGGTGCATCAGCGTGTGCACGCGACGAGTCCCGGGCAACGGTTCGGCGCCGAGGGACAGTCGTGCCTGCGCGCCCGACCGCGTTCGGGCGCGACTGCAGAGGGGCGCAGGGGCGCGCGCCCGGCCTCCGACGCCGTGCGCGTCTTGCGGCACAGGGGGCCTTCGGTTTACCATGTCGGTCTGCCCGACGTTCCTCGGTAGCTCAACGGCAGAGCATCCGGCTGTTAACCGGAGGGTTGCTGGTTCGAATCCAGCCCGAGGAGCCAATTCCTTTCAACAATTTGCGGTGAGCGGTCAGGGTGAGTGGGGTTTCGCTGTGCCCCTTTTTGTGCCCCCCGGCGACTGGGTCGTCCCCGGTGTGGTCCACCATCAGCAGGTCGGTCGCACGCTGCTGGGCGCTGTTGCCGATGTGGCAGTAGCGTTTGGCCATGCGTGCGGCGGTGGAGGGACTCCACCCGAGCAGACTGGCCACGACGAGCAAGGGACCGTAAGCTCCCCCGTCAAGTAGACAGTCGATAAGGAGACTGTCCTGGTGATGAAGGCCTCGGTAGAAACGTGAGCGGGGGCATCTCGCCGAGGCTGTCGTGGGGCCGCTCATGGTTGTACGTCAGGA
>VFZN01000029.1 GCA_016871195.1 Acidobacteriota bacterium | reverse complement strand
CCTTGACCAGCCGCATGCGGTCGCGGCCGCGTGTCAGTTCGATGCGATCGATGACATCGCGGTCGAACACCAGGGCACGCTTGTCGCGCAGGGCGAAGGTCTTCTTGTTGAACGTGGTGTCGAGGTACGCCCCGACCAGAAACACGCGACGCGTGCCCGGCTTGACGGCATACATGTCGCCCTGCGTGGGTGTGGTGTCGCCAAACGCCACTTCGCCGCTGGTGGCCCCGGCCTTGAACGACACGGTCACCTTCGGCGTCTGCAGGCCGTAGGGGGCCAGATCGGCGGCGTTCTCGTCGACGACGCGCGTCTGTTCGAGCGAGGCCAGATTGGTGGTCAGGCTCGTGGTCTCGGTGGCATCGGCGGCTGCGGCGACGGGTGCGGTCAGCTGCCAGCCCGCGTCGCCCTTCTGCAGCGTGGTGGTCTCACCGCCGGCTGTGACGGTGATTTCCTGAATGGCTTCGGCCTCGACGCTGAAGACCTTTTCCGTGGGCGTCGTGCCCGACGCCGGCTTCTCGCGTTCGACGAAGTAGATGTAGCCCCCGAGCGCGCCGAGGACCACGACCAGCGCCAGTGTCGACCAGCCGCGGTTCACGGTGTCAGCGCCTCCCGCGCCAGTTGAGCAGCCCGAGCGCGAAGATGAAGCCCGGAATGCCGAAGATCGAGAGCCAGAACACCATGTTCTGCGCCTCGGCGGTCATGGTGATGCGGCGGTCCTGGGGTTCGCGCGGGCGGATGGAGATGAGGCCTTCCTGCTGCGCCAGCCAGTTCACCGTGTTCTGGAAGAAATCGCGGTTGCCCTGGACCCCGAGAATGCCGTTGGTGGGAAAGTCGGAATCGCCGATGACGACCACGCGCGACTGCGGCGTGGGCTTCGGTTCTGCCGGAGCGGCTCCTTCGGCGGGCGGCGGGGTGGGGGGCACCTCGGTCGCCGGTGCGGATACTGCGGCGGCGAGCGAGATGGGACCGGGCTTGTCGCCCTTGTCTTCATTGAGTTCGACGCGCCCGCTGCCTGAGCTCAGCGCGGCCAGATCAGACTCGGCCCAGCTCTGCGCGCCCGTCTGCGCGAAAACCTCCGGGATGCGTCCGCCACTGGTGGCCGCATCGCCAGCCACGACGGATCGGGCCAGGGGGAAGGCGGTCATCAGCTGGAAGTTTTCGGTGATCGGATGCGGCGGGTAGTTGGCCACGACGGGCACCGACGCATCGGTGCCGAGCAGCTGACCGATGCCGCTGGCATCAACGACGATGTTCATGCCCAGGGCAAAGCCCCACGACTGCAGCAGGCCATCGAGCAGTGGCGTCGTCGAGGTGGAACCGGCCGGCGGGTCGATGAGCGCGAGCAGCTTGCCGCCCTTGGCGAGGTAGCGCGAGACGGCATCGACTTCGGGCTGCAGGAAATCGGTGCTGGGACCGGCGACGACCAGTACCGTGGCATCGGCGGGCACCTCGCGCGTCTGGGCGAGCACGATCTTCTCGACACCGTAGTTGTCAGTCGACAAGGCCTGGGCGATGGCGCTGTAGCCGGCGCGGTCGGTGCTGACGTGGTCCTTCTCGCCGTGGCCCTGCGTGAAGTACACCTTGCGGGTCTCGCCGGTGATGGCCTTCACGAGCGCGTTGGCGACGGCCTGCTCCTGCATCGACGTGACCCGCTCGGTGCGATCCTTGTACTGAATCAGCACCGTGCCGAGCGAGGTGATTTCCGCCGCGCGTGCGCGCAGCGGATTTTTTTCCGGATCGATGTACTCGGCGGTCACCTTGGATGACTGGTAGGTGTACGACTCCATCTGCTTGCGAGAGTTGTCGAGTGCCAGTTCGCGGTCGAAGACGGTGAAGGTGACCGGGGCGTCGAGTTCCTTGAGGATCTTGATGGTCTGGTCAGAGAGGCTGTAGACCTGGTTGGCCGTGAAGTCCCAGCGCTTGTTCTGGCGCGAGGCCAGATAGTTGACGGCGACCAGAATGCCCAGGAACGCGATGAGGCCGACGGCCGACATCGACCCATAGCGGCCGCTGCGGCTTTGCAGCAGCGTCAGCACGTCGCGCCATTCGCTGGCGACATAAACCAGCACCATGGCGAGGCCGGCCCAGGCGGCGTACTGCTGATACTGGGCCCACTCGGGGCGCAGGAAGCGGATGCCGACGGAGGCAAAGACAAGCAGCGTGCCGAGCCAGCCGATGAGGCCGAAGACCGTGACGCTGGAGGACGAGGACGGGGGTGTCTGGGATGCCATGGCGACTCAGCCTCTCCACCGCTCGCTGTCGACCGACTTCATGGTGAGGAAGAGGCCGGTGGCGATGAAGCTCAGGTAGTAGACGATGTGCTTGGTGTCGACGATGCCGCGTGAAAAGTCATCAAAGTGTTCGGTGACCGACAGGTAATTGATGACGGTCTGGGTTTCGGGGCTGACAAAGCTCGACACCCAGTTGATGACCCAGAGCAGCAGGAACACCGAGAAGGTGATCATGCCGGCGACGATTTGGTTCTTCGTGAGGCTCGAGATGAACAGGCCCAGGGAGAGGAAGCTGCCGCCCATCAGGAGCAGGCCCAGGTAGCCGGTGGCGATGGGCTTCCACTCCGGGTTGCCGTAGAAGAACAGCAGCCCCATGTGCAGCAGCGTCACCGACAGCATGCCGGCGAACAGGGCCAGCGCGCCGAGGAACTTGCCCATGATGATTTCAAAGTCGGTGATGGGGGCGGTGAGCAGCAGCTCAATGGTGCCCGATCGCTTCTCTTCCGCATAGGTGCGCATCGTGATCAGCGGAAACACGAGCAGCATCACCACCGTAGAGTTGAGCAGCAGTGGCGTGATGAGCATCTGGTTGACATTCATCGCACCGCCCGGGCCGCCGGCCATCTGCATGCTCTGGCGTTCGAAGAAGGCCAGGAGCGTGTAGAAGAACCAGCCGAAGAGCAGGGCGAAGAAGCCAATCAGCACATAGCCAATGGGCGAGGCGAAGTAGCCGCGCAGCTCCTTGCCGGCGATGGCCAGAATGTTACGCATCGGCAGTCTCCCCGGCGGGGGCAACCGCCTGTGTCTCGTCGGTAATCACGCTGAGGAAGATGTCTTCGAGGCTCATGCGCATGGGCCGAAGCTCGAGCAGGCCGAAACCCTGCTGCACGACCGCCGCAGCGAGTTCGCGCCTGAGGTCGAGGCCCTGGCCGGTTTCGACCTCGAAGCTGGCGCCGGTGGCCACCGGTTCGCCGCGGCCTACGCGGGCCACACCGGGCACGCCGACGAGCAGCGGTTCGACCTGATCGGCGGGGCCATCGCTGTGCACGAGCACGGTTGCCGCACCCTTCAGGCGACGTGTCAGGTTCTCGGGCGAGTCGACGGCCACGACGCGCCCGCGGTTGATGATGACCACCCGCTGGCAGGTCTGCGAGACCTCGGGAAGGATGTGCGTGCTGAGCACGATGGTGTGCGACCCGGCCAGCTCGCGGATGATCTGGCGGAACTCGATGATCTGCCGCGGGTCGAGGCCGGCGGTGGGTTCGTCGAGCACCAGCACTTCGGGGTTGTGGATGAGGGCCTGCGCGAGACCGACGCGCTGCTTGTACCCCTTCGATAGCTTGCCGCAGTGACGGTCGGCCATGTCGGCAGTCTGGGTCTTGCGCATGACCTCGGCCACCCGGTCGCCGACATGCTGGCGCACGCCCTTGATGCGGGCGACAAACGCGAGATACTCGCGTACTGTCATGTCGGGATAGAGCGGCGGCGTCTCGGGCAGGTAGCCGATGCGGCGCTTGGCCTCGATGGGCTGCTCGAAAATGTCGAATCCGGCGACGCGGGCCGTGCCGCCGGTGGCCGGCATATAGCCAGTGATGATGCGCATCGTCGTGGTCTTGCCGGCCCCGTTCGGGCCGAGGAAGCCCAGAATCTGCCCCGACTCGACCTTGAAGCTCACATCGTCGACGGCCGTCACCGACCCGTAACGTTTGGAGAGGTGGTCCACCTCAATCACGGTGCTGCTCCGATACTTGGGAGGCCTGTCTGTCGACAGGCCGGATGCCAGACAGTGGCATCGAACCCTCATCCTAGCGAATCGGGATGGCGAGGGGCAAGACATCGTGACGGCGCCGGGTCAAACCGCAGTAGGCTAACCGTGTGGACTGGGTGCTGATCGCGTTGAGCGTGGCCGGAGCCGTGCCGCCGGCCCAGCGGGCGCTGACGGCGGCGGGCCGCGGCCGGCTCGATATCAACGGGCTCATGGTGCTGGCCGTCCTGGGGGCCCTGGCCATCGGTGAGTATACCGAGAGCGCGACCGTGGTGGCGCTGTTCGGCGTGGCGCAGTGGATGGAATTGCGGACGGTGCGCCGGGCCCGGATGGCGATTCGGTCGCTGCTGGATGTGGCCCCCGACGTGGTGCGGCTCGACGACAACCCTGACGGGCCGCCGGTGCCCGTTGCCGAGGTATCGGTCGGCACGTGCGTGCGCATTCTTCCCGGAGAACGCATTCCTGTCGACGGCATCCTCGTCCGGGGTGACACCGATGTGAACCAGGCCCCCATTACCGGGGAATCGACGCCGGTGGATCGGCATGCAGGTGACGACGTGTTTGCGGGCACCATTAACGGCCACGGCGCGATGGTGGTGCGGGTGACGCGCCCGCAGGCGCAGACGCTGCTGGCCCGCATGGTGCACCTCATCGAAGATGCGCAGGCACGACGGGCACCGGTCCAGCAGTTCATCGATCGGTTTGCCCAGTGGTATACGCCGGCCATCGTGGCGGTAGCGGCCGGGCTGGCACTGGTGCCGTGGATCTGGCCCGGCATCGACCGCAGCGCGTCGGACACGTGGCTGTATCGGGGTCTGGTGACACTCGTGGTGGGATGCCCGTGTGCCCTGGTCATTGCGACGCCGGTGTCACTGATGTCCGCACTGGCGTCGGCTGCGCGCCACGGCGTGCTCATCAAGGGCGGTGCGGCCCTCGAACGTCTGGCCGGCGTGCGTGTGGTGGCCTTCGACAAGACCGGCACGCTGACGCACGGCGAGGTGGTGGTGCGCTCGGTGGTCCCGATGCCCGGGGTCAGCGCAGACGAGGTGCTGCGACTGGCGGCAGCGGTCGAGCGCTATTCGGACCATCCCATTGCGAGAGCGGTCGTCGCGGCCGCACGAGCGCAGGCTCTCGCGGTGCCTGAGGCCCACGGCGTGCGCGTGGCACCGGGCCTTGGCGTCAGCGGCGCGGTCGACGGGCAGCAGGTCCATTGCGGCTCACCGCGCTCGGTGATGCAGCAGGGGTGGATGACGCCCGACGCGCAGGTCTGCGTCGACGGCCTAGTGGCGGCCGGCACGTCGCCGATGATCGTGGTCTGCGATGGACGTGTGCGTGGCGCCGTCGCCGTGGCTGATCGTGCGCGTGCCTCAGCGGCTGTGACGGTGGCCGCGCTCCGCCAGCTCGGCGTGCACACCACGGTGATGCTGACGGGCGACCACGCGCCTGCCGCTGAGGCTATTGCGCGCGAGGTGGGCCTCGACCGCGTCGAGGCCTCGCTGCTGCCGGCCGACAAGGTGCGATACATCGAGCACCTGCGGCAGGATGGCCCGGTGGCGATGGTGGGTGACGGCATCAACGATGCCCCTGCGCTCGCCGCGGCCGATGTCGGCGTGGTCATGGGCGTGATGGGCAGCGGGGCCGCTGTCGAAACCGCCGATATCGCCCTGATGACCGATGACCTGCCCCGGCTGGCGGCTACCGTGCGGCTGGGGCGCGCCACGCTCACGAACATCAGGGGGAATGTCGCGATTGCCCTGGGTCTCAAGCTCGCCTTCGTGGTGGCGGCGGCCTTGGGGGTGGCCACGCTGTGGATGGCGATGCTGGCCGATACCGGGGCCTCGGTGATTGTCGTGGCCCACGCGTTGCGGCTGCGCGGGTTTCAGTGGCCCGACAGCGCGAGCCGGGTGTCGACGCAGGCATCGATGGCCGCCTGAGTGTCGGCAGGTACCCGCGTGAACGTGAGCCCCATGGCCACGCCCGGTTCACGCCAGCAGACACGCGCCTCCAGTGCCACGTCCTCGGCATGTCCTGGAAGGCGTAGGCTGACGGCCACGGCCGTTTCCGGCGCCAGCGGCAGCGTGGTGCGCACGGCCATGCCGCCGCGGCTGATGTTGCTCGTGAGCGCCGCGGCCACGGCGTCTCGGCTGCGGTACGACACGGGCAGGCTGATTTCGAGGCGCGGATGGCTGCGCCGGTTGAAGTTGTCGGGATAGAGCCACGGTGCCAGTGCCGACATCAGCTGGCCTTCTTCGGTCGACGCGCTGAGATAGCCGGTGATGCCAACGGCGTGCAGGGCCCGCGCATCGGCGGCACTCTGCACCGACTCGGCCACCACGATGATCGGCAGTGTCGCGTCATGCTGTGTGCGCCATGCCTCTGCGAGGTCTGCCGCGCTCGCCGCACTGTGCCGTACGTCGAGCAGCACCAGCAGCAGCGACGACGTCAGCACGTCGGGCAGCGGATGCGACGGGTCTGCCGCAAGCAGGTCGAGACCGGCGCGCGCGAGCGCCGACTGCAGGCGTGCCTGCAGTGCGGTGTCGTGTGTCATCACGACGACCGCGCGTCGTGCCGGACCCGGTGACGTCATTGCAGGGCGAGTATATAATTCCACGCATTGTTCGTTTGTGAGGAGCCACGCTGATGCCCGCCATTTGCCCCGAGTGCGATTCTGTTCTCGACATCGATGAGGATGAAGTCGATCTTGACGACGAACTGACGTGCCCCGAGTGCGGATCGCTGCTTGCCATTGCCTCGCTCTCGCCGCTGGAACTCGAAGCGGTTGATGAGGACGACCTCGACGATGAAGACGACGAGGACGAGGACGAGGAAGAGGACGAGGATGACGAGGACAGCGACGAAGACGACGACGTCGACGAAGACGACGACTGAGACGCGGGCGGAACAGTCTGCGCGCCTCGACGCGCGGCTATCCGAACTCGGGTCGGTCATCGTGGCCTTTAGCGGCGGCATCGACAGCGCACTGCTGGCCGTGACCGCCGCACGTGTGCTGGGCCCCCGCAGCCTGGCCGTCACGGCGGTGAGTGCCAGCTATCCCGAGACCCATCGACAGCTGGCCCTCAGCGTGGCCAGTGACTTCGGCCTTGCTCACGAGTTCATCAGCACCGACGAGATGTCGAGGCCCGAGTATCGGGCGAATGCGGCCAACCGGTGCTACTACTGCAAGGACGAGCTCTACCATCACCTCACGGCGCTGGCGCGTGCCCGCGGTTTCGCGCACGTCATCGACGGCAACAACGCGGACGATCGCGGCGACTATCGCCCCGGCCGTCAGGCCGCGCGCGAGCACGGTGTGCTGAGCCCGCTCGACGAGGCTGGCCTCGGCAAGGACGACATCCGGGCTCTGGCTCGAGAGGCCGGCATGCGGACGTGGGACGAGCCCGCCTCGGCGTGCCTGTCGTCGCGGCTGCCGTACGGCACCGAAGTGACCGACGCGCGCCTGCGCCAGGTCGAGCGCGCTGAAGCCGCCGTGCGCGCGCTCGGCTTCCGCATCTTCCGTGTGCGGCATCACGACGATGTAGCTCGACTGGAAGTGGCACGCAGCGAGATGCCCCGCATGCTCGAACCGGATGTGAACCGCCAGGTGGTCGAGGGCATCAAGGCGGCGGGCTACCGCTACGTGGCGCTCGACCTGCAGGGCTACCGGCTGGGCAGCCTCAACGATGCCCTGACCCTGCGGCCGATCCCGTGACGCGCCTCCGTCTTCTGATTGCGGCTGCGGTCGTTCTGGGCGCGCTGCACCTGCCGCTGCTGCCGTCGACGCTCGAAGACATCGACTCGGTCAACTTCGCGCTGGGGGTCCGCTCGTTCGATGTGGCCAACCATCAGCCGCATCCGCCCGGCTATCCGGTGTACATCGCGCTGGGAAAGATGGCGGTGCCGGCCGTGCGCGCCGTGATGGGTGAGGCCGAGGCATCCACGGTCGAAGCCCGCGCTCTGGCGATGGTGTCGCTGCTGGCAGGTGTGGCCCTGTGGTGGGGACTCTTCGAGCTGTTCAGTGCGCTGCGCGCCACGCGTGGCACCGAGCGTCCGTGGGACACGATTGACGCAGGGGCGGCGGCGGCGGCACTGCTCGCCGTGTCGAGTCCGCTCATCTTCACGATGACGACCCGTCCCATGAGCGATGTGGTGGGGCTGGCCTTCGGCGTCGCGGCACAGGCCTGTCTGGCACGCGCGTGGTGGTGGCAGACGTCACCGGCCGACGGTGACCGCCGCCTGACCATGGGTCAGATTGAAGCCTCGGGTGGTCTCATCGTACGAGGCGCCTTCCTTGCGGCCCTGGCCATTGGCGTGCGCACGCAGACGCTCTGGCTGACCGCGCCGCTGCTGGTGCTGGTCCTGGCCGATCGCATCGGGCGCGGGGCGGCCGGTGCCCTGCTCGGTGCGCTGATGACCTCTGCGCTCGGGTCGCTGCTGTGGGCAGTGCCGATGGTGGTAGCCACCGGGGGGCTGAGCGAATACCTGACCGTGCTCGGCATGCAGGCCGGCGAAGATTTTTCGAGCGGCGAGATGCTGTTTACCAGCGGGTCACTGCGGGCGCTCGCGCAGGGCCTGGTGCACACGTTCGTCGATCCCTGGAATCATCCGGTGCTGGGGGCGGTGGTGCTGCTCCTGGCGGCCGCGGGCAGCATCGCCCTCCTCAGGCATGACCGCCGCACCCTGGTGCTGCTGTCGGCACTCACCCTGCCGTACCTGACCTTCCATCTGTTGTTCCAGGAAACGCCCTTCATCAGATATGCGATGCCGCTGGTGCCGGTGATGGCACTGCTCGCGGTGCGTGGCCAGCAGATGCTGCTCCCGCGCGCGATGCCTGCTGCGTCGGGGGCGCTGGTCGTGGCCGGCCTCGCCATGGCCGTGCCGCTGTCGATGCAGGCGTCTGCGTCTCCGGGCGTGGCCGTGCAGGTGCTGGGAGGCCTCCGCGATGCCGCGGCCACCGAGACACCTACGGCCCTTGCCATGCATCAGGCCTTCCGGCGTCCGCTGCAGGCAGAGACGGTGCCGATCGGTCCGGTGCTGCCCGCACCGCCCAGGCGCGAGTGGCTGGAACTGGTCGGACACTGGCGCGAAGGCGGACAAGGCCCCGTGTGGTTCCTGGCCGATCCCCGCCGCTCTGACCTGGCCCTGATCGACCCTCGCAGCCAGATCGTGCGTTACGAGTATTCGTGGGCGCCGACGGCAGCCCGTGTGTTCTCAGGGGTGCGACCGAACGCGGTGCAGTGGATCGAGATGCAGCCCCCCCGGTGGATCGCCGAGATCGGCTGGGCCCTCACGCCCGAGACGGCTGGCATGGCGCAGCTGATGCACGCCGGGCCTCACGTGGCGCCGATCGTGGCGCAGGTGCGCCGCGGGCCCGACGCCCTGCGGATGCTGATTGGCGGACGGCACCTCGGTGCCGCGAACGACCCCGCCGCCCACATGACGGTCACCATCGATGACACGGTGGTCGACGCGTTCACGGTGTCGCCCGGGTTCTTCCTGCGTACGGTGAACCTGCCGGCCGGCGCGGTGGCCCCCGGTGGCCCCGGGTCGGGACGCGATGGCCCGTATGCGCCCCTGCAGGTCGCATCGGCGCCGAGCAGCGGCACGGAGCCCGTGGTGACGGCCATCGAGCAATTTGATCTGCAGACGCCCGACACCGTGATGTGGGGCTATGACGAGGGGTGGCACGAGGCCGAGTATCGCCCCGCCCTTGGCGTGTGGCGCTGGACCTCTGCCCAGGCCTCCCTGCGCATCGTCGGGGCCTCGACGCCCGTGCGGGTGGCGGTGCGGTATGAAGCCCCCCGGCTCTCGTTTGCGTCGCCCAGCCGCATGCGCCTGATGGTGGGCGACCAGGTGCTGACCGAGCAGGAGGCGTTCGACGCTGGGGGCGTGATCGAGGCCACGGTGCCGCTCGCCGCCCTCGAGGCGGCCGGGGGTGTGGTGCGCCTCGAGACCTCGCAGACCTTCACGCCGGCCGAGCGCAGCGGCGCTACCGACCGCCGGGCCCTGGGGCTGCGAGTGTTCGGGGTGACGGTCGACACACAGGGTTTACGTTGACACCGGCGGCATGCCGCCGTATTCTCCGGGCACTATGATTCGATGGACTCTCCAGCTCACGGCCACTGCCCTCGTGCTGGTGGTAGGTGCGGCTGCCTGTGCCAAGAAGGCCCCGGCTCCGGCTCCGCCCCCACCGCCTCCTCCGGCCGCGCCGGCCCCGCCGCCGCCGCCCCCTCCACCACCACCGCCGCCTCCGCCGCCGCCGCCACCCGCAGCGCCGACCGAGGACGAGCTGTTTGCCCGGAAGTCACTCGACCAGCTGAACAACGAGCGTCCGCTGGGCGATGTGTACTTTGACCTCGACAAGTCAGCGATTCGTGACGATGCGCGAGCGGTGCTGAGCCGCAGCGCCGACTTCATGAAGCGCTGGACCTCGACGCGTATCACGATCGAGGGACACTGCGACGAGCGCGGCACGGCCGAGTACAACCTCGGTCTGGGCGAGCGTCGCTCGGCCGCCGTGAAAGACTATCTGGTGGGCCTCGGCATCAGCGCCGACCGCATCACGGTGGTCTCGAAGGGCAAGGAAGCCCCGCAGTGCACCGACTCGAACGAGACCTGCTGGCAGCAGAACCGCCGCGGGCATCCGGTGTTCACCGCGAAGTAACGCACAGACGAGGTCAGGCCCCGGTTTCGCGGGCCATGGCCTCTGCGGCCGCACGTGGGTCGGCCGCCCCGGTGATGGGGCGGCCGACCACGAGGTAGGTCGCCCCCGCCGTCACCGCCTGCGCGGGCGTCAGCGTCCGCGCCTGATCATCGGTCCCCTGCTGCGCGGCGGGACGGATGCCCGGCGTCACAATCACAAAATCACGACCGCAGGCTTCGCGAATCGCCGCGATTTCCAGCGGCGACGCGACGACCCCGTCGAGCCCCGCCTTCTGCGCGAGCCGCGCGAGGTGCACGACCTGCTCGAGCACCGTGCGCGTCGTCCCCACTTCCGCCAGCGCCGCTTCGTCCATGCTGGTCAGCACCGTGACACCGATGACGAGCGGCCGAGGCACATCGAGGCGGCCGGCCGTTTCGGTGGCGGCCTTCGCGGCGGCCTGCATCATGGCCGAGCCGCCCGAGGCATGCACGTTCACCATCCATGCCCCGGTGCCAATCGCCGAGGTGACCGCGCCAGCCACGGTGTTGGGGATGTCGTGGAACTTGAGATCGAGAAACACCCGGTCGCCGCGCTCGGTGAGGGCGCGCACGATGGCGGGCCCCTCGGCGGTGAACAGCTGCTTGCCGATCTTGTAGCCGGCCACCGACCCGCGCAGCGTGTCGGCCAGGGCCAGGGCTTTCGCCTGGGAATCGACGTCGAGGGCCACAAGAATCCGGTTCATCGGTGCACCACCTTCGGCGGCGTCGGGTCGAACGCGCCAATCAAATCACTCAGCCGCTCGACCTGATGCCGGGCCATGTAGTCATCGATGCCGTCGAGCACCTTGCCCCACACGAACGGATCGACGAAGTTGGCCGTGCCGATCTGCACAGCGGTGGCCCCGGCCAGAATAAACTCGAGCGCATCGCGGGCATTGGTGATGCCGCCCATGCCGATGATGGGAATCTTCACCTCGCGGGCACACTCCCAGACCATGCGCACGGCGATGGGCCTGATCGCCGGGCCGCTGAGTCCGCCGAGCACGTTGGTGATGGTGGGCCGCCGGGTTTCAACATCGATCGCAAGCGCAAGAAACGTATTGACCAGCGAGACGGCATCGGCACCGGCGTCTTCGGCCGCACGCGCGAACGAGGCGACGTCGGTGACATTCGGTGTGAGCTTGGGAATGACGGGCAGGTGCGTGACCTTGCGCACGGCTTCGACGACCTGCCCGGTGCCCAGCAGCGAGCAGCCGAACTGAATGCCGCCCTCCTTGATGTTAGGGCACGAGATGTTCAACTCGATGGCCGCCACACCGCCGGCATCGGTGAGGATGCGCGTGACCTCGGCGTATTCGTCGATGGTCGTGCCGCACACGTTGACGAAGACGCGCGCGCCGCGCTCGCGCAGCAGGGGCAGCTTTTCCTTCACGAACCGATGCACGCCGATGCCCTGCAGGCCGATGGCGTTGATCATGCCCGCCGGTGTTTCGACGATGCGCGGCGGGGCGTGTCCTTCGCGCTCGGTGAGAAAAAGTCCCTTGACGCAGACACCGCCGAGGGCCGACAGGTCGGTGACGTCCTCGTACTCGAGCCCATAACCGAAGCAGCCGCTGGCCGAGATGAGAGGATTCGGCAGTTCGAGTGTGCCGATGCGGACAGACAAGTCGCGAGCCATCAGTCCCACACGATCTCGGCGCCGTCGAAGACGGGACCGGAAATGCACGACCGCACATAGTGCGGAGTGCCGGTGCCGTGCTGCACCTTCACGACGCAGCTGTAACAGCCTCCGAGGCCGCAGCCCATGGTGCGTTCCACCGACACCTCGCAGGGCTGGTGATGCCGGGTGGCGACGTGAGCCACCGCCTCGAGCATGGGTTCGGGTCCGCAGGCATACACCATGATCGACTGCGGGTCGCGGCCGGCCAGCTCGCGGTCGAGCGGTAGGGTGACGCGGCCGTGCTCGCCGCGTGAGCCGTCTTCTGTGGTCAGCACGAGCCGCACGCCGAGACGTTCGAAGAAGTCGAGATAGAACAGTTCGGCGCCAGAGCGGGCGCCGTAGATGAGGGTCGTGGGGATGCCGGCGGCCACGAGGCGCATGGCCAGTGTCCAGAACGGGGCGAGGCCCACGCCCCCGGCGACCATCCAGGCCTCCTGGCCTGTGGAGGGCGGGGTATATGCGCGACCGAGCGGCCCGAGCGTGGCGACGCGGTCGCCGACGCGCGCATCGTAGAGGGCCTGGGTGGTGCGACCGGCGCGCTTGTTGAGAATGGAAATGGCGGTGGCGGTACCGGCGGCATCGCGCAGCACTTCGAACACCGAGAACGGGCGGCGCAGCAGGGTGTCGGTCATCGTGGCGGGCCGCACCATCACGAACTGCCCGGCCACGGTGTGTGCACCCACGTCGCCGGCTGACAGGGTCAGCACGTTGTAATCGCGCGACAGCGGTCGGTTCTCAAGCACGGTCGCGTCTACATCGAGAGGCGGCATCGCATCAGGGTACACTACGGCCATGAACAACGTCATCGACTTCATCCACGTCCACCGCGACCGGTATGTCGACGAGCTGACGCAGTACCTGGCCATTCCGAGCATCAGCGCCCTGCCGGCCCACGCGGCCGATGTGCGGCGCTGCGCCGAGTGGACCCGTGACGAGATGACCCGCATTGGCCTGCAGCAGGCCCGCCTCGAAGAGACGCCGGGTCACCCCATCGTCTACGCCGAGTGGATGGGGGCGCCGGGCGCGCCGACCATCCTGTTCTACGGGCACTACGACGTGCAGCCGGTCGATCCGGTGGCCCTCTGGACCTCGCCTCCCTTCGAGGCCACGGTGCGCGACGGCGAGATCTATGCCCGGGGTGCCGCCGACGACAAGGGGCAGGTCTTCATGCACTTCAAGGCGGTGGAAGCCCACCTGAAGCAGAACGGCCGCCTGCCGGTGAACATGAAGTTCCTCATCGAGGGTGAAGAGGAAGTGGGCTCGGCGAATCTCGATCACTACATCCAGGCCCACCGCGAACAGCTCGCGGCCGATGTGGTCGTGATCAGCGATTCACCGATGTTCGATCGCGGCATTCCCTCGATCTGCTATGGCCTGCGCGGGCTGGCCTATTTCCAGATCGATCTCCGTGGCACACGCAGCGACCTGCACTCGGGATCATTTGGTGGTGCCGTGGCCAATCCGGCCATGGTGCTGCCGCAGATCCTCGCCGCAGCCAAGGACCGCAGCGGTCGGGTGCGCATCGACGGGTTCTATGACGATGTGCTCGAACTGCGCCCCGAGGAACGGGCTGAGTTCGCCCGGTTGCCGTTCAACGAGAAGAAGTACCGGCAGGACCTGGGCGCACCGAAGCTCTTCGGGGAAACCGGCTACACGACGCTCGAGCGCGTGTGGGGGCGCCCCACGTTTGAGGTCAACGGCCTGCTGTCGGGCTTTACGGGTGAGGGCGCCAAGACGGTGATTCCAGCCGTGGCCATGGCCAAAGTCAGCATGCGGCTGGTGCCCAACCAGGACCCCGAGAAGATTGCGACGCTGTTTGCCGAGTGGCTCGACAAGACCGCGCCGAAGACCGTCGAGGTGACGCTGACGAAGATGCACGGCGGCAAGCCATGGATGACCGACTTCGATAATCCGTATGTGCAGGCCGCCGGCCGTGCCATTCGCGCGGGGTTCGGGCAGACGCCGGTCTACAACCGCGAGGGCGGATCGATTCCGGTCGTATCAACGTTCCAGCAGGAGCTCGGCGTGCCGTGCGTGCTGTTCGGCGTGGGGTTGCCCGATGAGAACGCGCATGCCCCGGACGAAAAGCTCGACCTCGGCAACTTCCACGGCGGCATCGTCGCGTCGGCGTGCCTCTACAGCGAAATCGCGGCGGTGCGCGGCTAGTTCAGCTGCGCCTGCCGTCGGCGCAGCGTCTTGACGTGCTCCCAGATCTGTTCTGATTCCTTGCGGTCATCCTCGTCCTGCACGGTGAGGCGTGCCATTTTCAGATAGGTCTCGAGGTCGTGCAGCGCACGGCCGGTATCATTCATGTGATACGACAGCAGGCCGCGGTCCCGCAGCTCTGACATCGACAGCGGTGCCAGGGCCAGCAGCATGTCCGACACCGCACGGGCCTGCGGAAATGATCGCATGCGCACGTAGAGTCGCTTGAGGTTGAGCAGCATCCGCATGACGACCTGCCGCCGCGTCGCCCTCGCCAGCACCGACGGCTGCCACACCGCTTCGTCGCCCATCTGCTGCAGCAGCAGCGCGTGGCAATCGTTCTGGGACAGGATGGCGCCCTTGTGGAACACGTCGACGACGAGACCCTCGTCGGGGTCGTCGGTGTGAAGATCGTGCAGCACCCGCACGAGGAAGTGACCGGGAAAGTTGATGCCCTCGGTGCGCAGCCCGGCTCGGCGGGAGACTTCCATGTAGACCACGGCCAGCGTCAGCGGAATGCCCAGCCGGCGGTCGATGACCTGATTGAGGCAGCTGTTGCGCGGGTCGTCATAGTGCGTGGTGTTGCCGGCGAAGCCCTGGGTGCCGAAG
>VFZN01000028.1 GCA_016871195.1 Acidobacteriota bacterium | reverse complement strand
ACCATTCGCACGGGCACGAAGGTGCGCTTGATGAACGCGGCCCAGGACTACGAAGTCGAGCAACTGGGCGTGTTCACCCCCAAACCAGTGGTCATCGGGTCGCTGGGACCGGGCGAAGTGGGCTTTGTGGCGTGCGGCATCAAGCGCGTGCTCGATGCGCAGATTGGTGACACGGTCACCGAGACGGCGCAGCCGACGCCGGCACCATTCCCGGGCTTCAAGGCCCTGAAGCCGATGGTGTTCGCGGGGCTCTATCCCGTCGAGAGTCATCAGTACTCCGAGCTGCGAGAAGCCCTTGAGAAGCTGCGGCTCAACGACGCCGCCTTCTTCTTCGAGCCCGAGACGTCGGTGGCGCTGGGCTTCGGCTTCCGCTGCGGCTTCCTCGGCCTGCTGCACATGGAGATTGTGCAGGAGCGGCTCGAGCGCGAATTCAACATGGACCTGGTCACGACGGCACCGGGCGTGCTGTACCGCGTGACCACGACCGACGGGGCCGTGACGGAAATCGACAGCCCGGCCAAGCTGCCTGATGTGGGCACGATTGCGAAGATCGAAGAGCCGGTGATTACGGCCACCGTGCTGACGCCGTCCGAGTTTGTGGGCCCGATTCTGCAGCTGTGTCAGGACAAGCGCGGCGTGCAGAAGGCGCTGGAATACAAGGCCTCGGACCGCGTGCTCATCACCTACGAGCTGCCCTTCAACGAAGTGGTGCTCGACTTCTACGACCGCATGAAGACGATCTCGCGCGGCTATGCCTCGCTCGACTATGCGGTGACGGGCTACTGGACCTCGCCGCTCGTCAAGCTCGACATCATGGTCAACGGCGAGGCTGTCGACGCGCTGTCGATCATCGTGCATCGCGATCGGGCCTACGATCGCGGGCGGCAGCTGGCAGCCAAGATGCGCGAGCTGATTCCGCGGCAGATGTTCGAGATTGCCATCCAGGCGGCCATCGGCAGCCGCATCATCGCGCGCGAGAGCGTGAAGGCGCTTCGAAAGAACGTGCTGGCCAAGTGCTATGGCGGCGACATCAGCCGCAAGCGGAAGCTGCTCGAGAAGCAGAAGGAAGGCAAGAAGCGCATGAAACGCGTCGGCCGCGTCGAGATTCCCCAGGAGGCCTTCCTGGCAGTGCTGAAGGTGGGCGAGGATGGCTGAGGCGACATTCCAGAAATCGACGGCGCGCGAATATTTCGAATCGCTGGTGATTGCCGGCATTCTCGCGTTGTTCGTGCGCACGTTCGACTTCCAGGCGTTCAAGATTCCCAGCGGCTCGATGGAGCCCAACCTGCTCATCGGCGATCACCTGCTGGTGAACAAGATGGTGTTCGGCCCGACCGGGTCGTCCCTCGAGCGGGTGGTGATGCCGGTGCGGTCGGTCGTGCGGGGCGACGTGCTGGTGTTCAAGTATCCGGAAGAGCCGTCGCGCGACTTTATCAAGCGGGTCGTGGGCCTGCCGGGCGAAACCCTCGAACTGAAGGGGACGCAGGTCTACATCAACGGCCAGCCGCTCAGCGAACCCTATGCGCTGTACCAGCGCCTGCCCGACATGCTGCTGCCGGGGGACGTGCGACGGGCCTATGGTCCCGTGACGATTCCCGAGGGCCACTATTTCATGATGGGCGACAACCGCGACGACTCGCAGGACAGCCGCTACTGGGGATTCCTGCCGGCGGGTCACATCAAGGGCAGGGCGCTCTTCATTTACTGGTCGTTTGGCGGCGCTGACGGCACGCGCTGGAACCGCTTCCTTCACCAGATTCACTGACGTGTCGGGGGCCTGATTCGCGCCCCCGTTCGGGGCGCTTCGTCGCCTCACCCCGGAGGCACACCCGTGGTCCCGCCCGCGGGATACGCCCGCGCCTCACGCCCCGGGGCACACCCGCGTCCCCTCCCCCAGCACTGCTGCTATGATCCCCGCGTCTGCCCGGTGTGGCAGGCAGGGGAGGACGTATGACGCGCAGAACATCGGGTCGCGGCCGGATGGTGGCCGTGGTGCTGGCCGGGCTGGTGACGCTGGCGGTGGCGCCGCTGCTGGCCGCCGGGTGGACGTGGCAGGGACGGTACGGGTCGGGGGCCGTCGAGCTGCTGATCATCGGCGACGTGCAGATTCACACGCGGCGCGCTGATCCGTCGACGGCGCTCAACCGCATGCGTGACACGCTGCGCGCGGCTGACCTGGTGTACGCGAACCTCGAGGGCCTGCTGGTGCCGTCGGTCGGCACGACGATCGACATTCCCGACAAGCCCGAGTGGACGCATCCCGGTCCGGCCGGGGCGGCGGTGCTGAAGGCGTCGAACCTGCATGTGGTGGGCGTGGCGAACAACGTCGCGTCAGGGCGGGCGAACATTCTCAAGAGCCTGGCCATGCTCGATGTCCAGGGCATTGCGCATGTCGGGGCCGGACGGAACCGGCGCGAGGCGCATGTGCCGGCGATCGTCGAGCGGAAGGGCGTGAAGATCGGGTTCCTGCAGTACACGGCGCGGTGGTACCGCGACGCCGACATGATTGCCACTGACACCGAGGCCGGTGTGGCGCGCCTGTCGTCGAAAGACGGCATCACCATCGACCCCGAGGACGTGGCGCAGGTGAAGGCCGACATTCAGGCCCTGCGTCCGCAGGTCGACATCGTCGTGGTGTCGCATCACAACCGCGATGGCTCGACACCCGTGCAGTTCAACGGGACGCGCGGCACGTCTCCGGTCAAGAGCCGTGAGCACAGCGAACCCTATCAGCAGACGTTCGCGCACATGGCCATCGACCTCGGCGCCGATCTGGTGTTCGGGCACGGCACACACACGATTCAGGGCGTCGAGCTGTATCAGGGGCGGCCGATCCTCTACGCCATCGGCCACTCGAACTTTGACCAGCCCGGGTATGAGAAGGCCACCGACGGTCTGGTGGTGCGCGTGGTGATCGAGGGCAAGCGCATCGTGCGCACGTCGTTTGTGCCGGTGACCAAGGATGCGGCCAACGATGTCTACATGCTCGACCCGACCACGGGCGAGGGCGCGCGGCTGGTGCAGGCGGTGACCGACCGGTCGCCGGCTGTGCCGTCGCTGCGGGTGGACGGGCAGGAAGTGGTGCTCGTGGAACGTCCGCCGGTGACGCGGATGAAGTAACCGCAAGCGCCATAAATTTGATTTCTGGTAGCAGTGATATTTTAGGGTTGACCTGATACCGGCCGGTTAGTAGTCTCCCGCATCCGTCCGGAGTGCGACTGTGGCACGCCTGCACCCTCCGGAGTACTGGCAGGTTGTGGGGGAGGTTCTCTATGGCAAGGTTCAGACATCTCAGGCCGTGTGTGCTTCTTGCTGTGGTGCTGCTCTCGATGGCAGGCACGGGGGCGACGCAGTCCCTGAACGGCAACATCACCGGTCGCGCAACTGACGAAAGCGGCGGCGCGTTGCCCGGAGTGACGGTTACCATCAGCAGTCCCCAGATGATCGGGCAGCCCCGTACGGCGGTGACCGACGAGCAGGGCACCTATCGCTTCACGCTGCTGCCGACCGGCACCTATGCCGTCAATTTCGCACTACCCGGCTTCGGCACCCTCAACGTCGAGGGTGTGACGCTGCCGACCGGCGCCACGATGACCATCAACGGGCAGCTCAAGGTGGCCACCCTCGAAGAGACCGTGACCGTCACCAGCCAGGCGCCCACGATCGACCTCGAAGCCGCCAACGTCAAGGTCAACTGGGACCAGCAGAAGCTGGACGAAATTCCATATGCCCGAAGCCTCACGGGCCTGGTGGCCCTGGTGCCCGGGTTGTATGCCACGTCGTATGACGTCGGCGGCTCAAGCTTCGGCACCGGCTCTGGTCCGGCCGCGCGCGTCTTCGGCCGCGCCGGCGGCAATGTCGTCAGCTACGACGGCATGATTTGGGACCAGACCTACGGCGACTTCGGCAGTTACGAAGATGCCCAGATCACCACCGCCGCCAAGGGGGCCGACGCCATGAACCCCGGCGTGACCATGAACCTTGTGGTCAAGTCCGGTGGCAACCAGTTCCACGGGACCGGCTCGGCCAACTATCAGAGCGGCGACTTCCAGTGGAACAACGTCGACGACGCGCTTCGCAAGCGCGGCTATGCGCCGGGCACCAACAAGTTCACCAGCCTGCAGGATTACTACGGCGAAATCGGCGGGCCGGTCATGAAGAACAAGCTGTGGTTCTACATCAGCCACCGCGATTCATGGTCGGGCAACTTCATCCCGGGCTTCATCGCGCTGTCGGATGGCCAGCAGAAGGAGTTTTACACCAAGCTGCAGAACCCCACGGGCAAGTTCACGTGGCAGGTGACGCAGAACAACAAGTTCGAGGCCATGGGTCAGGTCGGCCGCAAGTGGCAGCCCTACCGCGGTGCCAGCGCGTTTGTGCCGCTCGAAGCCACGCAGAACCAGGACTCGTGGTCGCTCATCGGGCCGTCGTTCAAGTGGCTGTCGATTCTGAGCCCGCGCATGACGTTCGACGCCAGCCTGCAGCGCGGCGGCTACTGGTGGCCCGATGTGCCATGGACTGGTGACGTGCGGCGGGTCGATCAGACGACGGGCACGACCTACGGGGCGTTTCTTGAGAGCGATCGTGAACCGCGGCGCTGGCAGTACGGTGGCACGTTCACCTACTTCGCCGAGCTGTTCGGCCGCAACCACGAACTGAAGAGCGGGTATCTGGGCTGGTACAACTACTCGGAAACCGAGACGGTGGGCTTTCCGAATCAGCAGCAGTATCGCTATCGTTCGCTCCAGGGTGACACGAATCTGTTCGCTCGGCCCGACTCGGTCATCGTGTACGACTATCCCTTCAGGGTGGCGTCGGGCGAGCGGTATCACTCGTTCTATGTGAACGACCGCATCACGGTCAGCAAGAAGCTGACGCTGAACGTGGGGCTGCGCTTCGATCGGTATTCGAGCTTCCTGCCGGAGCAGGGCAATCCGGGTACCGGACCCTTCTCGGAAAAACGCATTGTGGCGGCTCAGGGCGAAAGTAACTACCCCATCTACTCGACCATCGTGCCGCGTATTTCGGCCATCTACGATGTGACGGGCGAAGGGCGTTTTGCGCTGCGCGCCAGCTACGGCCGCTATGTCGGCGGCAGCTCGGGTGCGTCGGCCAACCCGGCGCCCGGCGCTGCCGATGTCAACCCCAATGCGTCGTTCCAGCGCATCTACTCGAACTGGGACGGCACCATTCCCTATGTGCCGAATCCGGCGCAGCTCACCTCGGTCTCCGGTGGTGGCACGAACCGCACGATTGATCCGAATTTGGGCGGACCCTATGTGGACGAATGGACGACCGGCGTCGATGTCGGTCTCAGCCGACTCTGGACGGCGCAGTTCAACTATGTCTACAAGAAGGATGGTCAGGCCAATCAGCGCCTCAACGTGGCCACGCCCTACGACTCGTTCACGCTGCAGAACACCGGCGTCGACCCCGGTCGCGACAACATCATCGGCACGGCTGATGACAAGACGGTCACCATCTTTGCCGTGCCCCGCACGTTCGCCGGTTTCGGGCAGATTAACGAACGCATCGTGAATGCGCCCGGTGATTTTGCGCGCAACTCGTATTCAGCCTATGGCGTCACGCTGAACCGCCAGCAGGCCAACAACTGGTCGCTGCTGATGTCCTTCAATGCGGATTATCGCAACCTGAAGATTCACCGCCCCCGCGACCCGAACGAGGCCCTCTACGGCCCGGGCAGCAGCACGGCCACCAACGGCGGTGCCACCACGGGCAATCCGTATCAGTCGGTGATGCCCGAGTGGAACTATTCGTTCCGCACCAGCGGCACCTACCGTCTGCCCCTGGGCATCCTGTATGGCACGGCCCTCACCGCACAGAGCGGCGACTGGTATGGCCGCGATATTCAGGTGCGCAATGCGCTGAATGCGGTGGTGAATATCCGCATCGAGCAGCAGGTCGAGCGGTATCCCTGGGTGTATCTGTGGGACAACCGAATTTCGCGCCGCATCAAACTGCCGAAGGGGCAGTCGATCGAGGCGATGATGGACCTGTTCAACACGCTGAATATCAACACGGTGACGTCCCAGGTCGTCCGCAACGGTTCGACCTTCGGACAGCCCACCGGCATCATCGCGCCCCGGGTCATGCGGCTGGGCCTGCGCTACCGCTTCTAGCCGCTGGGGGCGGCCCTCGGGCTGCACTCTGGCGACGTCTCCCCCCGACGCGGGCCCATCCTCCCGGATGCGGCCCGCGTCGTTGCGTACACCCGCGGCCCTCCGATAAGCTGAGAGCATGTCTGCCACCGCATCGCCCGCCCTGCACTGGACCCTGGCTGAACGCACCAAGGTGATGGCCCCGTCGGCCGTCCGCGAGATTCTCAAGATCAGCCAGCGGGCTGATGTCATCAGCTTCGCCGGGGGCCTGCCCTCGCCGAAGACGTTCCCGGTGGAAGAGTTTGCGCGTGCCTGCGCCAAGGTGCTGCACGATCAGTCGACGGCGGCCCTGCAGTACAGCGCCAGCGAAGGCATGCCGAGCCTGCGGCGCATGGTAGCCGAGGCGCTGCCGTGGGACGTCAATCCCGACCGCGTGCTCATCACCACCGGGTCGCAGCAGGCGCTCGACCTCATTGCCAAAGTCTTCATCGATCCGGGCAGCCGCATTCTTGTCGAAACGCCCACGTATCTGGGCGCGCTGCAGGCGTTCTCGCCCATGCAGCCTGTTGTCGACGGGGTGCCGGCCATCGGTGAGGATGTCGACATCGAGGCGCTCAAGGCCCTGCGCGGCACGGGGCGCGACGCCGCGCGCTATTTCTACGTGCTGCCGAACTTCCAGAACCCAAGTGGCGGCATGATGAGCGACGCCAACCGTTCGGCGCTGGCCGATGCGTGTCAGGCGCTCGAACTGCCCATCATCGAAGACAATCCGTACGGCGAACTGTGGTTCGACCAGCCGCCGCCGGCGCCCATCTCGAGCCGCGTCACGGACGGCACCGTCTACATGGGCTCGTTCTCGAAGGTGCTGGCGCCCGGACTGCGCCTCGGCTACATCGTGGCGCCCGATGCGGTGTTCCCCAAGCTCGTGCAGGCCAAGCAGGCCGCCGACCTCCACACCCCCAGCTTCAACCAGCTCATCGTCGAGGAAGTGATCAAGGACGGATTCCTCGACCGTCACGTGCCTGGCATCCGTGCGCTGTACAAGGCACAGCGCGACGCGATGCTCGAAGCCCTGCGCGAGCACATGCCCGAGGGGGTGACGTGGAACACGCCAAACGGTGGCATGTTCCTGTGGCTGCGGATGCCCGAGGGCATCGACACCTCGGCGCTGTTCGACACGGCCGTGGCCAATGGCGTGGCCTTCGTGCCCGGCTCCGCGTTCTACGCCAGTCGCCCTGATGTGCGGACGATGAGGCTGTCGTTCGTGACGGTCCCGGCCGAGAGGATTCGGGTGGGCATCGCCAAGCTGGCCGCGGTCATTCGCCAGGCCCAGTAGGGAGCGACATGGCCTCGCGCGAGTCGGTAGACGGCGCCCCGGCCGCGGACGATTACCGGCGTCTGACGGCGCACCTGCCCGAGCCGGTGTTTGTGCCGCTCAGCGGATATACCCGTCTGCCGGAGGCCGAGATGCTGGCACGGGCCGAGGCATTTCATGACGCCATGCAGCGGCGACGGACGACGCGTCATTTTTCGTCTGAGCCCGTGCCGAGTCGGCTCATCGAGCTGGCCATGCGCACTGCCGGCACCGCACCCTCAGGGGCCCACCGTCAGCCTTGGCGCTTTGTGGCGATTGATGATCCCGCACTCAAGCGGGAGCTCCGCGAAGCCGCTGAGGCTGAAGAGCTCAAGACTTACGCCGAGCGGCTGACCGACGAGTGGCGCGAGGCGCTGCATCCGCTCGGAACCGATCACATCAAGGCCCACATGACAGACGCGCCGTGGCTCGTCGTGCTGTTCGCGGAAAAGTACGGCCTGCGGTCCGACGGATCACACCGAAAAAATTACTACGTCGATGAAAGCGTCAGCATTGCGGCCGGGCTCTTCATCGCGGCCATCCATCAGATGGGGCTGGTGACCCTGACGCATACGCCCAGCCCGATGGGGTTCCTGCGTGAACGTCTGGGTCGCGGGGTGAATGAAAAGCCCGTGCTGGTGCTGCCTGTCGGGTACCCACACCCGGAGGCTCGAGTACCAGACATCGCACGGCTTGCACCTGAGGCGTTTATCCAGTGGAACGCCCCGGAACGCCCGACAGGTCCCTCCTCGACATAGCCACAGGCACCGGCGACGCCGCCGCGCCTGGAGGGAACCAGCGTGCGCACACGTCCGCTGTGTGGCGCACCGCTCGGGCGCGTTAGCCGTTCAGTGCGTGCTCAATCGATGCCACCGCAGCCGTGACGTCGGCGAGCGCCCGGTCCGTCGCCGACGCCACCGCGTCTCGGTACTCGAGGTCGGTCATGCCGTCGAGGTTGATGCGGATGTTCGCCGCTGCTCCCTGCGCGGCCGCCTGCAGCAGCTGCGCCGCCACACGCACATCGCTCGAGGCCGAGGGGTTGCCGTGCTCCGCCACAACGATCCCGATCGCCAGAGCCCGCAAGCACAGATCGAGGGTGCTGCGCGGGGCTTCCGTGGCACCACGCATGGCCGCGGCGATCGCTGCCTTCCGCCTGGCTTGCTCTTCGTCGGTCGTTTTCGGCTGACGGAACGCCGCCATTACCGCATCAAATGCGGCGGCATCGTCATCGGCTGCTGAGGTCAATGACCGGCGCAAATCGCCGAGTGTCGTGCGGCATCGGTCGAGCGCACTCCGCTCCTCGTCGATATTCGTGCGGGTCTTCGGCAGGCCCGCCACCATCATCAGCAGCGACGCACCCATCGCCCCAGCCATCGCCGATGCGGTGCCACCGCCGGGCGTCGGGGCACTGCTGGCCAGATCGTCGAAGAACTGTGTGAGTGTGCGTGCAGCGAACGCCATCGGCATACCTTAACAGACCCGCAGGCCGTTCTTGATGACGCCGGCCATGGGGGTGGTGCCCACCTTGAGCACTTCCGTGAGTGGCCCGCGGATCAGCACGGCATCCATGACTTTGCCGACTTCCAGGCTGCCGCATCGGTCGTCGACACTGAGCGCCGCTGCGGCATTGATCGTCGAGGCGACGAGCGCCTCTTCCATGGTCATGTGCATGCCGAAGCAGGCCAGCGACATCACAAATGGCATCGACGGTGTGAACCCGCCCCCGGGGTTGAGGTCGGTGGCGAGGGCCACAGGCACACCGCGATCGATGAGCATCCGGGCCGGGGCGTATTGCCCCAGCTTGAGGAAGAAGGCCGCCGCGGGCAGCAGCGTGGCGATAACACCCGCCTCGCGCAGCCGATCGGCATGCGGCGCATCGATGTAGATGAGATGGTCCGCTGACCGTGCTTCCACCTGAGCCGCAACCGCCGAGCCGCCAGACAACGCCAGTTCATCAGCGTGAATTCGGGGCATGAGCCCATGCGCGCGTCCCGCCTCGAGAATGCGCACCGATTGGTCAGGCGTGAAGACGCCACGCTCGCAGAACACGTCACACCATTCGGCCAGGCGTGCCTCCGCAACGGCAGGAATCATGTCGTCGATGACATGGTCTACGTAGGCCTCTGCACGACCGCGATATTCGGGTGGAATTTCGTGCGCGCCCATGAACGTGGACGACAGCGACACCGGCTGCAGGTGCGCCAGGCGCTGAATGGCCTGCAGTTGCCGCAGTTCGGTGTCGAGGTCGAGTCCGTAGCCGCTCTTGACCTCGGCCGTGGTCGTGCCGTGCGCCAGCATCGATGCCAGACGCGGCAACGCGGCCTCCACCAGAGCGTCCTCCGTAGCGGCACGGGTCGCGGCCACGGTCTTGACGATGCCGCCACCGCCAGCTGCAATCTCGGCGTAGGTGGCACCGGCCAGCCGCCGCTGCAGTTCGTCCCGGCGATCGCCCCCGAACACCAGGTGCGTATGCGGATCGACAAATCCGGGTGTGACCGTGAGGCCACGGCCGTCGATGACCGTCGCGTCTGGCGTGAGCGCCAGTGCCGCCGCCGCGTCGCGCGCCGCTCCTACCCAAACGATGCGACCGCGGCAGGATGCGATAGAGGTGCGCTCGCTCAGGGACGCATGGCCCTGCGCCGGTCCGGCCTGCGGCCCACGGCCCGCACACGTGGCGACTACGTCGGCGTCAGCGATGAGCAGGTCGGTATCAATCATGTGTGCACTCCAAGGCGCCGCCGCACATCGGCGTCGGTCAGTCCGTCAATGCGGACGGACTTGAGTCGAGTGGTGGCGCCAGACACGACCACGATGTGTCGCCGGGGTATCTCGAGGGCCGTGGCCAGTGTCTCGACTAGTTCCGCATTGGCCGCGCCATCAATCGGGGCCGCCCCGATGCGCACGAGTACCGCTCCGTCGCGGGTGCCATCGATCCCTGGGCGTGAGGCCCGAGGAATGACCCTGACGGTCAGTCGGCTCGAGGGTGATGGCGTCGGTGTCGCGGAGCTCATCCTGCAGCGGGGGTGTCTCCGGCGCCAGCCGGCACTGCGTACTGGCGGGCACCAAAAATCGCGCTTCCCACGCGCACAAGCGTGGCGCCCTCTTCGATGGCCACAGGAAAGTCGTGACTCATGCCCATGGACAGATGCCGCAGCAGTTCGCCAGGTACCCCTCCGTCCACGAGCCGGTCGCGCAACTCGCGCAGCTGACGGAACCACGGGCGCGCATCTTCAGGGTCGTCGACGGCCGGAGGAATCAGCATGAGACCGCTCAGCCGGGCCGCTGCGCACTGGCGTGCCGCCGCGATGAGGAGCGGCACCTCGTCAACAGGTGCGCCGAATTTCGTGGACTCAAGCGCGAGGTCGACCTGCAGCAGTACCTTCACGTGTCGTCCGGCCTCAGCGGCGGCGCGGTCGATGCGCTGCAACAAATCGGTGCTGTCGACGACGTGAATGGCGTGAGCGGCGGCGGCCTTCCGGGCCTTGTTCGACTGCAGGTGCCCGATGAGGTGCCACTCGATCCCCGCCATGTCGCGACCGGCCTCGGCCTTCAGCAGGAGCTCCTGCACCTTGTTCTCGCCGAACAGCCGCTGGCCCGCCGCGTAGGCCTCTCGCACGGCCTCGAGCGGAAAGGTCTTTGACACGGCAATGAGCGACACATCGTCGGGACGGCGTCCTGATCGGAGCGCCGCCTCGGCGATCTGCTCACGCACGTTCGTCAGTCGTGCCGCGATGTCTGTCACTGGGCGCCGTGCCGTCGCAGCTGGCAGGCCCGCACGGCGTGCGTGCGGGCCCGTCAGGGGGGGTTACTTCTTGAGCTGCGCCACCAGGGCCGTAGCCTGGGTGGCGAACTGGCCCGATGGCGCGAGCTTGAGGTAGGTCTCGAACGAGCCCACCGCCTCGGTGAGCTTGCCTTCGTTCAGAAGGGCCATGCCGAGCTGGAAATGTGCATCGGCATAGGTGGCATCTGCCTTGAGGGTTTCCTCAAACTTGGCCTTGGCGTCGGCAATTTTCCCCTGATTCCAGAGAATGATGCCCTGGTTGTAAATGCTGTCTGCGCTGCCGCCGCCACCGCCGGCCGACGAGGCCTTGGCGCTCATCGCCGCCGCTTCGTCAAAGCGCTTCTGGTTGTTGTACATCGTGGCTAGGGCATTCATGGCTTCGGTGTAGTTGGGCTTCAGTTCAATGGCTTTCAGGAACGCCGCCTCGGCCTGCTTGTCGTCCTTCTTTTGGGTGTAGGACACGCCGATGTTGTAGAAGCAGTCGTAGCAATTGGGAATGAGCGTCGATGCCTCGGTAAACTTCGCAATCGCGCCGTCGTGATCATTGGCCTTGCTGGCGGCCACACCCGCCTCAAAGACCGTTCGCAGCTTGGCCGCAGCCGGGTCCACTCCAGCATTCGGCGACAACGCAATGTTCGCCTCGGCGGCCTGACCGAGCCGCACGCGCACGCCCACGGTCTGCGTGCCCAGCTTGTCAGCGGTGGCGGTCACGGCGTATTCCCCGGTCTCGGTCAGCAGCTGCACGAACTCGCCGCGCCGGTCGGTCTTCGTGGCGAACTTGCGGGCCACCCCGCCCTTGAATTCGATGGCCACCGTGGCGCCCTGCACGGGCTTGCCTTCGCCATCGACGACCTTGCCCTTGATCATGGTCGACTGGGCCGCCGCGCCGCTGGTCAACAGCAGCACCGCCACGAGCGCCGACAGCGTGTTTGTCAGTGTCTTCAGCATCTGTGTCTCCCTGCGCCAGGCCCTCCGGGCGCACCCTCACTCTGTCTCAACAGTGTACCTACATTATCCGTCGAGAAACCGTCCGAGCGCCGTCACATCGTGGACGATGGGCGCCGGGGGGAACGACTCGAGGAACCGTCGGCCGTAGCCCATGGTGCGGAGCCGTGGATCGAGAATCGCTAGCACCCCGCGGTCGTCCCTGTGGCGGATGAGCCGACCCAGGCCCTGCAGCATCGTCAGCACGGCCAGCGGAATCTGAAATTCCTGAAACGGGTCGCCCCCCCGGGCGGTGATGGCGTCGACCCGGGCCGCGGTGATGGGGTCACCTGGTGACGCAAACGGCAGTTTGTCGATGATGACGCAGCTCAACTGCTCGCCCGCCACATCCACGCCCTGCCAGAACGACGAGGTGGCCAGCAGTACGGCATTCGGCGTGGCCCGATAGCGTTCGAGCAGCAGCCGGCGGGGAGCTTCGCCCTGGACGAGCAGGGGGTAGTGCAGGGTGGCCTGCAGCACGGCGTGCACCTCGCGCAGCACGCTGTAGCTGGTGAAGAGCACGAAGGCCCGGCCCCGGGTCTGCTCGAGAATGGCGAGCGTCTCGCGAGCGGCGTCCGCCGCGAACGTCGGTGCTTTGGGCGACGGCATGCGCGGCGGCAGATAGAGTAGGGCCTGCGTGCGATAGTCGAACTCGGACGGCACCGTCAGGGTTTCGGCGTCGGGAAGGCCCAGCCGGTCGCAGACGTAGTCGAACGAGCCTTCCACTGTCAGAGTCGCCGACGTCAGCACCGTGGTCGTCATCCGGTCGAACAGCATCTCCTGCAGCAGGTGGCTGACGCCGATGGGCGCCGCGCGCAGGTAGACGGCCCGTCCGCGGGTTTCCACGAAGAACACATACCTGTGGTCGCTGGCCGACAGCAGCATCTCGAGGTCGTTGCGCAGGGCGTCAGCCCGCTGGGCGAGGGCGCCGGCATCCTCGGCGGCTTCAGCCGTGGCGGCCGGCGCAATCGACGCCGTCAGCTGCGTCTGCAGGTCGACCAGCGCCTGCCCCAGGGCTACCCCATCGTCCAGGAGGGGACCGAACCAGTCGGGGCCGATCCGAAGCCGTTCCCCACCGCTGCCGCGCGAGGCGCGCGCCATGGCAATGCCCCCGAAAAACGTGCGTGCGAGCGAATCGACCCTCAGCATCCCGTCACGAACATCTGAGGCGTCGTCGGCCAGGAATCCCGTGTTCAGCAGCCGTTCCGTGTCGCGCACCAGCTCTTCGATGCGGATGTTGCTGAGGGCGAGGCCGAAGTACTGCGTGGCCACGTCTTCCAGCTGATGGGCTTCGTCAATCACGGCATACCCGCAGGCGGGAATGACCTCGCCGAAGGCGCTGCGTCTCACCGACGCATCGGCGCACAGCAGGTGATGATTGACAATGACCAGGTCAGAGGCCGCGGCACGCTGCCGCATCCGCGTGACGAAGCACGACTGGAACTGCGGACAGTCGCTGCCAAGGCACGTCTCGGCCGTGGCCGAGAGGTCATGCCAGAGCGGGTCGCCCTCCGGCAGGTCGTCGAGTTCGGCGCGGTCGCCGGTGTCGGTGTGTTCGGCCCAGCGGGCGATGGCGGCCACCTGGGGTGAGGGTTCTGGCGCGGTGGCCACCAGCTGGTCGAGGCGGTGCAGGCACAGGTAGTTGGCCCGGCCCTTCATGTATGTGGCGGTGAACGTCACCCCCAGCGCGCGTTCCAGGATGGGCAGATCCTTGAAGTAGATCTGCTCCTGCAGGTTCTTCGTGCCGGTCGAAATCAGCACGCGGCGACCGCTGAGAATAGCGGGGACCAGATACGCCAGCGTCTTCCCGGTGCCCGTGCCGGCCTCGGCGAGGAGGATTCCGCCCGAGTCGAGGGCCGACGCTACAGCCTCGGCCATCAGCCGCTGGCCGTCCCGCGGTTCGAAGTGCGGCAGTTCGCGCGCCAGCGGGCCTTCATCCGAGAAGACCTGCTGGGTCTGCGCGATCAGACCCGGTGTGTCGAATACAGCGGGAACGTCCGGCACAGGGCCTCGACCTCGGTCTTCACCTGCGCATGCACGTCGGCGGCATCCGGTGCGGCGAGCACACGGGTAATGAGCTGGCCAATCTGCGCCATCTCGGTTTCCCGCATGCCGCGCGTCGTCATGGCCGGAGTGCCGAGCCTGATGCCCGATGCCACCATCGGCGGGTTCTGGTCGAACGGAATCGCGTTCTTGTTGACCGTGATGCCGGCGGTGCCCAGGGCTTTCTCGGCCACCTTTCCGGTGAGGCCCTTCGAAAATACGTCGAGCAGGACGATGTGGTTGTCCGTGCCGCCACTGACGATGCGGAAGCCGGCGGCCGAGAGGGTGGATGCCAGCTGCTGGGCGTTGCGCACGACCTGGCGCTGATATTCGGCAAAGGACGGGTCGAGTGCCTCGCGGAAGCATACGGCTTTGGCGGCCACCACGTGCATCAGCGGACCGCCCTGCACGCCGGGAAACACGGCGCGATCGATCTCCTTCGCATACGTGCTGCGGCAGAGAATGAGTCCCGAGCGGGGGCCGCGCAGCGTCTTGTGCGTGGTGGTGGTGACAAAGTCTGCGTGCGGCACGGGACTCGGGTGGACGCCACCGGCGACCAGGCCCGAGATGTGGGCCATGTCGACCATCAGCATTGAGCCAGCCGCGCGGGCGACCGCCCCGATGCGTTCGAAGTCGATGGTGCGTGGATAGGCGCTCGCCCCGGCGATGATGAGCTTCGGCTTGTGTTCCATGGCGAGCCGTTCCAGCTCGTCGTAGTCGAGCCGCTCGTCTTCCTGACGCACGCCGTAGGGCACGACCTTGTAGAAGCGGCCCGAAAAATTGAGGGGATGCCCGTGGGTGAGGTGCCCGCCGTGGGAGAGGTTCATGCCGAGGATGGTGTCGCCGGGCGAGAGCACGGCGAGGAACACCGCCATGTTGGCCTGCGCGCCCGAGTGGGGCTGCACGTTGGCGTGCTCTGCGCCGAAGAGGGCCCTGGCCCGCTCGATGGCCAGCGACTCGGCCACGTCGACATATTCGCAGCCGCCGTAGTAGCGCTTGCCCGGATAGCCTTCCGCATATTTGTTGGTCATCACCGAGCCGGCCGCTTCCATGATGGCGGTGGTGACGAAGTTCTCTGACGCGATGAGTTCGATGCCCAGCTCCTGCCGCTCGCGCTCGTGGGTGATGGCCGCGGCGATGTCGGGATCAGACTCGGCAAGCGTGCGCAGGGTGGCGGGGCGGCGGGGCTCGGACATACCTCGGAATTGTACTCGGCGGGGCTGCTATGATGCAGCCCGAATGCGGAGCCATTTCCCATGCGACAGACACGCAGCGCTACTGCTCTCCTGCTGCTGATCACTCTGGCGGCCGTCGTGGCCGGAGGCCGCGGGCTCGGTGCCCAGGGGCCGGTGCCCACGGGGGCGCTGCAACGGCTGCTCGACGCGGAGCTGTCGCGCATCCCGGCGAAGGCCGGCATCTGGGTCAAGCACCTGAAGACCGGCGAACAGGCCGCGGTGCGGGGCGACGAGCGCTTCAACAGTGCCAGCGTCATCAAGATTCCCGTCATGGTGATGGCGTATCAGATGGCCGAGGCCGGCCGGCTCGACCTGCAGGCGCGCGTGCCCATCGGCAAGGCCGATCGGCGCGGCGGGTCGGGGGTGCTGCGTTATCACGACCT
>VFZN01000027.1 GCA_016871195.1 Acidobacteriota bacterium | reverse complement strand
GGGGGTCGATGAGGCCCGAGAGCGCGGCGTGCCGCACGTTGGGATGCGGGTCGGCGGCGAGGCGCACGCAGAGGGCCGTGTCGGCGAGGAGGGTGGCGGCGCGCGCGGCGTACATGCGGACCTGCCAGGTGGGGTGCGTGGCTGCGCGGGGCAGGAGGGGGCGCGCCGCGTCGGGGGCGAGCCGTGCGAGGGCGACCAGGGCGTGCGCGGGGACGTGCCAGGCGCGCGGCGCCGCGTCAGCGGCGAGCGCCTCGGCCAGGCGGCGGAGGGCCGCCGGGTCGGCATCGGACGCGCGGCAGGCGCCGAGTTCGTCGATGGCCTTGAGGCGCACGTGCGCGTCGGGGTCGGCGGCGGCGGCCTGCAGCGGCGCGCACGAGGCGCCGGCGAGGCGCCGACCCCACGCGTTCACGGCGTCGAGGCGGACGGGTGCGGCAGGGTCCTTGAGGGCCTGCCGCAGGAGCGCCTCGCGGCCGGGGAGGGGGTCGGCGGCGAGGGCCAGCGCGCCCAGTCTCCGCACTTCCGCATCGCGATCGGCGAGGGCGCGCTCGATGATCGACGGCGTGGCCTCGGCACCGGTCACCAGCGCCGCCATGGCCAGTCGCCTGATCCACGCCGACCGGGGATCGGCCGGCGGCCGCTGCGCGGTCGCCGACCACCGCAGCAAGTCCCACGTGCGCGGTGTCACTGTGGCCACCGTGCGACTGATGCGCGTGAGCGACTCGAGGCCACGCACGGCGCCGTGGATCGCCGGCGTTTCCGGTTCGTCCATGCCTCCCGGCGAGGGCAACTGTGCGGCGAGCACGGCCTCGGTCGTCGCGACCTGCGCCGCCGTGGTGTACCGCAGGCGCCCGAGGGCCGCCGCCACCTCGCCCCACACTTCCCACAAGCCCAGCTCGGCATCGAGTGCCGCGCGCTCGAGCAGCAGCGTCTGCACCTGCGCCACTGCCTCGGGCGTCGTGGCGACCTGCGCCAGTGCCCAGGCGGCCTCGGCTCTGATACCCGGGCCATCACCGAGGGCCGGGGCGATGAACCGGATGTCACTGACCTGCCCGATGCGCCCCAGGGCCCGGATCCCGGCACGCCGCTGGGCCCCGCTGGCCATTGCCTCGCGCACGGCTGCACTGTCTCGTGCATCCTCTGCCGCAATAATCTGATCGAGGGCCACCTGCTGCGCCGATGGTGCCACCGGCACGGGCTGGGCCTCTCCCCCACGCACGGCCGCGACCATCAGCACGGCCACGCATACGGTCAGCACCACCTGGTCACGTCTCATCGCTGCGCTCCCGAGTAGTCGAGCATCTGTCCCATGAAGTCACACGAATAGGTGATGGTCACATCACACACCGCACCATCCCCATCACGGATCGGCGTCAGCGTCGGCATCACAAACCCGGTGTACGACGGGAGGCCCAGCCGATCGACGCGGGCGACGACTTCGTCGCGCAGCGCCGGATCGAAGTGGGTCCCGTAGGTGTCGAAGAGCGCGCGCGCCGCCGCGTAATCCCCGTCCGACTTGATGCGCTGCACCTCGCCCAGCATCTGCGCAACGCCGTCGCGAAAGGCATCCACGTCGACGACCACGTAGTAGGTGCGCCCGTCGCGTAGACGTGTCTCGATCGCACGGGTGTTCGCCATCAGCCAGTGCACGATGGCCTGGCGGTTGCGCATGTGATCTTCCTCGATGGTGGTGCCCTCGCGGATGCGCCGCAGCTGCACCAGCGCCGTGCGTGCGTAGGCTTCATACTCGGCGCGCACCAGCGCCGGGTGTGTCGCTGCGTCGACCAGCCCGATCTCGACCATGCGCGGATCGGCAATGAAGTACACCGCGACCAGATCGGCCCGCGTTTCTTCGAGCGACGAGTACTGTTCCTTGAGCAGGTCCTGTGGAGGCTGGGTCACATGCGCCGCCATGCGTCCCGACCCGTGTCCCAGGACTTCATGAATGTCCGTGGCCAGCTCGCCGGCCGGGCCGGCCCACTGCTCGGCCCTCGCCGCCTCCTCGTCATCCCAGCAGAACTCGTGGCGCATGCTCGGCAGCTGCGACCGGTCGTAGGCCTCCATCACATTCGACAGCGACACCGACCGGCTGCCGTAGACCTCACGAATACGCTGATCGTTGGGCAGGTTCACGCCGATGGGCGTGAGCGGGCCCGAATCGCCCGCCTCCATCACCACTTCGATGGCCTGCGCCGTGATGCCGGTCACCACGGGTTTGCGATACACGGCCGCATACGGCATGTGGTCTTCAAACCACTGTGCATCGGCCGCCAACCGCTGAATCTTCCCGGTCTTTTCGTGATTGGTGTAATACACCAGACCTTCAAACGCACCCTTGATCCCGCGCGCATCCATGTAGACCTCGATGAAGCCGTTCATGGTGTCGACGTCGACATCGGGATTGGTCACCCAGGCAATATCGAAGGCCTCGCGGTCGGCGTCCTCGCCCGTCTCGTAGAACCGGATCAGGGCCTCGAGCGCGCGGCGTAGTCCGTCCGGTGCCACAGCCATCGCCTCGCGCAGATGGCCCACGATGCGGCTCAGGTGATCGTGGTACAGGCCACCCAGGCGATAGACCTCTTCGTGCAGGTGACCCTCGCGCTTCACGAGCCGCGAATTCAGGGGATGCCGCTCCTGGAACGTCTCCAGGTCGGCCATGGTGACTCCCTCGTACAGATTGTTGGCGCTGGCCGTCAGTACATCGTGGCCGGGACCGGGCGTCTTGCTGGTCACCATGGGGTCCACCGACGGATCCAGGAACAGTGGCGCCAGTCTCGCCGCCAGTGCCTCCGCCGATTCGCCGTCGCGCAGCGGCAGTCGCGCACCGTTCCGCTGTGCCGTGACAACCGCATGTGCCAGGGCTCCTGCGGACAGCGGCAGCACGAACTTCCGCGCCGTCAGGTTGTTGTAGGGCCCCGAGTTCAGCCAGAACAGCTTGGTGTAATGCGTGATGGCCTCGTGCACGTCGGGATCGAGACCTTCAGAGTGCGTCAGGACGGCCTCCAGCACCGCGCGCATCTGCAGGTTGTGGCGATAGCGCTGGTCGTAGTAGATGTCGCGGCCCGCGAGGGCCGCCTGTGACAGATGCCACACCAGAATTTTTTTCGGCGTTGGCAGTGCGTCAAATCCGTCGGCGTACAGCTGCACGATGGCGGCATCGTCCACCTGTTCCAGCAGATAGCGCCGCTCGGTCACAGCGGCACCTCGACCTGCTCGCCGTGCGCGGGAATGTGCACGCGCCAGCCCAGCTCGCGCTCGATGCGGGCCTTGAGTGTGGCTTGCGCCGTCGGTTCGCCGTGCACGAGATAGGTCATCTGCGGGGGTGAGGGGAACGTGCCGAGCCATCGGAGAATCTCGCTGGCATCGGCATGGGCCGACATGTCGTTAAGTTTCTCGATGCGGGCCCGCACGGGAATCATCTGGCCGAACATTTTCACCTGCGTCGCGCCTTCAATCAGGTCTCGACCACGGGTGCCCGTGGCCTGGAAGCCGACAAACAGCACCGTGTTCTTCGGGTCGGGCAGCGCCTGTTCGAGGTGGCGCAGCACCCGGCCGCCGGTCGCCATGCCGCTGGCTGAAATCACGATGGCCGGCCCTGGACGATCGACGACGGCCTGCGACTCCTTCATGGTCTCAACCGGCTCGAACCGCTCGGTGCAGAAGCGGCACAGCTCGCCGCGCACCGGGCGCATGTCCTCGTCGAGTTCCTGCGCATGCTGGCGGTAGTACTCAATCGAACTGACCGCCATGGGACTGTCAACGTACACCGGCAGCTTCGGCACACGACCCGCCTGCTCGAGCCGGCGCAACCAGTAGAGGACTTCTTCGACACGACCGATCGCAAAGGCCGGAATGATCAGCTTGCCGCGCCGGTCGGCCGTCGCGTTGACAACCCGGGCCAGGGCGTCGCGGTTGTCATCGGGAAGATGCTGTCGGTCACCATACGTCGATTCGACGAGCAGCACATCACACGCCACTCCGGGCGCGGGGTCTGGCAGCACAGGTCGGCCATAGCGACCGAGGTCTCCACCGAAGAGCACCGTCCCCGCCGTGCCATCCTTGCGGGCGAGCGTGACAAATGCCGACCCAAGCAGGTGCCCGGCCGGATGAAACTGTGCCGTCAGCCTCCGGGTCACTGGCATCTCACGCCGGTAACCAAACACCTGAAAGCGCGCCAGGGCCGCCGCGGCATCGGCCTCCGTGAACAGCGGCAGTGCCGGATGGTGCTTCGTGTAGTGCCCGCGATTGGCTCGGCGCGCTTCTTCTTCCTGAATATGCCCGGCATCGGCCAGGATCAGCTTGCACAGGTCGGTCGTGCCGGCGGTCGCAAAGACGCGGCCACGAAAGCCCTGCCGCACCAGGCGCGGCAGCATGCCCGAGTGGTCGAGGTGCGCGTGCGTGAGCACGACTGCCTGCACTGCCGCCGCCTCGACGGGCAACGGGGCCCAGTTGCGCAGGCGCAGTGCCTTGAGTCCCTGAAACTGGCCGCAGTCGACGAGCATCCGTTCGCCCTGCGTCTCGACCAGATATTGCGAGCCGGTGACGGTGCCTGCGGCACCGAGAAAGGTCAGCGAAGCCATCGCGATCGAACTTTATCCGAATCACGCGCCTGTGCCGCTATACTGCGGTGTTTCGTGACGGGAAGACCTCTGACCACCCTCTGGGCCGGCCTCGTTCTGCTGGCCTCCTCCCTCGTCTCTGCGCAACCAGCGCCGCCACCTCCACCGGCCGACGGTCCCCGTCCGCAGGTCGAGGCTGTCCGCATTCCAGACGATTCGCGCATCACCCTCGATGGTGTGCTCGACGAAGCCCTCTGGAACACGGTCCCGGTGGCCGCCGACTTCCTCCAGCGCGACCCCACCAACGGGGCCCCGGCCACCCAGCGTACCGAGGTGCGCATCGTGTTCGACAGCGACCGGCTGATCATGGGCGTGGCGTGCTTCGACGCCGAACCCCACCTGCTGCTCGGCAACCAGATGCAGCGCGACCAGCCCTTTGACGGTGACGACCGGTTCATGTGGTCGCTCGATCCGTATCTGGACGGCCGCAGTGGCTACTTTTTTGAAATCAATCCCTCGGGCGCCATGGGCGACGGCCTCATCACCGATGTCAACGGCAGCGTGAATAAATCGTGGGACGGCATCTGGATTGCCCGCGTGCGAAAGACCGACGAGGGGTGGATGGCCGAAATCGAAATCCCCTTCCGGACCATCAACTTCAATCCGGCGAACGAGGCCTGGGGTGCCAACTTCCAACGCACCGTCAGGCGCATCAACGAAGAAAGCTACTGGACCGGCTGGCGCCGGAACGAGGGGCTCAACCGCATGGCAAACGCTGGGCGCATTGTTGGGCTTCGCGATATCTCGCAGGGCGTGGGCCTCGACATCCGTCCGTATGCACTCGCGGCGGCCGGCAGCGCGCCCGGTCGCAACCAGTCGTCCTACCTCGGCGAGGGCACCGGCGGGGCCGACCTCTTCTACAATTTGACACCCGCACTCAAGGTCAACTTCACGGTCAACACCGACTTTGCCGAAACCGAAGTGGACCAGCGGCAGGTCAACCTGACGCGGTTTCCCCTGTTCTTCGAGGAACGCCGGCAGTTCTTCCTCGACGGCCTCAACTTCTTCGCATTCCCCCCGGGCAATGCCAGCCCGTTCTTCTCACGCCGCATCGGGCTCAACAGCGGACAGCCCCAACGCATCCTGTACGGAGCACGCATGACAGGCCAGGTCGGGTCGAGCGACGTGGGCCTGTTGCAGGTATCCACCGGAGCCGACGATGGGCGACCGGGTGAGGATTTCACGGTGGCCCGTGTACGGCATCGTTTCGGACGGCAATCGCATGTGGGCTATGTGTTCACGCGCCGCGACCCCCGGGCTGACGGCACCGATGTGCGCTACACCGGCGGCGTCGACCTCACCTATGCCACACCATCGTTTGTGAAGGGCACGCGTCTCGATTCAGGATTCTTCGCCCTCCTGACGACGCCTGATCCGGCCGCGAAGGCCAAGACGGGCTCGGCCGCCTACGGCTGGCGCTTTGATCTGTCGGGGAACACGTGGCAGACGTCGATCTTCGGTCGTGAATTTCAGGGCGAATACGACGCGGCCGTCGGGTTCACGCCCCGACGCGACTTCCGGCAGTACAACCCCCGGCTGAGCTGGGATCCGCGTCTCAACCGGCATCCGGTGATTAGAGGATTCGGGTTCGACATCAACTCGACGATTGCGACCTCGCTGACCAACGACCTGATCAATCGCCTGACCTTTGTCACGCCGTTCAGCATCGAGTTTCACAAGGGCGACCGGTTCGAGGTGCAGTGGTTCCAGCAGGCCGAACGCCTCGAGGTCGACTTCGAAATCAGCAAAGGCCTGGTGCTGCCGAAGGGGAGTGCGTACGACTGGACTCGCTGGCAGTTTATTTACACCGGCGCCACCAACCGGAAGGTGGCCGCGCGGGTGGAAACCTCGTTCGGCGACTTCTGGGACGGCATCCGCAAGGAATTGAACCTGCGGATGACGTTCCGGCCGCGACCGGGTCTGTTTGCGCAACTCAGCTATGAACTGAACGATGTCTCACTGGCACAGGGTGACTTTGCGACCAAGCTCTACCGTGCTGATGTGCGCTCACAGTTCAGTCCGTGGGTATCGCTGGCCAACAACATCCAGTACGACACGGTCAGCCAGCTGCTCGGGTGGCAGATGCGGTTCCGGTGGATTGTGCGGCCGGGCAACGACTTCTTCCTGGTCTACACGCACAACTGGTCCGACAGCCTCGAGAACCGCTTCCGGTCGATCGACAATCGCGCGGTCACCAAAGCCGTCTACACGCTGCGCTTCTGATCGGCGACAATACCCCGCATGTACGCCATCGCCATCGTCCGTTACCGTCGCCCGCTTGACGAAGTGATTGCCCATCAGGATCCGCATCGCGCGTACCTGCGCGAGCTCAAGGCCCGGGGCACGCTGCTGGCTGCAGGCCCGCAGGACCCGCGCTACGGCGGCATCTTTCTGCTGCGCATTCCCGACGAGCATCCGCAGGCAGCCCTCGACGCCATCCGTGACGGCGACCCCTTTTACCAGCAGGGCGTGGCGCAGTACGAGCTGCTGCCGTGGAAGCCGGTGATCGGCGTCGACGATCTCGACCGGCTCTAGTCAGCCCAGAGTCAGCGGCGGCGCTGCCGCAAGTATTCGCCCAGCGTCCACGACGCCACCATCAGGCCGATGACGATCAGCAGGATGGGCAGCAATACCCGGCCCATCACGCCTCCTCGCGCGCGTCGGCGTCCGGGCGCAGGGGCGCACCGCCCGTGGCCGCCGAGACCACCACGCCGACGGCGAACACGGCAGCCGCGCCGATGAGGTTGTGCCAGAGAAAGCCGACGCCCGTCTGGCTGGCCACCCACGCCACTGTCGCCATCCCTGATAGCAGGCCCACGAATGCCCCTTGCCCGTTGGCACGCGGCCAGAGGATGGCGAGCATGAAAACACCGAGAATCGACCCATAGAAGAACGAGCCGAAGCGGTTGACCACCTCGATGAGCGACCCGAGTTCCGAGGCCCAGATGGCCACCACCGAGGCAAAGAGGGCCCAGGCGCCCGTTGCCAGGCGCGACACCTGCAGCAGTTGGGCATCAGACGCCGTCGCCCCGGCACCGAAGCGCCGATAGAAGTCGATCACCGTGGCCGTCGACAGCGACGCCAGTTCGGCCGAAATGGTCGACATGGCGGCGGCAAAGATGGCGGCCATCAGCAACCCGATCAGTCCGACCGGCAGGTGCGTCATGACGAAGGTCGGGAAGACATAGTTCACGTCGTTGTACGTGCGATCTCCCGACACCTCACGCACCAGCGTCACGGCCTGCAGGCGCACGCCCTTCACGGCCTCGTCGGTTCTGAGGAACGCCTCGGTCGCCGCGCGCGTGGCTGCGTCATCGCCTGTCCGGCGGAGTGACGTGACAGCCTCGGCCGCCGAGCGCCGCTCGGCCACGGCCTGCCCGAACTGTTGTTCAAGGGCGAGATACTCGGTGCGCCTGGCACTCTGCCGCACCTCGGCATCGTGCACCGGGTTGAAGAGCATCGGGGGCGGCGTGAACAGATAGAACAGAAACATGAACACGCCGATGATGAGCACGAGCGCCTGCAGCGGAATCTTCCAGTAGGCACTCATCAGCAGCGATGTGCGGGCTTCGTCGACGCTGCGGGCCGTGAGATAGCGCTGCACCTGACTCTGGTCGGTGCCGAAGTACGACAGGAAGAGGAACAGCGCGCCGATCGTGCCAGACCAGAAGGTATAGCTGCGGGTGGGGTCGAGACTGAAGTCGAAGACCTGCAGGCGACCTGTGGCCCCGGCCAGCGAGAGCGCATCTGACACGTCCATCTGCGACGGCAGCCCGAGCACGAGCACCACCACCGCGGCCACGAGGCCAAAGACGATGAGATACATCTGCTTGACATCGGTCCAGGTGACCGCCTGCACGCCACCAAACATGGTGTAGAACGCCGTGGGCAGCCCGATGGCCAGGCACGTGGTGGCGACATCGAGGCCGAGCATCACCGAGAGGACCACGGCCGGTGCTGAGATGGCGGCGCCCGTCGACATGCCGCGCGAGAGCAGGAACAAGAGGGCCGTGAAACTGCGCGTGCGGGCATCGAATCGGCGTTCGAGATATTCGTAGGCCGTGAACACCCGCGCCTTGTGGAAGAACGGCACCATTGTCACCGACAGGATGACCATGGCCAACGGGAGGGCGTAGTACTGCTGTAGCAGGCCCATGCCGTTCTGGTAGCCCTGGCCCGTCGTGCCGATCATGGTGATGGCCGACAGCTGGGTGGCCATGACCGACAGGCCCACGGCCCACCACGGAATGCTGCGGCCGGCGAGAAAGTAGCCCTCGAGCCCTTCCGACTGAGCACTCAGGCGCAGCCCGTCCCAGACAATCCAGATGAGATAAGCGGCGATGATGGTCCAGTCGATCCAGTGCATGACAGTCTCGGGGGCAGAAATGACCGGCGCCGGCTAGCCGAGCCCGAAGGCACGCTGAAACACGTAGAGCGCCACCAGGGTGATGACCCACACCACCATCACGCGCACGTATGACCGGATCATGCGCCGAGCTCCCCGGCCGCTGCGCGCAGGGCGGCGGCGGCCTGCTCGACCAGCAGGCGGCGATGTGACCACTGCCCGTGATGCTGCGCCATCAGCGTGCGCGACGCCTCAAGGGCGCGAGTCGTCTCGCTCGGCGCCGGTCCACCATGCGTCGTGCGCACGTGCACGAAATGCTCGGGGCTGAGGATGCCCTCGAGCTGCGCCTCGGTATACGGCAGCGCACGCCCCAGCACCGCCTGGCAGGCAGCGTCGAGCGCCGGCACGAGCGGCAGCGACGGGTCGGCCGTGCGCGCGCTGAGCAGACGCGCCGCAATGCTGTGGGCACAGCGGAACGGCAGGTCGTGGTCGCGCACCAGCGTGTCGGCCAGTTCGGTGAACGTGGTGCCCCCAAGGGCCGCCCGATCGGCCAGCCGTTCACGATTGAAGTCGGCACTGCGGACAGCGGCACCGAGCAGGGTGACGGCACGAGTCGCATCACGGAACATCTGCGCCGCCAGCGGCTGCAGGTCGTCTTCGGTGTCGTTGATGTCGCCGAAGGGGGTGTTGTGCACGGCCGTCACCACGGCCTGCGCCTGCCCCACAGCCTTGCTGGCAATGATGCGCGCATGCTCGAGCGCCACCGGATTCCGCTTCTGCGGCATGATGCTGCTGCCCTGCACAAATCCGTCGCCCAGGCGCACGTAGCCAAACTCCATCGTGCACCACACCAGCAGGTCCTGGATGACGCGCCCGAGCCCCACCATCAGCGTCTGCACCGCACCGGCGCTCTCGAGCAGATAGTCGATGGCGGCAATGCTGCCGTAGGTGTTGCCCGTCGGGCCGGCAAATCCCAGCAGTTCGCTGGTGCGACGGCGGTTGATCGGGAAGCCCGTGCCGGTGATCGCGCACGCCCCGAGCGGATTGACGTTGGTGGCGTCGTAGGCGGCCAGCAACCGCACCGTGTCGCGCTCCAGCTGCTCGATCACCGCCAGCAGGTAGTGCGCCATCGTCGAGGGCTGGGCCGGCTGCGTGTGTGTGTGCATCGCATACACAGTGTCGCGGTGACGCCATGCGAGATCGATGAGTCCGTCGCGCAGCGCGAGGGCGCGCTCGACCAGGCCGCCGACCCGCTGGCGCTGCCACAGCCGGTACATGGTCATCGCCAGGTCATTGCGGCTGCGGGCCGTGTGCAGGCGCCCGGCGACATCGGGCCCGACGCGCTCTTCGATGAGACGCTCGATGTAGAAGAACAGGTCTTCATACGTGCCGTCGTAGCGCACCTGCCGCACCTCGGCCAGTGAAATGCCATCGAGGGCGAGGCGCAGGGCCTGCGCATCGTGCGGCGACACGATGCCGCACTCAGCCAGCATCACCAGGTGGGCATAGTTGATGGCCATCAGCGGCTCGAGGAGCAGGGTCTTGGCATCCTCGAAGTTCTCGTTCAGCACTACCGAGACATATTCCGGCGCAAATCGCATGTGCTGCGAGTATAGCAACGGGCTTCTCATCGTCCTCTCATGACATCTGCATTAGACTGGGCCTGCGCCTGTTCCCAGGGAGAGTGTCTGCTATGCGTTTCCTGTCTGTCTGTACGCTGTCGGTGGTTCTGACGGGGGGCAGCGTTGCGCATGCTGCACCCGCCGCCGCGCTCTTCGCCGAGCCCAGCGCCGAGTGGGCCTTCACCCTCGACGGGCGGGCACCCGAGCCCATTGCCCCGCGTGCGGTGTTTGTCTTCGACACCTCGCGTCCCGATGACGATGCCGCAGTGCTGCTCGAGGCCCGTACACTGGTGCTGACCCCGACCGAAACCCTGCAGGGGGTGCCTCCTCCGAAAGCCGTGGTCTACAGCGACGGCTACAACGTGCGGCTGAAGATTCACAAGTTTCTCTCATGGGGGACGATTCCCCTCATGGTGGGCCAGGGTGTTGTCGGGCAGAAGCTGTATAACGGCTCTGGCGGCGGCACGCTCAAGAGCGTCCATAGCTCGCTGGCGACGGCCACCGGCGTGCTGTTCGGCATCAACACGGTGACCGGGGTCTGGAATCTCTGGGAAAGCCGCACTGATCCGAATGGCCGCAAGAAGCGCTGGATTCACAGCGTGCTGATGCTGGCTGCCGACGCGGCATTTCTGGCCACCGCCGCGACCGCCCCTGAATACGAGCGCGGTGAGCGTCGGGGTGATCGTGCCTTCCATCGGTCGGCCGCCTTCGTCGGCTTCGGCAGTGCGTCGGTTGCCTACGCGATGATGCTGATCGCCAGGTAGCGTCGATGGTCGTCCCGGAGTCCGTTCTCGATCTGGTTCAGCCCTGGGCCACCCTCTACGGAGACTCGCCGGCGGTGTCGCTGGCCGTGGTCTTCCTGCACCTGACCGCTCTCATGCTCGGTGGTGGTCGCGCCCTCGCCGCCGACGGCGAAGTGCTGACCGCCGGTGGTCCTGACACCGCGCTCTTCGCGCGCCTCAGCCGCGCCCACGGCGTCGTCATTCCCGCGCTGACGCTGAGCGTGGTCACCGGTGCGCTCATGACCGCCGCTGATCTCGAGCACTTTGCGCAGTCGTCGGCCTATCAGCTCAAGCTGCTCGCGGTGCTGCTGCTGCTGACCAACGGCCTGTGGATGCGCGTCAACGAGCGCGAAGCGACATCGAACATCGGCGGCGCGGCCTTCGGGCGGCTGCGCCTGTCGGCCTTCCTGTCAGCCTTCCTGTGGCTGCTGACGCTGCTGGCCGGATGCTGGCTGCAGGTGGGGGGCTGACGCACACCATGTCCTGCCGTAGCTGCCCCCTCGTTGACCGCCGCGAGTTTCTCCTGACGTCCGCCGCGATGCTGACGACCCTGACGGCCGTCTCGGCTACCCAGCAGGAGGCTCGCTACCCCGTGCCCGCCGCCGACGGCGCGAGCATCGACATGCGCCGCCAGGTGATTCTGGTGCGCGACGTGGGTGCTGTATACGCATTCGCCCTCTCGTGTCCCCACGAGAACACCGCGCTTCGCTGGAAGGCCCGCGAGAAGCGCTTTCAATGCCCGAGGCACGAATCGCGCTATACCCCCGACGGCACATTCACCTCTGGCCGAGCCACACGGAACATGGACCGGTTTCCCATCACCCACTCGGGTAACGAGGTGGTGGTCGATCTGACCAAGGTGTATCGATCAGACGCTGAAGCCGCCCTCTGGAAGGCGGCCCGCATCACCGTGTAGGCGACAGTGATCGTCCGGGCATCGCGAACAGGTCGCGGTGCCCGACGACGACCCTGAGCACGCCTTGATCGGCCTGCGCCCGTCGCCGCGCGTTCCAGTTGCTGATGGCGTCGTGCCTCGACGGTGCCATTTCGCAGGCCGCACCCGCCCATCCCGCGACGAGCTGCCGCTGCAACTCGGCCGATGCCGACGACAGTACCCAGTCACTTGCGGAAAAGTCTTCTGGCCGCACCTGCAGTGCACGCGCGGCGTAGGCGGCTGCGTCCGGCCCCAGCGCGGGCCCGAAGCCCTTGTCGGTCTGCTGGTGCCGATTGACCAGCGTCCGTATCTCCTCGTCCATCGGATCGGCGGGCTCGATCTGCAGGTGCCCGTCGTAGCTCAGCACCGCCAGCACGGGCACCGCGTGCCGGGTGCAGCAGACCACCCACCGATCAATCCACTCGGTAGATACCAGATCGAGAAACGCCGCCGTCGTCAGCAGGTCATAGCCGTCGAGCGGCAGCGCCCCAATGTGACGCAGGTCAACGACCTGAGTATCGAGGGTGACCCCCGCGGCCTCAGCCATCGGCTGCAGCGACTGCCGGGCCACCGCAAGGAGGGCGGGGTCGTAGTCGACCAGCGTCCAGTGCGAGACGTGTGGCAGACGGGGCAGCAGGTAGCGCACGTTCGACCCGGCCCCGCTGGCCAGGTCAATCGCGCGCGCTGGCCTTGCAAGGCGGTTGAGCCGTGCGGCGACACGCGCCGTCAGCGCAGCATCGCGTGCAGCGTGATCATCGGGCTCGCGCAGAGCCAGCCAGTCAGCGCTGAATGATTCCATCGTGACTCCAGCGTTCAAGGGCGTCGGCCATCAGCCGTACGGACTCGGGCCAGCGCGGCAGGCCCTCGCGCCGGCGCCGTGCGCCGTGCGTCAGCCGTGTGCGAACGGTATCGTCTTCGATGAGGACGCGCAAGGCCTCGCGCAGACCCGCACCATCGCCGGGCTCAACGAGCAGGCCCGACCGCTCGTCGACCAGGTCGGGAATCGCACCCGTCCGCGTGCTGATCACCGGCAGTCCGTGCGCCACGGCCTCGGCGACGGCCATGCCATAGCCCTCGAAGTAAGTCGGCAGCACGAAGGCATCGGCGTGATCGTAGGCATCGCTCAGGGCCTCGGACGACAGGTCACCCACAAACTCGACCTGTCCTTCGAGGCCGGCCGACGCCACCTGGTCGCGCAGGGCGCGGGTGGTGGCGAGATCCATCAGTTCATTTCCGGCCACGCGCAGCCGCCACGGCACAGAGCCGTGCAGGTCATGCAGGGCCTGCACGAGCAGACGATGCCCCTTGCGCGGCGTGATGCTCGCCACACAGAGCAGCACCACGGAGTGATCAGGGCGCAGCGCCGCATCAATCCCTCGCCAGCCGTGTGCCTCGGGTGCCGCATCGGTGCCGGGGGGCACCACGACCACCTGCGTCGAGGGCACACCGTACGGATGCAGCGTGCTGACGGTTGCGGCGCTGGTCACCACGACGCCTGTCACGCAGCGCAGGGCCCGCTGCTCGCTGGCGAAGAGTGACGCCGCCTGCCCGGCCGACAGGCCGCGCTCGAGCGCGAGGGGATGATGCACCAGTGCCACCAGCCGCAATCGCGAGGCGTGCCGCTCGGCCTCTTCCGGCATGGCGCCGAACGCCAGTCCGTCGGCCAGCACCAGCGTATTGTCGGGCAGCGCGTCCATGTGTGCGGCCGTCGCCCGACGAGCCTCGGCGCTCGGCCACGGGTAGCTGCCGTCGAGCGCACACACATCGACCTGCCATCCGCGCGCGCGCAGGCCGTCCACCATGGCGCGGTCATACCCGTAGCCGCCGGTGCGTGCCTCGAGGTCGCCTGGCACCAGCAGCACGACATGCCGTCGCACGGCAGCGGCTGATGCCGGTGGCGGCTCGACGCCATCGGGCTGGTATGCTTCAACGGGTTCGTTCACGGGAAGCGTTCAGCATATCCCGGGACCCACCAGTGACCGCTCATGTCTGTGCCGCCTGCCTCGCCTGCCCGATCGTGTGCGTCACTGTCGCTCATGACACGCGCCGCCCTCAGCGTGGGCATTGGCCTGGCGGGGCTGCTCGTGTGCGCGCACCTGCTGCAGCCGTGGCTGGTGCAGGATGCCGGCTATCCCTTGCGTGTGGCGGCGATCGCCGGCCTCGTATGTGTGCTCGCGCTCTGGGGCCTTCGACGTCACCATCCATACGACAGGCTCGGCCCGGCCAACATGCTGACCGGCGGACGCACGCTGGTGATGGCCCTGATCGCCGGCATGGCCACGGCCCCGTCGGCGCCCTCGCGCGTGTGGCCCCTGATCGCGCTGGCCAGCGCCGGGGCCATCGCTGACCTGTTCGACGGCCCTCTGGCGCGGCGCAGCGGGATGGCCAGCACGTTTGGCGCGCGTTTCGACATGGAAGTGGATGCGCTGCTGATCTTGGCGCTGTCGGTGCTGGTGTGGCGTTCCGTACCAGTCGGCTCGTGGATTGTCACCGCCGGGCTGCTGCGCTACGGCTTCATCGCAGCGGGCTGGATGCTGCCCTGGATGAACGGTCCCCTGCCACCCAGCCGCCGGCGTCAGACGGTGTGCGTCATGCAGATCGTGGCGCTCATCGTCTGCCTCGGCCCCCCCATTCCGCCTGCGGTGGTCTCGCCGCTGGCTGCCGCGTCGCTGGTGCTGCTCGCCTGGTCATTCGCCGTGGATGTCCGCTGGCTGCACCGCACGGCCAACCCTGCATAATCGGAAACCTCAAGGAGTGCTCCCCATGAAGGTGGTTCCCCGTCTCACCGTCAGCATGTACCTCGCGCTGTTCGCTCTTGTTGGGCCAATGGCCCCCGTGGCACAGGCGCAGGCCCCCGCGCCGCGCCCCATGACCTTCCTCGATGGCCTGAACATGCCATCGCTGCAGGACCCTCAGCTGTCGCCCGACGGCCGGACCGTGGCCTTCGTGATGGACGCCCCCGACTGGGCGGCCAACCGTCGCGTCGGACACATCCACCGCATCGGCCTCGACGGCACCGGCCTTGTGCAACTGACGCGCGGTGACCGCGGTGAATCCTCGCCGCGCTGGTCTCCGGACGGACGCTTCCTGGCCTTCCTCACGCGTCGCAATGGCGACGAGGTCACCCAGGTCTATCTCCTGGACGCCACTGGCGGCGAGGCCAGGCGACTCACCACGCATCCCACAGCCGTGGGCGATATCACCTGGTCGCGCACCGGGCAGCGCCTCTTCTTCGTGGCCGACGATGAGAAGTCGGCCGAGGCGAAGAAGCGGGCCACCCTCAAGGACGATGTGTATGCCTTCGAGGAAAACGACTTTCAGCAGCGGCACCTGTGGTCGACCGACCTGCAGGGCACGACCACGCGGCTGACCTCGGGCGCGTGGTCGGTCAGCGAGTACAGCCTCTCGGATGACGAATCACGGGTGGTCATGGTACGCATGCCCTCACCCAAACTAGAGTTTCTCGATCAGTCGGAGGTGTGGATCATGAACATTGCCGGCGGAGACGAGCGCCGGCTTACCGACAACGGCGTGCCCGAGGGCGGCGTCGACCTCTCGCCCGACGGGCGCACCGTCCTGTTCACGGCGAGTGCGAACGAGCAGTTTGACCTCTATTACAACGACAAGATCTTCCTCGTGCCCGCCGCAGGGGGCGCGGCCCGCGTGCTGCTGCCGCAGTTTGCCGGGTCGGTGGAACGGGCCGAGTGGTCGCGCGACGGGTCGGCGATCTACTTCACGGCCAATCTCGGCGTGCATAACGAGGTGCTGAAAGTCGACGTGGCCTCGCGCGCGATCACCACGCTGACGAGCGGCGAGCACTCGCTCGGCGGCTGGTCAGTGTCAGAGGCGCATGGACGGCATGTCTTCACGAGGAACACGGCGCAGCACCCCGCCGAAATCTTTGCCGCTCCGCTCGCAGGCGGCACGCTGACCCGAGTGACGTCGGTGCACGACGAGGCCGTCCGCAGGTTCACGGTGGCCCGCCAGGAGCGCATCACCTGGAAAGGCCAGGACGGGCAGACCGTGGAGGGGCTGCTGTTCTATCCGATCGACTACACACCCGGGCGGCGCTATCCGCTGGTCGTGTCGACACACGGTGGCCCCGCCGCGTCTGATCGCTTCGGCTTCAGTGCCGACTTCCAGACCTATGCCGGTCGCGGCTATGCGGTGCTCAAGCCCAACTATCGCGGCAGCACCGGCTACGGCGACGCATTCCTGCGCGACATGATTCGCGGCTACTTCAAGCAGGCGCATCTTGACGTGATGACCGGTGCCGATGCCGTCATTGCGATGGGCGTGGCCGACCCCGACCGGCTCATCAAGATGGGCTGGAGCGCAGGCGGGCACATGACTAACAAGATCATCACCTTCACCCCGCGCTTCAAGGCAGCCAGCAGCGGCGCAGGCGCCGCTAACTGGATCTCAATGTATGCCCAAAGTGACCACCGCGAGTTCCGCACGCCGTGGTTTGGTGGCACGCCGTGGCAGGCCAATGCCCCCATCGATCTCTATTGGGAGCACTCGCCGCTGCGATATGTGTCGCAGGTGAAGACGCCGACCATCTTCCTCGTCGGCGAGGAAGACCCGCGCGTGCCGCTGCCGCAGTCGGTGGAAATGTTCCGCGCGCTTAAGTCGAACGGCGTGCCGACGCACCTCTACGTAGCACCGCGCGAGGGCCACGGCTGGAGCGAGCTGCGCCACCGGCTCTTCAAACTGCAGATCGAGCTCGAGTGGTTCGAGCGCTGGCTCTACGATCGGACCTACACCTGGGAAGAGGCCCCGTCGACAGCAACGCCCTGAACCCGGGCGCACAGGCGCACGCGGCTAGACGTCGAAACCCTGCAGGCCATAGCGGGCCTGCAGGATGGCGAAGTGATGCTGCGCGTGCCCGGCCAGCATCCAGCACAGGGCTCGGCCGCTGACCAGACGGCCATTGGCCTCGGTGGTGCGAACGAGATCCGCCGGGCCAAGGCTGTCGATGAGGCTGAGCGTCGCCTCGCGAACCGCCAGCAGATCATGCACCACCTGGTCAATGCGCCGCGCATGATGCGGTGCCGACGCGGCCCACAGGTTTTCATCAAAACCTGCGAGCGGCGTGGCATCGGCACGTGCGACGCGGAGCAGCCGATACGCAAACACCCGCTCCGAGTCGGCTACGTGGCCGAGCAGTTCCTTGACGCTCCACTTGCCTTCCGCATACCGATGCGCGGCTTCCTCGTCTGACAGCGCGGCCAGTCGCCTGATGGCGGCCCGCTG
>VFZN01000026.1 GCA_016871195.1 Acidobacteriota bacterium | reverse complement strand
GGGCTGGAGCGCAGGCGGGCACATGACTAACAAGATCATCACCTTCACCCCGCGCTTCAAGGCAGCCAGCAGCGGCGCAGGCGCCGCTAACTGGATCTCGATGTATGCCCAGAGCGACCACCGGGAGTTCCGCACGCCGTGGTTTGGTGGCACACCGTGGCAGGCCAATGCCCCCATCGATCTCTACTGGGAACACTCGCCGCTGCGGTACGTATCCCAGGTGAAGACGCCGACCATCTTCCTCGTCGGCGAGGAGGACCCGCGCGTGCCCTTGCCGCAGTCGGTGGAAATGTTCCGCGCGCTCAAGTCGAACGGTGTGCCGACGCACCTCTACGTGGCACCGCGCGAGGGCCACGGCTGGAGCGAGCTGCGCCACCGGCTCTTCAAGCTGCAGATCGAGCTCGAGTGGTTCGAGCGCTGGCTCTACGATCGGGCCTATACCTGGGAAGAGGCCCCGTCGACGGCAACGCCCTGACCCCGCACGCCGCTAGACTTCAAAACCCTGCAGGCCATACCGGGCCTGCAGGATCGCAAGGTGATGCTGCGCGTGCCCGGCCAGCATCCAGCACAGGGCACGCCCGCTGACCTCACGGCCGTTGGCCTCGGTGGTGCGATCGAGATCGGCAGCGCCCAGGCTGTCGATGAGGCTGAGCGTAGCCTCGCGCACGGCCAGCAGGTCATGCACTACCTGCCCGATGCGCCGCGCGTGATGCGGAGCCGACGCGGCCCACAGGTTCTCGTCGAATCCCGCGAGCGGCGTGGCATCGGCACGCGCCACACGAAGCAGCCGATACGCAAAGACCCGCTCCGAGTCGGCTACGTGGCCGAGCAGTTCCTTGACGCTCCACTTGCCTTCCGCATACCGATGCGCGGCTTCCTCGTCTGACAGCGTGGCCAGTCGCCTGATGGCGGCCCGCTGGGCCTCGAGCACGGCGACAGGCCCCTCATCGCCGATGAGGGCGATGTAGCCGGCATAGAACGGGGCATGCTCGGTGGGTTCGGGACGGTGCATCATGAGGGACCTCCTGGACACAGTGCGGCCGCGATGGTCTCGAGTGCATCGAGGCCATGCACATCCCGCGGTAGCTGGGGCACACGGCATCGCAGGAGCGACGCAAACCGGCGATCAATGTCCTGCAGATATTCGGATTCCTGCGACTGGCGCGCCTGCAGGAACGGGTCGGTGCTGCCGGACGGCAGTACCCGGTTGACGATGAGAGCACCGACGCCGATGCCGGCCTCGTCGAGTTGTGCCAGGGCCCGGGCCGACTCCTCGATGGGCAGCCGCTCGGCCATGAGCACCAGCACAAATGCCGTGACGCGCCTGCTGAGCAGCCGGGCCTTGAACGCCTGCAGCCGGTCGAGGCGTTCGGCGAGCGACACCAGGATGGGATCGGTGCGGTCATCCTGCTGAATGCCCAGCATCGCACGGCGCGAGCGCGTCAGGGCCCGCAGCCAGCCGTCCATCAGCTCGGGCATCCGCAACAGGCGCAGCGTGTGGCCCGTCGGGGCCGTATCGAAGATGACGAGGTCGGTGTCGTCGGCCCGGTCTGCCACGATCGAGGCGATCCGATCAAACAGCGCCACCTCTTCTGCCGCCGGCATGCTGGCTGCCAGGTCGATCTGCCGCGAGGCTTCCTTCAGAATCGACGGACCGAACAGCGTGGCCACGCGCGACTTCACCTCACCCACATAGCGGGCCGCCTCGCGCGCCGCATCGATTTCCACCGCACGCAGGTTGGGCACGATATCGACCGGCTCGGGTCCCACGGGTCGACCGAGCACATCACCGGAGTTGTGCGCCGGATCCGTCGACACCAGCAGCACACGGCGCCCTCGTCGACTGGCCGCCAGCGCCGTGGCCGCCGCTGTGGTGGTCTTGCCCACGCCGCCCTTGCCGCCGAAGAACAGTACCTGTCGATCGAGCAGTGCGTCGAGCGTGGCCATCAGCAGCAGGGCAGGTTGCCGAGCGGCGATCGGTCCATGCCCATGCGACGGTGCCACAGGTGGAACTGATCGAGCAGGTAGGGATACATGTCGAGCATGTAGAGCGTGGCCGGATTCGGCAGGCCCATCAGCTCCATGTAGCACAGCAGCAGGAACAGGTCATTCAGCTCGTTCGCCTGCCGGCGCAGCTCGCGCTCATAGTGGCTGTAGGCGATGCCGTGCACAAAGTCACGGATGTTGCTGCCGAGTGACATGGTGGCCGTCGCGCCCCGTGGTGCCGATGCGCGCCGTTACTGTGACAGCCACCCCGTCAGGCGGGCACGCTGATCGGACGTCGCATCGGGCCGCACCTCGAGCCGCCATGGGCGCCCCGCATCAGGGCCGAGGGTGACCAGCATCTCCATCAGCCGATCGCGTCGCGCCACCAGCATCGTGATGCGATCACCCGCCTTGAATAGCTCAAGCCGGGCCGACAGGCCGTCGGGACGCACCCGCACACCGTCGACCGCAAGAATTTCATCGTCCACATTGAGCCCGGCTTCGAAGGCGGCGGTGGCCCGTCGCACGCCCGTGATCACCAGGCGTCCGGCATCGTTCCGCGTCGTGACCCCAAGCGAGGCGCGCAAGGCCTCGGCCCCAGCCGGCGCAAACCGCAGGCCGAGATAGTCGAGTGCTTGTGCATAGTCGAGTTCGTCCGCCGATTCGACGGCCTGTGCAAAGAACGGCCGCAGGTCGGTGCCGGCCACTTCGCTCATGGTGGCGTAGAACTGCTCGGCCGTGTATCCCTTGGCACCACTGTAGCGCTGCATCGCCAGCCGCATGCCGTCATCGAGTGTGCGTACGCCGTTCGACGTGGCGCGGATGCGGGCATCGAGCAGGAACGCGACCACAGCCCCCTTGGGGTAATAGTTGATGGTGGTGTTCGCCGTGTTCTCGTCGGGGCGGTACTGCTTGATCCAGGTGTCGTATGACGCCATGTCGACTGGCGTCATCAGTCGGCCGGGCGTGCTGTGCACGGCTTCGATCTGGCCCGACAGCGCCGACAGATAGTCGGCGTCGTTCGACAAGCCCGCGCGCCGCACCAGCAGGTCGGCGTAATAGTCGGTGAAGCCCTCGGCGACCCACAGCGTCTTGACGAAGTTCTCGCGCTCATAGTCGAACGGTCCCAACTCGACTGGTCGCAGGCGCTTCACATTCCAGTTGTGGAAATACTCGTGCGCCACCAGCGAGAGCCAATTCTGGTAGGCCCGCGGCGACCGCGTCGTAAAGCGCCCCGACATCGTCAGGAAACTGTTCTTGTGCTCGAGGCCGCCGCCGGTGTCCACGACCATGTTGAGGAAGTAGTAGTGCGGATACGGCAGCGAGCCCATCGCGGCACGGCCCGCCTCGACGATTTTTTTCACGTCGGCCACTGCGCGGTCGATGTCGAACTGCGACGGGTCGCCCTCGAGCACCAGCACATGCCGCTTGCCATCCACCTGAAATTCACGGGTGACGGGACGACCGGCCACGATGGGGCTGTCGACGAGCGTGTCGAAGTCTTCGGCGACATACGCATGCGGTGCGCCCGCAATCGGCGTCAGGGCCGTGGCGGTGCCCGTCCATCCCATGGGCAGGTCGACGCTGACCTCATGGGCACGTGGCCGACTCTCGACCAGTGTGAGGAACGTGGGTGCCCCGTTGAGCATGGCAAAGTCACGCTCGACCCAGTTGTTGCGCACCGTCATCTCGCGGCTGTAAACCCGGTAGCGCACCGTGACCGTGCGCGCCCCGCCGGTCGTCACACGCCAACGGTTCTTGGTCGACTTGACGATGGGCACAGGCTTGCCGTCGACGGACGCTGTGACGCCTTCGATATGGCGCTGATACTCGCGCACCAGATACGACCCCGGGGTCCACACCGCCATATAGAGCTCGATGGTGGGCTGGCCGCCGGTGGGATACGCCGCCTCGATGTCGACATAGTGCGTGCGCGCATCGGGGAAGCGGAGGGTGTAGCGAATTGGCTCGGGAGCTTGTGCGTGGAGGTCGGCTGTGGTCAGCATGGCAACAGCGACCGCGCAGGCCAGCGCGGCAAGGGCGGTGCGGGTCATTGGCGTATTGTAATGGCGTGACCCGCGCGCGGACAGTCGGCCTGCTGTATGTCGCCACTGCGCTGGTATTCCTGCTCGTCGGGTTCCTGCTCATGCTGCTGATGCGCTGGCAGCTGGCCTGGCCGGGTGCGCCCGTGCCGGCGGGCATCGCAGCGCTGCTGGGCGACGCCAATGCGCCCGGCGGCGTGCTGCTGCCCGAGTTCTACCAGCAGCTGGTGGCCATGCATGGCACCGTCATGGTGTTCCTGGCCGTGGTGCCACTGGCGACCGGTGGCCTCGGCACCCTGCTGGTGACCCCCATGATTGGTGCTCGCGATGTCGCGTTGCCCCGCACGGCCCTGCTGTCATACGCGCTGTATGCCGTCGGCGGACTGCTCATGCTCGGCAGTTTCCTGGTGGAGGGCGGCGCCGCCTCGTCGGGCTGGACCTCGTATCCTCCGCTGGCCGTTCTGGCCACGGCGGGACAGTCGTGTTGGCTGGCAGGCATGCTCGCGACCAGCTGCGGCTCAACCCTGTTCGCGGTTGGCATGATTGCCACCATCATTGGCAGTCGTGGGCCCGGCGTGACGCTGGCGCGGCTGCCTTTTTTCGTCTGGGCCCAGCTGGTTTCGGCGGTGCTGCTGCTGCTGGCGTTCCCGGCCCTGCAAGCCGCCGCCCTGTTTCAACTCATGGACCGCATCGCCGGCAGCAGCCTCTTCCTGCCGTCGGGACTGGTGCTTGGCGGCATTCCCCTGCAGCACTATGCCGGGGGTGGCAATCCCCTGCTGTGGCAGCACCTGTTCTGGTTTCTCGCGCATCCCGAAGTCTACGTGCTGATTCTGCCCGCCATGGGCATCGTGGCCGAAGTCATCAGGGCCCATACCGGCCGCCCGCTGTGGGGGGCGCGCGCCATGGTCGGGGCGGTGCTGGTGCTCGGCGTGCTGTCGATGCTGGTGTGGGCGCATCACATGTTCCTCACCGAGATGGGCACCGTCATGAGCGACGTCTTTCAGGTGACGACGCTGCTGGTGTCGGTGCCGTCGGTCATTGTGGTGGGCTGCCTCGTGCTGTCGCTGTGGGGGCAGAGACTCAAGGCCAGCCCGGCGCTGCTCTTTGCCGTGGCATTCCTCCCGATGTTCGGCATCGGCGGCCTCACGGGGCTGCCGCTGGGCATGGCGGCCAGCGATGTTTCGCTGCACGACACCTACTATGTCGTCGGCCATTTCCACTACATCGTGGCACCGGGCACCGTGTTCGCCCTGTTCGCCGCGATCTATCACTGGGCACCGACGGTGCTGGGGTGCACGCTCAGCACCCGCCTGGGCTACTGGCACTTCTGGCCGACCGTGCTGCTGATGAACAGCATCTTCCTGCCGATGTTCGTGCTGGGTCTCGCCGGCGTCAACCGTCGCCTCTATGACGCGGGAGCGCAGTATGCGCTGGCGCAGGGATTCGAGGGCCTGCAGCAGTACATGACCTGGTCGGCGCTTGCGCTGGGCGTGGCCCAGCTGCCCTTTCTGCTCGCCCTGGTCACGGCACGGAGGACCGAGGCACTCGCCGAGGCCCCGGCCCTGCCGTTCGCTCAGGGGGATGACACGGATGTGGCGTCCGCACCGAGCGCAGGTCAGGTGGCGCCGTGGCTCATCGTCGCGTGGCTGGTGATGCTGGTCGGAGCGCTGCTGTCGGGATGGGTGCTGCTGCGCACGGGTCAACCCGAATGGCCACACACCGCGAATCCGTGGTGGCTCATCGCCGGAGCCGTGCTGACAGGAGCCAGCGCGTGGTTCATGCGTCAGTCTCCCGCGCCACTGGCCATGGCCAGCCTGCCCGCGCTGGCGGCTATCGCGATGGCCCTGCGTGGCCTGTCAGCGGCATCGGAGGCCGGGCATGCGCCGTCTGCACACAACGCCCATGCGCTGTGGTTCACCATCACCTGCACGATCGTCGTCATGACCGTGGTGGCCTGCGGGGCCGCCATTCGTGCAGGTCGCACGCCACCATCTGCTCACTACGTCGCAGGCCTGCGCCTGCTGTTCGGCACGCTGTCACTGCTATGGGTCGTGTTCTCCCTTGTCTTCCTGGTCGGCTGATGCTGGCCTGTCCGGTGTGCGCCACGCCTGAGGGGGCCGTCATGACCGATGGCGCCCGCAGTGGTGCCCTCGTGCTGATGGGCGTCACGCTGCTCGTCGTCATTCCGCTGACGGCCGCCGCGCTGCGGCTGTGGCGTCGTGAGGTGCGCCGCCCATGAGCAACCTGTGGCCCGAGGCCGCCTCGGCGCATGCCGCCGCCCTTGATGCCGTCCTCATGCATGCGCATCTCCACATGGCCGCGGTGTTCATGCTGTGGCTCGGCATCCTGCTGGTGGCGCTCTGGAAGGGACGATCGACGCATGCGACCGGCGCGCCCGATGACTCGGTGCCGACCGCACTGCGGCCGGTGCCTGCCTGCTGGCCCTGGGTCGCCATGGCGCTTGTCGTCGCAGGCGATGTCGTGCTGCTGACGACCGAGGCACTGCCGGCCTGGCATGCACGCATGCAGCCTCCGTCTCCGCAGGACGCCACACCACTCGAGATTCACGTCGAGGCCGAGCAATACGTGTGGCATGTGCACTACGCCGGACTCGATGACCGCTTCGGCCGCACCGACCCTGCCCGCATCGACGCGGGCAATGCGATGGGACTCGACGACACCGATCCGGCCTCACAGGACGACGTGATGATCGATAACCTGCTGATGCTGCCGCAGGGGCGTCCGGTGGTGGTGCAGCTAAAGAGCCGCGACGTGATTCACAGCTTCACGTTGCCGGAGATGCGGGTGAAGCAGGACGTCACACCCGGACTTACCAGCCGCGCGTGGTTCACGCCGATCCACCCGGGCGCCTGGGACATCACCTGTTCGCAGCTCTGCGGTGCCGGCCACTACCGCATGCGCGGTCAGTACCGTGTGCTGTCTCCAGAAGCGTGGCAGGCGTGGCTGTCAGAGGAAGTCGCCCTCCTGGCGCTCCCTGACATCGGGACGCGTTCAGGGCCGCACGCCCATCCACTGCGCGCGGAAGCGGCGCATGTCGTCGCTCGGGGTCTGCCCGGCCTGCTCGGCCGACACTACTTCAATGCGCTGATCTTCGGCCAGCGTCACTGACGTCTCGACGCGCTCGCCGCTTCTCCTGACCATTCGCAGGGGCAGCTGTTCGCCCGGGCGGTGACGCGCAAGAATCTCGGCCACCTGGGTGGGCTGCGTCAGCTCGACACCGTCGAGAGCCACCAGATGATCGTCCTGCGCCACGCCGGCGCGGGCCAGTGGCGCGTCGAAGGCCACCAGCGACGAGACACGCACGCCTGCGGCCCCCACCGACAGCTGTACACTGCCGAGTGTCGGACGACCCTCCTGCGGACGACGTACGATGAGGCCAGCCCGCCTCAGCAGACGGGCATAGTCGACGAGTTCCCTCCCTTCTACATAGCGCTGGAAAAAGTCGCGCGCAAATGCGCGATCACCAGAGACCTGTGCCAGCACCGCTTCGAGATCGGTGATGGTGTAGGGCGTCGCCACCAGGCCAGGTTCAGCGGGCGTGCGGCCGAATCGTTGCCACACGGCGCGCATGTAATCGTCGCCCGAGGTCGTGCCGTTCGATCGATCGCGCAGGCTGAGGTCAAGCGCAAAACCGATAGCCGAGCCGTAGGTGTAATACGAAATGAAAAGATTCGGCCAGGCTGTGCGGTCGATGGACGCCGCCGCATCGACGAACGGGGCCAGGCGGCTCATGTCGATCGCCGACCGCAGCTGGCGTCCCGGGCTCAGGGCCACGGCGTTGATGATGCCGGCAAGATCACCCAGCAGCTGCTCTTCCGTCAGCAGTCCGGCGCGGGCCAGTGCCACACCGTCGAAGTAATTCGTGAAGCCCTCACCGAACCACAATTCGTCAGACATGTTTGCGTCTTCATAGTTGAATGGCTCGAGGGCGCGCGCGCGGATGCGCTCCATATTCCAGGCATGGAAGAACTCGTGCGACACGGTGCCGAGAATCGACTGCCGTTGCGCCGGCTGCCGCAGGGCCCCGCGGTTCGAAACCACCGTGCTGTTGCGGTGCTCCATGCCGTCACCATCAGCCCAGGGCAAATAATCGGCCAGGAAGGTGTAGGTGCCGCCATCAAAGCGCGGCAGTTCGCCGAAGATGCGCATCTGCTGCCGCACGATTTTCTCAACATCGCGCGCATACGCGTCGGCCTCGACATCGGTGCCGTCGTGGTGCAGCGCGATCCGGATCGTCTGCGGGCCGTGCGTGCCGTCATCAATGGTGAACGTGCGCCACACAAACGCGCTGAACTCGATGGGGCTGTCCATCAGATAGTGCAGATTGGGGGCAGTGAAGGCGAGCGGATCATCTGTGGCAAACAGCTGCGTCGCCACCTGCCACGGTCGTCCTGCGGGTCGCTCGAACCTGACCCGCGCCGGACGCATCAAGGCTCCTCGCACGAACATGAACGCCGCCGGCGCGTTGATGTGGGCGTGGCCGGGATCGACGCTGAGATAGGTGCCGTCGGTGCGGTCGCCAAACACCTTGTAGCGCACGACCACCGTACCATCGTGCCCGGCGATATCCCACTGGTGCAGGTTGGGCCGACGCGCCACGAGGGCGCGTCCCTGGCCGTCGGTGACCTGCACATCGAAGACGTTCTTCGCAAATTCGTGCAGTGCATAGCGTCCTGGCGACACGCGGCTCATCCGCAGTTCGGCGGTGCCGGCGGGCAAGCCCGGGAAGTGGGCCTCGACCTGCATCCATCGCTGCTCCACGGCGGGAAACTGGACGCGGTACTCGAAAGCTGGTGGCGCCTGCGCCAGGGCCGGAGCAGCGCCCAGCATGCCCCACGCGCACAACAGGGCAACGATACCGACGCGGAAAGAGAAGTGACGGGTGTGCATGGTCATGAGGAGATTCTTGGTGTCGACGCCGCCGTGTCGTCGAGCACCAGCCGGATGCGTTCGGTCAGCTCGAGTGGCGTGAAGGGCTTGCGCACAAAGTAGCGTTCGTGTTCGAGTGCACCAGTACGCACGATGACGTCATCAGTGTATTCGGAGGTGTAAATAGTTTTCAGGTTAGGACGAAGGACACGCAGGGCCTCGGCGACGGCGGGACCGCTCATATCCCCGAGAATGACATCGCAGATGAGCAGATCGATCTGTCGGGTATCGTCACTGCCGAGGGCGAGGGCAGCGCGACCGGACGATGACTCGAGGACGCTGTAGCCGACCGACAGCAGCATCGACTTGACCAGGCGCCGCACGCCGGCATCATCCTCGACGAGCAGCACTTGCTCGGTGCCACTTGGTAGCGGCAGGGTGGGGGCGGCGGTCTCGACGTCGGTGCCCTCGACGCGCGGCAGCAGTACGCGGAACGTGGTACCCACGCCGGGTTCGCTGGTGAGCTGGATGTCGCCATCGGCCTGGCGAATGATGCCGTAGACGGTCGACAGCCCGAGTCCGGTCCCCTTGCCGGCTTCCTTGGTTGTGAAATACGGCTCGAACACACGCGCCCGCACCTCGGGGGGCATACCGACGCCCGAGTCGGTCACGGTGATACCCACATACGCCCCCGCTGGCAGGCCGGGGCCGTCGAGGGGTCGCGCCTCCTCGAGGGTCACATCCACCGTCTCAATGGTGAGGCGACCGCCGCCCGGCATGGCGTCGCGAGCATTGACGGCCAGATTCATGAGCACCTGCTCGAGCTGCCCGCCGTCGATACGCGTAAACCCGCCCTCTGCCCGCGGCAGCAGCGTGAGTGTGATGTCTTCATGCATCACCCGTCGCAGCATCGGCGACAGCTTCTGCAGTGCGGTGTTCACGCTGATGGCCGACGACGGATCGGAGCGCCGGCGGCTGAAGGTGAGCATCCGCCGCGTCAGGTCGGTGGCCCGCGACGCCGCGCGTCTGATCTGCTCGATGTCGCCGCGGCGCTGGTCGTTGACACTGATACCGCGCAGCAGCAGATCGGAATAGCCGATGAGGGCCGTCAACAGGTTGTTGAAGTCGTGGGCAACGCTGCTGGTCAGTCGGCCCATGGCTTCCATCTTCTGCGAGTGCCGCAGCTGCTCCTCGATCTGCAGCTGTCGGGCGCGTGCCTCGTCGCGTTCGCGCAGGGCCTGCACGACAAACGCAGTGGGCGCCCCCAGCACGGTGACAGGCACGAGCATGAGGACGCTGAGGCTACACCTGATGATGGCGCGCCCGACATGATCGTCGGCCCCGCCCAGCATCATGAGACTGGCGGCGACGGCGATGGCCACAACCGACCAGGCGCCCCTGGGCTGCAGCAGATGCCGGTTAATGCGCAGGCGGTGCCTAAGCCATCCCGCCAGAATCGGGGCGACCCCGACGGCGGCGGCGGCGCTGAGGGCCGGCGCTACGAACGGCGGCGGCGACTGCTGGACGAAGGTGAGGGTAACCGCGCCGGCGGCGGCAGCCATGACTCCTGGGACGCGGCTGAGGCCCCAGACCCAGAACACGGCGAGAGAAACCCCCACCAGAATCCAGGCCGGCGTGGGTGCCAGCCTGGGACCAGAGGCCCAGGCCGTCACGACCGCAATGAGGGCAGCACCGGCAAAGACCAGCAGGTTGTGCAGGAACGCGGTGACCGGTCCCGGGAGCATGGTCTCTCGGACCGCGGGCGTCTGGGGTTGCGGGTAGCTGCTGGGCTCGGACATGGAACCGCCCCTCGCTGAGGTGTCGGGCCCTTGCGGCATCACGCTGGCGGTGAGGGAGGGATTCGAACCCTCGGTAGGAATTTAAAGTTCCTACAGCGGTTTAGCAAACCGCCGCCTTAAGCCTCTCGGCCACCTCACCGCGTCTGGCCTCCGATTGTCGCACAGGGGCTTGCTGATTTCAGCACTTTCAGCCGGAGGCCCGATTCCTGGTCAGGGGCACGGGTGGCGAAGCGTCCCACCTGCACCCCTCTTCCGCAGTAGGCTGAGGCATGGTGCTGGCGCCCGCCGGGCAGGTTACCGCGCTGTTTCTGTTCGATGTCGCTGAGGAACTCAGGCTGGCGGATGCGCGCGCTGCTCGGCCTCGGTCCCGGCGCAGCGACGCTGCTGCGGCATCCGTCCGTGCCGCCCTACGTGCGCTATGCCAACCCGCCCATTCAGGCCGACGCGTCGACGCTCGGCCTGTCGCTCGACGGGCATCCCGGTCTGGACCTGCGCATTCGGTTCTATGACTACGGCGTGGTATCGGTAGCCCTCACCCGCACCTGCGCCGGCGACTTTGCCGAACTGCACGCGCTGGCGCGCGAGGCCGCCTCAGGAACGCTCGAGGCGCTGGCGAACGACCTCTGTCGGCGATGCGCCGAGCGACTCGCGCCCGCGCTGGTGGAACCTCGCGCCTCGCAGCTGACGGAAGACTACGTCGTCGCCGCCCTCGTGCACGATGGTGCGGGAGCGTCAGCTGCCTCGCTGCTGCGCGAGCACGGCACCGACATCGCGCGCCTGCTGCGCGTCGAGGCGGCGGACCTGAGTGCGCAGGAACGCGACGAAGTGCTGCAGCACCGCCTGTCGTATCTCGCCAACGACCTCGTCATTCCCTCGTGGAACGGAGCGTTCGTCTATGACACAGCCGCCGGCGTGGTCGGGGCACTCGAGCTGCTCGAGTTCGCCAATTCGCAGCTGCTGCAGTTCCGCTATTACGACCAGCGCCTCGAAGCCGACCTGCGCCGCATCTATGCCCGGCTCCAGAAGACCCGCTGGCACGAGTCGCTGCTCGGCCGACGCCACACCAGTGCCGCGCGCGAGCTGCATGCCCTCTTCATCGATGTGAATGAATTGATCGACCGCACCGAGAATGCGCTGAAGCTGGTCGGCGACGTCTATGCTGCACGACTGCTCGGGCTGGCCTCGGCGCGCCTCGGACTTGAGGTCTGGAAGCACGCCGTGCGCGATCAGCTCGACACGCTCGACCCGCATCTACCGCTTTGCCGTCGACCAGACCGGGATGGACCGCGGCGAGCTCCTCGAACTCACCGTGGTCCTCATCCTGCTGCTCGAGCTGGTGCTCTTCTTCCTCGGGGTGATGCGCTAGCTACACCAGCCGGAACGAGAGCTCGCCCAGCGGACCCACGCTGCAGGCCACGCTGTCGCCGGGCTTCAGCCACACCTGCTGGCCCTTGGGCTTGCCCTGGATGACGCCCTGCGGCGTGCCTGTGAAAATGATGTCGCCGGGCTTCAGCGTGAAGTAATCGGAAATGTAGCTGATCATCTGCCGCGTATTGAAGATGAAGTCGGCCGTGTTCGACGACTGACGCGTGTCGCCGTTCACGCGGCACTCGACTGCCAGCGTGTCTGGGTCGACCTGCTCGGCCGACACCAGGTACGGCCCCAGCGGCGCAAAGCCGTCAATCGCCTTCCCTACCATCCACTGGCCGCCGCGGCCGTTCTGCAGGTCACGTGCCGTGAAGTCGTTGCCAGTGGCATAGCCGGCCACGTATGAGAGCGCGTCGGCCTGGCTCACGCGGCGCGCCGTCTTGCCGATGACAATGACCAGTTCAGCCTCGTAGTCGAAGTTGGTCGCGAGGTCGACCGGCAGCGTCACCGTCCCCTGATGCGCGTTCAGCGAGGCGTTGAACTTGTTGAACAGCACCGGGTGCGTGGGAATCGGCGACCCGATCTCCTTCGCATGCTCGCGGTAGTTGAGGCCGACGCACACAATCTTGTCGGGCCGGCTCAGCAGGGGGCCGTAGGTGATGCCGGCCTCGGGACGGAACGCCGGGGCAGCCGCTGCCTCCTTCAGCGCCGCTTCGACCACGGCCTTGACACTGGGGCCGTCTTCCTGCTGCAGCATGTCGTCCAGTGTCGCCGGGGCATACATCTTCAGGGCGGCCGCCGCGGCAGCGACATCGAGAACGCCCTTGTCGGTCTTCGCCCCGAGCCGGTCGACCCCGTCGACTCGGAAGGTCAGTAGCGTCAGGTTGGTGGCCAGGCCCTGCGGCACTGTGCGCACCGGGGCGACCGCTACATTGGGTGTCGAGGGAGCGGCCGCGCAGCCGGCGGCAGTGGCGGCCAGCGCCAGCGACCCTGCCCTGCCGGCCTTGGTGAGGAATCGGCGTCTGTTCATGGCGCGCATCTTACTGCCACGGACAGGTGCCGCGCGAGGCCGGGCTCTGCATTATTCTGGAAGACGGTACTGCCCCCGATGACTCCCCGCCTTCGTTTCGCTCCCTCGCCCACCGGCTACCTGCACGTGGGCGGCGCCCGCACGGCGCTCTTCAACTGGCTGTATGCGAGGCGCCATGGCGGCACGTTCGTGCTGCGCATCGAGGATACCGACACGCAGCGGTCGTCGGACGACATGGTCAGCGGCATTCTCGACGGGCTGCGGTGGCTCGGCATCGACTGGGACGAAGGCCCCGAGGTCGGTGGTCCGCATGCCCCCTACTTCCAGTCGCAGCGACTCGACCGCTACCGCGCAGCGGTCAGCGACCTCGTCTCGCGCGGGTGCGCCTACGAGGACGATGGCGCCATCCGGTTCCGCGTGCCCCAAGGCACCACCACGTTCCACGACGAGGTGCATGGCCCCATCAGCTTTGACAACGCGCACCTCGAGTCGTTTGTCATCCTGCGATCAGACGGCCACCCCACCTATCACCTCTCGGTCGTCGTCGATGACATCGACATGGGCATCACGCATGTGGTGCGCGGTGACGACCACATCTCGAACACGCCCAAGCATGTGCTGCTGTTCGAGGCCTTCGGCGCAACACCCCCACGATTTGCACATGTGCCGCTCATCATGGGCGCTGACAAAAAGCGCCTCAGCAAGCGACACGGCGCCACCTCGGTGCTCGAATACGAGCGGCAGGGCTATCTGCCTGACGCGCTCTTCAACTTTCTCGCCCTCCTCGGATGGGGCACGGGCACCGACGATGAACTGCTGAGTCGTGAAGAGCTGGTGCAGCGATTCACACTCGACGGCATCTCGGGCGGCAACGCCGTCTTCAACACCGACAAGCTCGACTGGTTCAACCATCAGTACCTGCTGAAGCTCAGCGACGACGCGCTGGTGGCACACCTGCGTCCGTTCCTCATCGAGGCGGGCCTGTGGCGTGATGCGTTCCATTCGACCGACCATGCATGGCTAGTGCAGGTCCTGGCACTGCTGCGGCCCCGTGCGCAACGGCTGACCGAATTCGCGACCCAGTTCAGGCCGTTCTGTGTGGCACCAACCGAGTACGATACCGAGGGTGTGCGCAAGCATCTGTCGGCCTCCGACAGTGCGGCGCACATCACTGCCCTCGCCGCGTGCGTGACCGCCAGCGCGTGGAACGTCGAGACGCTCGAGCGCGACCTGCGGGCACTGGCCGAGGCGCGGGGCATCAAGGCGGCGGTGCTGATTCATGCGGCGCGGCTCGCGGTGACAGGTCGCATGGTGAGCCCGGGCCTCTTCGACATGCTGGTCCTGATCGGCCGCAACGCGGTGGTGACGCGCCTGCAGCGTCTGGCGCGGCAGCTACCGTTGCCGGTGGCCCCTTCCGCCGCGGCACACGAGTAACGCGCGGCCATGCTGCTCGACATCTTCCTGCACGATATCGTGCCGGTGTTTCTTATTGCCGGCGCAGGCCTCGCGCTGGCGCGCAGCGTGGGCACGCAGGTGCAGGCGCTGACACATGTGGTCTTCTACATCCTCATTCCGGCGCTGGTCTTTGAAATGCTGATGACCACACCGTCGCTCGGGGCTGACGCACCCGGGCTGGCGGCGGTGGCGGGCCTGGCGATGGCGTCGATGGTGGTGATTGGCGCGGCCATTGGGGCGGGGCTGCGGCTGTCGCGCATCGATACGCGGGCGCTGCTGCTCATTGTGACCTTCTCGAACACCGGCAACTATGGACTGCCGGTGGTGCATCTGGCCTTCGGCGACGCGGCCCTTGCCCGGGCGACGGTGTTCTTCGTGGCCAACTCGGTGCTGACCTACGCGCTGGGCACCCTGATTGCGGCCGGGGCGCGGGGCGGAAACACCGAGGCATGGCAGCGCCTCTGGCGGCTGCCGACAGTGCAGGCAGTGGCAGTGGCACTCGTGCTGTGGTCGCTGGGCGTCACGGTGCCCGAGCCAATCATGCACCCGGTGTCGCTGCTCAGCGATGCGGCGCTGCCGACGATGATTCTGGTGCTGGGCATGCAGCTGTATGCAGCGGGCTGGCCGACCCGGTTGCCGCTGGTGGCCGGGGCGGTGGCCGTCTCGCTGGTTATCAGCCCGCTGGTCGCCTACGCGTGGTGCCTGGTCTTCGGCATCGACGGACCCTCGCGCCAGGCGGCGGTGCTGCTGTCGTCGATGCCGGTGGCGGTGACGACCACGATTCTGGCGGTCGAGTTTGACGTGTCGCCAGCGCTGGTCACGAGCGCTGTGCTGGTGTCGACGCTGCTGAGTCCGCTGACGCTGACGCCGCTCATTGCCTGGCTGCGGTAGAGGGGGGAAACTGGGCACCGCAGACGGCCAGCGAGCCCCCAGGGCCCCCCAGTCGACCCCGCCTCTCACACGGCCTGCAGGGTTGAAGGCCTGCCGAGCCTCCGCTATACTTGGGAATTCCTGCGTCTGTTGGGAGGTCGTTCAACGGTAGGACAGCAGACTCTGACTCTGCTTATCGGGGTTCGAATCCCTGCCTCCCAGCCATTTTTCCCCTTCGCTATCAACTAGTTGCGGAGGCTGACCGGAACCGCCTCCACTATTCCTCCAGTTTCGGCCGACTCCGGCGGGCTGTCCAGCAGACGGACCGTTGCCTGCAAGGCCTCGCGGGTCACATGGGTGTATCGCTGTGTGAGCGCCAAGTCACGATGGCCCACGAGTTCCTGCACCGTCCGCATGTTGGCGCCTTTCATCGCCAGCAACGAGCAGAAGGTGTGCCGAAGGATATGCACCCCGGTTGGCACCTGCGCCTGACGGGCTGCGGCCCGCACGAGCGACCACGCGCCCTGTCGCGTGAGGGGCCGACCATCTTCGCGACACACAACCCGTTCGCTCCGCAGGTGTCGATACTGTCGAAGCGTCGCGGCGACGTGGTCGGAGATGGCCACGGTCCGACACGCCCCATGTTTCGGGCTGGTCAACTGTCCTTTCCAATCCGATGCGCGGACGTGGATCACTCCTCGTTCCCAGTCCACCTCCTTCCACGCTAACGCCACAATTTCCCCAACCCGTAACCCTGCTTTTCCACCAAGCAGCACCACCAGATGGGTCCGCCAGTCGTGGTCGCGAGCCGCCTGGAGCAGCCGCTCGTAGCTGGCCGCATCGTGGAACGCAGCCTCCTTTCGCACGGTCGGCAGCAATCGAATAGTGCACGGCAGCTGCTCCAAGACGCCGAGTTCCACGGCGGCCTTCAGCAGCACACTCAGCACGTTCAACACGTTGTTCACGGTCTTTCGAGCCTTGTGCTTCAGATGCAGTTTCAGCTGCTGCACCTGTGCCGACGTAATCGCATCGAGACGCTGGTTCCCCAAGACGGGCACGAGATGGACCCGGAGAATTGTTTCTTTCGATGCGATACTGCTCGGCTTCTGTCGATTCGCGTTGGCGTGAAGCGACAAAAACTGTGGCGCGAATTCCTTGAGCGTCGGCACCTCCTGCTTCCGGTGTGGCAGACCTGAGGTGAGGAGCAGGCGTACCTGCTCCTCTCCCCACCGCAGTGCGGCCGACTTCGACGTCTGCAGCACCTTCCGAACACGGTGCTTGTCGCCATTCGGCAGCGGCACCGTAAAGTCCACCTCGACCATCCCCTTCCGGTTCTTATACGGCCGTACGGTAATGCGCATCACAGCTCTCCTGTCTGCGATGACGCGCGGTTCTGGTAGAGCCAGTCTACCAAGGTGGGGCGGTGAAAGTACAGGCGGCCGCCCAGGCGGCGGGCACCCGGCAGCTGCTGCCGGGCGACCCGCTTGTAGACGGACTGCCGCGACACGGACAGCCACGCCGCGACCTCATCGACGGTCAGCAGAGGCGACTCTGCACCCACGCTCAACCGGACCTCGCGCACGCCCCGCTTACGCGACATCGTCCTCCTCCATGCCGATCATGCCGACCATGCCGGTCACCGTTTTCACCCAATAGCGCTTCGTCCACGCATGGCCCTGCTTCTGTTCCTCGACCCGGACCCCCGCCCGTTCCATGACGGGTCCCAGACGGCTCAACAGCTGCCCCACCTGCTGGGGCGTCTTGTGTTCCATGCCCGTCTCCCCCTGCAGGTCGGCCATCGAGCCCTCCCACTGCTGGCGGGCCAGGCGCTGCATGTCGGCCCAGAAGGCGGGATACTCCTCCAGGGCACGGCGGATGGCGTCCTCGCGGGACAGATGGATAGCGCGCGTCAGCGTCCCCGGGCGCAGACCCAGCCCCGGTTCGGCCGCGGTGACCCACTGCTCGGCATCCGCGAGACGACCCGATTCCTTCAGCGTGACGTGGTCCACGTCACGGACCGCCGTCACCAACCCATCACAGACCGCTCCGAAGATGCCCGGCAGGGCCGCCTCTACCCTCTCGGCGAGGACGCGTTCAGGCAGCCGCTTATCCGCCGGCATCCGCTGGACCTCCAGCGACCACGTCCGGTCCAGCAGGTCGCTGCGGTGCACCAGCGTGCCAATGCCGTTCAGAATGCACGGGCGCTTCAGATTCATGACCACGAGGCCATCGTCGGTGTAGAGCTTGCGCTTCTCAAACGTCCCGCCCGTGGAGACGCGGCACAGAACATCCGACATCTCGGGCGATACGTACGACACGTTATCCATGGTGAGCAGATGGTGCGGGCGCGCCGCCAGGGCGATCTGCTCTTCCTTCACCGCGACTCCGCGGCGGGTATTGGAGGACGGGTCGATCAGGCGCCGCAGGAGTTCGGTCATCGTGCTCTTACCCGTGCCCTGCCCGCCCTGCAACTCCAGCAGCGGATAGGACCCCTCCAGGTTGAAGCACGCGAGGACAAACGCCACCGCGAGGTGGAATCCGTGCTCGGTGGTGTTCACGAACGGACGGAGCGCCGCAATTGAGCCCCCACGCACCGGGACCGGGAGTGGCAGCATTGTGCCCGGGCGCAGGAAGCGCACCGGCGTGGTGTCCCGGACGTGCCACCCCGTGGCGGTCACCTCGACATACTGGTCGGTCCCGAGGTTGATCCACAGGCCGCCCCCCTCGCGCGGGGCCACCCGGAGATACACCGGATAGACCAGTCCGCCGTGGCGGGCCTCCGCCCGCAGCGGAGCCAGCCAGGCCTCCCACTGGCGGTCCGTCATGCCACGGAGCTTGGCCGCATACAGGCGCCCTGACACCCAATCCTTGAACTCCTGCCCCTCCAGGGGGAGGGTCCGCGTCCACGGCTGCATCAGGACCGTCACAAACAA
>VFZN01000025.1 GCA_016871195.1 Acidobacteriota bacterium | reverse complement strand
GACCGTGACCATCGAGCAGGATCCTGGCAAGATGCGGCCCAGTGACGTGCCCTTCCAATGCGGCAGCCATGCGCGTCTGTCCGAGGACACCGGCTGGCATCCGACGATCCCGCTCGAGCAGACCGTTGACGACGTGCTCAACTGGTGGCGGCAGCAGGACGACCTGCGCTGATCGCCTGCCGCGGGAGGATCACTCGGTCACGAGCCGCTCGATGAGCCCGGCCAGCAGGGCCGCCCTGAACGCCAGCGGTTCGAGCTCGACATGCTCGTGCAGGGCGTGAGCCCCATCGCCGACGGCCCCCAGGCCATCAAGAGTCGGCACCCCGAGAGCGGCCGTGAAGTTGCCGTCCGAACCGCCCCCGGTCGCACCTTCCTCGAGGCGCGCCCCCATGGCTGCGGCCACTTCGCGCGCGAGGGTAAACAGCCGCACCACACCCGGCGAACGTTCCATGGGCGGGCGATTGAAGCCGCCTGTCACCTTGAGCCGTGCTCCGGGCGTCAGCGCCACCAGTGCGTGCATCGTGCGATCAAGCACCGCGGCGTCGGCGAGTGTCTCGGCCCGCACATCGACCTCGGCCGTGGCGAGGTCGGGCACCACATTGGAACGCGTGCCGCCGTGGATGACCCCGACATTGACGGAGATGCCCCGATCCAGATCGCGCACCGCATCGAGGGCCAGCACCTGCTGCGCCATTTCCCTGATGGCATTGACGCCCTTGCGTGGGTCGACGCCGGCGTGGGCCGACACGCCATGCACGGTCAGCTGATACTGTGCGATTCCTTTCCGTGCGGTCTTGAGGGCACCACCGGCCAACGCGGGTTCGAGGACGAGCACCGCGTCACTGCGCCGCGCTTCCTCTTCGATCACAGCCCGCGAGGTATCGCTGCCCGTCTCCTCGTCTGTCGTCCACAGCATCGTGACCCCGACACGGTCGAGCGCGTGTCGGGACATGACCGCGCGCGTCGCCAGCATGCCGAGCGCAATACCCGCCTTCATATCGAGCACACCGGGCCCGTGCAGGCGCCCCTCGCGCTCGACGATTGGCATGCGGGCGAGCTGTCCGATGGGCCACACGGTATCGAAGTGGCCGACGATGAGCACCTGACGGGCGGCGGTGCCGAAGCGCGCGATCAGGTGGTCGCCTGCAGCGGTCTGTGGCACGCGCGTGATGCGTGCTCCGAGCTCGGCCAACCGTGACGCCAGCACCGTGCCGCACCGGTCCACCGCCGCCTTGTCGTCGGTCGGTGACTCGATGGCCACCAGGGCATGAATGAGGTCGAGGAGCCAGGGACGCTCATCGCGGCAGAAGGCGAGGAAGGATGACGACATGAGTCGAGCCTATAATACGGGCATGCGACTGGCTCTGGCGATGGTGCTCGTGACCGGCAGCGTGATGCAGGCGGCTCAGGCTCCGGCCCCGTTTCCCACGCCGCGAACGACGCCGGCTCCCCCGGTCCAGACGCCTCGTGAGTCGTCTCCCGCGACCCCGGCGCCAGGACCGGCCAATCCCCCGCCCGTTTCTGGCGCGGCGCCCTCGGCGCAGGCGCCAGCGGCCCCGACACCACCAGCGGCCTCCGTGCCTTCGGCGGCCGCGTCAGCAACCGGCTCATCTGCCGGTCAGGGAACCTCATCAGGCACAGGCGCTCCTGACCTTGGCGGCGTGCCGCAGTATCCGGGCGCGGTGTACCTGCGCTCGTATGAGGCTGGTCGCGGACAGAAGTTTCACCTCTACGGTGTCACACTCCCCTACGCGGAGATGGTGGCCTACTATCGGGCGGCGCTCAAGAACAAGGGCGACAAGCTGTTCGACTCGCCGCCCACCCATCAGTTTGAGCTGGGACGCTTCCGCGAAAATGACATGGCGTTTCCGCCGAGCGTGACGGTGAAAGACTTCACTTGGGGCGGATCCGCTGGCTACGTCAATCCTCACGCAGGCGGTCAGCCCGCGCGCTTCCCCACCGTCGTGCAGATCGTGCCAGCCCCTGCGGCGGCTACGACTCGGCCCTGACGTAGATCTCGCCGGCCTGCTTGAACTCGGCCGCCTTGTCGGCCATGCCCTTCTGCGCCTCGGCCCGTAGCTGCTGCGTCAGCTCCATGCTGCAGAACTTGGGCCCGCACATCGAACAGAAGTGCGCCACCTTGGCCCCGTCGGCCGGCAGTGTTTCATCGTGATAGGCGCGGGCCGTCACAGGGTCGAGCGCCAGGTTGAACTGATCCTGCCACCGGAACTCGAATCGCGCCTTTGACAGCGCATCGTCCCACGCACGAGCCCGAGGGTGTCCCTTGGCGAGGTCGGCGGCGTGCGCGGCAATCTTGTAGGCAATGACACCTGCCTTCACATCTTCGCGGTTGGGCAGGCCGAGGTGTTCCTTCGGCGTGACATAGCAGAGCATGGCGGTACCATACCAGCCGATCATCGCCGCACCGATCGCCGAGGTGATGTGATCGTATCCGGGAGCCACGTCAGTAGTCAGCGGCCCGAGTGTGTAGAAGGGGGCTTCGTGACACCACTCGAGCTGCTTTTCCATGTTCTCGCGGATGAGGTGCATGGGCACGTGGCCGGGGCCCTCGTTCATGACCTGCACGTCGTACTCCCACGCGATCTTCGTGAGTTCGCCCTGGGTCTGCAGCTCGGCAAACTGCGCCTCGTCATTGGCGTCGGCAATCGATCCGGGCCGCAGCCCGTCACCCAGCGAGAAGCTGACGTCGTAGGCGGCCATGATGTCGCACAGCTCGCGGAAGTGCGTGTAGAGGAAGTTTTCCTGATGGTGCGCCAGGCACCACTTGGCGATGATCGACCCGCCACGCGACACGATGCCTGTCACCCGTCGCGCCGTCATCGGGATGTAGCGGAGGAGCACACCGGCGTGGACCGTGAAGTAGTCGACCCCCTGCTCGCACTGCTCGATGATGGTGTCGCGATAGACCTCCCAGGTGAGGTTCTCGGGACGTCCGCCCACCTTCTCGAGTGCCTGATAGAGCGGCACGGTGCCGATGGGCACCGGGGCATTGCGCAGAATCCACTCGCGCGTCTCGTGAATCTGGCGGCCGGTCGACAGGTCCATGACGGTGTCGGCTCCCCAGAGCGTCGACCAGCGCAGCTTGTCGACTTCCTCGTCGATCGAGGAGGTCACTGCCGAGTTGCCGATGTTCGCGTTGATCTTCACGAGAAAGTTGCGACCGATGATCATCGGCTCGAGCTCGGGGTGGTTGATGTTGGCCGGAATGATCGCGCGGCCGCGCGCCACTTCACTGCGCACAAAGTCAGCCGGCAGCCCCTCGCGGGCGGCGATGAACGCCATTTCCGGAGTGATCTCACCGCGACGTGCATAGTGCAGCTGCGTGACGACCTTCTGCCCCCTCCTGGGGGCGACCCACGCCTCGCGCAGGCGGGGCAGGCCCTCGCGCGGGTCGTGGCCCTGCGGGCCGCTGCTGTCATAGAGGCGAATAGCCGGGTCGCCGTTGGTCAGCGTGACCTCGCGCATCGGTACGCGCAGGGTCACGTCACCCCGCGCGGTGGCGACGACGTGCTCGTCATGCACCTTCACCGAGCCCGGGAAGGCGTCGCTATAGCTGATGGGGGACTGTGACGTGCCGGATGATTTCGATGCTGGCGCCATGCCGCGCTCCCTCCGCCGGTCTGAGCCGGATCAGGTTCCAAGGGTGTGTCTCAACCCGGCGTGCGTTGCCCGCAGTCGTGCGGTGCCGGATACCCCTGTCGGTTTCCTGACATGATACTCGACGTGTCCCGCGTCGCCCTGCCGATCGATCAGTCGCTGCCTGCCGTGCGGGCGGCACTGGCGACGCATCGGGCCGTGGTGGTGCGCGCGGCCCCGGGTGCCGGTAAGACGACGCGGGTGCCTCCGGCCGTTGCCGATCAGGGGCGCGTGATTGTGCTGCAGCCCCGACGCATCGCCGCCCGTTCGGTGGCCCGTCGCATCGCTCACGAGCAGGGCTGGACGCTCGGCCACGAGGTGGGCTGGCACGTGCGCTTCGACCGACAGGCCCGAGCCGACACGCGTGTGCTGCTGGTGACCGAGGGCATGCTCACGGCCTACCTCACCGACGATCCCCTGCTCTCTGAGACCACGACGGTCGTGCTCGATGAGTTCCACGAGCGCAGCCTGCACACCGACGTCGGGCTGTTGCTGGTGCGGCAGGCCTGGCTCGCCCGCGATGATCTACGTCTCGTGGTGATGTCGGCCACGCTCGACGCCGACCCGATCTCGCGCTATCTGCATGGATGCCCAATCATCGACGTGCCGGGCACACTGCATCCTCTGACGATCGAATACGCGCCTGGTGCGTCACTGCCTGCGGTGTTGCAGCAGGCCGTCACGTCGACGGACGGCCAGATTCTCTGTTTCCTGCCCGGGGCTGCCGACATCGAACGCGCGCGGCTCACGCTGACAGCCGACGCGGCGCTACGCCATGTCGACGTCGTGTCCCTGCACGGCGGGCTCAACGCCGAGGCGCAGGACGAGGCCCTGCAGCCATCGCGCACCAGGCGCATCATTCTCGCCACCAACATCGCCGAGACATCACTGACTGTGCCGGATGTCTCGGTCGTCATCGACAGCGGCCTGCAGAAAGTGGCGCGGTACGACGCCGCGCGAGCCATCGATGCCCTGATGCTGGAACGCATCGCGCAGGACAGTGCCGACCAGCGTGCCGGGCGCGCGGCACGACTCGGCCCCGGTCGGGTGTGGCGGCTCTGGGATGCCCGCGATCGGCTGCGACCATCGCGTGAGCCCGAGATTCACCGTGTCGACCTCGCGCCTGTGCTGCTGCCGCTCGTTGCTGCGGGGAACCGTCCGGACGATCTCGACTGGTTCGATCCGCCGACGACGGACAGGCTCGATGCCGCCCGCCTCCTGCTGACACGCCTGGGTGCGCTTGTGGATGACGCCGTGACGCCGCTCGGGCACCGGTTGCAGCAGCTGCCTCTCCATCCGCGGCTGGCGCGTGTTCTGGCAGCGGCTCAAGGTCATCGGGATGCCGCACGGGTGTGTGCCCTGCTGTCAGAGGGCACGCGCGCCAAGGGAGATGGGGCCGCCACTTCCTGCGACGTGCTGCCCTGGCTCGACCGCTGGCCGCAGGGTGTGCCTCTTCACGTGCAGCGCATAGCCGATCAGCTCGAGCGCGTCGGGCAGGACGTATGTGGCATGACGACGAAGGCCAGTCGATACGCCTCGGCACCCGCTCCCTCGCACCGCATCACCGACGAGGCCCTGCAGCGCGCCCTGCTGGCGGGCTATCCCGACCGCGTGGCCCGACGCCGCGAGGGATCAGCGACGCGCTACCTGCTGGGGTCGGGGCGTGGAGCCCAGATCGGGCGCGACAGCCGCGTGTTTCAACAGTCGTGGCTCGTGGCGCTCGACCTCGCCGCCTCGCAGACGCCAGGGGCTGAATCGGTCATTCATCTGGCGTCAGCCATCGAGCCGGAGTGGCTGACCGGTGCACGTGAGTCCATCCGTCACTGGTATGACGCCGGCAGCGACACGGTGAAAGCCGCGCGTGTCGTCGAGTGGGAGGCACTGGTCATCCGTGAACACCCGTGTTCCTCAGACGCCGCCACGCGGGCGCAGTTGCTTGCGGACGAGTGGATGCGGTGTGCCACGCCCGAGCACGTGACGCAGTGGATGCATCGCGCGGCATTCGCCGGTGTGACGATCGACCTGTCTGCGCTCGTGCGTGATGCCGCACAAGGTGCCACGTCAGTCGCGGCACTCGACCCGATCTCGGTGAGTCCGTGGAACGTGCAGCAACGCCTCGCAACGCACGCCCCAGAGACGCTGCTCCTGCCCAGCGGACGGACGACGCGACTCGACTATCGTGCGGATGGGTCGGTGCACGCGGCGGTCAAATTGCAGGAGCTGTTTGGCCTCGCGGACACCCCCCGGCTGGGGCCTCGGCAGGTGCCCCTGGTCTTTGCCCTCCTGTCGCCAGGCGGACGCCCGATACAGACCACACGCGACCTGAGAAGTTTCTGGACGTCGACCTACGCGGAGGTTCGGAAGGAGTTGCGCGGGCGATACCCGCGCCACCCCTGGCCCGAAGACCCGTGGACGGCGACACCCACGCACCGCACCACCCGCGCGGCCACGAACCGCTGACGCGGTCTGCCCTACTTCCGGGTCATCGTCCAGTCGACGTTCATGCCCATGGCACTGGCGGCACCGGAGATGGTGTCCCCCTTGAGCGTGCCCGACATCCCGTAGGTCATGCCGCCGCCGGACGGCCGGTCGCGGTCAATCTGGAACGTGATGCGGTCGTCGTCGATTACACCATCATCGATCGGCCACACACGCCCGCCCCCGAGGTCGAACTGTCCCGTCAGCGTGGTGCCGTCGGCCTTGAGCGTCACCACCGCCTCGACCGTGCCCATGGGGCTGCTCATGGCGAAATCCCATTGGCCATCGAGTGGCGCGGCTGCGCGAGGGGCCCCGGTCATGCCAAGAGCCAGCGCGAGCGCCAGGAAGAGTCGTGTCATTGGATGTGTCCTCCGATGTCCTGAGACGCCGATTGACGGGTCATCGGTTCGTTCGCTCGTCTCTGGCACACGCATCACGCTTGCGCTACACTTCGGAAACCATGCGCCTTCTGGCTCTCGGAACTCTCGCGTTCGCCTCGGTCCTCGCGTCGGCGTGCAGCAGCTCGCCGATGGCATCGCCCACGTCGCCGTCGACGTCGGCCTCAACCACCAGCTCAGCCATGACCGCCCTCAGCGGCACCTGGGCCTCGTCGCCCTCCGGCACCGGCGCTGCGGCCGTGTCGGGCGTGTGCAGCAATACGCAGTACACCGTGACCCCCGTCGGCACCGACCGCGCGACCGTCACCTACGGCGCCACGTGCATGGGCATCGCCATTCGAGGCACCGGCGACGGTGTGGCTTCGGGGAACACGGTCACCTGGAACACGGCCGGCTCGGCCGGTCCGTGCGGCTTCACCCTGAACGGCACCGCCACTCCGGTGAACAACTCGTCGGCACGCATTACCTACAGCGGCACCGTCTGCGGCATGCCGGTCAGCGGCAGCGAGGTCCTGACGCGCTAAGGCGCGTCAGGTTCCTTCCTCTCGACTTTCTTCCCCCGTCAGAACGGGTTGAGCACATAGCCCTCGCGGTCGAGGGTCATGTGCGCGACCATTGCCGAGTGGGCAATCTCCACGGCCGGTGTGACCACGGCTCGAGGGAGGTTGCGTCCCATGGCGGTCTGCCCGCAGAGGTAGATCCGCACGCCGGCCGCCTTCATCTCGTCGAGCATCTTCAGGTTCGGATTGTCCTTGCCGAACCGCCGACGATATTCGTCGTTGCCGAGCGTGTCCTTGCCGGCGGTCCCGTGAATCACAAGCGCGGCTTTCAGTCGCTCGCGCGGCACGCCGGCCCTCGCATGCTGATTGAGATAGCGGGCGACCGTGTCGAAGTTCAGGTTGAGCTCACCGGGCTCGGGGCCGACATTCACATCGAACCGCAGCTTGAGGTCGACGTTCGTCGGGGGACGCAGTGTGGCGTCGGGCACGTCGAAGACGCCCCCGAAGCTCGGGATGATCGGGCCGAAGTGCCTGACGGCGCCGGGTGCCGTGGCAGGTGCCGGTGCCGCGGTGGGAGCCTGCGCTGCCGTGGGCCCGGCAAGGGACAGCAGCGCGGCCGCGGTGATCAGCGTTCCTGAAAGGACGAACCATGTCATGCGCATGATCGTATTGTAGAAGCAACCCCGAAAGGATGCGCAGCCATGAACCTGACGCCCTTGCTCGACGCCTCGCTTCCCATCCGTCTCCACGTGATCACGGTGGTGCCGGCATTCGTCCTCGGCACCTGGCTGCTGCTGGCGAGCCGCAAGGGTTCCCCGCGGCACCGGCTGGTGGGGCGCATCTACCTCGCGCTGATGACCCTGACGTCCATCGCGGCCATCTTTGTGACCTCGGGAGTAGGCCCCTCCATCACGGTCGGTCCCCTGCGCTTCGGATGGATTCACCTGTTCGTGCCGCTGACGCTGCACGGCGTGTATGGGGCGTTCGCCAGCCTGCGGGCTGGCGACCGACGCGGCCACAGGAACGCCATGATCGGCGTCTACGTGGGTGGCCTGCTCGTGGCCGGCGGGCTCACGTTCATTCCGGCTCGGCTCATGTGGCGAGTGTTTTTCGACTGACACCGCCATCGCCGCCGGAGTTTTCCGACACCGGCGCCGCATCCGGACCGACGCCCGCCCCAGGAACGAACGCCGGCTGGTGCGCCGGGGATTCGATGGCCCCGGCTCGCACCACTACACAGTCACCGCTCAGCGCGACGCCGCGTCGAGCTGTGTGGCCGCCTCGCGCACCTGCTGCGCCAGCGCACTGATGGCCGCAGATACCGTGCGCACCCCGCCCTGCGCCTCCTCGAGCCGTCGCTCTTCGAGTCCCTCGCGAATCTGCGGCATCGTCTTCACGCCGTAGCCGGTGTAGAACCCAGGCGCATAGATCTGGTGCTTGAACCACTCGCGACGCGGCAGACCATCACCCATGCCGAGGCGCTGCTCGGACTGAATCAGCAGTCGGTTGACGCGCCGCAGTTCAGCGCGCGCGGCCAGGGCCTGCGTCGACAGACGCTGACTGCGCCCGTACGCCTGCTCGAATGCCTGACTGGCCTCGCGCAGTTGCGCGATCGCCGCACGGACAGGCGCGAGGTCGAGCCGGGCCTCGGGTCGCGTCTTCGCGAGTTCCTCGAGTTCGTCGGCGTAGCGCAGGAAGGTATCGGCAGAGTCTGTAAACTGGAACGGCAGTATCGGCGCGTCGGCCAGCCGCAACAGCAGCGTGCCGGTGAGCTGCGCCAGGGTGCGGCCGTACTGGAATTCCCCGTCCGAGAACATCGTGTACCACCGCACCGTGTCGTACGCCGAGTGGTAAATGCCGCCGCTGCTCTCGCCGCCAAAGCCCACGTTGAGCGCCGACACGGTCAGGTGCTGCAGGAACGGCGTGAAGTCAGACCCCGAGCCGAGAGGCTCGAGCCACAGATTCTGATCGCGTTCGCGCCCGGCCCGCTGGGCCTCGGGCGTACCCTGCACCTGCCGGCGGCGCGATTCATCGGCCACGGGCCGACCCGTGCGCGGGTCATTCACTTCGCGCGCCACTTCACTCATCATCTGCTGCAGCGCATGCGACCCGCCAACGTTGAGCCAGCCCTTTCCGGTGCTGTCCGAGTTGATGTAGACCGCGGCATTGGCTTTCAGCTCGGCGGCATGTTTTTCGGCCCACTCGGTTGATCCCAGCAAGCCCCATTCCTCGCCGTCCCACAGCGCCAGGATGATCGTGCGGCGCGGACGCCAGCCCGTCTTGAGCAGCTCGCCGAGCGCCCGTCCCGTTTCCATGAGCGAGACCGCACCGCTGATGGGGTCATCCGCACCGTTGACCCATGCATCGTGATGATTGCCGTAGATCACCCATTCATCGGGAAGCTCGCGTCCGGGGATGCGGACAATCACGTTGTGCAGCGGCCGCGTCTGCCAGTCGAAGCGCAGGGCCACACGTGCGGTCGCCGGCCCCGGGCCTGCGTGATAGGTCACCGGCAGGCCACCGCGCCACTCGGGAGGCACCACCGGCCCCTTGAGCTCACGCAGCAGCGGCAGCGCATCGCCATAGGAAATCGGCAGCACCGGAATCTTGAGAATGGTGGCGGCCTGCTCGCGCGGCAGCTTGCGTGCCCCGGGTTCAGAGGCCCAGCCCGGCGAGAGCGGGTCGCCGGGATGCACGGGCATGTCCATCACACTGCCACGCTGCACACCCTGGTCGGGACGGAACGGTCCGTCCGGATACACATCCCCCTGAAAGAACCCATCGTCTCGCGGATCGGAGTAGATGAGGCACGCCACCGCGCCGCGTTCATACGCCACCTTGGGCTTGATGCCGCGCCAGCCGGCACCATACCGGGCCAGCACGACCTTCCCCCTGACGCTGATGCCCATCTGCTCGAGCCGGTCGAAATCAGCCGGCATCCCGTAGTTCACGTAGACCACCTCGCCGGTGACATCACCATCGCCCGAATAGGCATTGAAGACCGGCGTCATGTCGGCATCGGCCGAGTCAGGATCAGCGGCGAGCACCGGCTCGGCAATCGCCATCGTGTGACGCGAGGGCGACACCATCTCGACCGTGCGGTCAGCGGGCCACGGCATCAGCGCCTCAAAGGTTTCGATCTGCGCATCGAGGCCGAACGACGCGAACGTCTCGCGCGCGAACTCGGCCACCTTGCGCGACCCCGGCCGGCCGGCCACGTGCGGCTCACCGGCCATCACTTCCATGTAGCGGCGGAGGCGGCCGCTGTCGGGCACGGCCCGCAGCTGTGCCTCACGCGCACGCTGGGCCTCGACCTCGGCCTGCGGAAATCCGCGAATGGGCTGTCCTTGCGCGGCCGGGCGCTGCACGCCCAGCGTCAGAAGCCCCACCACCAGCACGAGCATGCGCTTCATCACGAAATCCTCCGTCAGTCGAGGGTGCGCAGAATCACGCACTTGAGATAGTACGTCTCGGGTACACCAAGCAGCACGGGATGATCACGTCCCTGCATCCGCTTTTCCACCACGGTCACCGCGCGGTGACTGTCGACAGAGGCTTCGTACAACGCCTGGCCGAACAGGGCTTCATCGACGTTGTATGAACAGCTGCAGGTCACGAGGAATCCACCGGTATTCAGCAGCCGCAAGGCCCGAAGATTGATTTCCTTGTAACCGGCCATCGCCCGCGTGACCGCCGCCTTGTTTTTCGCAAAGGCTGGCGGATCGAGGACGATGCAGTCGAAGCGATCGCCAAGGCGCTCGAGATGCCGCAGCTCGTCGAAGACATTGGCTTCGCGCGCAGTCACGTGCGGCAGGCTGTTGAGAGCCGCGTTGCGTGCGATGCGCACGACGGCATCGGCCGAGCTGTCGAGGGCGATCACCTCGCGGGCCACCGAGGCGAGACGCAGCGCGAAGCCGCCGTTATAGCTGAAGCAGTCGAGCACACGACCCGAGGCGTAGCGCGCGGCTGCCTCGCGGTTCTCGCGCTGGTCGAGGAAGAGGCCGGTCTTTTGTCCGTGCCACGGGTCGACCTCGCAGTGCACCGGACCTTCCCGTGCCGGCACCAGGGCCGGCACCTCGCCGTGCAGCAGCCGCACCTCCTGCGGAAGACCCTCGAGGGTGCGCACCTTCGGGTCGTTCCTCGCCAGCACACCCGTGGCCCCCGTCAGGGTGACGAGCATCGGCACGAGTGTGGGCAGCAGGCGGTCCATGCCCTGGGAAAGGGCCTGTACGACCAGCACGTCTCCGTAACGATCGACGATGAGTGAGGGAAGCAGGTCGGCTTCGCCGTGCACGAGCCGGCAGGCGGTGGCATCGAGCTGCAGCGAGGCCCGATAGTCGAGGGCCTGCCGCAGGCGGGCCAGCCAGAACCTATCGTCGACCGCGCGCTCGTCGCGCGTCAGCATGCGCAGGGTGATTTGCGACTGGTCACTGAACAGGGCACGGCCCAGGGGCCGCTCCTTGACCCCCAGCACCTGCACGACGTCGCCGGGCGCAGCCTCAACTCCGGAGACGTCGGAACGGTAGATCCATGGGTGACCGGCGCGCACACGCGCCTCCCCCTTCGGTGTGATGCGGACGACAGAAGACACAGGAATCAGTACTATAGCCCCGGTTTTCCGCCTCTCTCCCCACCATGTCTTCTACGCACCCTCCGGACGACACAGGCGCCTTCGCGTGGTGGCACACCGCCGATGCACGCGCGCGGCGGGCGTTCACGGCCGCAGCCCTCGGCTGGATGCTCGATTCGTTTGACGTGATGCTGTACTCGCTGGTGCTGGCGGCGCTCATCCAGGATCCGGTGCTGCAGCTGTCAACGGCCACGGCCGGCACGCTCGGGGCCCTGACGCTGCTGTCGGCAGCGGCGGGCGGCGTGGTGTTCGGCGTCGTGGCTGATCGGGTGGGACGCAAGCAGGCCCTGATGTCGGCCGTACTCTGCTACTCGGTCTTCACCGCCGCGTGCGGCTTTGCCCAGTCGGTGCCGCAGCTGGCCGTGTTCCGCATCCTGCTGGGGTTCGGCATGGGCGGCGAATGGGCCACTGGCGCGACGCTGGTGTCAGAGACCTTTGCGCCGCGGCATCGCGGCAAGGCGCTGGCCTTTGTGCAGAGCGCCTGGGCCATCGGCTATGCGCTGGCCGCCCTCGTGAACCTGCTGGTGATGCCGCTGTGGGGCTGGCGGGGCGTCTTCTTCGTCGGCGTCATTCCGGCCCTGCTCACGCTGTGGATCCGCCAGCGCGTCGACGAACCGGCCGAGTGGCAGCGCACACCGCCCGAGGCGCGCGGACGTCTCTCGCAGCTCTTCGTCGGTGAACGCGGTCGACTGACGGTGCTGCTCACCGTCATGAACGCGTGCACGCTGTTCGGCTGGTGGGGCCTCAACCTGTGGGTGCCTGCGTACCTGAACCTTCCCGAGTCGCGCGGAGGCATCGGCCTGAGTGCATCGGCGATGTCGTGGTTCGTCATGGCCATGCAGGCGGGCATGTGGCTGGGTTACGTGAGCTTCGGCTATCTCGCCGACGCCGCTGGACGCAAGCGCGCGTATGTGCTGTTTGTGCTGATGGCTGCCGTGCTGTTGCCCGTCTATGGACAGGTGCGCACGCCGCTGCTGCTGCTGATGCTGGGGCCGCTCGTGGCCTTCTTCGGCACGGGACATTTCAGCGGATTCGGCGCGGTCATTGCCGAGCTCTTTCCCTCGGAAGTGCGCGCCACGGCCGCAGGTCTCTGCTACAACCTGGGCCGCGTGGCGAGTGCCGCCGCGCCATTTGTCGTGGGCGAACTGGCCGGCACCCGCGGCTTCGGGGCCGCATTTGCCGTCGCCGGGGCTGCCTTCCTGCTGGCCGGCGTGAGCTGGGCCTTCATTCCCGGCCGGCGTCACGCCTAAACCTCCGACGCTCCACACCACGCAGCTCCGCAGGTCCTGAGTAAGTGCGACGGGCAGATAGGACCAACGCCCGGGAACGCAGCCGCCTCTGCCGCGGACCTCGCGAGGCCCGCGGCCAGTGCCGCTCCTAGCCCTTCACTGCCGCCGGCGTGCGCTCGTGCCAGCGCGCCGCATCCTGATAGGCCTTCCCGAGAGCGAGAATCTCACGTTCGCGGAAGGGCTGCGCGTAGATCGTGGCGCCCGTGGGCGTACCGGTCTCAGCGAAACCATTGGGCAGGTTGAGCGCCGGATAGCCCGCAAGGTTCGCCATGTTGAAGTGGCGCTGCGAGGGTGGCTGCGGACGCGCGGGCTGTGGCTGCGGACGCGGAGCCCCTTCGGCTGCCGGACGGGGACCGCCGCCACCCGTGCCGGTGCTGTTGGACCCCATCAGGTAGACGTCGACGTGTGCCGTAGCCTTCGCCAGCGCCTCCATCATCATCATGCGCGCGCGCTGCGACCGCAGGTATTCGACCGCGGGCACCACGCGGCCGTTCGACATGCCGCCCCCGCGGCGCGTCGACGCCAGCCGCCCGGCCCGCACCACATCGTCAAAGAACACCGCCGATTCGACGGTGATGGCGCTGGTGTTGGCATAGATATCGGGGACGTCGACCGGAATGAACTGCTTCACCCCGAGACGCCGGAACGTCTCGAGCATCTGATCGGCATTGGCCTTCGCCGCCGGGGCCGTCAGTTCGTCGAACGACGACTGGATGATGCCGACGCGCAGCTTCGAGATGTCGAGTCCGCCCGTCCAGTTGAACGGCACGTCGATCATGCTCATGTCACGATCGTCGGGCCGGCAGATCGCCTGCAGCACCAGCGCGCAGTCTTCGGCATAGCGGCAGATGGGGCCGAGCCGATCCTGCGTCCACGACAGTGCCATGACACCGTAGCGGCTCGTGCGACCGAAGGTGGGCCTCAGGCCCGGCAGTCCGCATCGCGCCGATGGACTCAGAATCGATCCACTGGTTTCCGACCCAATCGCAAAGGCCACACCGCCGGCCGCCGTGGCCGAGGCCGGTCCCGCCGACGATCCGCTTGATCCCTGCGTGGGATCCCACGGGCTCTTCGTCTGCCCGCCGAACCAGTTGTCGCCGGCGGCCAGTTCCCCGGTGGTCAGCTTGGCAATCAGCACGGCCCCCGCCGCGCGCAGCTGTTCGACGATGGTGGCGTCGTAGTCGAATTGCTGATCCTTGAAGGCGGCAGAACCCCAGGTGGTGGGGTGGCCCTTCACGGAAATGATGTCCTTGGCACCCCACGGAACACCGTGCAGCGGCCCCTTGTACCGACCGGCGGCGATCTCGGCGTCGGCGCGTCGGGCCTCGGCGCGACCCAGATCGTCGAGGAACGTGACGACGTTGTTGAGCGTGGCGTTGTGGCGGTGCAGCCGCGCCATGTACATCTCGGTGAGCTCGAGCGACGTCACCTGCCGCGTGCGAATCAGTTCGGCCAGGTGCCGGACGGGCCAGAACGCGACGTCCTCGAGCGACGCCGGGCGCCTGACGCGAGGCGCGGCGCTCATCGCAAACGGCACGCGGGCGCGATCGACCTTGAGCCCGGGCACCATCGGGCTGAAGTGGAAGGGCGGCGACACATCGTTGGGAATCGTCAGCCCACGCAGCTCGCGGTACTGCGTCAGATTACGGTTGGCCGACTCGACAAGGGCCTGCTGTTCGGCATCGGGAAGGTCGACGCCTGACAGGCGCAGTGCCTCGGCGACCATGGCGGGTGTCAGGGCCTGGGTCGCCGCATCCTGCATGCGGGCCCAGAGGATGCCGGGCACCAGCGTCGTGCCGAGGCCCGCGCCGGCGCAGACCGCCATGAAGCGGCGGCGTGATTCGTGAAGTGTGGACATGAAACCTGTGCCTCCGTGCGCGCCTATAATACCGGCCATGCGCATTGCACTCGGGGCCGATCATGCGGGCGTTGACCTGAAAGACGCGCTCAAGGCGCATCTTGAGGCCCGGGGTGTGGTGGTCATCGACGCGGGCACCCACGGGGCGGCGTCGGTCGACTATCCCGATTTTGCGCAGCAGGTCGCCTATGCCGTGCGCGATCATGCGGCCGATCGGGGCGTGCTGGTTTGCGGCAGCGGCATCGGCATGGCCATCGCGGCCAACAAGGTGGCCGGCATTCGGGCGGCGGCCATCGGCGACGTCACCTCGGCACGCCTGGCCCGTGAGCACAACGACCTCAACGTGCTGGCACTCGGGGCCCGGCTGACCCCGGCCGATGTGGCGCGTGAGATTCTCGACACATTCCTCGACACGCCCTTTGCCGGCGGTCGCCACGAGCAGCGGGTGTCGAAGATTCACGCGGAGGAAGGTCGCTAGGGGCACCGCGCTCGCCTCGCCCCGCGTGCCTCCGGGGCTGCCGATGTGTCACATCGGTGTAACAAAGTGCTATAGTCCGGCGGTCATCGTTCCTTCCCCCAAGTCCGGGGCCCATCGGCCACCGGAGGAGTCAACCGCATGCGACCGTGTTTCCCCCGCGCTTTCCCGGCCACGCTCATGGCCCTGTTTCTCGTGCTGGTCTCCGGCCTGACGCCGGCGGCGGCCCAGACCGACACCGGTGCGATCGTCGGCTCAGTGGCTGACAGTTCCGGCGGCGTGCTGCCGGGCGTCACCGTCACCGCCACACAGGATGCCAGTGGCACGGTGTCGACGACCGTGACGAACGCCAACGGGCAGTTCATCTTCCCGAGCCTGCGCGTCGGTGTGTACACGGTGGCCGCCGAACTGTCGGGGTTCAAGCGCGCGGTGCAGCAGCAGGTGCGGCTCAGCGTGCAGGACCGGCGCGAGGTGAACTTCACACTCGAGGTGGGGGCCCTCAGCGAGCAGGTGGTCGTGACTGGCGCGGCACCGCTGCTGCAGACCCAGTCGGCAGACATCGGCGTGGTCGTCGATGAACGGCAGGTGAATGACCTGCCACTGCTGGGCCGACGCTATTCGGAACTCGCGTTCCTCGTGCCCGGCGTCGTCGCGGCCCCGGCCGGCATTGCGAGCCGCGGCGAAGACACGTTCTTCAACTCGAACGGCAACTATGCGACGTGGAACAACTACATGCTGGACGGGGCCGACAACAACTCGTTCTCGACCAACCTGCAGGAACGCAGCCCGCAGGTCGTGCAGCCTCCCGTCGACGCGCTGCAGGAATTCAAGGTGCAGACACGCACCTACTCGGCAGAGTTCGGCCGGTCGGCCGGTGCGGTCATCAACGCCTCGGTCAAGCAGGGCACCAATGCCATCCGCGGCAATGCCTATGGGTTTTTCCGTGACGAGGCCCTGAACGCCAACACGTGGGACAACAACCGGGCGGGACGCCCCAAGGGTCCGTTCGATCAGCAGATTGCCGGCTTCACGCTGGGCGGCCCCCTGTCGAAGAACCGGCTGTTCCTGTTCGGCGACTATCAGGCCACGCGCACCAACCGGCAGCTGTCGCAGACGGCGACGGTGCCCACGGCGCGCATGCGCACGGGTGACCTGTCGGAGCTGACGGGCACACTGAATGCCACCAACCAGTTCGTACCTGCCGGGTGCGTCGACGCGACGGCCCGCCGCATTCTTCCCGGCTGCATCGACCCGGTGGCCGCGAAGCTGATTAACCTGTATCCCCTGCCGAACGTGCCGGGGACTGGCTTCTTCAACAACAACTTCATTTCGAACGGCATGCTGCAGAGCAACATCGACCAGTTCGACGTGCGCAGCGACTACAACGCCGGCGCCAACGACAAGGTCTTCGTCCGCTACAGCTTCCAGAACACCAACCGTAGCGAGCCGCCCCTGCTGGCCGACCCGGTCGCCTCGGGTGACTTTGCGAGCGACATTCTGATCCGTGGACAGAACGGCGTCGCCGGCTGGTCGCACATCTTCGGCAACTCGGTGTTCAGCGAGTTCCGCGCCGGCTACAACCGTGTGCGGTCCGATTCGGTGCACCCGGCGTTCGGCATCGATTCCAATGCCCAGTACGGCATCAAGGGTGTGCCCAAGGACCCGCGTTTTTTCGGCGGCCTGCCGCACATGCCCATCGCGCGCTTCGCGCGCCTGGGTGGTCCGTTCTTCCGGCCCCAGTTCCAGACCTCGCAGGTGTTCCAGTTCGCCGAGCACCTCACGTGGAACAAGGGCACGCACACCTTCAAGTTCGGCACCGAACTGCGCCGCGACGTGGTGCGCTACATCGACCTGCGCTCGCTCAACGGCGAGCTCAACTTCCCCGATGGCCGCTACACCAACCTGGGCCTGGCCGACTTCCTGCTCGGTCTCTCGAGCGTGCAGCGTCTGACACTGTTCCACGAGCCGAACCTGTATACGAACGGCTACCAGTTCTACGGGCAGGATTCGTGGCAGATCAACGATGTGCTGACGCTGACCTACGGGCTGCGCTACGAGCACTTCACGCCGATGTTCGATCGCAACGCGAAGCTGACCAACATCGACCCGGCCACGGGGGCCATCCTCACCGCCAAGTCGTCAGGCAGCACCTACGACCAGACGCTGATCCGTCCCGATCGGAATGACTTTGCACCGCGCGTGGGTTTTGCGTGGAGCATGACGCCGACGGTTGTGCTGCGCGGCGGCTACGGCATCTTCTACCAGCAGACCGACCGCTACGGGTCGGAAAGCCAGCTGGGCCTCAACCTGCCGCAGCTGGTGGATGCGGCCATCTCGGCCAACTCGGGCACCGAGCGCCCAGCCTTCACCTTCGCCGAAGGCTTCACCTCGCTGGCACCCGAAAACGTCAACAAGGCCATCGTGCAGTGGCGCATCCAGGATCCGAACCAGCGCACACCGATGGTGCAGCAGTTCAGCATTGGCCCCGAGTGGCAGTTCGGGTCGAGCATGGTGGCCGCCGCCGAGTACGTCGGCAACCGCGTGACGCACGGCCGCCGCATCCGCAACCTCAACCAGGGCATCATCGAGCAGGGGCCGACCGGTCCGCGCGTGGTCTATCCCTACGCGCAGTTCGGCTACAACAACGCCTTCCTGCAGCAGATCGTCACCAACGGCAACGCCGACTACAACGCGCTGCAGATGCGCGTGCAGCGCCGCATGTCGGGAGGCCTCGGGTTCACCATGGCCTACACGCTGAGCAGCGCGAACGGCGACTTCCTTGATCACCTCAGCGCAGGTGGTGGCGCCACGGGCAACACGCCGCAGAACGCCTACAACATGGGCGCCGATTACGGCCCGCTGCCCTTCGACGTCACGCACCGCATGGTCACCAGCTTCATCGCCGAGCTGCCCTTCGGCGAGGGCCGCCGGTTCGCCCCGAGGGGACTGGCGGGAGCGCTGCTCAACGACTGGTCGATGAACGGCATTCTCACGCTGAGCTCGGGCCTGCCCTTCACGGTCAGTGCGGCGGACCGCGCCCTCACCGGTCAGGGCCGCAACCAGCGCGCCGACTGCGTCGGCGATCCGGTGCCGCCAGGCTTCAACCAGACACTCGACAAGTGGTTTGACACGTCCGCCTTCGCCGTGCCGGCCCAGTACACCTACGGCAACTGCGGTTACAACATCATGCGCGGCCCGGGCTTCAAGACGATGAACCTGTCGCTGTTCCGTTCGATTCCGCTCCCCGGCGACCGCCGCATCGAACTGCGCGCGGAAACGTTCAACCTGTTCAACTGGGTGAACTACGGCCTCCCGGCTGCCAACGTCTCGAACCTGAACACGTTCGGCACCATCACCAGCAGCCGCGGTGACCAGCGCGAAATGCAGCTGGCCATCAAGCTCTACTTCTAACCGGAGTCGCGTCTCATGCCCCACCGGTCGTTCGCCGCTCGTCTCCGCCGGGCCAGCCTGCTGGCCGTCACGGCCCTCGCACTGACGGGTCTGGTCGCACAGGCACAGGGGCCCACCGGTCCGGCCACCACCGGTGCCGGGACCACGTGGCACTGGCTGCAGAAGCTGGGCACGACCGCCAGCGCGCTGCACACGACCGCGCACCCGGATGACGAGCACGGCGGCATGCTGGCCCTGCTGAGCCGCGGTGCCGGCGCGCGCGTCTCGCTGATGACGCTCAACCGCGGCGAGTCGGGCGACAATGCCCTCGGACCGCAGCTGTTCGACGGACTCGGACTCATCCGCACCGAAGAGCTGATGGTGTCGAACCGCTACTACGGCGTCGACCGCCAGTACTTCACGTCGGTGGTCGACTACGGCTTCTCGAAGCGGCTCGAGGAAGCGTTCGACAAGTGGGGCCGCGACAACGTGCTGCGCGATGTCGTGCGCGTCATCCGCACCGAGCGGCCGCTGGTCATCGTCTCGCGGTTTCAGGGAAACCAGCGCGATGGCCACGGTAACCACCAGACCGCCGGCCTGCTGACGCAGCAGGCCTTCGAGGTCGCCGCCAATCCGCTGATGTTCCCCGAGCAGCTGCGCGAGGGGCTGCGGCCCTGGCAGGCCCGCAAGCTTTTCATCGGCGGCATGCGCGAGGACGAAGACTGGACCGTTCGCGTCGACACGGGCCAGTACGACAGCTGGATGGGCGAGTCGTACGACAACATCGCCCGCACCGGCCTCAGTTTCCAGCGCTCGCAGAACAGCGGTCGCCTGTCGCTCGGCACCGGGCCCAACTACGGCTTCTACAAGCGCATGGGGCCCGGCGTGGCCGCCGGCAGCAAGGAGCCTGACTTTTTCGCAGGCATCGACACGACCCTGCCCGGGTTGTTCCGCATGCTCGGTCGCCCCGAGCCCGCCGGCGCCGCCGCGCAGCTGCAGGCCATCGACGCGGCCATCCAGCAGGCGCGCCGCAGCTTCGACGGTCGCGATCCGGGCGCGATTGTCCCCGTGCTGGCGCGAGGCCTCGCAGCCACACGCACGGCCATCGATGCGCTGTCGGCCGAGCCCGATGCGGTGCTGATTCTCGAGCGGAAGGCCGAACAGTTCCAGCACGCCATCAACGCCGCCCTCGGTCTCGATCTCACCGCGGTGGCGCAGCCCGCAGGCCTGCCCGAACCCACCGGCCCAGGCGCGGGGTTTGCCCAGGCGCCCACGATGCCGGCGGTGGTGCCCGGTCAATCATTCGAGGTGCGCGTGGCGATGAGCAACCGCTCGGGCACCCGCATCACGCCCGAGTCGGTGACCATCGACGGCGACCGCGGCTGGACGTCGACCGCCGTCGAGACGAGCGCGCTGCCTTCGTCGCTCGGACGCGGCGAGGTCATCAGGCGCCGCTTCACCGTGACGCTGGCGGCAGATGTGCCCATCAGCACACGCCCCTATTTTTCGCGACCGTCGATCCAGGAATCGCGGTACGACTTTGCCGATGCCGCACAGTTCAGCAAGCCGGCCACTGACGCGCCGGCCGAAGCCCTCGTGCGCTACCGCGTCGACGGCGTGCCGGTCGAGGTGCGCAGCGTCGTGCGGCGTCGCGAGTCGAAGGCGCCGTACGGCGTCGTGCTGCGCGAGCTGCGGGTCGTGCCCGCCGTCACCCTGACGGCCTCACCCGCCACGGCGGTCGTGCCGCTCAAGGCCGAACGCAAGCAGGTGACGGTCGATGTCGATGTGCAGAACAACCATCCGGCAGGCAGCCAAGGCGATGTCACCGTGCGTGTGCCGTCCGGCTGGACCGTGGCACCCGCACAGGCGCCGTTCCGCTTCCAGCGCGCCGGCGAGCGCGCGTCGTATCGCTTCACCCTGTCGATGCCCGACATCGCCGCGCAGCGCTATGACCTCAAGGTCGTCGCGACCAGTGGCGGCCGCGACTATGCCGAGGGGTTCGAGGATATCGACTTCCGCGACCTCGAGCTGCGGCATCTCTATCGCCCCTCGACGCTGGCCGTGCGGGGCATCGACGTGGCGTTTGTGCCCGGGCTCAAGGTGGGCTATGTCATGGGCCTCGGCGACGCCGTGCCACAGGGCATCGCGCAGCTGGGCTACGCGGTCACACTGCTTGATGAACGCGCACTCGCCAGCGCCGATCTGTCGCAGTTCGACGCCATCATGACCGGCACACGCGCCTATGCCGTGCGTCCCGATCTCCGCACCTACAACCGGCGTCTGCTCGACTATGCGGCCGCGGGCGGGCACCTCATCGTGCTCTACAACACGCAGGAGCTGATTCCGAATCAGTTTGCGCCGTTCCCGGGCGAACTCACCCAGCGCGCCGAAGAAGTGTCAGAGGAAGACTCGCCTGTCGAGATTCTCGCGCCTGACGCCCCGATGCTGCGCTACCCGAACGTGATCACCCAGGCCGATTTCAACGGCTGGGTCGAGCAGCGCGGCTCGAAGTTCTGGGCGACGTGGGACGCCGCCTACACGCCGATCATCGCCACCTACGACAAGGGGCAGGCACCGCAGCGCGGCGGCTGGCTGTGGGCGCGCACGGGCAAGGGGCACTACACCTACTTTGCCTATGCCTTCCACCGGCAGCTGCCCTACGGCGTGCCCGGGGCTTACCGGTTGCTCGCCAACCTGCTGGCGCTGCCGCGCGCGAACACGAAGTAGGCCACCACGCCGGCCGCCAGGAACGCGAACGAAAACACCACGCCCTCGCCCGGGCCCTGGACGAAGAGATACAGCCAGAGGCCCAGCGAGAGCAGCGCCGGTACCGGATACAGCCACATCGTGAACGGCTGCGGAATGTCGGGGCGATAGCGCCGCAGCAGCATCACCGCCGCGCACTGCCACACAAAGCGCAGGAGAATCTGCACCTGCATCAGCCAGCTCACCAGCTGCCCCAGCGAGAAGAAGCAGAAGGGCAGCGAAATGAGCGTGATGACCACCAGCGAGACATGCGGAAAGTGCTTGGTGGGATGCACACGCGCGAACACCTGAAAGAAATCACCGTCACGGGCCGCGGCAAACGGCACACGCGAGTAGCCCAGAATCGTCGCGTAGAGCGACGCCGCCGCCACGCCGAGGATGAGCGCCGTCATGGCAAAGCCGGCGATCCGCCCGGTCGCCGGATCGGCGAAGGTGCGCACGATGAACTCGGACGCGATGGTGCGCAGCGTCGCCGCTTCCTGCCAGGGAATCAGCCCCAGCACGACCACGGTCATCCCCATATAGAGGGCCGCGACAATCGCAATCGACAGCACGATCGAACGCGGCACCGTGCGCCCGGGGTCCACAATTTCCTCGGCAATGTTGCACACCTGGTTGTAGCCGCCGTAGCTGTACATCGCCAGCACCGCCGCCGCGCCGACACTGGTGGCGAGGGCCTCGTTCATCACGAAGGCCTCCGGGGGAAAATCAAACGCCATCGCCGGTGAAAACGTGAAGAGCCCGACGCCAATGACCCAGCCCACGGTCACCAGCACCCCGACGAGCATGACCACGGCCAGCCGCCCGATCGACTCGATGTCGCGCCAGAGCAGCGCGGCCGTGCCCAGACACAGGCCCGCCGCAAGCACATTGTGCTGCAGCGGCGTCATGGTCGTCCAGACAAACTGCAGGTAGTCGGAGACGCCCACGGCGCCGCCCGCAATGGACAGCGGTGCCACGAGGATCGTCTGGAAAATGAACAGGAAGCCCATCACCCGACCGAGACCGAAGGGCTGAAACGCCTCGCGCAGGTAGAGGTATCCGCCGCCGCTGCCCGGAAGGGCCGCGCCGAGCTGCGCGTAGACCAGCCCGTCACACAGGGCCAGCACCGCACCGGCGATCCATGCATAGAGAATGTGCGGCCCGTTCATCGCCTGCACCATGAAGGGAATGGTGAGGAACGGCCCCACGCCCACCATGCTGATGATGTTCGTGGCCGTGGCCTGCAGCAGGCCCATGCGGCGGTCGAGCTGTGCGGTGGTCGTCGCCATGTTACAGGCCCAGTGTGTCGACGAGAGCCGCCGCCGTCTCGTGCGACGGCACTAGCGGGTTGAGGGCCAGGGCGTCGACGAGTGCCTCGCGCGTTCCGGCGGCCACCGCGTCGATGGTGGCACGCTCGAACTGCTTCACGCGCCGCACCAGATCGCGCACCTGCGTGGGCAGTGCCCCCACGTGCAGCGCCTGCGGCCCGTTGGCATCCACCACACACGGCGCTTCAATCACATCATCGTCCGCAAGGTCGGGAATGTTGCCGTGATTGAGCACGTTGAGCGGAATGATGACCCGTGTGTGCTGCACCATCGCCTGCATCGTGTTGAGGGCGATCTTGTCGTAGCCGGTGAGGTGTGCCCACGGGGCCGGTGTGGCGTGCCCGGCATGACCGCCAGACTCGAGCTGCATGTAGCCCGCGCTGCGGTCGGCCAGATAGCGCTCGTAACGCGCGACCGGATCGGCCACCCCGGCCGCGAGATCGCGGAACAGCTCGTGCGTCAGTGCGGCAATCACGCCCCCACGGGTCTGGCCGGCCGCCTGCAGGTTGGCCAGGGCCCGTGCGGGATCGTCGTAATAGAACACGTATTCGGTCGGCAGCAGCCGCAGGGCACGCAGGCGTTCGGGCGGAAACAGCGGCGTCCGGTAGACGCGGGCCAAGCGCGCGTCATCGGCCCACAGCCGGTGCAGTTGCGGACGTCCCTTCCAGAACACCTCGCGGATGAATCCGAGGTGATTGAGGCCGACATAATCGAAGCGGCACTCATCGGCCGACAGATCGAGCGCATGGGCAATTTCCTGGAACACCTCGGTCGGTGTGTCGCAGATGCCGACGACGCGCGCGCCCTCGATGCGGGTCAGGGCCTGTGTGACGAGCCCTGCGGGATTGGTGAAGTTGATCACCCAGGCGTCTGGCGCGTGCGCCACGACTTCGCGCACATACTGCTGCAGGACGGGAATGGTGCGCACGGCCATGGCGAACCCGCCCGGCCCCACCGTTTCCTGGCCGATACAGCCCAGGGCGAGCGCGGCGCGTTCATCGTGCATGCGGGCATCGATGCC
>VFZN01000024.1 GCA_016871195.1 Acidobacteriota bacterium | reverse complement strand
CGGGTCACGCGCGGTGACTGCGGCGGCGATGGGGTGGGTTCCAGCGCAGGAGGCATCGGGGACGGCGTGGATGGTGCCGGTGCTGGCGCAACTGCTGGACGATCCATACGATGCGGTGCGGTTTGTCGCGCAGCGCTCCCTGAGGCAGTTACCGTCTCAGGGGGCGGTCACGGATGTCCTGACGGCACCTGCCGCCGAGCGACGGAAGACGCAGGTGGCGGTGATGCGCCAATGGGATCGCGCGGGACGCGTGGTGGGGAGTGAGGCGTGGAGTCCGGCGCGCCGGCAGGCCGTGCTGCTGCAGGGCGACGGGTCGTTGAACATCCCGGCTTTCCTGGCGCTGCTTCGGCGGCGGGATGACCGGACGGTGCTGTTACGGGAGTAAGACGAGCAAGGCGTCACGGGGCGTGCCAGCGCGGCACGGTCGGTGGGCGTGGAACGACGATGGTGAATGACAGCGGCGCGTGAGCGCTGCGTTGACAGGGAGGCGCGATGTTTCGAATCTGCAGTCGGTATGTGATTCTGGGGCTGACGCTCTGGCTGGCCAGTGCCGGCCTGGCCTCGGCCCAGAGTTCGATCCTCGGCACGGTCCGCGATTCGAGCGGCGCCGTGCTGCCCGGCGTGACCGTGGAAGTCGCCAGTCCGGTACTGATCGAGAAGGTGCGATCGGTGATCTCGGACGATCAGGGCCGGTACAACATCATTGATCTCCGTCCCGGCGTCTACAGCGTGACCTTTGTGCTGCCGGGGTTCAACACCTACAAGCAGGAAGAGCTGACACTGCCGGCGAACTTCGCGGCGCGCGTGGACGCGGAGATGCGCGTGGGGGGCCTTGAGGAATCGATCACGGTCAGCGGCCTGGCGCCGGTGGTGGACACGCAGAACACACAGCGCGCTCAGGTGATGACCCGTGAGCTGATGGACGCGGTGCCCACGGCGCGGAACTACACGGGGATGGCCGCGCTGATGCCCGGCGTCCGCATGAGCAACACCGACGTCGGCGGCAACCAGCAGATGGAGCAGATTTACATGACCGTCAACGGGTCGCGTCAGACCGACACGACCGTGCAGGTGGACGGTATGAGCCTCAACAGCCTGATGAATGACGGGCAGGTGCAGGCCTACTTCAGTGACGCGGCCATGTCGGAAATCAGCTATCAGACCAGTGGTGTGGCGGCGGACGTGTCGGGCGGCGGCGTGCGCATCAACATGGTCCCGAAGGACGGCGGCAACATCTTCTCCGGCCAGCTCTTCGCGGGAGGCACCGACGGAGCGTGGCAGGCCGACAACGTGACGGACGAGCTGCGGCGGCGCGGACTGCGGTCGGGGGCCCGGGTGGCGCACATCAGCGATCTCAATATCGGCGTGGGTGGCCCCATCAAGCGGAACCGCCTGTGGTTCTTCACCAGCTATCGCCGCATTGCCACCGACTCGGTGATTCCGAGCAGCTTCTTCGCGAAGAACGGCGAAGTGGGCACCGGCATCGAGGAACAGTGGATTCAGAACCAGCTGGTGCGTCTGACCTGGCAGCTCAACGACAAGCACCGGATCAGCGTCGTGCACGATCGTTATCCGAAGTTCAAGGGGAACGAGGCCATCGCAAACCGCATCACCGAGTGGGACACTGCCGCCGGGCGCCGCAACGCCAACAACGCGCTGTACTACACGGCGCAGGCCAAGTGGACTGCGACGCTGTCGAGCAAGTGGCTGCTGGAAACGGGGTATTCGTCGAACGTCGAGTATCTCTACATCGGCTACCAGCCGGGCGTGCAGAAGGACCGCAACTCGCCGGACTGGTTCCGCACGATCGGCAAGGAAGACCTGCTGCAGCTGACGGCGTACGACGGCCGCATCTCACCGGCCGTCGGTATCGATCCGAAGAAATACAACGTGTCGTCGATTCTGTCGTATGTCTCGGGTGCGCACACTGTAAAGGCCGGCGCGCAGTGGGGCTTCGGCGACTATGTGCTCGAGTACGATATCAACGGCGACCTCGTGCAGCTGTACCGGAACGGTGTGCCCGACTCGGTGCGTGTCTACAACACGCCGATTCGTGCGAACGAGTTCATGAATGCCGACCTCGGCCTGTTCGTGATGGATTCGTGGAACCTCGGCCGGGTGACAATCAACTCGGGGCTGCGCCTCGAGCGGTTCTACGGCACCATCCAGCCGCAGCGTGCCGAAGCCGGCCGGTTCGCACCGGCCCGCGAGTTCGCGGCCGTCAAGGGCTTCCCCGACTGGCTCGACCTGGCGCCCCGCTTCGGTGTGGCCTGGGATGTGTTCGGTACGGGCAGAACGGCCGTGAAGGCCACCGTGGGTCGCTACATGGCTGGTCAGACGACCGGGTTCCCGGCACGCTACAACCCGCTGCAACTGCAGAGCGACGTCCGCTCGTGGCGCGACCTCAACGGCGACAACCTGGCGCAGGACAACGAGATTGGTCCCAGCAACAACGCCAACTTCGGCCGACCGGTGTTCACGATTCGTCCCGACCCGGACATCCAGCGGGAATACGACATCGAGTACTCGGCGTCGGTGCAGCATGAGGTCACCCGCGGCCTGTCGATGAGCCTGGGCTATTACCGTCGCGGCACCTACGACCAGCGCCGCACCCAGAACAATGGCTGGAAGCCCTCGGACTACACCATTGTCAATGTTGTGAGTCCGCTCGATGGCCGCGTCCTGCCGGTCTACAACCTGAATCCGGCGCTGCGGGCGAACGTCGACCGCACCGACTTCACGTCGACCGATACCGACCTGCGGCGCCGCACCTACAACGGCGTGCAGCTGGGGGTGAATGCGCGACTCGGCGGGGCCTCCTTCTTCGGTGGATACACGGTGGACCGCATCATCGATGTGCGCTGTGATGCGATCGAAAGCAGCCAGGGCCGCTACTCGGGGACGGCGGTGATTTCCGCCAACAACTTCCCCCAGCCCGATTTCCACTTCTGCGACCAGAGCAAGCTGGACATGCCCTGGCTCCACGAGGTGAAGCTGTCGGGCAGCTACACCATTCCGCGCATCAAGGTGCAGACCAATCTGGCGCTGCAGAGCTACAACGGCCAGCCGCTGTTCACGCGCTGGATTATCGGGCCGACGACCCGCTACGCGGCCAACTGCGTGGGACCGTGCCGGCCCGGCGAGCTGGTGGTGCCCAACCTGACGCTCGCGCAGTACACGCTCGACCTGGTGCCCCCGGGCGCCAATTACTATCCGCGGCAGAACCAGATTGACATGGGGCTGCGCCGCATCTTCAACGTCAACCGGTATCAGGTGTCGGCGCAAATCGATGTGTTCAACCTCGCCAACGTGGCGTATGTGAAGAGCCAGAACATCACCGTGGGGTCGAGCCTTGGCCAGCCGCTGGACGTGCTGCAGCCGCGCACCCTGCGTCTGGCGATGCAGATGAAGTTCTAACAGACGGGATGCCCGCCGGATCTCCGGATCCGGCGGGCCTCGCACAAGGGGCCGGTGCGTGTCGGTCCCCGAGGAGGCAGACATGTCCGAGCAGCAGCGACCCATGGATCGTCGCAGTCTTTTGAAGCTGATGGGGGCGGCCGGTGCCAGCACGACGGTGCTGTCGGCGTGTGGCACGTCGCTGGGGCGCACCGTCAGTGCGCAGGGGCTGACCGGCAGCGGGTTCGGCCGCCAGGTGAGCCTGGCGACGGAAGGCCCCGGAGGCAATCCGCAGTGGAAGGCGGGGGACTCGGTGAAGTTCCTGCCGCCGACAGACATCCCGACGTCGGGCTCGGCTGCCGAGGCGCTGGCCAGCTTGGGCAAGGAGCGCCTGCTGACCCTGTATGGGCTCATGCAGGCCAGCCGCAAGTGGGAAACGACCATGAAGGACCTCTTCCTCGGCGGGGATGACGGCCTGTATGGGCAGTTCCACACGTATGTCGGCGAGGAAGCGATCGCCGTGGGCGTGATGAGCGTGCTCAACGACGACGACTACATCGCGTCGACACACCGGGGCCATGGACATCTCATCGCGAAGGGGGGCGACCTCAACCGGATGACGGCTGAGATTTTCTTCCGGGACACGGGATACAACCAGGGCTACGGCGGGTCGATGCATATCACCGACATGTCCCGGGGCATCATGGGGATGAACGGCATTGTCGGGGCGAGCTACTACATGGCCGCCGGGGCGGCCCTGCATGCCATGGTCAAGGGCACCCGTCAGGTCAGCGTCGCTTTCTTCGGCGACGGCGCCGCCGCGTCGCCCTACTATTTCAGCGCCGTCAGAAGCTGCGCCAATCAGAAGGTACCGGTCATCTTCGTCAACGAGAACAATCTGCAGTACATGGGCGTTCCGATGGCGCTCACGGTGCCGACCAAGTATGTGTCCGAGTACACCAAGGGGCTGGGCATCCCGACGTTCCTCGTCGATGGCAACGATATCGCGGCCGTGCATGCCGCCACGCGCGAGGCGGTCGAATGGGCCAGGGCCGGCAAGGGACCGTCGGTCATCGAGGGCATCACCTTCCGCTGGTACGACCACGCCGGATTTGCCGGTGGTCGTCCTGGAGAAGACGGGGCCCTGGGCCTGCCGTATCGGACCGACGAGGAGGTGCGTCAGTGGATGACGCGCGACCCGATTCTTCGCTATCGGACGTGGCTTGTCGCCCGGTCGGTCGCCACGGCCGGCGAGCTCGATGCGATTGACCGTGAGATGCAGGCGCGCGTCGATGCGTCGGTCGAGTTCGCCCGCCGGAGTCCGCGTACCAGGCCGGAAGCCGGTGTCCTGAATACTTACGCGTCCGGTGCGGTGCCGGCCACGCAGTTCTTCAACCGGACGGGGCTGGCTACCCCGACCACGTAGCGCGGGACGGAGACCGGATCATGCCGAAAAAACCCTACCACTACGCTCAGCTGGAAGGTGTCGCGCAGGAAATGCGAGCGCGACCCGAAATGGTCTTCTTCTACGAGTACCAGGCGCCGACCGCGGCGCTGCCGACGGGCGAGGTGCTGGACCTCGTCAAGGAGTTTGGCACGCTGCGAACCTCAGGGCGCGGCTGGCCCATTGATGAGCACTGGATCGCCGGTGCTGCCATCGGTGCTGCCTGCGCGGGCTCTCCGTCGATCGCCCGCATTCCGTCGATGGCCCCCATCTACGTCATCGAATACGTCCAGAACCAGGCCGGAAAGATTCGGTCGATGACGGGCGGTCAGGCCAGTATGCCGTTTGTCCTGTGGCAGGACGGCGCGGGGCGCACCCGCGGCAACGCCGGGCAGCATACCGACGTCGGCCATGAGGCGCTCTACGCGCAGCTGCCGGGCCTGAAAGTGGTTTGCCCGAGCGATGCGTACGATGCCAAGGGACTGCTGATCGCCGCGCTGCGCGATCCCGACCCGGTGATCTACCTCGATTACGGCGAGGTCAAGGCGGGCGAGCAGCCCGATGTGCCCGATGACGCGTACGAGGTTCCGCTCGGCAAGGCGATTGTCCGGCAGTCGGGCCGGGATCTGACCATCGTGGCCTGGGCTCCGGCGACGGTTGATGTCAGAAAGGCATTGCCGGAACTGGCTGCCCAGGGCATTTCGGTCGAGTTCATCGATCCGCGGTCGCTGAAGCCGCTGGATGTCGAGACGCTGGCCGCATCGGCCCGCAAGACCGGTCGGGTGCTCGTCGTCGAGCACGGCCACTACACGGCCAGCTTCGGTTCGCATGTCATCTCCGAGATTGCCCAGATGGTGCCAGGCGTGCGGGTGAAGAAGATCGCCTTCCCCGACGTGCCGGGTCCCGGCGCGGCCGAGATGATGACGTGGCTCCGCCCCGATGCGCCCAAGATCGTGGATGCCGCCCGGCAGATGATGAGGCTGTAAGTGGACACTGCGGCTCAGCCGGGTGGCCACGATGCCCCCGTGCGCTGCCCGAAATGCGGTGGGGCGGCGGGGGCATCGACGGTCAGGACGGCCATGTGGCTGGCCGACGGGGCTCTGGCGGTGGTGGAGGACATTCCGGCACGCATCTGCGGCGAATGCCTCGAGCAGTACTACGACGAGGATGCGGCCGATGCTCTCCGTGTGCTGGCCGAGTCGGGCTTTCCTGCGGCAGAGGCGGCCCGGGTGGTGCAGGTACCGGTCTTCAGTCTGCAGGGCCGCATTCGTCGACGTATCCGCTTGCCCGACGACACCACTTTCGATTGAACCGACGATGGGAACGGGTGTGGCCTGCCGTATGAGGTGCGCCCGTCTTCTCTGCAGAGGGACGTGATGATGACAGGACGATGGCCGATGAGACGACCGTATGCGTGTCTGCTGCCGCTGGTGCTTGCACTGGGTCTGACGGGGTGCGGCAGTGACACACCGGAAGGGGCCTCCGCGGCGTCCACCACTCCTGCGGCCGCCTCGGGGGCCAGTACGGCCGACGCCGGTGGAGTGACCCGTGTCGACATGAACGCGATATTTCCGCAGGGCGATGGTCGCGATCTGGTCCTGAACAACTGCCAGAACTGCCACACGTTTGTTCCCATCGTGGTGCTGCAGATGGATGCGGCGGGTTGGACCCGCAGCAGTGTGGATCACCGGGCGCGCGTCTCGAGCCTGTCTGACGCAGAATTCGAGCGGATCTACACGTATCTCAAGGCCAACTTCAATCCGCAGCGTCCGGTGCCTCGCCTGCCGCCCGAGCTGCTGGAATCGTGGACGTCCTACTGACACCCGGTCGGCGGAATCGGTGGCCCGTCTTCTGAGGGGCCGATGCCGCTGCATTCACTGACGTTCCTGCTGCTGCTTGCAGCGGGGCTGCCGATCTATCTCCGGGTGCCGGCCGAGCAGCGCGGACGCCTGCTGTTGCTGCTGAGCCTTGCGTATTACGCGACGTTTCGGTGGGATGCCGTGCTGCTGCTGCTCGGGACGGCCCTGGTGGGGTATGTCGCGGGAATACGGCTGGATCAGGACCGTCCGCCGCTGCATCGGCGCGCGGTGGTGACGCTGGCGGTGGGCCTGCTGGTCACCGGCCTCGCCGTGAATACCTCGGCAGCCTTCCTGGTCACGGCTGCCAATCAGCTGGTCGGCCGCGACGTGCTGCCGGTGCCGCAGGTGGTGGCCGCCGCAGGCGTGTCGTTCTACATCTTCACGTGTCTGAGCTATGTGATCGATGTCTACCGACGGACCACGCCAGCTGAACATCGGCCGGAGGCGCTGCTGTTGTACCTGTCGTATTTCCCGAAGGTGCTGGCGGGGCCGATCGTCCGGATGGAGGCCTGGCGGGCCAGCCTGGATCGGGCCGGGCATCTCTCGCCAGCGGACCTCACCAGCGGAGCTCAGCTGCTGCTCTGGGGGCTGTTCAAGAAGGTCGTCGTCGCCGACCGTCTGGCCCCGATGGTCGACGCGGCCTACCGCTTGCCTGCGCTGAGTGCCCCGGCTGATCTGCTGCTCGCATCCTATCTGTTTGCCTTCCAGATTTACTGCGATTTCTCCGCCTACTCTGACATGGCGGTGGGGTGTTCGCGGATGCTGGGGCTGACCTTGCCCGAGAACTTTCAGCGCCCGTACCTGGCGGTCAGCGTCCGGGAATTCTGGGCACATCGCTGGCATCGCACCCTCTCCGCATGGTTTGCCGACTATCTGTATCGACCGCTCGGGGGCAACCGGCGTGGCGCGTGGCGCACGAGGTGGAATCTGATGGCGGTGTTCGCCTTGAGCGGGCTGTGGCATGGTGCGCACTGGACGTTTCTGGTGTGGGGAGGCTTGAACGGCCTCTACGTCTGGGTGGAGGACCTGTTGGGAGGCACGTCGCGGCGGACCGTCGGCGCCGACGGGGCCCCGTGGGTTCGGCATGCCCGTCGGCTTGTGACGTTCCATCTCATCCTCCTCTCGTGGATCTTCTTCCGGGCGGACACGGTGGACGCTGCGGTCACGATCCTGACCCGCATCGCGGCCGCAGGTGCCAGCCTTCCGACGCAGGTCTGGCTGCGGATGACCGAGCCCGCCTGGCTCGTGGCTGTGGCCCTGATTGGCGTGGTCATGGCGACGGATATCCTCGACGAGCGTCAGGCACTGCGGGAACGCACGCATCAGTGGCCCGTGGCCGTGCAGTGGACCGTGGCATATGGCCTCCTGGCGATGCTTCTGGTAGCCGGGCAGTGGAACCTCACGCGGTTCGTCTACATGCAGTTCTGAGTGCGGCGCCCTGGATGGAGACACCTCATCAGCACCCACCCCACAGCGACGCGCCAGAGCTCATGGCGTCCGGTCAGGCGTGGCAGCGCTTCCGCCGTGCGGCCCGGCGTTTCGTCGCCGGGGCGCTGCTCAGCTACGGGGTTCTCTACGGGCTGTCGGAATGGATGGTCTACCGGTTCGCGCAGACCAATCGCTTCTTTGTGATTCAGTCGACGCCGCCTGCCGCGCATGACTGGATTCTGCTCGGGGCGTCACATGCGGCGGCTCTTGGCTATCAGGACATGGGGGCGCGGCTTGACGAGGTCACAGGTCTGCGTGTGATGAACCTCGGAGTGGCAGGCGGAGGCATTCATGTCAGTCGCCTGGTGTACGACTACTTTCTGACGAAGCATCGGACGCGCGGCGTCGTGTATGTGGCCGACGCGTTCACCTTCCATGCCGCGGCATGGAATGAAGCACGGCTGCAGGACCGCAGCCTGTTCGTCCGGACACCCTTTGATCGGGCCCTGCTGGTCCGGCTGCTTCGCGAGCCCTCGACGTGGACCGCCGGCCTGGCCTACGCGTCCGGATTTCCGAAAATCAACAATCACGAGCGATGGGTTCCCGACGTATCCGAGGACGAACAGACCCGATTCACCCGGCGCTATCGACCGGTGGCGCAGCTTGATGAGCAGCGCCTGGCCTACCTGTATCCCCGGGGCATCGATCTGGGGGCTCGCGCGAGATACCTCGCTGACCTCGATGCCCTTGTGCGAGAGGCCCGGGGGCTGGGGCAGCAGGTGCTGGTGCTGAAGCCGCCCCTGCCGGGGAGAATCGCGGCCGCCCTGCCTGACGAGGACGGGTTCACCCGAGCCTTGCAGGCGGTGCTGGCCCCGCATCAGGTGCCCCTGCACGATTTCAGCGGCGATCACTACGACGATGCGTTGTTCTACGACACGGATCACCTGAACCGCGAGGGTGTGCAGGCCTTCTTCGAACGGTCGCTGGCCCCGCTGCTTCGCTCGGCGGCACGCTGACTCCTGATGCGGCTGGTCTGCGGCGCCCCGCTGTCGCGGTGGCTTCCGCCGCCGCCCCAGATAGCCTCGGGGGACGGTATCCGCTCGGGGGCAACGGTCGGCGACGCCGCGCAGATTGTGACGCCATGCGTCCGCCGTTTTGGTATCGTAAAAGAACTCTGATGACGGTCAAGCCCACCCTCCACGGGTGCGGCGCAGGGTCTCTCAACGCGCAAGTCAGGAAGGAGCGGCAGCATGACGGGTCGTGCACGGAACACGTGGCAGCGTGTGGCGGGGTCGGCGGTGTTGGTCTGGGTGGCTGCAGCCGGGATGGCGGCGCAGGGCAGCGCACCGGCCGCGTCGGCCGGGCAGGCGCCTGCCCCTGAGGTGACCTACGCGAAGCACATCGCGCCGATTCTGCAGCGCAGCTGCGAGAACTGTCACCGCGTCAATGGCGTCGCCCCGATGGCGCTGTCAACCTACGAGCAGGTGCGCCCCTGGGCACGGTCGATCAAGCAGCGCACGGGCATGGGCCCGCGGGCCGGTGTGATGCCGCCCTGGTATGTCGAGCGTGAAATCGGCATTCAGCACTTCAAGAACGACCCGTCGTTGAGCGAAGCCGAAATCGCCCTGATCGCCAAGTGGGCTGACAGCGGCGCCCCGCGCGGCAACATGACCGACCTGCCCACCGCCCGCGTCTGGAACGACACGACGTCGTGGCAGATTGGCGAACCCGATCTTGTAGTGCGCACCGAAGAGCTCACCGTGAAGGCCGGATCGCCTGACTGGTGGGGCGAGATTCCCCCGGTGGCGACAGGCCTGACCGAAGATCGCTATGTGTCGGCGGTCGAGGTGCGTGAGGTCAACGACGTCGCGACCTCGGGCACCGGACGCCACACGGTCGGTGGCCGCTATGTCTTCCATCACATGATCTGGCAGACCCGCCCGCTCAACTCACAGGATCAGACGGACCCGACCGACCCGTTCGATCTGGCCTCGCTCACCGGCAGTACCCCGGGCACTACGACGTGGCCGGTACACGAAGTGGGCCGCGAACCCGATTTCTTTGACCCGAAGTCGGCCCGCCTGCTCAAGGCCGGTTCGTCCGTTGTGTCCGACTCGGTGCACCTGCACTCGAACGGCCGTAATACGAAGGCCCGCCTGGAAATCGGCTTCAAGTTCATGCCGAAGGGCTACAAGCCCGAGTATCGTCCGTCACGCGTCGCACTGGGCAATGGCGTCGACATCGACATCATGGGTAACCAGGCCAACCAGGAACTGCACGCCTACACGGTGCTGACCGAGCACACCAAGATTCTATCGTTCGAACCACACCTGCACGCACCGGGGGCGCGCATGTGCCTCGAAGCCATCTGGGGCTACAGTGCCCAGACGATCAACTGCGTCGGCTACGACCATAACTGGGTGCGCGGCTATGACTATGACGACACGCATGCTCCGCTGCTGCCGAGGGGCACTATCCTGCACATCATCGGCTACATGGACAATTCGCCGAGGAACAAGAACGTGCCCGATTCGCGCAACTGGCAGGGTTCAGGCAACCGGTCGGTGGCGAACATGTTCATCGATCTCGGCAACCGCGTGTCGCTGACCGACGAGCAGTTCACCGCCGAGATGAAAGCGCGGCGCGAGTCGCTCAAACTCAACCGCAGTACGGTCATGATCGGCTGTCCGCTCTGCAACATCGACATTCCCGCACCGCCGCCGACGGCTGCGCCTCGCCAGCAGCAGTGACGATGATGCCGATGGCACGTATGCTGAGCGCCGCCTCCGCGCGGCTGTTACTGGTGCTGGTGTCCCTCACACCGGTGGCCATTCCGGCTGCCGGTGCGCAGGGCCTGACCTATTCCCGAGGCCAGACGGTCTCCCCGGCCTTCGAGGGCTGGGAGGAAGATGCCGACGGCTCGCGGTGGTTCGTGTTCGGCTACATGAACCGCAACTGGGAAGAAGAGCTCGATGTGCCGGTGGGACCCGACAACGGCTTCAATCTCGGCGGCGCCGATCAGGGGCAGCCGACGCGCTTCCTGCCGCGGCGCAATCGCTTTATCTTCCGCGTGGCGGTGCCGAAGGGCTTCACGGAGAAAGACGAACTCATCTGGACGCTGACGACCCGCGGCAAGACCGAGCGGGCGTACGCGAGCCTCGCGCTCGACTACAAAATCGACGGAGTCGTCCGCGCCTCGGAAACAGGGGCGCTCGGTGCCGGCAGCAGCAGTCCCGAGGTGCGCGCGAACAAGGCCCCCACCCTTGAGGTGCAGGGGGCCAAGCGCCTGACCGCGCGCGTGGGCGAGCCTGTGACGCTGGTGGCCGTCGTCGCCGATGATGGCATTCCGAAGACCCGCGCCATCGGCGCAGGTGCCGCCGTCAGCAACACGGGCTCGTCGACCAACCTGTCGGCAGCCAATCGGGCCCAGCTCGAGGCGCTCCGCGCGCGTCGCGTCATGCTGCCGCCCTCCCGCATCACGGTGGGCAAGATCGTCGGCCTGCATGCCAGCTGGTCGGTCTATCGCGGTCCTGGCAGCGTGACCTTTGATCCCCCGCAGATCGCCCCGTGGGAAGACACCCGTACGGGTGGTAACTCGCCCTGGGCCCCGCTGTGGACCCCGCCCGACATGGGCGACGGTCGTGTCGGCGTGCGTGCCACGTTCCATCAGGCCGGCGAATATCAGATTCGCGTGCGCGCCGATGATGGCGCCCTCACCACCGACGGCATGGTCACCATCGTCGTCGCGCCGAAGTAGGCGCGGATCCCGTCACTCGGCCTCCCTCACCAGAGCCCCTCCGGCTCTGGCGAGGGTTGCCCTGCCCGGGCAGGCGTCATAGCATGAGGGGCCATGTCGACTCCGACCCTTGCCGTTGATCAGGCGCACCTCATGCACCCGCTGCACCACCCGTCGGCCTACGCCGGCACCCGCATCTGGGTGAAGGGGCAGGGCGCACACATTTACGACTCGCACGGGCGCGACTACATCGATGGACTGTCGGGCCTCTGGAACGTGAACATCGGCCATGGCCGCTGTGAGCTCGGCGAGGCGGCGGCACGGCAGATGTCGATGCTGGCCTTCCACTCGGCCTATGCGGGAGGCAGCAACGAACAGGCGATTCGGCTCGCCGAGCGCCTGTGTGCCCTGACCTATCCGTCGATCAATACGTTCTTCTTCACCAGTGGCGGTGCCGAGTCGTCTGAAACGTCGTTCAAGACGGCGCGCTATTTCTGGAAGGCGCAGGGCAAGCCTGACAAGATCAAGGTCATCTCACGGAACCGCGCGTATCACGGGCTGACCCTGGCCGCGATGAGTGCGACGGGCCTGCAGGCGTTCTGGCCGATGTTCGAGCCGCGCACGCCCGGCTTCCTCCACATCGCGGCGCCCGATCCGTATCGCTACGAACAGAAGGACACGTCGGTGAGCCCCGGCGTCGCCATGGCCAACGAACTCGAACAGGCCATTCTGCGTGAAGGGCCCGAGACGGTGGCGGCGTTCATCGCCGAGCCCGTGCAGGGGGCTGGCGGCGTGATTGTGCCGCCCGACGATTACTTTCCGCGCATCCGCCAGATCTGTGATGCCTATGACGTGCTGCTGATTGCCGATGAAGTCATTACGGGGTTCGGACGCACCGGGCGCTGGTTCGGGCTGCACCACTACGGCATCGAGCCCGACATCATGCAGTTTGCCAAAGGCATCACGAGCGGCTACATCCCGCTGGGCGGCATTGGTGTGTCGGACCGCATCCGCGACGTCATCAACGGCGCTGCCCCTGCGCAGCGCTGGATGCATGCGTTCACCTATTCCGGACATCCCACCTGCTGCGCCGTGGCCCTGGCCAACATCGACATCATCGACCGCGAGGGCATGGTGGAACGCGCCGCTGCCAGTGGCCGCCGCCTGCTGGCCGGGCTCCGGACGCTCGAGTCGCTGCCGCATGTGGGCCACGTGCGTGGCCTTGGGATGATGGCTGCGGTGGAAGTGGTGGCCGATAAGTCGACACGGCAACTGCACGCGCCGAGCCTCGGCGTGACGCAGAAGCTGATTGACGGCATGCTCGACCGCGGGCTCTATTCGCGTGCCGTCCTTGACTGCGTCTGCATTGCTCCGCCGCTCATCACGTCCGATGACGACCTCGACCGCATCGTGAACATCGTCGGCGAGACGGTCGAGGCGGTCGCAGCGGCGGTGGCCTGAGCCCGTCGTTCCGCGCCACCAGCCCTGTCCGGCATGAATTCAGGCCGGGCGCCAGAGCTGCGTGCCTGCCCGTCGCCTCCAGCGCGTGAGAGCCGGACGTGATGGTGTCAGCCGCTGGTGACCCCCCGTGAGGACAGCGGTGGCCCTCAGGGTTTGGGCCTGGCGGCAAAGGGGCCGGCGGTGGGCCGACCCTGTGTGTTGGCGAGTGACCCGAGCTCGGCGGCCACGCCCCTGGCGATGGCGGCCGTCTCGCTGCCGGCCTGGAAGCAGGTGAAATCGGGCCGGTCACGCCATGCCAGCGGTCCGCACAGCCGCACACCGGCGGCGAGCGCGGCGTCGTGCACGATGTTGATGGCGCGTTCATAATCGGGCTGCCCCTGTCGGTAGCCGGTGAAATTGGCCAGGTCGCCGCTGGCGGCGAAGATGGCGGTGACACCGGGCACGCGCGCGATGGCCTCGGCGTTCTTCAGCCCCTCGAGTGTTTCGATCATCAGGATGAGCACGATGTTGTCGTTGGCGGTGGCGCGATAGCCCCCGGGCACGGCTCCGTACATCGCCGCGTCGAACGCCTGCCCGCCGCCGTTGCTGCGACGCCCGAGGGGCGGGAAGTACGTCCAGTCGACGACGGCGCGAGCTTCCTCGACGGTGTCGACCGTGGGGACGACCAGCACGAGGGCACCGGCGTCGAGGGCATGCTGAATTTCGCGCTCATCGGTGTAGGCCACGCGCACGCCCGGCACGGCGGGGGCATGCGGGCATGTGCGCCACATGCGGGCCACCGCCTGCCAGTCGCGCTGGTCGTGCTGCATTTCGGTCCAGATGAAGTCGTAGCCGGCCTGCGCCATCGCGCAGTAGATGCTCGGGTCTGTCGCCCCGAACAGGGTGCCGCCGGTCACCTTGCCCCCGGCCATCATCTTGAGCTTGACCGGATTCCAGACGGCCGCGCCTGCGGGGCCGTCGAATGCCGTGCCGAACTTCCAGGTGGCGGGATTGAAGGGACCGGTGTTGGTCGCGCCGGCCGGGGCGGCGTCCCGTGCGCGGCTGTCGGTGCCCGCCGGGGCCGCCAGCGGAAATGTCGAGGTGCCCGGCGCCGCGTTGGTGGCGTAGGGATCAGCAGAAGGCGCAGGGGGCGCACCCGAGGGGTGTTGCGGTGCCTGCGCTCGGGCAGTAACGAGCGAGGCCGCGATCAGGACACAACTGGCAGCAGCAGACAGACGTCGGGACATGGCAGCCTCCGCAGATGCTGCGGATGCTACCACGCCCCGACAGGCGTGCCCGCTAGAAGCGCGAGGACCGCACCCAGTGATCGGCGCGGGCCCAGCTCTTCTCGAAGTCAGCGTCGACGGCGGCGTCCTTCGTGCCCTGTCCGGCGAGGGCCTGCTTGAGCCCGAGCAGCGACCAGCCGTTGTGCGGATGCTGATCGAGGTCGTCGCGGTAAACCTTTTCGGCCTCTGCGAAACGCTTCAGCTCGATGAGGGCGGCGCCGAGCCAGTGCCGCGCCGGGAAGGGGATGGGCTCAGGTTCGTCGTACTCAAGCTCGTCGTCAAGCTGCACGGCCTTCTCGAAGAAGGGAATGGCGGCCTCGGTCTGCTTGTTCGCGACCAGCATTTCGCCTTCCAGCAGATTCGTCAGCACGCCCAGCAGGCGCTTGGCCGGGTTCGAGCGGAAGTCCTGCGACGTGGTCGACTCGAGCTTCTTCACGCGGTCGAGATGCAGCCGCGCATAGTCGGGCTCACCGAGCTTGAGGCGGGCGTAGCCCTGCGCAAACTCCCAGGCGCCCTGCGGAAAGTGGCGTTCCTGCTTGTTTGTCACGGCAAGCACCTCGTCGAAGCGGCCGAACCGGATGAGGGTCAGGACGTGATAGACGGGGTCGCTCGTGCGCTTCGCGTAGTCGCGTCCGGCCTGCACGGCGATGGCTCCCTGTCCATCCATCGAGGCGGCGTAGAGCAGCATATGCAGGTTGTGTTCGGGATAGATGGCGAAACCTTCGCCGTAGTCGGCCTTGAGGTCCGAGTGCCACGCCTCAAGGTTCGAGCGCACGGAATCTGACCAGCGGCCCACCTCGTTCCAGGTGTGCGAGGGCATGTGCTGGATGTGGCTCGCCCCGGGGATGCTGTCGCCGAGGTACTCGGCGCAGGCCTCGGCGAGGCTGGGGCGCTGGGTCGATTCGGTGGCGTGCACATACAGATGGCAGGCGCCGGTGTGCTTGTTGTCTTTCGCCAGCACCGACTCGAGCACGCCGTGCAGGCGCTTGATGTTCGGAGCGTTCACGTCGCGACGACCGCGGCGTGGTTCCAGCAGGAAGAGGGCGTCGCCGTAGAGGGTGACGGCGTCAAGGTCGTTCGGGTGCTTCTCGGCCAGCTTGCGCATCGACTCGGCATAGGCCTCATCCTGGACGCGCCGCGTCTTCGGGTCGAAGTTCGGCACATAGCGCGGGCTGAGCGCGTCGATGAAATCACGTTCAATGGGCGACGCCTGGGCCTTGAGGCTGATGGCCTTCTGCAGCGCGTAGTAGGCGAAGGGCGACTGCTCGGCCGGCATCGGGCCGTTCAGGTACGACCCCCAGGCCCACGCCTCACCCCAGTAGCAGATCGCGCACGACGGGTCGCGCTTCCAGGCTTCGCGGAACGAGCGCACGGCATCGAGCCTGGCGAAGGCATACATCATCTGGAAGCCCTGGTCGAAGAACTGCTGGGCTTCGGGCACCTTGGAGGAAATGGGACGGTGGAATGGCCCGAGAGCGGCGGGCATCAGGGCGATGGGCTCGGCCACATACTTGGGCACCGGGCCCGGGTCAGTGGCGTTGACAGCGGGTGTCTGTGCGAGGGCGGTTGTGGCCCAACATGAGACGAGAACGAGCGCGAGGCCGGCACGGTTGCGGATCATGGCTTCTCCCTGGGCGATACGCCCATGAGAGAAAATGATACTTGAAACAACCGGCGCGGGATGTTGTTCAGAACTGAAACAGCCGGTTGACCTTGACGACAAAGGCCCGGTTGCGGAGCCCCGGGTATCCCCGGACCGTCGTGTCGCGCTCGTCCGTGTAGACGACAAAGACCTCGCTGCCGGGCCGATACTCCCAGCGGAAGCGCACGTTGCTCGAGAAGGTGCGGTCGTTCGAGCTGTACTGGACCAGGGCACTGAGGAAGCGCAGCGGTGTGAACGCATAGTCCACGCGCGCGCGCAGCAGGGCCGTGGTGAAGTCGCCGGCCGTCAGGGTGCCGCGGTTCAGGGTGACCGAGGGTTCGACCGAAAACTGCTTGGTCAGGGCGACGCGGGCGCCGCTGACCGTAAGACTGCTGAGCAGGCCGTCGTAGAACTGCCCGAGGCGCAGAGCCACAGTGCCCGAGGCACGCCGCTGCTGGCCGAAGGCATAGCTGGCGGTCATGGAGCTGAAGCGGTAGTCGCCCGGCTGGATGCTCACGCCGCGTGCCACCGTGAAGGGCCGCACCAGCAGTTCCTGGTCGTTCGAGGCATCGATGATGATCTGGTCGCTGCTGTTGTATTCGGTCAGGAAGCGCACGCTGTTGCTGCTCGACTCGATCTGCCGGCTGCGGTTGACGACATACTCGCCGGAGGCCTCGAACAGATAGCGGCGTACGCGACGCCCGCGTGGCATGCGCGGGCTGAAGCGGCCCGACATGAAGCCGCGGCCGAATCCCCGGCGTTGCACAAAGCCCACTTCGGGATAGAAGTTGGTGCCGACGTCGAGGTAGTCGGCGCGGAATCCGTAGCGGTCGGCCCCGTATTCGAAGCGGGCCTGATAACTGTCCTCATCGCCTGAGCGGTTGGGTGATTCGCTGCGGGCGTAATAGGCGTTGGCGGAGATATTCTGGAAGAACGAGAAGGCCCCGTCGATGCCATACGACTGGTTGGCGCCGGCGACCGTCGGCGAGATCGAGCGGTTGGTGAACAGCACACCGATGTTGCTGCGACGGAGGATATCTCGGCGCACGCGCACCACTGAGTAGTTGGTGCGCGGGGTGCAGGTACTGTAGGGCGGGCGGCACGCGTCGGCATCGACGCCGGTCGTCGTTTCGTAGCCGGTTTCCATGTTCATCAGGCCGATGGCGGTGCGGCCGACCGTGCCGGTGACGCGACCGCCGGCCATGATCGGCACCTGGCGCCCGTTGTTGAGCCCGATACGCCTCGTGAAGAACACCTGCGGCGCATTGTTGCTGGCCGTCGTCTGCCCGCTGAATCCGCCCTGGGTCGTCGGACGGGCGAACTCGAAGGTGCCGCGGCCTTCCAGAAAGAAGTCGCGCTTCTCGGGAAAGACAATGGGAAAGCGGGTGAGATTGACCTGCTGCTCGTCTACTTCCACCTGGGCAAAGTCGGTGTTGACGGTGAGATCGGCGGTGAGGTTCGCACTGATGCCGTACTTCGCGTCGAGGCCGCCGGTGCCGATCAGGCTGTTGTTGACCGCTGGTGTCTTGGTCAGATCTGACGTCACGCGCGAAATCGCGTACGGCTTGAGTTCGATATTCCGGGCCGCCGGAGGCAGGTCGAGCCCGACAAGCGTGGCGGCCGCGGACACGCGGAAGATGCTGCTGACGCCGCCTGTCGCGGCGGGAATGAACGTGATGTGCGTCCATTCATTCTTCCGGCGGATGGAACGACGGATCTGAATACCCCATTCCTGATTCGGGCCGGAGATGTAGCGGATGGACCGGAAGGGGATGGCGATCTCGGATGTCCAGCCCCCCTCGAAGCGTCCGGTGCGGACAAACCACACGGGGTTCCAATCGCTGTTCGGGTTGCCCTCGTTGCTGACCACCTGATCGGCACGGGCTCCGAGAGGATTGGCGTAGAAGTGAAACCCGTTCCGGCGGTCGTGGAAGGTGTCGAGCAGTGCGCCGAAGATGTCGTTCTGACGCAGTTGGGCGGTGTCGCGTCGGTACTCGTTGGCGGTCCACTGCTCGGGAGGGGCCGACTCCCAGCAGCGGCACGTCACGTAGAAAAACTTGTCGTCGTAGCTGACCCACGCCTCGGTCTTCTCGGTCGACTGGGCGCCTTCGCGGGGCACGGTCTGAATGAATCCGGTGATGGGCGGCGTCTCCCGGTAGAACGCTTCATCGAGCGTGCCGTCGATGACGAGCGGTTCGGTGAGCTTGGTGGCGCGAATGACCACCCGCCCGTTCTCGCCACGAACGATGACCTCGGGTGCGGTCGGGGCCGGCGGATCCGGAGCACCGGGCAGATTGAACGAGCGCAAGGCGTTGCGATCGGGCCCCTCAGCCGACGGCGCCGTGCGGCCACCGCCCTGTGCGGCCACCCGCGAAGGTACGGCCAGCGCCACGCAGGCCACGAGTCCGAAGGTGAAGATGACGCTGCGTCGAACTGTCCGTCCTGCCCGTGTGCCGTATCCGACCATCCTGATGACTGGTGCCCTCTCGACCGCCACCGCAGACCGCTGCCGCGGAAACCTCCACCTTGCGCTACAAGGGGCGGCACCTCAGCCGCAAGCCCATCTCGCCGCAGGACGAACCGCGCCGATTCTAGCAGGTTGACCGCCCGTGCCGAGGAATTCCTGTCGTGGCCCTGACGGGTTCTGATAGCCTTCCCCTGCCCGATCCGACTGGAGATACCGATGTCGCTGTCTGCTTCCCGTGTGCGCGTGCTGGTCCTGTTCCTGCTTCCGCTCGCCGTTTCGGCGTCGGCGCAGCCTGCTGCCGGCACCGAGACCCGCGTGCCGGTGCACGAGGAACCGCGGCATCACCTGATGCTCGACACGCCGACGCTGCGCATCCTCGACATCCAGATTCCTCCCGGGGACCAGACCCTGTTTCACACGCACGACACCGCCATCCTGTATGTGCCGATCGCACGCAGCCAGACACGCGGACAGGACTGGGGCGGCGCGTGGAGTGGGGGAGGGGCCGCTGCCGCACCGGTGGCGCCTGCCGCCGCTGCGCCGCTGCCCGCTCCGGGGCCCGCACGTCCCCAGCGGGTCAACAGCGTCACGACCTATGTCGACACGCCCTACACCCACCGGGTGCACAACGTCGGCTCGTCACTTTTCCGCCTGATTGGCATCGCCAACCGCACGGCCGGTGATGTCTCGGCCCCTGTCACCGGCGGTGCCGCGCCGGAACTTGAGAACCGCTACTACCGCGCCGATCGCCTCGTTGTGGCCCCCGGCATGTCGATGCCCATCGCCACCCACGCCGGCCCGATCGTCCTCGTGATGCAGACGCCGGGGACTGCCGCGATTGACGGAGCCTCGTGGCATCCGCTCAACGGGTCCGGAGATTTCGCGCGCATCGACGGCACGTCTGCACACCGCCTGCACAACCGGGGCGCTGCCGAGATCGAAGTCGTCGCTGTCGCCGTCAAGGGGGCACGCTGAGACAGGGCGTGACCCTCTGGGAAGCGTGGCGCGGCGCGTGGGCTGAGGCCGCGGGCACGATCAGCGCTGCCGCGTCAGCAGGTCGCGGCGCTGCCGCAGCACGCGCTGCATAGCCGCAGGAGGCTTGAGAGTGAGCGCCTTGTCGATGGCGTCGAGCGCGCGCGGTGTGTCACCCGCAACGGCATAGGCCGCAGAGAGTGAGTTGAGGGCCTCGACATTCCCCGGCGACAGCGCGACGGCTTTCTCGAGCCGGGCGATGGCCTGCGGAATGCGTCCCTGCTGCAGCAGCACACTGCCGAGGTTTCCGTAGGCGACGCCGTATTGCGGGTCGAGTTCCACGGCGCGCTCGAGTTCCCGCACCCCCTCATCCACCTGCCCGGCCATGGTGAGGGCGGTGCCGAGGTTGTAGTGCGCCGGTGCTGCCGCAGGCCGGCGTGCCACCGACGCACGGAAATGCCGCACCGCATCGAGCGGCCTGCCCATGTCCAGATAGAGCACCGCCACATCGTCGTGCAGCTCCACGTCGTCCGGGGTGACGGTGAGCATGGTCTCGTAGCCGATGATGTCCTCGGCCACCATCTTTGTGGTGATCTCGCTGGTGAGGCGTGCCCGATCGGTGTCGGAGCGCGCCAGCAGCTGGAACCACAGGTCGCCCATTTCATCGCGGGAGCGCTGGCCCCACAGCACGCGGGTGGGCGTGAGGTCGGGGTTGCGGGGATTCCCGCTGGAGTTGTTGTAGGTGAAGGCCATCGAGAGACGCGTGCCGCGGGGCAGCGACAGCGGCGTGATCAGGCGGTAGACATGCTGCCAGCGGAAGTCCCAGTCGGTGATGTGCATGACACGCTGGGTGCGTCCGTCGGGAAACGTGGCCTCGCCGATGATTTCGGTGGCGCGATAGTGCGCGTGCGGCTGAATGGCGAGGATGTCGGCATCCACGGGAAGGGTATAGGTGTCGCGAATGGTGTAGACCGCATCCCCGGGCGCCATGTCGATGCCCTGCGAGCCCAGCCGCAGAATGGTCGGCGTGCGCGTGGGCGGTGTCTCGCTGAAATAGAGCCCGATGGCGGGACGCACGTCTTCGATCGCGCCAGAGGGCTGCATGTGCAGCTGCACGACGAGATCGCTCCCGGGCTCGAGCGTCCACGCCAGGTCTGGTGAAACGAGCGGGGCCACCTGCCCGGGCGTCCATCCGAGGAAGTGGCCGTCGGGATATTCAGCCGTGCGCGGCATGAGGCCGTCGTAGCCGGGCAGCGGGTCGGCAGCGTCGAGGCGCCGTGACGTGGGTGTGCGGTCGACCCTGATATTGGCGTGGTGCACCACGCGGGGATTGCCCGGATGGAACTCGATGCCCCGCACGTAGCGGCGCTCGCGGATGGGGACCGGCAGCGCAAAGATCCGGAACGTATCGGAGGGGTCGGCGTTCAGCACGAACGCCTCGGGCAGTGTGACGATCAGGTCGGGCGTGCCCAGCAGCCAGCCGTCGGCAAAGGTCGGGGGGCGCGGGGCCGCGGCCGGGTCACCTTCGGGGGTGCCAGCGGTGACCCACGCCTCAAGCCGATCGAGTTCGCCGGCGCTCAGAGGCCGCTGATCGGCAAAGTGACCGATGGCCGGGTCGACCTTCCATGGCGGCATGAATCGCGACCGGGTGACCTGAACGACCTGCCGGGCGCGCTGCCGAACCTCGCGATAGGTCGTCAGGCTGAAGGGCCCAGGGCCTCCAGGGCGATGGCAGGGCGTACAGGCCTCGAAAACTATCGGGGCGACCTCAACCCATGTCGGCGGCTCGGCACCCGCCTGGGCGGCCCGCACGTCGGCTGGTGACCACATCGCCGTAAGCAGGGCGAACAGGCCGACCAGAGACCAGCGCGGCATCATCACTTGAGCAGGTCTGGCAGGAAGCATCCGACGGCTCGTGTGGACGCAGGCACCACCGGCTGCCCTGCGAGGAGCTGCGTCAGCGCCTGATTGAGGTCGCGCGAGCGGGGCGCAGGTCGGTCGATGCCGAAGTCGGTGTACCGATCGTCGATTCGCCCGCGATAGACCACCTGACCCGAGGCGCTGACGACCGCGACTTCCGGCGTGACAGTAACCCCCGTGTGCTTGACCAGCGCGCCGCGAGTATCGCGGGCGACCGGAAGCTGCAGGCCGAAGCGTCCGACATGCGTGCGAATGACGGCCGGTGTGTCGGACGCGACGGGATACACCACCCAGAACTGGACACCCTTCGGCACATAGTGCGTGGAGAGCCGCGTCAGTTCCGGCGCGTAGCGATTCGAGATGGGACAGTCGGTGGTGGTGAAGACGAGCACGCGGGCCCGTATGCCCTGAGGCACGGCCAGCGGGTCAACCGGAGTGCCGTCGAGCCCGATGACGCCTTCCACCGCGGTGACAGGGACGAAGGCTGCTGTGATGGGCAGGGCGAGGCTGGCGAGGAAGTGTCTTCGGCGAACACCCATGGCGGGGCCCATGGGGACAGTATAGGCCGGGCGACCCCTCAGACGAGGCGTCGCCCGGTCCAGCGTGTTTACCAGGTCATGTCGAGGCCGACACGGATGATGCGGCCCTGCAGGATGATGGAGGGCTGCAGGTAGTTGGCGGCGCCGAACTGCATCGACGCGACGGACGAATAGTCGTCCGAGTTGAGCGCGTTGAAGAAATCGAGGCGCGGGTTGGCGGTGATGCCCTTGAAGGTCACGCGCTTGTTGAACGAGACGTCCAGCTGGCGCAGGCGCGGGGTGTATTCCGTTTCCGGCGCACGCAGCGGCACGTTCAGCGAGGCCACGCCGGCGTCGCGCATGGCCTGGGCCAGCGCCGGAGTGTCGGCGTTGGCCGGCGTCAGCAGGCGGAAGGTGCCCTGGCCGCGGGGATTGTCAAAGCCGGTACCGGCGGTGAAGCCGCCGTAGGCCTGAGCCGCCGAGCCCATCAGGTAGCCGTTGAGGTCCTGGTAGGCGACGCTGAGCGAGACGCCGTAGGGCAGCGGATAGACCACGGTGCTCTTGAACTGCTTGAGCCACGGCAGGCCGCTCTGGCTCTGGTCGCAGAACAGGCTCAGGTTCGGGTTGTAGCTGGCCGCCGCACAGGTGTTGTTGAGCGACCGTTCGATGTTGAAGCCACCGAAGGCCCGGACACCCTTGATGCGGGCCTGGTAGTTGATATCGACACCGTTATAAGTGCGCTTCATGTCTGCGCTGGTGCTGTCGACTCGCTCGACGCGGCCACGGAACTCGGGCCTCAGCACCCACACCGGCACTGTGCCGCCGAGCGGATTGGCGGTCTCGAAGCGCGTCCAGCTGTTCGCGTTCGTCTCGGTGTTCACGCGGAGCGTGAGGTCGCGGAACGAGATGCGGTAGTACTCGGCCGCCAGCGAGAAGCCGCGGAAGAGTTCGTGGCTGACGCCCACGTTGATCGGCAGCGAGTAGGGACGCTGAATCTCCGGATCGAACTGCGCGAGCGAGCGGCGGCCGAAGTTCGAGGGCAGGTTGGCGAAGTTGATTTCGCAGCCGGCCGTCAGATAGACGCAGCCGCGTTCACCCTGGGCGATATCGTCGCCGTTGACGTCGGTCCACGGCAGGTTGGCGCTCGTCAGGGTCGTGGGGTTATAGAGCTGGGCAAACCCGGTCGTCTGCGCCGTCATGAACCGGTTCAGGCCAAAGCGAACAGCCGTGCGTCCATCGCCTGACAGATCGTAGACGATTGAGAAGCGCGGCGAGAAATCCTTCCACGTGGGGAAGGCGATGTCGCCGTAGGCCGGCACATCAGCGAAGCGCCCGACCTGGCGGCTCTGGCCGACGATGGTCTGCTTGTTGAGGTCCCAGCGCAATCCGTAGTTGACGGTCAGCCGGTTCAGCGTCCACGAATCCTGCGCGTAGATGCCGAGGTTGGCGTCGAGGTCCTCGCGGACTTCGAGGGGCGTGTTGAGCACGGTGACCTGGAAGGGCACGCCGCGGTTGTACGACTGATAGAGGTCGGCGTTGGCATTGTTCCAGCGGCGATACTCGCCCCACTGGAACTGGTAGCCGACCTTGATGTTGTGGGTGCCGGTGACCGACGAAATCGAGCCCTGCACGTTGTAGCGGTCGGGGTAGTTGCCGAGCTGCGCCGACGAGGCATTCCACAGCAGGCCCGTGGCCACGTCGTTCTTGCGCACGTTCTGATACCAGGCTGGCGTGTTGCGTTCTGCAAAGACGCCGGGCTGATAGAGGTTGTCGTAGCGTTCCATGTTGAACGACGCACCCTGCTCGAGCAGCAGGCGCGACGACAGCGTCGAGGTCCACTTGACCGAGCCGGTGCCGAAGATCGGCGTGTTCCAGATCACCGACGCCGTGCGGGCATCGGTCAGCGACCCCATGGCGTGGCCGCGGAGGCGCAGCGCGCGGTCGGCATAGATGGCCAGCTTGTTCTTCTCGCTGACCTGCCAGGTGAAGCGCACCACCGGGTTGTCCATCTTCTCGTCGGAGATGCCCTGTTCGCAGCCAGAGGCCCCGGCCAGGCAGTTGGCGAAGGCCTGCGGCACGTTGGCACCTGAGGCGATGGTGAACGTGTTGGCGATCGGACGGTCGTAGCGGGCCTTGCGGTAGGCGCCGAAGAACCACAGTTTGTTCTTCATGAGCGGACCGCCCAGTTCGAGATTGGCTTCGTAGAAGTTCGAGATTTGGTCGACGCGGGCCACCCCGAGGCTCCTCAGATTGTCGGTGAGGTTCTTGCCCTGCCACGAGTTGGGCGACTTGAAGGCGCGCAGGCCACCGCGGAACGTGTTGCCGCCGTCCTTCGGAATCAGATTCATATTGACGCCGCCAGTCAGCGTCTCGGCGTTGCCGCCGGCCGTCTGATACACCGCTTCCTGCGTCATGGCTTCGTTGTGGTACGCCTGCACGGCGCCGTCGCCCATCAGCCCGTTGGTCATGAGGCCGTCGACGAGCACGACGGTCTGGGCGCCGCCCTGACCGCGCACGGCAAAGTAGGTCTGCTGCATGGCGCGCGAGCCGCCCACGTCAGGCACGTTGAGCGTGACGCCGACGACGAGCTGGCCGAGGCCCTGAATGGTGCCGGCCGTAGGCACGAGCGTCATGACTTCGCGCGACAACTGCACCTGCTTGACGTTGGTCTGCACGTCGACGATGGGCGCGGCACCCGACACGGTGACGCTTTCCTGCAGCGCGCCGACGGTCAACTCGACGTTGATCGTGGCCACGAAGTTGGCACCGAGTTCCACCTTGTCGCGCACCTGGGTGTTGAAGCCCGGCAGCGAGTAGGTCAGGGTGTAGGTGCCGGGGCGCAGGTCGACGATGCGGTAGGCCCCGTTTTCGTCGGTGACGGCTGAACGGACTTTTTCAATGAGGACCGGGCTGGCGGCTTCCACGGTGACCCCGGGCATGACCGCCCCGGAGGTATCTCGCACCACACCTGCAAACGCACTCTGCGCCCAGGCTGCGGCAGGTAGCCCGGCGACCAGCACCAGTGCGACCAGGGCAGCCTTGATGGTCTGTCTGAACGACATTCGTCCCCTCCTGAAGTACACAACATGCAACGACAGCGGGCATCGGCAGGCCACGGGCCTGCGTCACACCGTCGCAGCGGAACCGCGTTAGACTACGCAGGATGTCTGCGAGAGTCAATTGACAAATTGCATCGGAAGACACGCTGCGGCGCAGGCTGCGACGTGTCGCGCGGCGTGTGGCGTGTGGCGTGGCAGCGTCAGAACGCGCGCGTCGAGCCTCGGCACAGCCGTCGTGCGGGGGAGAGGTGCAGGGAGAACGCGATCGACGGGGCGGCAGCAACAGGGGCCGCGCGTCGGGGCAGGGGGTGACCTGCCGCGGCCCCCTTCGGATGGGGCGCCGCGGCCGGTCGGATGATGGCTACTTGACGGTGACCTTGACGTGCACGTTCGTCCAGCAGCACTGGAAGCCGCCGCCACCCTCACCGGTGGCGTCGTTCGACTGGGCGCGGAGGACGTATTCCCCCGGGGTGCTGAAGGTGGCCGTGGTGCTCGCCTTGCCGTTGGCGGCAAAGTCGATCTTCGGGCGCTCCTGTGCGAATTTGACGCTTGCCGGGCCGCGGTGCAGGTGCCACTGCAGCGTCGCCGGGGCTGCCGGCTTCCGCAGCGATCCTGGCTCTTCGTGGGCATCGTCCGACACAAAGAGGTCGAGAGCCACGGGGCTGCCGACCGTGCCGGTCAGTTCCTTCGCGATGCCCAGCGGGGGGCCCGTGAAGGTCTTGCCGCCCTGGTCGAATGCCAGCACCGGTGGCTTGTTGCCCATGGCGGCGTCCTTGAAGGGTTCCACCACGTAGTCGGCCCCCATGTTCATCGGAATCGACTCGGTCTTTCCGTTCGACACGATGGTCCAGGTGTAGGTACCCTTCATGTCCTGCGGCACGATGACGGCGAACACGCCCCAGCCGCGGCGCTGGTTGAAGTGCGTCGGCTGGCCCATGTCAGGCCCTCCGGGTTCGACGCGATTGTTTGGGCCGACGGGAATGTCGAGGGTCTGCCTGGTGTTGCGATTGAAGTAGCCCATCAGGGCCGCGCGGCGGCCGTCGGGCAGGTAATACCAGCCTTCGTAGGCCGGGGTCAGGCTCTCGCCTGACTCTCTGATGACCTGCAGGGGCAACTGAGCCGACACCGTATGCACGGCCGTCAGCACCGCGCCGGTAAGAACCAGTGCCTGACAGACGCGCGTCGCCATGGTTCGATACGCCATCCGGAATACTCCCGACAATAAAACACGCATGAAGAAAAAAGGGGTGCCCCGGGCGGGACACCCCTTTGAGAATTGCCCCGCCGGTTACTGCTGGCGGTCGCTGGTTGTGCCGGCCAGCTTGGCCTTGCGCTTGTCTACCTCGACCTTGAAGTCGGCGTCATCCATGTAGGTGATGTTCACCCAGGCATGGGCCATCTCGTCGACGGTGCGGTCGCCCCAGCCCACCCACTGATTCGGGTCAGGATTGTTGGGGTTGTTCTTGGTGTTGTCGTGCCACGACGTGATGCGCAGCACCGTGCCCTTGGGCAGCAGGGGCGCGTAGTCGTCGGCATACACGTAGTTGGTGTGCCAGTTGAAGTTGTAGTTGCTCACCATGCTCAGCATCTGCGTCTGGCCGTTCGGGAGGATGGCTTCCATCGACATGGCCTTGCCGCGCAGGTGCATGTGCGGCTGGAAGTTCTCGATGCGGCCCGCCTTGCGCATCACGTGGAAGTTCTGCGTGACCGACATCGAGTTGGGCGCGATGTCGAGGTTGCGGTTGCCGCCGGCGATGCCGCTGTAGAGCGACAGCATCTGACGGAACTTGGGTTCCTGGCCCTTCGGGTAGAAGTAGATCGCCATCTCGACGTCGTCGGTGATTTCCTCACCCACGGCGTGGTAGTGGATGTCCCACACGATGGACGAACCGGGCAGCATCAGCTTGCCGCTGTTCTCGCGGGCCACTTCGCCCTGCTTGCCGACGGCCCATTCCATGAAGAGACCCGGACCCGGGTCGTCGCCGTTGTTCGGGGTCGCGGCGAGTGACGAGGCCTCGGTCTGCTGCAGACGCGCCAGCGCATGGTGGGTGATCTTGCGGCCACGCACCGAGCCCGGACGCATTTCGATCGCACGCACGTAACGCGGTTCGGTGATGCCCGTCGGCACAACGGGCTTGTACCAGGCATCCTGCGCCTGCGCGGGCATCGTGTACTTGGGAGACTTGATGATCAGGTCGGGCTTGCCGTAGTTCTTGGCGAAGTTCCAGTCCTGGTCGCTCGGCCACTGCACCGGGGCCGGCATGTCCTTCATGTCGCCCTTCGGCGCACCGGCGTCGACCCACTTGACGATCGTGGCGATTTCGGCGTCCGAGATGGAGCGGTCGTTGGCGAAGTGCTGGATGCCGACGTTCTTGTCAATGTGCCAGGGCGGCATCTGACGGGCCGCCACGCGTGACTTGATCGACCGCGCCCAGGGACGCGATTCCTCGTAGGTCACCAGCGACATGGGGCCAATCGAATCCTTGCGGTGGCATGACTCGCATGCCTTCTGGAAGATCGGCGCGACGTCCTTGGTGAACGTCACCTGCGCGGGCTGGTTCTGCGCCGCAGCAGGAGCGGCGACGAGCGCCAGTCCCATGGCGCCGAGCCATGCGGCCCAGCGGAAACGAGCATCTGCCATAAGCTCTACTCCCTCAGTGATAGTGACCGACCGGAATCTGACCGGACCAGCAACCCTCCGAATGGACTCGGAGTGTAGCCCGCCCCGGCGGCGCTTGTCACGCGGAAATCTTCGACCCGGTCCAGGCTGATTCCCGACGTTCACGGGACGGGCAGGTGCGGTATTCTCCGGTCATGCATTCACCGCTTCCGTGGTCGGTGCTGCTTGGGGGCCTGGCTGGCTCGCTCTGGATGGGTTCGCTGCTGCTGGCCGCGCAGGCCCAGCCCCCCCGGTCGCCGATGCCGCCGGCGCCCACCGCCTCGACCATGGGGACGGCCTCGGTGCAGGACGTCCGCTATGTCTGCCCCATGCATCCCGATGTGATCGAGTCGGCCCCCGGCGCCTGTCCGCGGTGCGGCATGACCCTCGTGCCGGGCAATCCGCTCGGGACAGCCAACTATCACCTGCGCGTCGAGACTGTTCCGTGGGTCGTGAGGGCCGGCCAGCCCACCACGTTCCGGTTCCATGTGGAAGACCCCGTGTCGCGCTCGCCAGTGACCGACTATGCCGTGGTGCATGACATGCCCTACCACGTCTTCGTCCT
>VFZN01000023.1 GCA_016871195.1 Acidobacteriota bacterium | reverse complement strand
ACGCGAGCCGCCGGTCGAATTCGCCTTCCGACCAGGCGATTGGGCTGGCCAACGTGGTGTTCGAGCGTTCGCTCGGCGTGAAAGACGTGTCGCTGCGGCAGGAGTTCACGGCGAGTGCCGGTGCCCACCTGTTCGAGGCCGGCTTCGAGGCACATGTGCTCGACACGGCGCAGCGTTTTTCGGTCACGGGGGATCGCAACGAGTCGGCAGCCAACGGGTCGAGTGTGCAGGGCGGGGCCGGCCTGCCCGACCTGCTGGTGGCGTCGACCTCGGCGACGCGCGCCGGCGCCTGGCTGCAGGACACCTGGCAGGCGGGCGCGCGCGTCTCGCTGCAGGGCGGACTCCGTCTCGATCGTTTCGGCAACACGCGTGAGACGCGGCTGTCGCCGCGGCTGTCGGCCACCGTGGCCGCCGATGATCGCACACGCGTGCTGGCGGCGGTGGGCGTCTATCGGCAGAGCCCCGGCGACGAGAAGCTCGCGCAGAGCGACTATGTGCTCGACTTCAGCGCCACCAGCATGAGTCGCCTGCGGTCGGAGCAGGCGCGGCAGATTTCAGTGGGTGTCGAGCGCAGTCTCGGCGCCGGCATCACTGTGAAGGTCGAGGGCTACTACAAGCGTTTTACCGATGCCCTGATTGGTCAACTGGAACCCGAAGCTGACCGCGCTGCGCGTGTGGCGCGTTATGACTTTCCGGCTGACCTGCAGTGGAGCATTCCTGCCTCGCCGCTCATCACCACGGTGCCCGTGAACGACGGCAAGGGCACGTCGTATGGTCTCGACGTGTTTCTCAATCGTCAGGGTGGAGGGCGTCTCACGGGGTGGACCAGCTACACCCTGGGCCGCGCGATTCGCGAGGCGTATGGCCGCGTGTATGACTTCGAGTACGACCGTCGGCATTCGTTCACGATGGTGTCGTCGTATGCGCTGACCTCGCGCTGGGACATCGCCGCCACCACCCGCATTGCCTCGGGATTTCCACGAACCGCGCCACTCGGGGTGCGTGTGCTGGGCGCGCCCGATGTGCTCGACATGGACGGCGACGGCAACACCGGGGAACTGCGCCCGATGCGCGACGCGCAGGGGCTTCTGGTCTACGGCGTGAACTACGGCGGTGTCGAGAACCTCGGCAACGCACGGCTGCCGCTGTTTGCGCGCGTCGATGCACGGCTGACCTGGCGCCCGCGCGGTGCGATGGGGCGCTGGGAGCTCTACGCCGAAGTCATCAACGTGCTGAACCGCAGGAACGCCGGCGCCCTCGATGCGCGTCTCGAATACGACCCGCGGTCGGATCGTCCGGCGATTGTGGAAGACCGTGACCAGGCGCTGCCACGCCTGCCCACGGTCGGTGTGCGCTTCCGCTTCTAGTTCACGAAGGCGGCGATGCCTGTCTGGGCTCGGCCCAGGATGAGGGCATGGATGTCGTGCGTGCCCTCATAGGTGTTGACGCCTTCGAGGTTGACCATGTGGCGAATCACGTGGAACTCATCCGTGATGCCGTTGCCGCCCATCATGTCGCGGGCCATGCGCGCGATGTCGAGCGCCTTGCCGCACGAGTTGCGCTTGAGCAGCGATGTGATTTCCACGGCCGCCGTGCCCTCGTCTTTCATGCGTCCCAGCCGCAGGCAGCCCTGCAGGCCGAGGGCAATTTCGGTCTGCATGTCGGCCAGCTTTTTCTGAATCAGCTGGTTGGCCGCCAGCGGCCGCCCGAACTGCTTGCGCTCCATCACATAGCTGCGCGCACGCAGCCAGCAGTCTTCCGCAGCGCCGAGGGCGCCCCAGGCGATGCCGTAGCGGGCGCTGTTGAGGCAGGTGAACGGCCCCTTGAGACCGCGGATATCGGGGAAGGCGTTTTCCTCGGGGCAGAACACGTTGTCCATCACGATTTCCCCCGTGATGCTGGCGCGCAGGCTGACCTTGCCGTGGATGGCGGGCGCGGTCAGACCTTTCATGCCCTTCTCGAGGACAAACCCACGAATCTGATCCTCATCATCCTTGGCCCAGACGATGAAGACGTCGGCGATGGGGCTGTTGGTGATCCACGTCTTGGCGCCCGTGATCTGGTAGCCACCGTCGACTTTCCGGGCGCGGGTAATCATGCCACCGGGGTCTGACCCGTAGCCCGGCTCGGTGAGGCCAAAGCAGCCGATCCACTCGCCGCGGGCCAGCTTCGGCAGGAACTTCTGCCGCTGGGCCTCGGTGCCGAACTCGTGGATGGGCAGCATCACGAGCGAGCCCTGGACGCTCATCATCGAGCGGAAGCCCGAGTCGATGCGCTCGACCTCGCGGGCGACGAGGCCGTAAGCCACGGCGCCCATGCCGGCGCCACCGTACTCTTCGGGAATGGCAATGCCCAGCATGTCGAGCTCGCCCATTTCCCGGAAGATCGTCGGGTCGACGCCCTCGTGCCTGAACATGTCGAGCACCCGGGTGAACAGCCTGTCCTTGCAGTAGGCGCGCACCGAGTCGCGCGTCATCCGTTCTTCGTCGGTCAGCTGGTCGTTGAGCAGGAAGGGGTCGGTCCAGTCGAATCGTGCGGTCGCCATAGTGATCCCATCTTCCTACAAACAGCCATAGGGTGCGACGGCCTGCCGCCGGGCGAGGGCGGCGTCGAGGCATCGGGCGGGAGGGCTATGACTCCGGCGTCGGGGTGGATAGGGGGAATCGGGGGCGGTCGAGGGAATGACTCTTGCTGCTCATGCTCCGGGGAGACTTGTCGAATGATTCGCACACTGGCGGCTCGCGTACTTGTGGTGTTTTGGGGCGATTTCGTGTCGGAGAGCGCGGTCGCTTCAGTCGTGCGCGCATTGAGCGAGGTTCGACATCGCCCTCCGTCGCGCATCAGCACGGTCGTCGGCCTGGTCCTGGCCGGACTCGTGATGTCGATACCAGCGAGGGCGGCAGTGACGCCACCGACGCAGCCGTATCTCATGGCGTTTCACACGTGTGCCTCGGGGGCGACGGACTGCAACAGCCCCGCCAATCACGTCGTGCAGCTCGCCCATAGTTCCGATGGACGCACATGGTCACTCCTCGGGGGATGGCAGTCGTATCGAGGCTCGGTACCCGACGTCTTTCGCCGCGGCAACACGTTGTATGTGTATTCCACCAGCGGCTTGATGCGTATCGACATGACGACAGGTGCGACGACAACCGCTTCCGTCACTCTCAGCGACGGCTCGTATGTCGACCCGTCAATCGCGCAACTTCCCGATGGTCGATTCATCCTGTTCTATCTGCCGGGCATCCCTGGGCAGGACCCGGCACAGTGTGCCAGCGGGGCGTCCTCGTCTGTGCGTCAGATCAAGTCTGCGGTCGAGGTCGCCGGCAGTGACGGCACACAGTTCACCGTCGATGCGAGTGCCCGCATCTCCGAGACCATCACGTCGGGAACGTTCAGTGATCCCGACATCTTCTACAACGGATCGGAGTGGGTGGTGTATGTCGCGCGCGGGTCTTCGGTGCATGCGTACACGTCATCCTCCATTTCAGGTTCATATGTGTTTCGAGCTATCGTTTCGAACAATCTGGGCGGTGTGCCATCAGCGATGCAGCTGCCTGATGGATCGATTGCGACATACGTGCATAGCTCGTCTGGTTCGTCGACAGAAATCAAAGTGGGCACAAGCACGACAGGGATCACCCCGATTGCGTCATTTCAGACCGTGCTGACTGCGCAAGCCCTCGGGCTGGGTACGCGTGCGGAAAGTCCGGGCGTGGCGCTCAATGTGGCCGGCACGTCGTGCCCGACATGTTCTTCGTCGACATCGACGGGAGCGCCGGGGGCGCCGACCGGCATGGGTGCGTCCGTCAGCGGCACCAGCGTCACCCTGTAATGGACCGCGCCCTCGACGGGCGGTGCGGTCGTCGACTATGTACTGGAGGCAGGGTCGGCCTCCGGACAGTCTGATCGGTTCAATGGCTCCGTCGGCAGCCAGACCAGCCTGACGCAGGCGGTACCGAACGGCACCTACTATGTGCGCGTGCGCGGGCGCAATGCGTCGGGTACCGGCTCGGCCTCGAACGAGGCGAGTTTTACCGTGGGCAGCGTGACGGCGCCGGGTGCGCCGAGCGGGTTGTCGGCGAGCACCAGTGGCACACTGCTGACGCTGCAGTGGACGGCTCCGTCCAGCGGAGGAGCCGTGGGCGACTATGTGCTCGAAGCCGGTCGCAGCAGCGGTAGCGCTGACCTCTACAACAACTCCGTCGGAACAGGAACCACGATCAGTGCGCAGGTTGTGCCCGGCACGTATTTCCTCAGAGTGCGGGCCCGCAATGCGGCCGGCACCAGCGCTGCCTCGAATGAGGCGCAGGCTACCGTGGCGTCGCCCGTGCCCCCGGGGGCACCCTCTGGTCTGACGGCGTCGGCAACCGGATCGGTGCTGTCGGTGTCCTGGTCGGCACCTGCGTCCGGAGGGACGGTCGCCGAGTATGTGCTCGAAGCGGGCCGGACCAGCGGCGCGGCTGACCTCTATAACGCATCGGTGGGACCGCTGACCAACCTCACCGCACCCGTCGCACCGGGCACCTACTTCCTGCGTGCGCGTGCACGCAACGCGGCCGGCACCGGGCCCGCTTCCAATGAGGCGCAGGTGGTGGTCGGCGGCTGTGTGCCGCCGGCCGTGTGCCGCCGGTCGTGCCGACGAACGTGACCGGCTCGCTGATCGCCGGCATCGTGCGACTGCAGTGGAATGCGGTCACCGGGGCCACGTCGTATGTGGTGCGGGCAGGCGCAGCGCCGGGTACCTCGGTGCTCTACAACGGAAACGTCGGAGGCACCACGGTGGTCACCGCACCGGTGGCCGCCGGGTTCTCGGCCTACATCCGCGTGCATGCGGTAAACAGTTGCGGCGAAAGCACGGCTTCGTCCGAGGTGTGGGTGCGATAGCGCGATCGGAGACCGGTGCACGGTGAGAGTGACGGGGCGGGACGCACTGAGGGACGCCGCGCGTCCTCGGCGCGTCGAGCACCACCCGTGCGTGCGGATTGCTGCCGGTCGCGAGGCCGGGTGCCCCCCTGTACGCATGGTCCGCCTGACATGACCGCGTACCTCCTCCGCGGGGTCTGCTAGACTTCCGGCTCACGGAGGGCGGCATGCACCAGCGGCAGGCGTGGCGGGCGGTGACAGTGTGGGCAGGACTCGTGGTGCTTGGCGGGTTGCTGGTCGGATGCCAGCCGGCGCCACCTCGAGGAGAGAGCGGTGCGGCGGCGACGGGCGGCACCGAAATTCTCTGGGACCGCTACGGAGTGCCGCACATCTTTGCCCCGGATCATCCGCAGCTGTTCAAGGCGTACGGCTATGCGCAGATGGAGGCGCATGCTGAACTGCTGATTCGGCTCTACGCGCAGGCCCGTGGACGGGCCGCCGAGTTTTACGGCCCGCAGTATCTGGCCTCTGACCGATGGGTCAGGACCAATGGCCTTCCCGATACGGCCGTGCAGTGGGCCCGCGGTCAGAGCGCCGACTTTGCGCCGCTCATCGAGGCGTTCACAGCGGGTCTCAACCAGTGGGCTACAGAGCACCGGGCCGATCTGAGCGCTTCGGCCCAGGCCGTGCTGCCGCTGACCCCCGTCGATGTCTATGCCCACGGGCTGCGGGTCATCCACTATGACTGGATCGTGAGCCCCTCGCGCCTCGAGGGGCGGCTGCGCCGATGGGAAGACGCGGTGCACGGCTCAAACGAGTGGGCGGTGGCGGCGTCGCGGTCAGCAACGGGCCACGCGCTGCTGATGAGCAACTCGCACCTGCAGTGGGGTGACATCCATACCTACTTTGAGGTGCAGCTGACAGCGCCCGGCGTGACGAGTTACGGCGCCGTGTGGGTGGGGTTCCCCGTCCTCCGGCAGTGCTTCACCGAGTACGTGGGCTGGACCCAGACCACCAACAATCCGGCCGAATCGGATCTCTATGGCATCGTCGAGAAGGACGGCGGGTATGTGCTCGACGGCACTGTGCGTCCCTTCGAGACACACACCGAGATGCTCAAGGTACGGCAGGCCGACGGCACGCTGACCGAGGAGCCACTGGTGATTCGCCGCACGGCCCACGGCCCCATCGTCGCCGAGCGGCGGGGCATGCCGATTGCGATGCGCGTGGCAGCCCTTGATCGCCCGAAGATGTTCGAGCAGTTCTGGCGCATGGGGCTGGCGAAGACCTATGCCGAGTGGGATGCGGCCATGCGCATGCACCAGTTGCCCCTGTTCAATACCGCCTACGCCGATCGCGACGGGCACATTGCCTACGTCTACAACGCCACGCTGTGGAAGCACGCGACGGGTGACTATCGCTTCTGGCAGGGTGTCGTGCCGGGTGATTCCTCGGCCCTGATCGGCACCGAGATTGTTCCTTACGACGAGATTCCCAAAGTGGTCGACCCGCCCACCGGCTGGGTGCAGAACTCGAACGACATGCCGTGGACGTCGGTCTATCCGATGATGCTCGAGCCCTCGACGTTCGCCGCCGGATTTGCGGCGCCGCAGGGCATCACGCAGCGGGCGCAGCGCGGCATCAGGATTCTGTCGGGCCTGCCCGGAAAGATCACCTTCGAGCACATCCGCGCCGGCAAGCTCGACACGCATGTCGAGACGGCCGATCAGTTCGTCGATGACCTGGTGAAGGCGGCCCGGGCGCAGGGCACGACGCGCGCGCGACAGGCGGCCGACGTGCTGGCCCGCTGGGATCGCCAGTCGGAATCGGACAGCGTCGGCATGCTGCTGTTCTTCAAGTTCATGCAGGCGGCGGGTTCGTCCATGGACGACATCGGTGGTGTGGCGGTGCCCACCGACGATCGCCGACCGCTCGACACACCGCGCGGCTTCAGGAACCCGGCGAAGGCGGTTGCCCTGCTCGACCGGGTGGCCGGCGAGGTCCTGCAGGACTACGGCACGCTCGAGGTGGCGTGGGGTGATGTGCTTCGGTTCAGGCGGGGCGGCACGGACGTGCCTGGCAACGGTGCGCCTTCGTCACTGGGAGCCATCCGGACGATTAACGTGAGCGCCTTCAAGGACGGCAAGGTCGAGGCGGTGTCCGGCGACACGTTCTTCGCGGTCATCGAGTTCTCGACGCCGCAGCGCGGCGAGGTGTTGCTGAACTACGGCAACTGGTCGAAGGCCGGTTCGGCGCATATCGGTGATCAGCTGCCTCTGGCGTCACGGAAGCAGATGCGTCCGATGTGGCGGGCCCGTGCCGACATCGAGGCGAACCTCGAGAGCCGGACACGGCTCGACTGAGGGGCAGGTCAGGGGGCACGGCGAGCTGGAACGGACGGTGGTCCAGGTGGTGGCGGGGACGGCGGTCATGTCTAATGCCCCGTCGGCCATGGCCACCCTGTATTCCCCACCGACGCTGCTGGGGCGTTCCCGGGCACATGCAGAGTGGAACCTGAGATTGAACGGCAGGATGCCACACCGACCACAACCATGCCTGCGGCGAGGAGTCTCCAGATCACCGCAGCCGTGTCTGGTTCCAACGCAGGCGTTCGCATGACCGATCGACGAGGCCTGAATTCGTTACAGGGTCGGCATGCGGCAGACGCATCGGGATTACATCCGCTCAGTAGCATCACGTGATGTCGATGCCTTCATCTGCCGTCGTGGTCATCGACGTGGCCAACGACTTTCTCTTCGAGCCCGGCACCATCGCCAGTCAGGGGGGAGCTGAATACCGCGCGCGCGCCCAGGCGCTGCTGCCCCGACTGACGCGTCTGCTGCATGCTGCTCGAGAGGCGGGCGTGCTGGTGGTCTATGCCACCGACGCTCACGAACCCGGCGATGCCGAACTGCTGAAGTGGCCTCCGCACGCCATGAAGGGGACCGACGCTGCGGACATTCCCGACAGCGTCGCACCGGTGGAGGGCGACCTGGTGCTGGGCAAGCGCACCTACAGTCCGTTCGTCAGTACCGGGCTGCACGCGCTGCTCAGCGAGCGGGGTATCTCACGGCTCTACATCACCGGACTTCACACCGACTGCTGCGCGCGCCATACGAGCGGCGATGCCTTTCAGCTGGGTTATGACCTGGTCTGGGTGACCGACGGGCTGCAGGCCTTCACGGAAGAGGCACACCGTGCAGGACTCGAGTACTTCCGTCAGTGGTACGCCGTTGACCCCGCCCGGCAGTTCCGTCTGGCGGCCGACCTCGCCGCCGAGTGGCTGGAGGGCGGACTCGCGTCGGCGCCAGGCTCGCACCAAGGCTGACGGCGCACGTACGCCAGACGGTGAGGGCCAGCGCGTCGCGGTGCCGGGGTGCCCTGGCCTCCGGACGCCTCGTCTTGCCTCGGCGTTCCGCACAGCAGCCGGGGTGCCGCGGGTGGCAGGCGGCTACATCACCGATGTGTCTTCATCGTGAGGCGCGTCGACCGCACAGAACCGCAGGGCGGTGCCGTCGGCCAGGCGGAGGGCTGCTTCGTTTGTGGCGGCCAGGACCACGCCGCACGCCACGCCGGCATTGAACGACTGCTGCCAGCGGCTGGCGCAGACGGCCCAGCGGTCGCCTGGCTTGAGTCCCGGGAAGCCCAGTGCCGGTCGTGGCGTCACCAGATCGTTCCCGCATGAGCGCTGATGTTCGAGGAACTCGGACGTCAGCACCGCGCAGACCGTGTGCGAGCCGATATCTCCCGGGCCGGTTCGCGCGTAGCCATCGCGATAGAACCCGGTCATTGGTGCGATCGAGCAGATTTCGAGAGGGTTGCCAAGCAGGTTGCGTTGTGCCACGGGAGGGCCTCCAGCGTGATGATACCGTGCACGCGTCTGTCGTCTGGAGGTCCGGTGCGGTCGTGCGTCCGGACGGAACGGTGACATGGGCAGCGAGCGGGCGAAGCGCGTCGGCATCAGAGGCCGCGCCTGCGTCGGAGCCGTTCGTGCCCGCGGGTCAGGCAGGCAGCAGCGGATCGAGCACTGTCGGCAGGCCAGCGGCCCGTCGCACCGCAGCGCGTCCGTAGAGGGCGCCCATCAGGTTGCCGGTGCCGTTGTAGCCCCCGACAGCCCAGATGCCAGGGTGCGGCGAGGCGAAGACCGGCAGTGCTGATGCGGTGTAACTGACCACGGCCGCCCAGCGATGGGTGATGGGCGCGTCGATGCGCAGCGTGTCGCGCAGCAGCCGTTCGAGATGCTGCTGCACCGCGCCGCCCGGTGATGCGTCAGTGGTGCGCTCGGTGTCTGCTGAATAGTCGCGGCACCCGCCGAGCGCGAGTCGCCCGTCGGGCAACTGCTGCCAGTAGTCGTAGCCCCACCGCGCATAGACGGGTCGCGTGAACCTGATGGCCGGCAGCGGTGCGGTCGCGACCATCTGGAGTCGAATGGACGACAGCTGTGGCGCCAGTGACGGACACAGCTCACCGAGGCGACCATCGAGCGCCACCACGATCTGCGGGCTTCGCACGGTACCTAGCCGTGTGTGTGCATACCCTGACTCGAGGGCGGTGACGGCTGACTGCTCGAAGAGACGCGCCCCGCGGGCCATCACCCGGCGGGCCAGCGCACGGCACCGCTGGAGCGGATTGCAGACCCCGTCATCGGGAAAGAGCAGGCCCCGCCCCTCCGGGCCGCTGTAGTACGACACGTTCAACTGATCTGCCTGCATGGCGTCGTGCTGGCGCTGGCAGTCATCCCATTCGTCATCAGCCGAGGCAATGCGCAGCGACCCGGTGCGGCGCACGGCGTCCGGGGTGTCAACCAGCATGCGGCTGAGTTCATCCAGTGTGAGCTGATGGAATGCGCGCGCCCAGTCACGGCCATAGCGCGCCGCAGTGTCGTGGTGAAACCGCGCGGTGCCGCCCAGCAGAAAGCCGCCGTTCCGACCGGCGGCCTGGCCGGCGACCTGACCAGCGTCGAGGCCAACGACCGACAACCCCAGCCCGAGTGCCTCGTCAATGGCGGCGAGACCCGAACCCCCGAGACCGACCACGCAGACGTCAGCCGTCACGTCGTGGTTCAGCGGGGGCAGGGCATTCCAGTCGCCGTTGTCCCAGGCAGGCTGTGTCATGGCTGCAACGACGCTATCACTGTTGGCGCCGGTGCGCATACGCTTGAGTGACGTCGGAGTGGCCTCAGCCACCCTGCCCTGGAGTGGTGATGCGAGACATGATGGCGATGCGCGTGTGCAGCCTGATGCTGCTGCTGATGGTGACAGGGTGTGGCGGCAGCGGGGCCGGAAGCGGAAGCGCGGCATCGCCGACAGCGCCCACTCCGGTCACAGCGGCGCCGGTGTCCTATACGGCGGTCGGTGCGAGTGATGCCGTGGGGGTCGGGGCCAGCGTTCCATGCGCGCCGCTCGTGCCGTGCCCGACAGGGACGGGATACGTCCCGGTGCTGGCCAGACGGCTGGGCCAGTCAGGTGCGGTGGTGACGCTGACGAATCTCGGCATACCGGGTGCGGTGGTGAATGCCGAGATGCTGGCCCTGTCGGCCGCAGTTGGCGGGGGCGCCCCGGCTGACATGGTCCGCACCAGCCTGCCGCTGGTGCCGACCTCGTCAACTCTGGTCACCGTCTTCACCGGGGGTAACGATGCCAACGCTATCGCGGCTGCGGTGAATGCCGGGCTGGCCGGATCAAATGTGTCTACATATGTGGACTCTCAAGTGGCCATCTTCGGGGCGGGGTTTCAGGCGCTGATTGATGGCATCCGGTCGCGTGCGCCGGGTGCCCGACTGCTCGTGGTGAACCTGCCGAACCTGGCGGGCTTGCCCTATGCCTCGGCGTATCCATCCCTGCGTCAGCGGAGCCTGCAGCGGGCGGCGGTCGGAATGACGACCCAGGTGATCAACCGGATGGCGTCGCAGGGCATTCCGGTGATCGATCTCATGTGCGACCCCCGTGTGTACGACCGCGTCAACCTGTCAGCCGACGGGTTTCATCCGAGCGATGCCGGCTACGCGATTCTGGCAGAGACGCTGTATCAGGCATCAGTGACCGGTGTAACTACACCAGCGGCCTCATGCAGTCAGATGCAGGTGGTGCCAGGGCTCTGATGTAGACACACGGTGACGGATCACGGGATGGTGACCTGCAGAGTGGCCCCGTAGAGCATAGTGCGGTCGTTGTCACGCGCGGCCCATGTCAGCAGCGTTCTGAGGTCTTTGCGGACCCGGCCCTGAAAGACGCTTTTCCCGTTGGCCAGCACCGAGACCGGCTTGCTGAAGTCGATGGCGTCGGGCGACAGCAGCAATGTGGCCTGTTTCACCCCCCGGGTGGTCAGGGTGATGGTGTTGCCCTCCCGAACGGCGTCCACGCGGCCATGCTGGGGCGGCAGACTGAAGACAGGCGTGATGCGCGGGCGTGTCTGCGGCAGATAGTTGCCTTCCACCTCGCGGGCTGCACCAGCCCGCTGCAGGGTGAGTGTCAGCACGTCACCGACGTCGAAGATGGCCAGATAGTCGTTCAGGCTGACGCCCGCCGGCAGTTCGCGGCCATTGACGGCGGTGACCGTGTCACCGGGTTGCAGGCCCATGATGGCGGCGGTCGAGCCGGCCTCGACGCCGGTGATGGTCATGCCATCCGACCGCAGCCCGATATTTGTTTCAGAGCCGGCTGGGCGCTCGTTCAGGTCGGGCAGTGCAGGGGCGGCCCCCTGCGGGGCCAGCGTGTCGATGACCAGCCAGTGGGCGCGCGCTGCGGCCGCCGTGCCATCTGACTGCCACGTGAGGCGTGCCGGGTGCGGCTGGCGTGGTCGCGCCTGCAGGAACGCCTCGATGCGCGGTTTCAGCTCGGGCCACCATGAGGTGTTGTGGCCTCCCTCGGGCATGACCACATAGTCGAGGTCGAGGCCCGTCGCAGTGAAGTGCCGCATGAGGGGCGTGACCCGCTCGGCTGGATACAGCGGATCTTGCCCGCCGTTGACGACCAGCATCGGCTTGTTCATCAGGTTGTGCAGGAACATCGGCCCGCTCAGGCGCACATCGCGGTTCCTGAGCACCAGCACAAATCCGTTGAGCGGCACTATGCCCGCATACGGCGTCGTCTGGCGGGCCGCCAGATAGTAGGCCGCCGTCGCGCCGTCGGAAATGCCGGCGAGCACGACGCGGTTCTCGTCGATGTTGTAGGTCCGCTTGACCTGATCGAGCAGCGCACTCAGGTTGTCTTCCTGACCGCGGGTCCACCACTCGTGGCCCTGCCAGGCCAGTGGCAGCACGTAGATCTGTTCGCGGCCCGCGAGGGCGCCGACGGAACCGTCTCCCCGCACCGTCGGATCGGGTCGACCGACCCCGCCGTGCAACTGGACCCGCACCGGATAGTGCCGGGCAGGATCATACGTGGCCGGCACATCGAGCGTGTATGGAAACGCGACGTCGCCGACGCGGCGTTCGCCGCGGACGATGCCGGTCGCCACGGCGGCGGCAAAACGCCGACCTTCGCGGAGCCGTCGATAGACCTCGTCAAAGTCGGCGCCAGCCGCTTCGATGGCGGGGGTTGTCGCTGCTGCGGCGTCGGGAGAGTCGGCGGCCCAGAAGGCCGAGAGTGCGGCCTCGAGCGGACGCGCGGACCCACGCTGGGCGTCGACGCCGGCTGAGACTGTCACAACGAGGCTGACCAGGCCGGCGAGCCTGAGAGACCGCACCATATGCCGAAGGGTTGTACACCACTTGGCAACGGGGTCACAACCCGCTACGAGGCCCCAGGTGTCCAAGAGGGTCGGCACCGAGACGCCGACGTGACGGGACGGCCGGGGCGTGGGGCTCGCCCCGGCGGTCATGTGCGGGCGACTACTGCCTGCGGCCCTTCGCCTTGGCCTCTTCTGCTCGGGCTCCGGACAGGATGCCTTCCATGCCGTAGTTCCCTTCGTGGCAGGCGTATTCGTAGACGTGCTGTCCTTCGGCGGCCTTCTTCAGGCGAATCATGAACGTGTAAGGGGCCGTCCATGTGGCCGGGTCTTCAACGGTGATCTGCCAGTTGATGAAGTCGGCGGCGACTCGGGTGTAGCGTTCGGTGATCGTCACGTCGCGTGTCGAGCCCATGACGCCGTTGAGGTAATTGGTGGTCTCAACCACCAGAGTGTCACCCTCCCACCGACCCCGAGGGTCGCCGTGCAGCTGCCTCACCTTCCTGGGCAGGTGCGGCTTGTTGCTGAGGGGCACCACCCTGGCATCGTGGATCATCTCCTGCAGGAGGGCGACCGTGTCGGGTGACTGGACGATCTGGGTATAACTGTTGTAGTTCGCGCCGGTGCGTGGCGCCCCGTAGGAAATGCAGCGCTCCGAGAGTGGACGATCTTCCGGGCCGTCGGCAGGTCCCCGTGTCCGCGGAGCCGCTGCGGCAGCCGCGCGACGGGCTTCCGCCTCGGGCGTCAGTGCAGGGAACTGGCCGTTGGGGGGATCGATGATGAGGGACGTGCGGTGATCCCACTCGCGGTCAGCCATCCAGAACTGGTTGTAGTTACCCGTCGTCGGGTCGTACGACTGCTGTGCGTAGCCGTCCTTCTCCATCGCATCAAGCAACTGCTGGAGGAGATTGCCGAAGATCGCATCGCCACCTTGATCGACGGCCTTGGTGGCATATTGCTGCAGGGCCTTCAGCTCGGCGTCGGAGATGGTGGCCTTGTCCTTCCACTGCCGCGGGCGGATCATCGGGGTCACGCTGTTGTTCGCCCAGACGCCCTGCAGATCAGGCTGGCCGCTCGGCAGCCGCGGCACCTTGTAGGCCGGGTCGGCACCGTAGAGCGCAGGCGCGGGAGGGGTTTGGGCCGCCAGCGAAATGAAGACTGCTGTACAGGCGAGCGACAGGGCAACGAGAACTGTCTGAATCTTCATGCCGGGGATTCTATCCGGTTTCGTCGTACGATGAGCACAAACCTCGCCATCGGATGCGGGACCTAGGGTATTCTCCGCGCTATGCTCAACAGGTCCTGGGTCCTTGGAATTGCAATCGCAGCGGCGGGGGCGGTGCCGGTGCTCGCTCATCACGCGTTCTCCTCGGAGTTTGATGCCAATGCGCCGGTGACCCTGCGGGGGCCGGTGACTCGGGTCGAGTGGATCAATCCGCACGCGTGGATCCACATGGAAAACAAGCTGGCCAACGGGAAGGTCGAAACGTGGATGGTGGAAGGCGGCACGCCCAACACGCTCCAGCGCAACGGCGTCACACGTGACTCTGTCAAGGTCGGCACCGTCATTGTGGTGGCGGGCTATAAGGCCAAGGATGGTCGGCTCCGCGCCAACGGCCGGGACATCACGTTCCCGGATGGTCGCACACTGTTCATGGGCTCCTCGGGCACCGGCGCGCCGCGGGATGGCCGTGATCCGAACGAACGTCCCCGGCCGAAGGGGAACCAGTGATGCATCGTCGACTGGCGGGTGTTCTCCTTGCGGCGATGGCGCTGGGTTCCTGCAGCGCCGGTGTGCAGTCAACCCCTGCCGGCTACCGTGCACCGCGCACGCCGGATGGCACGCCCGACCTCAGCGGCATCTGGCAGGCCAACAGCACGGCCTACTGGGATGTGGAGCCCCACGAGGCGCGGATGGGACCGCTGGCGTCGCTGGGGGCGGCCTTTTCCGTCCCGCCGGGGCTGGGCGTGGTCGTCGGCGATGACATTCCGTATCTGCCGGCCGCACTGGAGAAGCGCAACCAGAACCGCAGCAACTGGACGACGCTCGATCCTGAGGTCAAGTGCTATATGCCCGGGATTCCGCGCGCGACCTATATGCCGTATCCCTTCCAGATCGTGCAGTCGAAGGACAACGTCCTCTTCACGTACGAATTTGCCAGCGCCAGCAGAGTGGTCCGCATGAACAGCCAGGAGAAGAGCCCGGCCTCCGCGTGGATGGGCTGGTCGATCGGACGCTGGGAAGGCGAGACACTGGTCATCGACGTGACCGATCACGTGGCCGATACGTGGTTTGACCGGTCGGGCAACTGGCACAGCGACGCCCTGAAGGTGACAGAGCGCTACACGGCGATAGACGCCAACACGCTGGACTACGAAGCCACCATTGAAGACCCGGCGGTGTTCTCGAAGCCCTGGACGATCAAGCTGCCGCTGTACCGGCGTCGCGAGCCGCACATGCAGCTGATGGAATACAAGTGCGTGGAGTTCTCGGAAGAGCTGCTCTACGGCCACTTGCGCAAGAAGGACTGACGGACCCGTCGGCCTGCATTCGGATCCGGGCGACCTTCTGCACACGGTCGCCCGGGCCGGCCTTCCCGAGCAATCCACACACAGTCATCCCTCCGTCGGGAGTGGCGATCCCTGGCGGGACCACCGCTGCGCGCGACGGCCCCGCCGGCTCCGGAACTCCTGTCGCTCTCCGGGGTCTAAGCCTTCAACAACGTCATCGCACCGGTCGATTTTCCAACGTTCCGCACGGTTCACTCGGGTTGAGCGCGCGTGCTGCGCTCGGTACCCCTGCTGGATGCGGCCGCCATTGAGGCGGTCCGTCAATGGCGCTACACCCCGACCCTCCTGAACGGCGTACCGGTTCCGGTCGTCATGACGGTCACGGTCCGGTTTTCGCTCCAGTAGCATCTCTGCCGCTCACCCCGGGCATCGGCACTCCCAGCTGACGATGCCCGGGGAGTCGTTACACAGTTGCATCACATGGAATCCAAAGACTTTGCATTGCTGAATACGATAGATGCGCTGCTTCAGGAAGGTAATGTCACGCGCGCGGCAAAACGCCTGGGCCTGAGCACGCCTGCCACGAGCCATGCGCTCGCCAGGATTCGCGTTCGGCTGGGGGATCCCCTGCTCGTGCGATCGGGGCGGTCGATGCGGTTGACGCCGCGTGCCGAGGTGCTCCGGCCACTGATTCACACCCTCGTCAAGGATGCCACCCGCGTGCTGTCGCCGCAGGCGCCGCTCGATCCACGGACGCTGACGCGGACGTTCACGCTGTGTGCCACCGATCATGCCCTGCTGGTGCTGGGGCCGGCCCTCGATCGCCTGCTCACCACTGTGGCGCCTCAGGTTTCGCTGCGCGTGCTGCCGAGCGAGGCGAATGACTGGACGCCGTTGCGCGACGGTACCGCCGACTTGTCAATCTGCCTGCCTGGCACTTTTCCGTCGGAATTCCGCCGGCAACTGCTATTCCACGAGCGCGTCGTCTGTGTGATGCGGCGGGGACATTCGTTGGCGCGCCGGCGGCTGACGCTGGCGCGGTACCTCGCGGCTGACCATGTCGTGGTGGCGTCGCTGCCGCATCCCAGTCAGGTTGATGTGCTGCTGGCATCGCGAGGGCAAGAGCGCCGCATCAGGCAGACCGTGCCCTACTTCGCGACGGCGCTGCAATTGACGGCCTCAAGTGATCAGCTGCTGACCGTCTCGGAGAGTGCCGCCCGGGCGATGTCGGCCTCCTGCCCCTGGTACTGCGTGAGCCGCCGCTGCACCTGCCGAAGTACGGCGTGCATCTGCTCTGGCATCCACGTCTCGACAACGAGCCGGAGAATCAGTGGTTGCGCGGCCTGACCATGCAGGCCGCACGGCAGGTGGCGCGCTCGGCTGGAATCACCCTGGCAAGAAATCAGCGAAAGAGAAATTAACGTTGCAGGAGATGCAATTGATCAGTGACATCATGCTTACGCATGCATAAATAGAGCTTGCGACATGGCAGCAGAGGTGCCGGGTAGCCCGAGGGAGCGTCGCCATGCGTGCTGACCTGAGTTGGCCCGTGCCTCCCGCCGGGGCAGCAGGTAACGCGGGTGGTGACCCGCGCCTGGCACGCGTATACTGACGCGCACAGGAGGGACGCCCATGTATGCCGCCACCGTTGTCCTTGCGGTCGCAGTGCTTGCCGGTGCTACACAGGATCCCGATGGCCTGACGCCGCTCATGCGCGCGGCGGCACGCGGGGATGCCGCGCAGGTCACAGCCCTGCTCGACAAGGGCGCTGCTCCCGATGCGTCCACGCCGGCCCAGCGCATCACGGCGCTCATGTGCGCGGCGTACTTCGGGCACGCGCGCGTCATCTCGGTGCTGGTGTCGCGTGGCGCGTCCATCGCACAGAAGGATGCGCAGGGCGCCGCGGCGGTGGACTGGGCGGCGCTCGGCGATCACCCGGAACTCGAGAAGACACTGACCGGGCCCAACGTCGCCCTGAACCCGTTCCTGAATACCGGGCTGATGCCGATGTGGCTGATGGACAAGGCGGCAGGGCAGTAGACGCCATGCGCGCACCGAGGCTGGTCTTGGCGGGTCTGCTCGCAGGTGTGGTCGTCCTGACCGCCCGCGCCCAGGGCCCTCCTTCGTCATCGACCGAGTGGACCCACTACGCGGGAACCGCGTCCAGTCAGAAGTATTCGCCGCTCGCGCAGATCACCGCCGGGAACGTCGCGCGCCTGCGCGTGGCCTGGCGCTGGTCATCGCCCGACAATGCGGTGGTGAGCGCTCAGCCGCTGGTGCGTCCCGGCATGTACCAGGACACGCCCCTGATGGTCGGCGGCACACTCTACACGGTGACGTCGCTCGGCCAGGTGGCGGCGCTCGACCCCGGTACCGGTCAGCAGCGCTGGGTGTTTGATCCCGAAAGCTGGAAAACCGGGCGCCCTGGCAACCTCGGGTTTGTCCATCGGGGGTTGGCGTTCGCGCGCGTCGGCGACGAGGCTCGGCTGCTGCTGGGCACCGGCGATGCCTACCTGCTCTCGATCGATGCCGCCACCGGCCGGCCTGACCCGCGCTTCGGCGAGAGCGGTCGCATTGATCTGATGGCGGGTGTGGCCCACGCGGTCCGGGCGACGAACTATGCGGTCTCGGCCGCTCCCGTGGTGTGTCGGGGCGTGATCATTGTGGGGGCCAGCATTCACGACGGGCCCACGCACAAGGAGTGGCCGCGCGGCGATGTGTCGGGCTATGACCTGCGGACCGGGCGGAAGCTCTGGACGCGGCATGCCATTCCGCAGCGGGGGGAATTCGGCCACGACACCTGGCAGGGAGATGCCGCCAGCTACACCGGCAGCACCAATGTCTGGACGAACATGTCGGCCGACGAAGACCTTGGCCTCGTCTACCTGCCCTTCGGCACGGCGACGAACGATTTCTATGGCGGCCATCGTCCCGGCGACAACCTCTTCGCCGAAAGCCTCGTGGCCCTCGATGCCCGCACCGGCGAGCGCGTGTGGCACTTCCAGATGGTGCACCACGGGGTATGGGACTACGACCCGCCGGCCGCCCCCGTGCTCGTGGATATTCGCGTCGACGGACGACCGGTGCAGGCGGTTGCGCAGGTGAGCAAGCAGGGCTTCACCTATGTGTTCGATCGGACGACCGGCACGCCAATCTGGCCCATCGTCGAGCGTCCCGTTCCTGCCTCGTCTGTCGCGGGCGAGCGGACGTCGCCGACGCAGCCGTTTCCGACGCGGCCCCCGGCATTCGAACGCCAGAGCCTGACCGACGATGACCTGATCGACTTCACGCCGGAGCTGAGGGCGCAGGCGAAGGCGGTTGTGGGTGAGTTCGAGCGCGGGCCGTTGTTCACGCCACCCAGCGAACGCGGCACCATCGCGGTGCCGGGCTGGGTCGGAGGCGCCAACTGGGGCGGCGCCGCAGCGGACCCGGAGACGGGCGTGCTGTATGTGCCGTCAATCACGGTGCCCAGCGTGCTGCAATTGGTGAAGCCTGACCCCGAGACCGGCAACCTGCTGTTCCGGAGGGGAGGCATTACGACGCTCCCGCTGATTGACGGGCTGCCGGTCGTGAAACCTCCCTACAGCCGGGTGACCGCCATCGATCTGACGCGTGGCGAGATTCGGTGGATGTCGCCGCTCGGTGACGGACCACGGGCGCATTCGCGACTGGCGGCGCTCAACCTGCCTCCCCTCGGGTCGGGTCTGCGTGGGGCCCCGCTCGTGACGCGCAGCCTGCTGTTTGTGGCCATGGGTCAGGGTGGCCTGGGTGCAGTGCGGCAGGTGCCCGTCGGCAACGAACCTCTCAGTGCACCCCTGCCGCCCGAGCCGCCGTCGCTCGTGGCGTTTGACAAGGCGACAGGCGCGCGCGTGTGGGACACCGTGCCGTCGGGGCGTCCGGTGGCGTCTCCCATGACATATCTCCACCAGGGCACCCAATTCCTCGTGGTGGCCACCGGGCTTGGTGCCACCGCCGAGCTGGTCGCCTACGCCCTCGATAAGTGATGCTGTCGGTAGGGAGGTCGATTACCATGCACCCCGTGATGCCTCTTTCGACTCGTGCCCTCCGCTGCGGCCTGACCGTGGTTGCGGTGGCCATGCTGAATTCGTGCGCAGGCCCGGCGCCACCACCGCTGCGTCTGCATGCCGATCTGAAGCAGCTGATGGCCTCCGTCGTCGACCCTGCGGCCGATGTGGTGTGGGAGTCGGTCGGTACCATCTACACGGCGGACGGCACCGAGGAGATCCGTCCCCGCACCGACGAGGAGTGGGCGCGTGTGTCGCAGGCGGCGTGGGTGCTGACCGAGTCAGCCAATTCGCTGATGATCGGTAATCGGCCGAAGGACACCGGTGACTGGATGCGCTTTGCGCAGGAGTTCTCGGACATCAGCCTGAAGGCGGCACGTGCGGCCGAAGCCCGTGATGCCGAGACGCTGTTCACGGCTGGCAGCGATGTGTACCTGGCGTGCACCGCATGCCACAACCAGTACAACGTCGACCTGACGACGCCGACAACGCCGTAGAGGTTGCCTGTGCTGCTGACGATCTTCCAACGGATGGCCGAGACCCCGTGGAGCGTGGCGCTTCACGAGTCACTCTGGGTCTGGCCGCTGATCGAATCGACCCACGTGCTGACGCTGGCGCTGTTTGCCGGCACGGCCATGCTGTTCGATCTGCGGCTGACCGGTCGCGCCCTGACCTCGATGCCGACGGCCACGGTGATGGCGCGCCTGCTGCCCCTGACCCGGCTGGGCTTCGTACTGATGGTCGCCACGGGGCTGCTGCTGTTCTATGCGTCGCCGGTGCGCAACTACCAGAACATCTTCTTCCGGACCAAGATGTTGCTGATGGTGCTGGCCGGCCTCAATGTGTGGTTGTTCCATAACGGCATCTACCGTCGTGTGCACGAGTGGGGACATGCGGCGGAACTGCCGAGGGCGGCGCGCATGGCCGGCTGGGCGTCGCTGCTGCTCTGGACCGGTGTGATTGTCACCGGGCGACTGGTCGCCTACAACTGGTTCGACTGTGACATCCAGCCCCAGTCGGCGTTCGTCAACTGGGCGGCAGGCTGCGTGGTGCCGTGACATGCTCCTGACGTTCTTTGAATGGTGTGAAGCCACGGTGCTCGGCGAGACGATTCGCACGTCGCTCTGGCTGTTTCCCGCGATTGAGTGCGTGCATCTGCTCGGCCTTGTGATGCTGGGAGGATCGGTCCTGATGGTCGATCTCCGCCTGCTGGGTGTCGGGTTGCGCGAGCAGCCCATCGCCCAGGTGGCAGACGCCGGACACCGGCTGCTGACGACCGGACTCATCATCATGCTGGCCACGGGGATTCCGCTGTTCCTGTCGGAAGCCATCAAGTGCTATTACAGCCCGTCGTTCTGGGTGAAGATCCTTACGCTGCTGCCAGCGATAGCCTTCGCCCTGACGGTGAGGCGCAGGGTCACAGGTGCAGACCCCGCCACGGTCAACGATCGCCAGCGCACTCTGACGGCCGTTGCGTCACTGGGGCTCTGGTTCACCGTCGCGGCTGCCGGGCGCTGGATCGGGTTCTCGTAGGGCCGTCTGCCGGCACGGGATCACGCCACACCGCGGGGCACCCCGTCAGCGGTCGTCGATGACGGCCGAGCGGGACTCCCGTGCGGGCGCGTGAGCGGCCGGACAGCGGTCAGCGTCCGCCGGGCTTCTTTGTGGTTTCCGTCGGATCACGCCCGTCTCTCGGCGCACCGGTGCCGGATGAACCCATGAAGATCTTGCGTCCGTCGGTGAAGGTCACATCCCGACCGTTGGCGCGCTTCAGCGAGTGATCCTTCGTCTGGTAGCCGTCGACAATGATTTCGGTGCCGATGGTGAGCGTGTCACGGGTCAGGCCGCGGCGCAGCAGCGTGTTCGGCGTGCCGCCCTCAACCGCCCACACTTCCTTCGCGTCGCCCTTGGTGATCTCCATGTGAATCCACGTGTGCGGATTGACCCACTCGAGCCGGACGATCTTCCCCTGCAGCCGCACAGGCGCGTTGGGGTCGAACTCGGCGCCGAAGGCATGATGGGCCGCCACGCGGACGCCGGCCACCGCCAGCACTCCCGCACACACCAGCAGCATCGTTCGTCGCATCGCTGACTCCTCGTGATCCCGGGTTACCTGTTCTGCTTCTTCGTTGCCGCCTCACGCTCCTGTGCACGGGCGCCGCTCAGGATGTTGGCGAGGGCATAGTTGCCCTCGTGGCAGGCATATTCGAAGACCTGTTCGTCGGTCCGCCTGAACGGCACCTCGCCACCCCACGGAGCGACCCAGGTATCGAGGTCGTCGATGGTGAAGCGATAGACAATCGTGTCGGCATCCACGCGGGTGAACCGTTCGATGACTTTCAGTGTATCCGAGGCCCCGCGGAAGACCTGCAGCGGATGGAAGTTGGTCGTCTCGACGACCAGCGTGTCTCCCTCCCACCGGCCAATCGAGTCGCCCATCCATGGCCGGATGTGCGCCGGCGGATGCGCCGTGGCGTTCATGCGGATGATGCGCACGTCGTGAACCATTTCGGCGAGGATCATCACGTGGTCCTTTGTCTGCACGATCTGGTAGTTGTTGTTGTAGAAGTAGTTCGGCAGCATCGGCGGACCGGCGTTTGAGCCGAAGGACATGAGGCACCGCTCGGCGAGGGGCCTGAACTCGGGGTGATCGTATTCACCGCCGCGCGTTCTGAACTGCTCGGCGCGTGCCGCCGCTTTCCGTCGGCCTGCGTCCGTCAAGGCGGGCACGCGGCCGTTCGGCGGGTCCACGATCAGCGACGTGCGGTACTGTCCATTCACCACTGCGACGCGATCGCCTGGATCGACCCAGAAGTTGTTGTAGCCCCCGACGTTGCCGGCCGCACCCGTCGACCCGTCTCCGCCCTGCGGCGGAGCGGTGCGGTTCGGATCGCTGGGCTGGGCGAGACGCTCGACACGGTCGGCGTAGCCTCGCTCGAGGCGACGGGCCTGCGCCTCGGTATAGACGGGCGGTGCTCCCTCGGGACGATCAATCGGCGTGATGGTGGCATTGCTCCAGGTGCCCTGCAGGTCGGGGCGACCGTCGGCCGTGCGAGGCAGCGTCGTGGCCGCTGTGCCCGGCGACGGCGCCTGGCCGGAGGCCGGGGTCAAGGCCCATCCCGTGGCCAGCACCACCAGCAGGGCTCGAATGGCGCGGGTACATCGGTGCAGCATCGTGAGTCTCCCTCAGGTTACCTGGCCGGGACCTTGCGGTATTGCCCGAACATCAGCTCTTCCACAAACTCGACGCACTTGAACTGCCCCAGTCGCGCCTCGGCATTCACATGCCGATAGAGTGGCATGCGCATGGTCCAGGGACGCGAGAACACCTTGGGGTCGGTGATGGTGGCCTCGTACTGGATATGGTCGCGATCGGTCATCGTGTAGCGTTCGACGACCGTCATCTGCTCGCTGTGATGGTTGCCTGACCGATCAAACCAGGTCTGGTCGTTGAATCCGCTGGATTCCACGACGAACGTATCGCCGTCCCAGCGTCCCCACGACTGGCCCATCCACGAGTCCACTGGCGCGGGTCCCGGGTTGCTGAGGAACACATTGCGGACGGCGCCGGCGTACTCGTAGGCCATGAAGAACGCGGTATCGCTCTGGAAGATCTGGAAGGGGAACGGCATGTAGTTGGCGCGGGGTACGCCCGGCAGGTAACACTTGATTTCGGGATCGAGCGTCAGCCAGCTTTCCTGGTTCTTCTTTTTTTGCGCCAGTGCCTCAGGCAGGTACGGTAATTCGTCGCCCACGACGACGCCCGTGCCCGATGGCACCGCACCGATGGCGCCAAGGGCAATGACGTCACGGGCAGGAATCGGTACGACCGGGCCCGGCCGCATCGCCATCGCGGGCCGGGCGGTATGGGCCTGGATGTCGTAGTTGGCCGTATTCAGGGCCTGCCAGAGGCCGTTGAGGTCGGGACGGCCGGCTGCGGTGCGCGGGATGGCCGTGGCCGCACTCTGCTGTGCCAGGCCTGGCTCGGCGCCGATGCCCAGTGACATCAGGACAGCGCCGGAGAGCATGCCGGCAATCAGACCACCGAGAGCGGAGCGCATGACGGGAGTTCCTCCGGGGCGAATGCTGGCATCGGGTCAGGTGGATGTCAAGGACGCCGGGTGGCCCAGGTCTGCGCCTGCTGGCCGACGATGTCGAGCAGGTTGCCCATGGTGAGATTCACGTCGACCAGATGCAGGCCCCAGCTCGTGTTCGGCTTCCCGGGAGGACCGAGATCTCCAGCGATCTCATCGACGCGGGGGTCGGCGGGATTCCCCCTGACCGTGATCTCGAGGTAGGTGGCGTGCTCGTTGCGGGCGCAGCGTGCCGAGATGAGACCGGGCACGCTGACAAACGGCGTCTCGACACTGGCCCCTGTCACCCAGGGGGCCTGGGCCTGCCGGGAGGTGATCGTCTGGCCGCCCGCCGAGAGGTAGGGCCGCAGGTCGCCGGGCGCATCCGTGAAGGTGACGGGATTGGTGCACAGGGCCTCCTGCCCCCCGCCATGGCGTCCGAACAGTGCCGTCGGAGGGGGAGGCGTCGCCGCACGATAGGTTGAGAACGAAATGATGCAGCCGACATCGCGCGCCGACTGGCAGCCGGCCAGCGCCTTGAACGTGCCGCCGCTGCGAGCGCCAGGCGGCACGCTGACGGTCGTGCCCATCAGGATGGCTGACACCAGCTGCCGCTGGACAGGCGTGCCCTCGATGTCCTTCCGCAGCAATTGCATCAGCACATAGGCCCCTTGCGAGTGCCCGATCAGCACCACTCCGCGGCCCGCGTTGTCCCGGGCCAGATAGCTCTGCCACGCCGCCCGCACATCGTCGTACTCGGTGCCACTCCCGAGGTTGACACCGCCCGAGGCCATGCGCTGGCGAAGGCCGGCCAGCGTGACTTGGCGATACAGCGGCGCAAAGGGACGGCAGACCGAGGCGAAGCGCGCGAACTGCTGGGCGACCACCGTGCGCTCCGCCGCGTCGGCCGTCATGTCACTGAAGGTGCCGGGATCGGTGGAGACTGTGGGATACACGTAGAAGCAGTCGATGGGGGCGCGCGGGTTGGCTGCCCACGGCTCGCGGGTCAGCGTGCCGTCGGCGGCCACAAGGGTCGTGGTGAGGTCGATGGCGCACGCATCCTGACGGCCCGGCCGGCAGAGCCAGCTGGCGTCCTGCGCGTAGTCGACAGGTGCAGGCGCGAGCCCGGCAGGAGCCGGCACCGGCGCTGCTGCTGACGAGGGAACGGGTGCCTGCGCAAACAGCGGAGCCACCGGGGACGTGAGCAGGCCGGCAAGGACGACAAGCAGGCAGCGGCGCATGGGAAGCCTCCTGAGGCCTCGCAGTCTACTACGGCCCTGACGCCAGAGGCAGGGCCAGCACGCCACTCGGCACAGGGTGCCCTCGGATGCGTCCGCGGGGAGCGGTTGTAGAATCGCCGCATTCGGCCTGTGTACGGAGGTGCCTGTGAGTCGACAGCAAACATCTGCAGTGGTCAGCATCGTGCTGGTGGTGGGCCTGCTGGGCCTCGTGGCCGCGGCGATGCTGACACTGGGAGGGCCGCGCCTGATGTCCGAGCCGGTCTCCGCTGTGCCTGACTGGTCGGCGCAGGCTGTGCTCAATATGGGTGCACCCATCAACACGGCATGGGACGAGGGCGAGCTGTCATTCGCCGACGATGGCACGATGGTGCTGACATCCGCACGGCAGGATCTCGCGGTGGCGCCTGGCGATCCGAAGGACCTCTATATCGCCACGTTCAACGCGTCGACGGGCACATGGAACACGCCGGTCAATATGGGGCTTCCCGTCAACGCTGCGCCGGCCACCGATGTCGATCCGCTGCGCAAGGGCGACGATCGCGAACCCTGGATCACGCCGGATGGAAACACGATTTACTTCAAATCTGATCGGCTGGCGACGTCGTCGCCGATGAACATCAATGACATCTTCGTCACGCGCAAAGTCAACGGGCAGTGGACGACGCCTGAGCTGATGCCGGCGCCCATCAGCACGGACGCCGGCAACGAGCACTGCCCGATGCTGCTGCGCGACGGCAGGACGCTGTGCTTTGCCTCGCAGCGCGAGGGGGGCTTCGGCAGTTTCGATATCTGGTGCTCCGAGCAGCAGGCCGATGGCCGATGGAGCGAGGCCGTCAATGCCGGACCGCAGATCAACAGTGCCGGCAGCGAGTTTCATTTCATGGAAGACCCCGCCGGCCGTTGGGTGTACTACTCATCGTCGCGTCCCGGAGGGAAGGGTGGCGTGGACATCTGGGCCTCGAGGCACCTCGGGCGCAACACATGGGGGCCTGCGGTCAACCTCGGTCCGCTGGTGAACACCGTCGGCGCCGACATGTGCCCGGCCGTGGGGCCCGGCGGAAAGACGCTGACGTGGTTCGGCGGTGCGCGCAAGGATTCCCTCGGGGCGTCGGATATTTACTTCACCAGCCAGCGCAACATCGATCGCGTGCTGTCTGCGAACGGCACCCCGTAGCCGCGGTCGTCGTCGCGACACTCACTGCGTCGCGAACTTGGTCAGCAGGCCACGTGTGCGCACGACGTGCAGCACGCGGGCGAAGAGCAGGCCGGCCATCAACAGGTAGAGTGCATTGAGGGCGAAGGCCAGCGCCAGCAGGCTGGCTGAGGCCTGCCCGGTCTGCAGCACCTGGCGCATGCCTTCGAAGACCGGCGTGGCCGGGATGCACCATGCCAGCGGCTGCATCCAGGACGGCATGTCTTCCACGCGGTAGAACACAGCGGCAAACGGCTGGATGAAGAATGGTACCGCCCACGCGAGTGACTCGACCGCCTGTCCCCAGCGGAGGAAGAGGGCGGTGGACACCATGCCGAGTGCCCAGCCGAAGAGCATGAGATTGAGAAAGAACGGCACCAGCCACCAGTCGAGCGCGAGCACATTGAAGCCGTAGCCGATGCGTGACACCACGCTCATGACCAGGAACGTGGCGATGATGCGCAGGCCACCGATGGCATAGGTGGCGGCGAGATACTCGATGGTGCGGACCGGGGCGACGAAGATATTGAGCAGGTTGCGCGTCCATACGTCTTCGAGAAACGAAATCGACACGCCCTGTTGTGCACGGAAGAGCACGTCCCACAGGATCATCGCGCCGATCAGGAAGAGCACATAGGCGCCGAAGTCAGCGGAGCTGTTGCGCTGGATGAACACGGTCACATTGCCCCAGATGATCAGATCGACGAGGGGCCAGAACATCAGTTCGACCAGGCGCATGGGTGTGCGCTGATACAGATACAGCTGGCGTCGCACGAGGGCACCGACCACGGACAGGGTCATGATGCCGGCACCTCGGGTGAAGCGTCGATGACGTTGCCGTCACGGGCGATGCTGATGAACACCTCTTCGAGCGACCGCCGGCTTGACCGTGCGACGATGTCGGCTGGCGCGCCCTCGCAGACGGCCCGTCCCCGGTGCAGGAAGATGACGCGGTCGCACACCTCCTCGATATCGCGCATGTTGTGCGACGTGTAGAGGATGGCGACCTGGCGCTCGCGCTGAACCGTGCGGATGACCCGTCGCACCTTGTCGGCGATGTCGGGATCGAGTGACGCCGTGGGTTCGTCGAGCATCAGCAACTCGGGATCGTTCAGCAGGGCTTTGGCGAGGCTGACGCGTGTGGACTCGCCGGCCGACAGTTCTCCGGTCACCCGGCGACGGAGGTGGCTGATTTCCAGCAGATCGAGCAGCCCGGTGATGCGACGGGCTGGATCCGGCACGCCGTAGAGGCCGGCAAACACGCGCAGGTTCTGTTCGACGAGCAGGTTGCCGGGCAGCGCGGTGTAGGTCGAGGAAAAGTTGGTGCGCCGCAGGATACCGATGCGGTGCGATCCCAGCGGCAGGCCGAAGGCGAGCACGTCGCCGGACGATGGGGTGGTGAGGCCGAGCAGGCAGTTCATGGCTGTGGTCTTGCCGGCACCGTTGGCACCGAGGAGCCCCAGCGATTCCCCTCGATGCAGACGGAAGCTGAAGGCGTCGAGCACCGTGATGCCTCCGAAGGCCCGCGTGAGTGACCGGGCTTCGAGGATGACCTCCCTCGAGGAGAGAGGCTCGATTGACCGCATCTCCAGAGTATCGCCCAGAAGCGCGGCGACCAGTGCTACCGTATGCCCACACACGGAGGGTGCCATGAAGCAGGTGCTGGTGTCAGTATTCGTCGTCGGGCTGCTGCAGTGTGTGCTGATGGCCCAGCCGCGCAAGTCGCGTGAGCATGACCTTGGCATTCCGATTGGCGGGACGCCCGGGACGATCAACGCCATCACGGACGTGGCCGGCGTGGAAGTGGGACACACGACCGTGATTGCCGGCAGCGGTCCTCTTGTGATTGGGCAGGGTCCTGTGCGGACTGGGGTGACCGTGGTACACCCGCGCGGCAAGGCCAATCCGGATCCGGTGTTTGCCGCCTGGTTCACGCTGAACGGCAACGGCGAGATGACGGGCACGACCTGGGTGCAGGAAAGTGGCCTGCTCGAGGGACCGGTCGCCATCACCAACACGCACAGCGTCGGCGTCGTGCGCGATGCCATCATCCAGTGGGAAGTGCGACAGAAGCAGGCCCTGCAGCCGTGGTGGCTGCCGGTCGTCGCCGAGACGTACGACGGGTCCCTGAACGACATCAGTGGCTTCCATGTGACACCGGCGCATGTCCTCAGCGCGCTCGACTCTGCGACCGGCGGGCTGCCGCAGGAAGGATCGGTGGGTGGGGGCACGGGCATGATCTGTCACGGCTTCAAGGGCGGCATCGGCACGGCCTCGCGGCGACTCACGGCAGAGCAGGGCGGCTATACGGTCGGGGTGCTGGTGCAGTGCAACTACGGTGTGCGCCGCGATCTGCGCATTGCCGGTGCGCCGGTGGGTGAGGAGATTACTGATCTGGTCGCGTGCATCGCCCACGATCGGCCGCTGCCCGCCGATGCGCCGCGTCGCCGATGTGGAACCTCGGCACCGGTTCCCCCGGATGCCGAACGCGAGCTGGGCTCGATCATCGTGGTGGTGGCAACCGATGCTCCGGTCCTTCCGCATCAGCTCAAGCGCATCGTGACACGGGTCTCGGTGGGGCTGGGCCGACAGGGCGGATTCGGTGGCAACGGTTCCGGCGACATCTTCATCGCGTTTTCGACGGCCAACCCTCGAGCGTGGCATGACGATGTGCCGGTGCGTGACGTGAAGATGCTGCCCAACGACCGATTGACGCCGCTGTTTCAGGCCACCGCATGGGCCACCGAAGCCGCGATCACCAATGCGCTGCTGGCGGCTGAGACGATGACCGGGGCAAACGACCTGCGTGTGTACGCGTTGCCGCACGATCGGTTACTGACAGCCCTGCGCAAATACGGGCGGCTGCCGCAGAGGTAGGCGACGGCGAGTCGCGCTCGGACGCGTCTGTCGTCACAGATCACGCGCGAACCCCCGCCCGTGGCTACTGCATCAGCAGGGTATCGGGATGCTGCGCGACCCAGCCGAACCAGAAGGCACGATGGGTCGGGACGAGGCGCAGTCGTTCGCCATCAGCGCTGGTGAGGGCATCGTCAGTCACCGTCCAGGCCTGGCCCCGTTCGTCGACGAGTGTGCGGACATCCCGTCCGGTCGAAAACGTGTGCGCGCCGCTGAGGAACACCCGATTGGCTCCGCCGGCGGTGGTGAGCGCCACGAGCCGATGCCCTTCGACGGTGAAGGTGTGGAGGGCACGTCGCCGGAGCAGGTCCGTGGAGAGGGCGACTGGGGGCGACCCCGGGTCGAGCGCTCCGGGTCGCAGCACGACGACCTCGGCCTTGTTCCTGAGACGGCCATCGGATACGGGGGTCTCGAACATGGTGCGATCGGTCGAGAAGTAGCTGCGGTATGCGGCCCCTTCGCTGTAGTCGCGCGTGAATCCGGTCTGCAGGGACAGCACCGTGGTGTGCGGATGGTCGCTTCGCCATTCTCCCCAGAAGGGGCGCAGTGAGTACTGCGCGTACTACCACTGCCGTCCTGGCTGCCGCGCGGTGAATGTCACCACGGCGAAGCTCGAAGGGCTGTTCGCGGACGAGCTCGCCCTGCTGCAGCCAACCCCTGGCTCCATGCGCCTTCTCAAGGAATCCGTGCTGCAGATGTGGAAGGCGCGCAAGGCGTCCGTCCGCGAAAAGATCGCGACAGCCGAGCGAGCGGCCAAGGCCATCCAGGAAAAGCTCGACCGCCTGGACGTGTCGTTGCTCTTCGAGCGCTCGATCGACATCGACACGTACGACCGGCACGCCGAGAAAGTGCGTCAGGAGCTGACGCTGCTGCGGGTAGACCGTCACTCCTCGGAGCTGGACGAACTCGACGTGGAGGGCATCCTGGCGTTCGCGGAACGGGTGCTGCCGCGCGCCACCGACCTGTGGGTGCAGGCGTCGCTCGAACAACGCCAGCGGTTCCAACAGCTGTTCGTTCCGGACGGAATCGCGTTCGACGGAGACGGCTGTGTCCGAACCGCCGTAACCGCACCGGCCTTCGGCTACTTGCGGGGAATCGAGACTGGGAATGAAGGTTTGGTGGACCTGACCGGGATCGAACCGGTGACCT
>VFZN01000022.1 GCA_016871195.1 Acidobacteriota bacterium | reverse complement strand
TGCCACTACTGCCCTGCAACGCGACCCGGTCACACAAGTCGCATCCTCACGCCTCCCGACCGAATACGGCGAGTTCGAGATTCACGTCTACGAAAACCGCCGCGGCACCGAAACCCATGTCGCCTTGGTCAGGGGCGACATCAGCAGCGGCGACGATGTGCTCATCCGTGTGCACTCGAGCTGCGTCACCGGCGACATTTTCCACTCGGCCCGGTGCGACTGCGGACCGCAGCTGCACGCCGCCATGGAACGGATTGCCGAGGAAGGCCGTGGCGTCCTGATCTATCTCAATCAGGAAGGCCGCGGCATCGGTCTGGCCAACAAGATTCGCGCCTACGCCCTGCAGGACGGAGGCGCCGACACGGTCGAAGCCAACGAACGCCTCGGCTTCCCCGCCGACATGCGCAGTTACGAGCCGGCCCTCGAGATGCTGCGCGACCTCGGCATCAAGTCGGTGCGCCTGATGAGCAACAACCCCAAGAAGCTCGAAGGCCTCACCGGCGAGGGCATCGCCGTTAACGAACGGCTGCCCCACGAAATCATCGCCACGTCAAACACCCATCACTATCTGAAGACCAAGAAGACGAAGATGGGTCACTTCCTCTCGTCGGTCTGACCGGGTCGACGGCTCCCGTTCCGCACGACCGCATGTCCCCGACTGCCCGCGCGTTCTGGGTGCTGCGCCCCGGCGTGGGTGCTCTTCAGAACGAAACGCTGCCCGCCCCGGGCCCCGACGAGGTGCTCGTGCGCACCCGCTTCAGCGGCATCAGCCGCGGTACCGAGACTCTCGTGTTCACCGGGCAGGTGCCTCCCGCCGAATATCAGCGCATGCGCGCCCCGTTTCAGCAAGGCAACTTTCCGGGCCCGGTCAAGTACGGCTATATCGCGGTCGGCGACGTCGAGGTCGGCCCCGCGTCGTTGGCGGGTCGCCCGGTCTTCGTGCTGCACCCGCACCAGACACGCTTTGTCGTCCCCGCGTCGTCGGTCACCGTCATCCCCGACGCCGTGCCTCCGGCGCGAGCCGTGCTGACGGCCAATATGGAAACGGCCCTCAACGTGGTCTGGGACGCATGCCCGCGCCCGGGCGATCGCGTGGCGGTGGTGGGCGCCGGGGTCGTCGGCTGTCTGGTGGCCTATCTCATCGGGCGCATCCCCGGATGCACGGTCGAACTCATCGACCCGCTGCCGTCACGCGCCGCCGTGGCCCGCGCGCTCGGTGTGCAGAGCGCCACCCCCGAGTCGGCCACGCCCGATGCCGACCTTGTCATTCACGCCAGCGGTTCGCCCGCCGGTCTGACCCGGGCACTGCAGCTCGCCGGACTCGAGGCCACGGTCGTCGAGGCCAGCTGGTACGGCACACGCCGCGTCGAGGTGCCGCTCGGCGAGGCCTTCCACTCACGCCGGCTGCGCCTCGTCTCGTCGCAGGTGGGCATGATCGCCCCCGCGCAGCGGACCCGGTGGAGCTATGCCCGTCGACTGTCGCTGGCCCTGGCGCTGCTGGCCGATGCCACCCTCGATGTGCTGATCTCCGGCGAATCACCGTTCGACGCACTACCCGATACACTCGTACAGCTGAGTGCCGCGCCCGGCGCCCTCTGTCATCGGGTGCGGTACGACTGACGCCGTCACGACACGGCAGGGAGCAGGTTCGATGTATACGGTCATGGTTCGCGAGCATGTGATGATTGCCCACAGTTTTCAGGGCGCGGTCTTCGGCCCCGCCCAGCAACTGCACGGCGCCACCTACGTCGTCGATGTCGAGTTCAAGCGCCCCGACGTGGACGCCGATGGCATCGTTGTCGACATCGGCCGCGCCGGTGAGACGCTGAAGCGCATACTCGGCGAGATCAATTTCCGGAATCTCGATGAGGTGCCGGCGTTTCACGGCCGCAACACGACGACCGAGTTTCTCGCGCGCTGGGTGTTCGGGCAGGTGACGACCGCGATTGCGGCGGGCGACCTCGGCCCGGGCGGCCGCGATTTGCACGCCCTGCGCATCACCCTCCACGAATCGCACGTGGCCAGTGCCTCATTCGAAGGTCCTGTCCGGATCGACTGAGTCGGCCGTGCCCGCCTTTTCCGCCGACGACATTCGCGACTACTACGACCGACAGACCGGGGGCTTTCTGTCGCTCGGCGAGGGCGGTGCCGTCGATGCGATTCACCGGGCGGTGTGGGCACCCGATGCGCAGACGGCCGACGAGGCCTTTCACTTTACGGAACGGCGGCTGCTCGAGTGGCTCGCCGCGCGTGCCCCGGCGCAGCACGACTGGTGGCCCCACATCGTCGACCTGGGTTGCGGTGTGGGCGGCAGCCTGCGGTATCTGGCGAGGCACCGGCCCATCGAGGGCAAGGGCGTGACCCTGAGCCCGGTGCAGGCCGCCATCGGCACGGCCCGGTGCGAGGAAGACGGGCTGGCCGACACGGTGCGGTGCCTGTGCGGTGACTTCAACGACGTGCCGCTACCCGACCAGTCGGCCGATGCCGTGATCGCCATCGAAGCGTTTGTGCATGGCCCCACGCCGGCCCGGTTCTTTGCCGAGGCTGCACGACTGCTGACGCCAGGGGGGCGCCTGTTTCTCTGCGACGATTTCCGAAGCGGCGAGGCCCCAGCGGCCGCCCGGCGCAGCCTCGCACGGTTCGAGCGGGGATGGCACCTGAACGCACTGCTGCCCCCCGAGGCCGTGACAGCTCTGGCCGGGAACGCCGGCCTCCACCTGGTCGGGCGTCGGTCACTTACCGGATGGTTGAGGCTCGGGCGCCCGCGTGATCGCCTGATTGCGGCGGGGGTGGCCCTGTTCGGCTGGCTGCCGCTGGAACGCACGCCCGTGGCCCACCTCGTGGGCGGGGCCGCGCTGCAGCGTTGCCTGACCCGGGGCTGGGTCACCTACGAACTTTTCGAGTTCTCGCGCATCGGCCGCTGATTTTTCAGACAATCGGGCGCAGTTCAATTCTGCATGCCCAACATCCTGCTCGTCGGAGACGCCGCGGGGTCTGTATACGCGCTGTCCGCAGCCATTCCCGCGACGCACACAGTAGGTGTCGTGACCTCAGGGCAAGCGGCCCTGATGGACGCGGCTGAGGGCTTTGTCCCGGCGCTGGTGGTGCTTGCGGCCACGGCACCCATGGACCTGACGTTGCCGGAATTCCTGTCGCTGCTCGCCGCCGGGCCAGCCACCGCACAGGTGCCAGTCGCCCGGATGGTACTGCGCGGCGACGGTCCCGCCGCTCCACGGGTGGAGTGGCTGACGCCTCGCATCGCGGTCGCGGCCGATGTGGCGGCGGAGGCGCTGCGCGTCTATGCGGCGCGCGCCTCCCAGAGGTATCAGGCGATCGTCGCGCTGCGGCAGCGGATGACCGACCTGTCATAGCAGGCCAACCGCGCCCTGATTCAGCGGCAGATGGCTCAGGAAGTCGGACGGTGGCTTGAAGCGCCTCCGCGTGTCGCCGACCTGGTGGCGCAGGTGATGGAAGGGTCGGAAGACCCGGCGGAGACCCTGCGTCAGGTGCGCGAAGGGCTCACCGAAGACCCGGGACATGTGATCGACGCGGCCGAAGTCGAGCGTGTGCTCGACAGGCTGTCGGGCATGCTCGAACGACGATGGCGGTGAGGGAGGGATTCGAACCCCCGATACGGTTCCCCGTATACACGCTTTCGAGGCGCGCGCCTTCAACCACTCGGCCACCTCACCGCGGAGCTCTGAATTATAGCACCGGGCGTGCGCTGTCGTCCCGACTGGCGTCGCTCGAGGCCGGTCACTCGGGCGGGGCATCCGGTCGCTGTCGCCGCGCACGGAAAAACGCCTGCATCAGCGCGCGGCACTCTTGTTCGCGCACGCCGGCCTGCACCAGCAGGCGGTGATTGAGCCACGGCGCCTCGTGGGCGCACTGTGTCGACCGCAACGCACCCGCCTTGGGTTCAGTCGCCCCGAACACCACACGCGCCACGCGCGCATGAATGAGTGCGCCGACGCACATCAGGCACGGCTCGACGGTGACATAGAGCGTCGTGCCCGTGAGGCGATAGTTGTGCTGACGCCGGGCGGCATCGCGCAGGGCGACAATTTCCGCATGGGCTGTCGGGTCGTGTGTGCTGATGGGACAGTTGGCGCCGCGGCCGATGATGCGTCCGTCGAGCACAACCACCGCTCCGACGGGCACCTCGCCAGCGGCGGCTGCCCGGGCGGCCTCGTCGAGGGCGGCATCCATGCCGTCGTCGTCAGCGGTGATGAACCGGTCGTGTGCCGCGTCGGTCATGCGTGTCTCGCAGTGTAGCCGACTCGCAGCACTCCCTCTCACGACCGCTGGGTGATACGGGCGCATCTCTGTAGGGGCATCACGGGATGGTAGGCGCGCGTGGGAGTGTGTGACCGCAGGCGCACAGTACACTGCCCGCCATGGCCCTGACCTCGACGATGTATGTGTGTGCGATTGAGCTGGCGGATATGGATCGGGACGTGTACGAATCGCTCGAGGTGCGCCTGGCCATGCATCCGTCCGAGTCACCCGAATATCTGGTCACACGGCTCCTGGCCTACGCGTGCGAATACACCGAGGGTCTTGAGTTTTCCCGGGGGATTTCAACGCCTGACGAGCCCGCCCTCTGTGTGCGCGACCTGACGGGCCGGATGCAGACCTGGATTGACATCGGCGCACCTGACGCCGCACGCCTGCACCGGGCCAGCAAGGTGGCCGACCGGGTGGTGGTCTACAGCCACCGCGACATGACGCAGCTGCTGCCGCAGTGGTCCGGTCAACGGATTCACCGGGCCGAGGCCGTCGAGGTATATGCCCTCAACCGGTCGCTGGTCGACGCGCTGGCCGCGAGGCTTGAGCGTCGGATGGCATTTGCCCTGACCATCACCGAGCGGCAGCTCTATGCCGCACTGGAAACGGTTACGCTGGAAGGCGCGCTCACCCGGCATCCACTGCCGTCGTAGCGGGGACGCGGGGTGCGTCGTCCCCCGTCAGGTCAGCGGGTCGAGCAGCAGACCTCGCAGCCCTGGACGACCGAGATTGATCACAATCATCAGGACCATCGCGAACAGCAGCACCGTGCCTGCCACACCCCACCGGTACGGTGCATAGTGGTCGCGGACAGCCATGATATAGCCCACTAGGAAGAATGACACCAGGTAGTACACGCTCTGCATCGAGAGCACCGTCACGGGAATCCGCCCGCGTGCAGCCACGACGAGGTCGCGGTCGGCTTTCGACAGCGCCTTCAGCGTATCCATGAGCTGATCGGCACCACGCACCGCACCGGCCCCATCCACGGCAACCACGAACGCCCTCAGATTGGCGAGTGCGACTGTGGTGTGAGCCGCATCTGAGTCTGAAGCCGTCGCGGCATACCGGTCGGCAGCTGCCGCGTACGCATCGGTCGTGGTCTGATAGCCCTCGCGCAGATGCGCAGGCACCAGCACCTGCAGGCTCTGGAGCTGCCGCACCACCTCGCGCTGCTCGTCCCGCGCGTTGCCCCGGGCATCGTTCAACTGCAAGGCGCTGCCGAGCGTGAAGGCCATCACCAGCGCAAAGAGCCCGAGCACAGGCGCAATGACCGTCTCGAATATCACGTCGCTGTCTGCGTTCCGCCCGCCGGCGCTTCGCTCGCGCACCCGGACCGCCACCGAGGCGCCCACTTCGGCCATCGCGAGGCCCGACACGACAATCACGATAAACGCGAGCCCCATGCTGATGTCGATCAGCTGCTCAATGAACATACGACGCGAGTGTAATGCGGAACGTCAGCCCTCGGTTCCCCGTGGCCATGGCCGCGGACGACGATAGTGATTTCAATGAGAGCCTACGCACATAACCTCACAATTCACGACTGCCTCGCAAGACCGTGATACCGTGTCGGCGCCGCAGACGGCTCACTGTCTGGACGTCTGGTGCATTCACGAAAGGATTCTCACACATGAACATTGCGCGTCTTCAGCGGCCTCTTGCGTGCGCCGCTCTGCTGGCACTGTGCTGCGGCACGGCACACGCCGGCGACCTGTCCTTCAAATTCAATCTTGGCGGCAACATGCTGGCGTCGGTTCCGGCCGTGACTGGTGCCGACGTCACGCCGACAGGCGCGTCAATCCAGCCCGGCGCCGGCGTCGCCGTCGAGGTTGGTCGTGGGCGACTGAGTCTCGACCTGGGTGTCAGCCGGCTGACCCGGCGAGGCTCGCTGGAATACGATTTTCGCCGTCTCGGAGGCGGAACGATCGAGGACACCACCGAGTTCAGCTACGTGGAAATGCCCGTACTGGTCCGGTTCCACCTCGGCCGTGTGAGCCTCGGCGCGGGGGGCTATGTCGACAAGGCCGTCGGCACCTTCCAGTCGGCGCTCTCCCGGAACCTGGCGTTTGACGATGTCTCGGCCTCCGGATTGAAGAGTACGTCCATGGGCCTCATGACGAGTCTGGCCGTCAACCTGCCGGTCCACTCCCGTGTCAGCGTCGTGCTCGACTCACGCTATGCGCACGGCCTGAGTGACCTGTCGATGACACGCAGCGCGTCTTGGAAGACGCGCGACCTGCAGGCGTTTGTCGGCCTCCGCCTGCACCGTTAGTCCGTAATCGCCACACAAGGAGACCCATGGAGCGACTGAAGGCATTCAGCGACGGAGTCATTGCGATCATTCTGACGATCATGGTGCTGGAACTGCGGGCACCAGAAGAGGCGGAACCCGCCGCCTTGCAGCCCTTGCTGCCGATCGCGCTGAGCTATCTAATCAGCTTCTTCAGCGTCGGAGTGTACTGGCTCAACCATCGTCGTCACCTCCAGCTCGCCATCCACGGTTCTCACGCGGTGCAGTGGTGGAACCTGTTGCTGCTGTTCTGGCTGTCGCTCTTTCCCTTTTTCACCGACTGGATGAACGAGAACCACTACGAACCGTGGCCTGTGGCGCTGTTTGGCGTCATCAACCTGATCACCGGACTGTTCAATAGCATTCTGGTGCACGCGCTGGTCTCGGCCAATGGCCCGGATTCGCCGATCGCACACGCCCTGACCCGCGAGCGCCCGCGCGCGATGGCGACGGTCGCGGTCTACGCCGCAGGCATCGGCGTGTCCTTTGTTGAACCGATGCTGGGCTTCGCCTGTTACGTGCTGGCGGTATGCCTGTGGGCCATCCCGCTCACCGAGGCCGCGGGCGAGTAGTCAGCGCGGCACCGCGCCGGCATCATGAGTCCCTGCAGAAAATCACCTAGTGCTCCCAAGTAATTTCTGATACTTTCGAAAGAGTAAACGTCCGCGTCATCTAGACGGTCTCCGCCAGCGAATCGCGCACGTCCCGCGGTCGTTCGGTCCCCCACCAACCGCGGGATGCGGACACGCAGACGCTGCGGATGCGACCTCCTCGACAGGCCACTGCCCATGTCCATGCCTCCTCCACACCGTCCGTCATACGTCATCGATGTCGCTGTGGTCGGGTCTTCACCTGAACAGCTTCGTCTCTTGGGCCGACATCTGGCCGCCGCAGGCTTTCGTCCACACCTGCTGATGTCTGACGAACTGGAGGAGTGTCTCGACTCCACCTCCTGCCGCATCGTCATCGTGGATCTCGAGCAGATCACCGAGGCCATCACCCTGGTGACGCAGGTCAGCGCCCGCCACAACGTGTATGTGGTCCTGCTGGGAGCGGACCCCGGGGCGGCATGGCGCCGCGAGGGCTATGACGCCAACGCGGATTACTGTCTCGACAAACCTGTCGCGCTACCCGAACTCGTCGCTGTTCTGTCCCGCATTGACCGTCGCACGGCGCACGCGGCCTCATCCTCGACCTGGTGGCTAGCACGCCACCTGCGGCGCCTGACCGAGCCCTCAGGCGAGGTGATTCCCCTGACCGAACTCGAAGTGCGGTTCCTGAGCCTGCTCGGTCAGGCACCGGACCGCAGCCTCGTCCGCGAGGCGCTGCAACTCGGCATGTGGCAGGACACCGGTCCGCATCTCGTGCGTCGCCTGGAGGTAATGATTCACCGCTTCCGCCAGAAGCTGTCGCGCTACGGCATTACGGACGACCCCATCCAGACGCGGTGGCGGACGGGATATAGTTTCGGTCCCACGATGGTCATGGACGGCGGACGGGTCGTCCCAGCGGATGAGGCCAAGGCCGACGAGCTGCCCTCAACCGCCGAGGCCCCTCGCAGGCCTCAGGCATCCAGAGCAACCGCAGCTCCCAGGGGCCTGCGTTAGTCGTCGGCCCGGCATCCGCCGGGCGGGCGTCGTGCCCCGCCTGCTTCCCACCATTCCGCCAGAGGCCCTTCCGTCGTGAGTTTTGAATACTGGTACACGTTCCCTTACGCCGTTGCCGTGGCATCGGTCGCCAGTGCCTCCGGCTTTTCCGGTGCGGTGCTGTTTCAGCCGTTCTACTACTTCGTTCTGCAACTGCCCGTGCAAGCGTCCATTGCCACAGGCATCGCCACGGAGACCATTGGCATGTCCGGGGCCGCGTATCGCTATCAGGTGATGCGCTTCCACCGGTGGGATGTCTGGCGGGCCCTCGTGCCCTGGGTGATGCTCGGCGTGGTGGCCGGGTTTACGGTGTTCGTGAAAGCTCCGCCCGTATGGCTCAAAGGGCTCGTCGGGCTGACGATGCTGCTGGTCGCGGCGATTCAGATGTACGCCCTGCGCAGCCCGTTTGGCGCGCCTCGTCCCGGGGCGCTCAGCCGCTGGGCGCCCCTTGGCCTCGTCGCCGGTGCGTTTTCGGCGAGCACGGGCACGGGTGTGGCTGAAATGATGCAGCCGCTGGTCGAGCACACGGGAGCGGTAGAGACGCGACGCGCCAATGCCACAGCGATTCTGCTCGAGGCCTGCGCCGACATCGGGATCTCCCTGCTGAACCTGTCGGTTGGTGCCATCCGGTGGGACATTCTGGTCTTCACCGCCTCAGGCGTGCTGGTGGGCAGCCAGATCGGGCCACGCATCGCCCCGCGACTGCCGGCAGCGCTGGTGAAAACCGTGTTCGCGGCCGGCATTGCCGGCATCGGCGCCTTCTATGTGTGGAGCGTCATCCCGACACTGCTGCCGTAACGGGCGGGCGCCGGGACGCCCGCCCGCACCAGAGCGATTCGGGTGACCTACGCGGCCGTGGATGACTGCAGCACGCCCACGGGCGAGGTCTTGCGTTCCGAGAGCGTCGCCCAGAGGTTCGACGCTCCCAGATACAGGCCCCTCAGGCCACAGACCAGAGCCACGCTGTAGAACATCGTGTACTGGACCTGCAGGACTAGTAGCACCGCGTAGGCCACAGCGATGCTGCTGCCGTATAGCAACTGGCTCTTTGGCGCGGAAGGTGAGGTCTGGGGATCGGTAATCATGTAGAAAGTGAACAGCACCATCGGAATCCCGGTGAGCGTCACCATCTCCGCCGCCCAAGGGCTGCCCAGCATCCAGGCACGGAATGCGCCGATGGCGGTGAAGCTGAGGAGCCAGGCGGCAATGGTCGGCAGTCGCGAGGTGAACAGCAGATTCAGGCGGGTGCCGAGCCCGACAATGACCAACGGCACGATCCAGTCGGCTGCGCCTGACAGGTTCGTGGTGAAGCTCCACGGCAGCACGCTGGACCACTGGAACAGCGCGAACGTGATCGCCACGCCGAAGTTCGAGGGGTTCATGAAGTGCTGCAGGCGTCCGCGCTGACGCACGCGCAGTACGTGCTTGGCCCCGAGCGACAGCGCCACCGTGAAGGCAGTGATCCAGAGCTCGGTGTAGGTGTAGAGCAGAAACGAGAGCGTAATCGAGGTCATGTGCGCAGGCAGTAGGAAATCGATCAGCTTGCGGGCGCCTCCTCCCATGAAATTCGGCACGCCCCCACAGGCCCAGGCATCCACCCATTCAAACAGCAGGGCTGACGCATACCCCGTCGCGAGCGCCACGCCGACCGTGGCCCAGCTCTGCTCGAAGCCGAAGACGGTGTGCCCCAGCAGCGTGAAGACGGTGGCGAGGGTGGCCGACGTTCGGAGTCCGTTGCGGGGATCGCGGACTTTCTTGGCAGCGTTCGGGGCAGGCATCGTCGTCAACGGGTCTCTCCGGGCTCTCCCAGGACCACCGTGTGGTAACCGGGAGTGAGCGTCAGCGTCTGGTGGCGCATCTTACCATTCCAATCTCGCCAGGTGATCCGCACAGGCACCGCGCCCGGTGCCGAACGGCCGAGGCCGAAGCGCACCTCCGCGCTGCGCTGGCCGGAATGACCATTTCCGCCGTCCACCTGACGCATCTGCGCCGGGGCACCAGCGGGTGTGATCTCGACCATCGCACCCACGGCCGGTACACCTTCGCGCCAGCGCGGGTGTCCGTCGTGCACGATCAGGCCTGCCTCGCTCGGGGCGTCCGCGGCGGGCAGCAGGAGGTGCAGCCCCAGAAACGCACCGGGCTCCGAGGCATTGCGAATGAATTGCGACGATTCCCAGAAGTTGGCGAACGCCATGTCGACCCGCCCATCCCCATCAACGTCACCGACGGCAATGCCGCGCGTGGCCGGTGTCAGACCAGGGAAGACCTCGGTTGAGACATCCACGTATCGGTCGCCGGCACCGCGCACCCAGAACGGATTGGGAAACGACCCGTCCACTTCGGCGCCCTCAAGAAACTTCGGCCAGGACGACTGATACCGCACGAAGGTGTCATTGGATGCGCCGACCTGGGCGAGGTCGGGCCACTTGTTGTCGCGGCCCTTCACCAGGCCCGTGGCCTGCACCAGTTCGAGCGTGCCATCGTTGTCAAAATCCTCAAACCGCGTGTCCCATCCCCATGCGCTGTGCGCGACGCCGCGTTCGAGGCCACGCTCGATGTAGGGAGCCCGGCCCTCGCGCATCTCCGCCGCCTGTCCTGCACTCTCCCACAGGAAGTGGCTTTCGCCGAGCGCGAAGGGCGACCCGATGTTGCTGACGGAGATATCGAACGCCCCGTCGCCGTTGATGTCGCCAAAATCCGCGCTCATCCCCTTGAAGGAATCGAGCCCCAGCACGGCCGACTCCGGCGTCGCCGCCGACTGGCGTCCCGTCAGCTCGCGAAGTTTCACGGAACCGGGCGTGGACTCGTTCAGCAGCAGCTGATCCGGACCGAAGTCGTTGGCGATATACAACTCGCTCAGGCCATCGCGGTTCAGATCCGCCGCCCCGATCGCCAGCGTCCACGCGCGCGCGCCGTCACCGGGAAAGACATTCCCCGCGTCGGTATATCGCTGCGGCCCGGACGTATGCAGGAAGATCCGGTTCAGCCCGCCGTTCCGTGCACGCGAAAAATCGGCATTCATCTCGAACGGCACGGCCGAGTCGGGGTTGGTGATCTCGGCCCCATCCGGGTAGTAGTTACCGACGATAAGGTCCTGGTGCCCATCGCCGTCGACATCGCTGAACGCCGCGGTCGCCGTCCACCAGCGCTCGGCCTGTCCGCTCGGGATCAGTTCTTCCGTGGCATACAGCCCCTGCGTCAGCGGTGCCGGTCCGTCAGCTGGTTGGCGCAGCAGCAGCAGCGGGGCCCGGCCATAGAAAGCGACCAGCACGTCGGTGAGTCCGTCTTCGTTGATGTCGGCCAGCCGGCACACGGACGGATGCACGGTCCGGCGGTCGACGCGCGGTCCGAAATCGACCACGAACGGGGCATAGCGGTCCCCGGTCCCCGGGACCGGACGAATCTCGAGCGCCTTGCTCTTGACGTTCGTCCGGCAGAGGTCGTTGGGCAGGCCATCTCCATCAAGGTCGCCGAAGGCCACCGACTCGCCCACCTGATAGAAGTAGAACTGCATGTGACGGGCCGTCTGGTTCACGGGATGCTCGACGCCGCCTGCCGGCACAGGCACGTCAGGCAGCGTCTGCACATCCATACGGAATCGGCTGGCCAGCATACGGGTTTCCTCAGGCGTCGCGGTCGGCAGCGCCGCCATGGCGCCGAGGGTGCCGGTCACCAGCGCCACCACCAGAATCACCGGCAGGTTGTGGCGACGATAGCTGCCCGGCGGTGGGCCGGGCGCGTGTGTTCCGCTCATCTCAGCGTCACCCTTCTCCGTCTGTGTCCGTTGTGAGGCTGGCGAGTCGGCTTACCGACTCGCCAGTTTCGCCGGCGGGCATCCCGCGACGGGGTCCACTTCCGGCAGATTGTCCCCGGGGGTCGGCAGCTGCTTGAGGAATTCCAGCAGATCGAGCCGCTCCTCGTGGGTGAGCGTCGTGCCGTATTCGTGGCCCGCATTCGAGTTGCCCGGCAGGCGGGTGTCGAACTTGAAGGCCCCCTGGAACGGCGTCGATACGCGACCGACGCGGACGGGATCGAATTCGAGGTTCCCCGTGTAGAACTCGCGGGGACGCTCGCTCGCCGGCAGCAGCAGGTCGTACATGGTCGGCACCGACCCGTTGTGGAGGAACGGCCCGGCGGCCCAGTAGCCGGCCAGCGGCCGAGCCGGATACGCTTCACAGGCGCGCAGCAGGTTGGCCCGGTTGCCAATCCACTCGTCCTTCTGCTGCTGCGTCAGGCCCGCATCCGTGAGACCTCGCTGGACGATGCCGTTCAGCACCAGCCCGATGACCGAGGCCCCGGGCTCGTCGGTCCGCATCCCGATGCGCGAGGCATCAAGCGTACGTGTCGCAAAGTTGCGTGCATCGGTCGGGTCGGTACCCACTTCGTCGACGGGATACAGCGGGATCATGAGGTAGCGCTTGTTCTGGCGGACGGCCACCTCGTCTGCGGCCAGCGGTGTCCGTTCGCGGCGGGGCGCATGGCAGGACGCGCACTGTGCGGCATAGAGGGCCTCACCACGAGTGACGCGCGCCTGGTCGAGGGCGCCGAACATGTGGTCGGGCCATCGCGGAATCGCGAATGACTTCATCAACTCCTCGAGCTCGACCATGTTCTTGAGGCGTGCGCTGGAAATGAACTGGTCCCCCTTGGCGGGATCGCCGGGGAACACCAGACTGGCATTCACGGCCAGTGCCTCGATGACATTGCGGTGCAGGGGCGAGCGAATCGATCCGTTCGTCTGCACCCAGTCGTATTCGTGGGCATTCCACAGCGGGAGGGCCTTCACCGGCGCGTTCAGCGCCCGCAGGTTCTCCTTGCCCAGCATGCGGTACAACCGGTTGCCACCGGCCCCCAGCGCGTCGATACGACCGAAGCCGCCCTCGGTGTTCTGCTCCTTGCGGCGACGGTTGCTGAGGGCTTCCTGGGCCTTGTCGGCCGCCGATCGCTCAATGAACGCCTGCACCTCGACCCAGAGCTTCGCGGCATTGGCGACGCTGAACTTGTCCTTCAGCACAGCCTTGGCAAACCGGTCGGCTTTGATCGGAGAGTTCGCCGTAATCGCCAGGCTGGAATACAGCGCGACGACGAACCGGTCGAAGTCAATCATGCCCGGGCCCCCGCGCACGAGCAGGCTCTGGCCCTTGTAGATGATCTGGCCCACGTGACAGGCGGCGCACGTCACGCCCATATGCACCTGACCAGTGAGTGGGTCGGGATCGTCCTTGGCAAACCCGATCTGCAGCTTGTCCGGGTTTTCGGCGCTGCGGCGCGACGGAATGAACCGGAAGCGTGACATGAACTCGTCGTCAATCAGCTTCGCGGTGCTGTCACCCTGCTCGAGATTGATGAACCACTCGTAGGGCATCACCTGGGAGCCCTGCGACAGGTGGTAGAACCGGTCCAGTTGCTCGTCGGTGAGCGGCACGGCGTCTGGCGCCACCTCCTCCTGCACCTGTACCGGGGCTGCCAGATCGCGCAGCGAGAATTCGTACACTCCCGTCAGCATCAATCCGATCGCGCCGGCGCCAATCACGCCGACCACGACGAGCGCGGTGATTGCCAGCGTTCGCTTCTGTGCCATGTCGCTACCTCTCCGTCCCGGGGCGGCCGTGCCCGCCCATCGCCTGTGCGGCGGAATCCGTTCCTCTGCGGCTTGCACGGAAGCGCGCAATGTCTGCGTAAATCGACTGACGCACGCGATTGACCCATCCCAGTGGGCGGTGATCGGGCAGGGTCCGCCACGGGTTGAAACTCAGGTCCTCGCCGATGGTGTGCGGCCCAGGGCGAGCGACCGGCTGTGCTGGAATCCTCAGCGTCGCCACGGTCTGCGGAAACGACAGCGCATCGCTCCACTCGACAGAACTGTCCTCGATCGGCATCCGCACCGGATCGGTCTGGAAGTGCACCTGCAGGTCGAACCACGCGTCCTGGGTGGCGAGATCGTCGCGCAGACGTCCGTTCAGGTAGTTCGGAGGCGCGTCTGGTCCCGGGACCCTGCTGGTGGGTGCCTTGCGCGGTATCGCCCTGAATTGGACGGTGCGGTCACCGAAGCGATACGGCGTCTCGCTGAAATACGGCAGTTCGAGCAGATTGGCACACGGAATCTGTGACCGCATGACCCGACGGGCCGTGCTCGGGTGCCGGAGAAAAAACGCCACCAACCGCACGGCGCCCAACACAGGCTCGGTGGTCGTGCGACGCAGGCAGTCCTGCAGGTCAATGAACTCCGCGAGCGTGGGTGTCATGAAGCTCTTGGCGCTCATGAGCAGCAGATCGAGCGTGCCTTGCCCATCGTCGCCCCAGACGCGGGGGCCGGGCACACCGGTCAGCTTGATCGACATGGCCCGCATGTCGGCGACGCGGTCATGATGGGGCGTGGGGTCCGTGTTGGAAAACCGGATCACGCCCGCGTAGGTCGCCGGCTGGGCAAATAGACCGACGCGGAGGTGCTCAGGCAGATTCGCCGGCACGATCAGTTCCGCCGACACGACGGCGAGTCCCTTCGCGTGGGTATCGCGCAGCTGCGGTCCGCACAGATAACGGGCCTCCAGCGTCCGGAGGGTTACGTCCAGCAGACGCGCCGTCTCGCGCCCTTCGTCGTCCCGGGGATACTCCTTGTGCAGTTCAGGGGGCATCGTTGGTTACTCCTGCGTCACGTTTTGCTGGCGGAACAGTCGCCGTAGCCGCTCGGCAATGCCCAGCAGATTGGTCAGCATCCACCAGGTACCGATGGCCAGCGCACAGGCGGCAACGAAGGCATGCGGCTCGCCTTCGGTCATTTCCCTGGCCAGCCGCCCGGGCAGGTCGATGAGCCGCTCGCCCGCGCGATACGAGTCGCGGTCGTAGAGATAGAGATACCGCCGCCACGAGTACGACACCAGCCAGAGGGACGAGGCCGTGGCGAACATCGTGACGCCCAGTGTCCAGAACTCGCGCAGCACGCCGACCACGAAATCGATCGAGGCGTCCAGCCGGATATCGGGCTCGTTCAGGAACTTCTCGGCGCGGTAGAGCACCCGCCGGGCCACCCGACCCACCTGATACGTGCGGTCCACAACGGCGTCGTCCGGGCCCAGCGCGAGCTGTCTGAAGGCCGCCGTCCTGATGGCGCGACGCCGACGTTTGGCGGCAGCCTTGGTGAATTTCAGAAACTCACGGAAGACGTTGATGTCGGGATCAAGCTGCGCGGCGACCGTATCGTAGAGAAGCGTGGCGCGCACCAGCTTCAGCATGCGTGACGGCAGCGGGATATCGAACTGTCGAAGCGTCACCATCAGCACTGTCCACAGGCGGAAGGAGGTGCGCTCATGCCACTCGGCATGGCGGCTGATGATGCCGTAGTATCCGCGCCACCACTCACGCTCGAGGGCAGCCGTCAGCGCATTGGTATCGATACGCGGCAGCGGCTCCATGATCCCGGTGACGCACTGCACCATGCCGACGACATCACCTTCGAAGAAGCGCTGATTCATCTCCATCAGCAGACGGCGGTCGCGTTCCGGCATCACACCGCACGCCCCGAAGTCGAGGAACACTAGCTGCCCGCCCGGCTGTACGACGATGTTCCCCGGATGGGGATCGGCATGGAAGAACGGGCACTCGTGTATCTGAAAATTCAGACCCCGGACCAGCCGTCGAGCGATGTTCCTGGGGTCGATCCCAAGCGCGGTCAACTGCTGTCGATACGGCTCGCCTTCGGTTCTGAGGCGGACCAGCATTTCCTTGAGCGAGACCCCCCTCACATACTCGCTGACCATCACCTCGGTATCCGACAGGTCGTAGTAGCCGTGGGGAGACGTGATGCGTACCGCCTTCCAGTGACGGAACGCCCGCCTGAACAGGTCCTGGTACCGCAGTTCCGAGCGGAAATCGAGCTCTTCCTGCAGCACCTGTCTGAGTTCCTCGATCATGGCCACCGACAGACCCAGCGTGGGGGCGCCCAGCAACTGCATCATCCGCAGCAGCCGCTCCATCACCGACAGGTCCAGCGCAAAGCTGGCGGCAATCCCCGGCCGACGGACCTTCACCGCCACGTCGGTCCCGTCACACAGCTCCGCCCGGTAGACGCATCCCACCGACGCACTCCCGATGGGCTCGGGGTTGATCGTCCGCACCACCGACGCCAGAGGCCGCCCCCATTGCCGCTCGAGGATCTCCTGCACCGTATGGAAGGACATGGGGGCGACGGCATCCTGCAGCCCGTCGAGAGCGTCACAGTAGGCCTCAGGCAACACATCGCGCCTGATGGAGGCCTGCTGCGCGAGCTTGACGAACGTGCCGCCGAGCGCGGTGGCGCTCTCGCGAATCCACTGCCCTTCGCGCTGCAGCACCTCCTGCTCGGTGGCCCGCGTCACGCGCAGGAGGCGCGAACGCACCAGGAAGCCCGTCACGTGACGGACAATGGCGCCGACGCGCCGCAACTGTGCCCAGACGCCGACCGACGCGGCGTCGACGCGCCCCCAAGGGGCGCTCACGGTCTCGGACGACGATGAGCGGGGTGGGGCGGTGTGCGGGACGTCCCCAGCAGCCAGGCTGCCAGGGTGCCGTGTGGTGGTGGTGACGGTCATCGCCTCACGCTCAGGAGCCGATGACGGGCGTCATGAACCCGTGAGGCCACTGCCTAACGAAGCATGCTGAGCGGCGAAAAGGGGAACTTCGTCTTCTTGTGCTTGCGCTCGACAAACATGACGACAGGCACCAGCGACTTCTGGCGGTCGGCCGGCGGCAACTGCGCCCGCACTTCCTCCAGCACATGCTCGACTTCGGCGAGCATCTTGCCCGAGCCTTCCTTCATCCGGCGGATCGCCTTCTTCGTCTTCTTGCCGAGGTCCACGACAATCGGGGCGTGGGCCTGCGGGGTCGCGGGGGTGTCCTGCTGCGCCATGGGGGTCTCTCGAATCGTGTGAACGCGGGTCGTCGCCGGGTGGCGCGCCTACGAAAAATACGGAATGGAGGGCAACGCCCGCATCATGCGGCGGACGGCCTTGCGGTTGCGGCGGCTGTAGACCAGCTTGGACACATCGCCGAGTGCAGGCGTCGCGTCTGCCACCCCTTTCGCCGCGGCCCGAAGCATGTTCTCCGGCATGTCCATCAGGGCGCCGTCTTTCCGCTTCAGGTCGGAGGCGTCCCGGCGGCTCATATATCGAGACATCCCCTTGTCGACCGCTGCACTGACGCGGGACAAGGCCTTGGTGGTCCTGAATTCAATGCGCGTAGCGAGTCGAGTGGCACCAGTCGATGCACGCTTCTTCTGAGGCGCTGTGGGTTCCTGTGCCGCAGCCGTGACCGGGGCGCCAACGGTTGTGGCCGTGGCGGTGCGCTTGTCCGTGGTGTCCATCTCTGTCTCCTTCGCCAAGGGTCGGCACGACGCCGTACTCCCGCTGATCGCTCCGGACTATACTCCACCAGAGGCGCATGCGGTTCGATATTTTCTAGTCGAGCGGCGACGATCGCAGGCGGACGGCCGCACGCGTCTCATGCCTCACACGAATTAGTCAGCATTGGTGATTTCATGAGAGCGACGGCATATTTAGCCCTACTTTTACTGGCAGGTGTGCTGAGTCGCATGCCTGATCCAAATGCGTCGACTCCCAACGCCGAGCAGGTCGACCGGGCGCTGGCGACTGTCATCATGTCATCGGCCGCGGTGCCCTCCGAGGGCGGCCGCTGCGACGTGCAGACTCGTGCGCGCATTACGAATCTCGGTGAGTATTCGTTCGTGCTTGTTGACCTGGCCGTGACCATGAGTACGCACGGGACGCTCGAGGCCGCCTGGGCGCAGAACTCGCTGCTGGGCGCCGACGAGCACCCGCTGTCGCTGGGCCTGCCCCCGCTCGCCCTGGCGCCGGAGACGCGGAGCGATCGCGCGCGGTTTGCGATGGACACCGCGCGTCAGACATGGCATCTGATGGAACCGGGCCGCACGGCGGACGTGACCTTCATTCAACCGGTGACGGGTATTGGTCGACTGGCAACGGTGGTCGACCTGGCGGCGCAACCCGTGGAGTTCGAACGCCTGTCGACCCTCACCAGTGTCCTATCCCAGTTCCGGGGGCGGACGTGGTCAGCCATGCCCGAATGGGGCGAGGGCATCCTGTCCGAGTTGACGGTCTTCCCCTATCAGGCCTCGGAAATCCTGACGGTCCCCGGCGACTGCCGGAGTGCATCGACGGGTCAGTGATCCCGAGCGGTGTGACCGGATGCGGGCGCGGGCACCGGGGCCGCATCCGCTGACCGACGCTGCCGTTCGTCCTCGGAGGGAACGTGCACCTGGCGGGCCAGGCCCAGGGTGCGAAGCAGGACGATAGCGTACCACGCCGGGTCCCACTGATACCACCGCAGGCCCTGACGTGCCGAACGCGGGAACGCGTGGTGATTGTTGTGCCAGCCCTCACCGAAGATGAGGGCGGCGACCCAGGCGTTGTTCACGGAGGTGTCGGCCCCGTGTGTCCGGTACGGGCGCGACCCATAGGTGTGGCACACCGAGTTAATCAGCCCAAAGGCGTGCAGCACCGCCACGCGGTTCAGGAGCCCTACCCAGACGAGGAAGCACCACGCATTCCGGAGGTCGAAGCGCAGGGACGGGTGCCCCGCGGCACCCACCAGCCCACCGACGGTCCAGGAGGCCAGTAGCAGCCCCACATAGGCCAGATAGTCACGGGACTCGCTGTCGAGCCAGCGGTAGAACGGATCGGTGCGCAAGTCGGGCACCCACCGGTGATAGAGCTCACGCGTCCAAACATCAGCCCGCCGGCGCTGCATCCAGCCGAAGTGCACGTGCAGCCATCCCTCCTGAGGGGTGTGCGGGTCGCGACCGGGAATGTCGGTATGGCGGTGATGCATCCGGTGCATGGCGACCCAGAACAGCGGTCCGCGCTGAATGGCGAGGTAGCCGCAGACCGCAATCGTCCGTTCCAGCCACAGCGGCACGCGGAAGGCGCGATGCGCGAACAGCCGGTGATACCCGAGCGTCAGTCCCAGACCGGTGACGGTGTAGAACACAACGAATGCCGTGACAGCTGACGCCGAGGAGAACCAGAACGGCAGCACGCACGACAGTATCGTGGTCACCAGGTTCACGACGGTGAAGGGGACATCCAGTCGCGTCTCTGCATGCGCAACCTCGTCGGGGGACACCGGGGCCTCCGCGTCAGTCATGGGTCCACTCCGTCCTGAGGTGAGCGCGCATGGCGAGATAGCACGTCGACCGGCACACCCCGGGGTCTGCCATGTCCGGCAGGGCGAGCACCTTCGACCGCACGCGCCCGACCACCGCGGCGGCATCGTCTTCCGACAACCCCAGCACAGCATGACAGGCCTGCTCGGTCCACTCGGCGGCATTGCCACCGCGTCGCCGCATGAACGCCGCCAGCCCCACGCCCACGCGCAGGTCCGCGCGATACGCGCCTGCGGCATCCCGCAGGCGGCGCATCGCCGCGGGGGACACACCGCCGGCGTAGGCGAGAGCGGTGCCCAATCCCTCCCACATCGCGCCCTGGCGGTCAGGGGCCTGACGGGCGACCACACGGACCAGGTCTGCCTCGTCGGCCCCATACACCCACCAGAATGCGCGACCCACGCCAGCGTCAAACAACTGGCGATGCTGCGGAGAGAACCCTGCCGGCGCGATCGCACCCGCCACGTGGCGACGCCACTGGAAGAAGCCGGCATGAAAGCCGTAGCCGTCGGCGACGCACCAGGCCGTCAACGGATCGAGGCGCGCCTGGAATCGCGTCATCCACCGAGCGCCGAATGGTAACCGGGCGACGGCGAAGCCTGCACCGACCATGGCGATGAAGTCGTGCTCGGGAGCGACGGTAGACGTCAGGTGGTGCAGGTCGCTTGCGCGCAACGGGCGCACGATGTCCTGCAGCGCGTAATAGAACCCGGCCCCCTCGAAGGCGAAGCCTTCGAACGCGGCAGGGACGACCGATCGGAGCGCGCCGCTCGCCTCGTCCGGGGACGGGTGACGGGCGGCCGTGTTGAATCCGGACACAAACGCCTGCAGCACCGTTTCGAGATGCGGTGTGGCGGGGGTGTCATGCCCGGGACACCCCGACACACGTAGCGAGGCCAGCGACGTCGGCAGCGTCAGCCATGCGCGGCCGGTGCGGGGTTGTGCGGCCTCCTGGGGCATGGGCGTCTCCGTCTGGGCTGGCTACCAGCCCTGCGACGAAATGCCTCCGTCCAGCACGAGCACGCTGCCCGTGAAGAGCTTCACCGGTTCGCTCAGGAGATAGGCGATGAAGTGCGATACATCGCGTGATTCACACAGCCGCGAATACGCCGTGTTGTCTTCCCACTGGCGAATCAGTCGCTCACTCTCGGGCCACTTCTGGAGCAGCTCTCCGTAGATCGGGCCCGGCGACACGCAGTTCACCTGGATGTTGTCGGGCGCAAATTCAATCGCCATGCTTTTGGTCAGCGACTCGACGGCGGCCTTCACGGTGCCCATGCATCCGAAGTAGTCGACATACCCATGGGCGGCGGGCGACGACAGCGTGATGATCTTGCCGCCGCCCCGCGTGCGCATCAGGGGCACCGCCCGCAGGGCGCACTGATGCAGCCCGACGACGTTGGTCCGATAGGCCTTCTCCCAGTCCTTGGCCGTGATGTCCTTCAGCCGGGCCAGCATGCCGTTCGAGGCATTGGCTACCAGGAAGTCGAGCCCGTGATAGCGCGCCTCGATCTCATCGAAGATCCGGTCGACGTGCTCGGGATTGGCCATCGAGCCCCACAGGTGCAGGGCATCGCCGCCACGGTCACGAATCTCCTGCGCGGTCTGCTCGCCCTGGGGACGCGAGTGAAACGAATTCACGACGACCGATGCGCCGAGGTCGGCCAGGTAGGTCGCGATGTCGTGCCCGAGGCCGCGGCCCGATCCCGACACAAACAGCACCTTGCCCTCGAACGGCCGATGCGGCGGCGGTGCCGCGGCCGTGCGCGTGGCCGGCGAGACTGCCGTGGCCGGCCGCGGTGCCACCGGAGCCAGCGTGTCCGCGCGCTCCCCGGGGAGCCGCATATAGGGCTGCAGCACGCGCGCCACGTCGCGCAGCGTGCGCATCTCCGACCGTGGCGTGTCGAGGGTCGTCGGCACGCCATAGCGTTCGCGCACGACCGAGAACACTTCGCCCAGCTTCACGGAATCGATGCCGAGGTCTTCTTCGAGATCGGCGACCGGGTCGAGCACATCGACGGGATACCGCGTGACTTCTGCCACCAGCGCGATGAGCTGGCTCTCGGTATCGCCCGACAGCAGGGTCGCCCCCGTCGCGGCCTGGCCTGACGCGGGCGCGACGGTCGCGGGCGGGGCGGCAGTGACCGGCGCAGGGATCGGCGCGGCCACAGGTGCCACCACCGATGCCGATCCGCCCTTGCCGGTGACGCTGGCAATGGCGGCCGTCACGGCGGCAATGGACGTCAGTTGCTCGCGGGGCACGCCCAGTTCCGCCGGCAGGCTGAACCGCTCGCGCAGCACGGAGAAGACCTCGCCCAGTTTGACGGAATCGATCCCGAGGTCTTCCTCCAGATGCGCATTCGGGTCGAGCACGTCCAGCGGATAGCGTGTCACTTCCGCGAAAATTCCCTGCACTTCGGCCTGTGCCTGCGTCATGGCTGTCCTGTTCCTCGGTACTCGGCCGGGGCGTGCGCGCCCTCCGGCATCTGCAATCCCACCGCCAGCAGGTCGGCCTGCCGCCTCACGTGCAGGTGGACGGTCTCCGTCCGTCCGGGGCCCTGCACCCGCAGCGTGGTCGACACCCCGCACGCCGCGATCCAGCCGGACGCGATGCTCGCCGGAGCCAGCCCCGGGGTCATCGTCCACTGCCCGAACGACCACACGCTGACCGCTTCGTCACTCGCCTTCAAGTAGGCTTCCTTGGCGCACCAGAGGAGCGTGAACCACGCCTCAGGTGCGACGTCGGTGTCGCGCGCGGCATCGACCACCCAGCGCTGCTCGGCCGACGAAAACATCTGCCGGTAGAACTCGGGGCGCTTCGGGGCAATGGCCTCGAGGTCAGCCCCGACCCGCTGCTGGCCGACCATGACGAGCGTGAACGCGCCACTGTGCGCAAACGAGACACCGCAGTGTTCGACCGGTATGCCGGCGCGACAGATGCGCGGACGCTGCCGGTGCCGACGATGACCACTCAGAATTTCCGTGGTGACGTCGTCCGCGGGCACCGCGTGGCCCGCGTCCACGGGCCAGGCGGAACACCAACCCGCCACCGCATGCGGTGCGAGGAGCTGACGTGCCACCACCCGCGCCAGCGTCGCCCGGGGCTGCCGCTGCGCGTGATACGACTGCACCTCGGCCGACTCGCGGGACGTCAGCTGACGGGACATCTCCGGCAGCGGCCATTCCGTGCGATCCACCACCGCGGCGCGCCACGGCGTCTCAGGCCAGGGCGACGGCATCCAGCTCACCGAACTTCCGGCAGAGACCACCTTCCACCCGCAGCAGCGGACGGCCGGCCTCATCGAACGCGGTAATGGGACCGACGTGCAGCACCTCGCCGTCGTGCCTCGGGTTCGCACCGGCCAGCGTGATCGGCCCAACGAGCGCCGCGTCCGCGTACGACGACCAGTCGAAGTACACCTTCATGACGTCACAGCGTTCCGGCACATACACACCTAGGCGATCGCCCGTGCACTGCCGCACCGTCCCGAAGCGCCAGAACGCATCCACCAGCACCATCGTGGGCAACAGTGCGTCGTGCGCCGACTGGTAGCGCGTGATCCCCGGCCACTGGTAGGGCGCACGGCGATTGGGCTCCCCAACGTCCACATGCGCCATCGCCCGGAACATGCCGTCCAGCTGCACAGGCGACCCGGGCAGCACATACGGATCAGGCAGGCGCCGCAGCCGCCCTTCCGGCTCGGGCATCGTCAGGCTGGCATCGGTGAGCCAGGTGGGACCGAGGCGCACGAAAATTTCCGTATGCAGCAGATTGGCCCCGAGCACACGACCCGACTTGTGCACGAAGTCCATCAACACCTGCACCTGCACCGTCGCGGCGGTGTCGCTCGATTCGACGACCGTGGCCACGACGCGCGCAGGCGTTGGTGACACGCCCGAGGCCCGCACCAGACGCACGAATCGCGTGCGCTCGAACTGCTGAATCTTTAGATGCGGGCAGACGGCCTGCGCCGCATCACCCGCCATCGTGATCAGCAGCGCCCCGGGCACCGTCGGGACGCCGCGCACCGCATGGTCGGCCAGAAACGGCATCGCCTCGGGATCAATCGCCCACTCGCGCACCAGGGTCGGCGCGTCAGACGCGGGGGCTGGCGAAGGCGCAGACGAGGACGCGGCGGATGCGGCTACCGATGGCTCCACCGTCTCCGGTGCAGCCGGCGACGGGCGCTCGACTATACGCGGCTGATAGAAGGCCACCTCGCCGTCGGCGAGGATGACATTTACGGGGTCGGCAGGCGGCCCGGCCATCGCATCGGCGAAGAGCGACTGCCCCTCTTCCCGTGTGACCCCGCGCAAGCGCCGATTGGCAGCCAGCGCGGCGTACTCGCTCCCGCGCGTCATGCCGATACCGGCCCAGCCCAGCCAGGCGAACGACGACCAGTAGGCCCCGCCGCTGCCGTTCATGCACGACGCGAGACGATTGAGTGTTTCGTTCGCGGCGCCGTAATCCGGCTGTCCATCATTCCCGAGGTAGCTGAAGGCCGAGGTCAGCAGGTGCATGTGCACCCGACCGGACAGCCCATGCCGGGCACAGGCCTGGTACAGATGGCTCAGACTGTCGAGCTTCGTCGAGACAATCCGCTGGAAATCGCCGAGCGACTTCCGCGGCAGCATCTTCGAGACCTGGACACCCGCGCCATGCAGGACCATGTCGACGCGGCCATACTCGGCCATCACACGGTCGACCAGCCGCCCCACGGCGGCAGCATCACTGATATCGCACTGTTCGTAGCGGTATGTGCCCGGGGCGCGTCTCGTACGCGCCAGCACGCTGGCCACTTCATGCGAGGCCTGGTACCGCTCGTACAGTCGCTTGAGTTCAGGCATCTTCTTCATGGCATCCCGCGCGCGCTCGCGCACGTAGAACGCCGTCTCGCCCGCGAGAAATTCGTCGGGCGTCAGATGCCGCAGTTCCTCTGGCAGATCCTCGGGGTCGGTGCGGCCCAGCGCAATCACGGTGCATGGCCCCTGCTGCACCATCCACTCCGCCAGCACCGCGGTCACACCGCGTCCGCCGCCGGTGGCGATTACGACCGCGCCGGGCGTCAGCCACGGCGTTCCCGGGCGATGCAGCGGCTCGCTCTTCCGCAGCGCAAACGCATGACGCTGCCCATCGCGATAGACAATCTCCGGAAGCCCATCATGCGTCGCCCCCTCGCGAAGCACCAGGGGCAGGACGAACGCCGGGTCAGTGACATCCGTCGCAATGGCACGGCACAGGCCGGTGGGACGTTCGCGCGCGACGGACTTCATCAGGCCGGCCGCCATGCCGGTCCACGGATCGAGGTGCGCACCTTTCCAGGCGCCCAGGCACAGCGTCACGAAGGCACAGGTGCCCTGGCCAATCGGCTCGTAGCGATCACGAGCCAGGGCAAACACCACGTCCAGCCAGCGTCGATGCGCGTCGAACGACCCGTGCAGCAGCGCATCGGGTGCCGCGGCTGACACATCGCGCAGTCCCACAATCGCATCATAGGACCGGGATGCCAGTGCGGTGAGGCTGCGGGCCAGTGTCTCTTCCGACGTCGTGTCCACCACCAGCGCAGCGTCCATCGCGATGCCTGACGGGACGACCACGTCGCACGACAGATGCGCCAGCACACCACTTTGCTGCCACCGGCGCCACACCTCGGGCTGGTCGACGATCACGAGGCATCGCTGCCACGCCGCAGGGGCGCCGCTGGCCATCGCCGCAGGCTCGAGCACCGGGGTGTAGTTGGTGATCGGTGTGTCCTGTACGTACGCGTGGGTCTCTTTCGCCGCCGCCGGGGGCACCACCGTCAGCGGTGGGGCCGACGCGGGCGCAGGGACCACCGCTGGCGGAGGCACCGGGGCGGCGGCCGTTCCAGCGGCCTTCACCGGACCGAGCCCGAATCGCGATTCGCCACCAGCGGTCAGCTGATAGACGGCCGGATGGGCCTCGAACCCCAGCAGCATCTGATGCAGCGCCGCAGCGCCGGTCGCGCCCCGGCACTCGGCATCCGTGTCGAGCGCTGTGACCACGGCCGACGGGTCGTGTCCATCCGTGAGTCGCGCCAGTTGTGGCAGTCCCAACCGTTCAGCCGTCGCCACCGTGGCGAGACCCACCAACACCGCGGCCTCACGCGACTCGTGCGCGTGCCCCGTCCACGCATGCACAGCCCCGGCCAGCACGACATCACAATCGCCGGCGCGCACAAACGCGGCGCCCGTGGCCATCGCCTGCGTCAGCGACGTGGTGCCCTGGTCGATGACGATGTTGGGGCCGCGCCAGTTGAAGGTGTGGGTAATGCGGCTGGCTGCCACGTTCGGCATCAGGCCCGGGAGCGAGTACGGGCCCGACGGAATCACGCGGTGCGCAATCGCGTCCCGAATCTGCTGCACCACCGCGGCCGATGCCCCTGTCGTCTTCGCAATGCGGCTGAGCCGGTCGAGGAAGATCCGCTCGTTGGCGCGGATGCCGCGCTCGGTCTTCGATTCCAGTCCCAAGGCAACACCGATGCGCACCATCCCCGCGCCCGTGACGTCTGCCGGCCAGTGCTGTGTCAGCTGCTCCGCAGCCATGGTCGCCAGATACTGCGACGCGTCCATGTGCTCGGCAACATCGGGCAGCACCATCCGCTTCCGTGGCATGCGCAGCGCCGACCGATCGAAGGCGCGTCCACGTTCGGGGAACAGGCCGGCCACACCCACGACCACCAGCGGGGCGGGCGGCGAAGGCGCCTGACCGCCGAAATGCGCGGCCAGTGTGCGGTGATACGGCTCGACGTATTCCTCGAGGACCACGTGCGCATTGGTGCCCCCGAACCCGAAGCTGTTGATGGCCGCACGACGGGGCCAGCCACTGTCGTTGTCCGGCCAGGCTTCGTGTCGTGTGGGAATGGCAAAACCCGACCCGTCAAGGGCAATCTGCGGATTCGGCGCGGTGTAACCATACTGCTTCGGAATCTGCCGGTGCGCGAGTGCCTGGCAAATCTTGATGACCGACGCCACACCTGAGGTCCACCCGGTGTGGCCAATGAGCGATTTGACGCTACCCAGCCAGCGGGGCGCACCGGAACTTCGTGGGGGGAAGGCGCGGCACAGCGCCTTGAATTCGACCGCATCACCCACAGGCGTCGCCGTCGCGTGGGCCTCGACATACTGCACCGAATCGGCATCGACGCCCGCGCCCCGATAGGCCGCCTGCATGGCCACGGCCTGGCCCTCGGCCTGCGGCACATTGATCGATGGGCTCTTGCCGTCGCTGGAGGCACCATCGGTTCTGAGCACTGCCAGAATCCGCTGTCCGGACGCAATGGCCGCCGAGAGGCGCCTGAGCACCACCACACCCGCGCCATCTCCGAAGACCACCCCGTCAGCCGAGGCATCGAGCGGCCGGCTGCCGGTGGGTGTCAAGCCGCGAAACTGGGCAAACAGATTATTGTTCGCCGGTCCGGGCGCGAAGACGCCGCCGGCGTAGACGACATCGACCGCCCCGCTCCGCAGCGCCCTGGCCCCCAGCGTGATGGAGTAGAGCGACGAGGAGCAGGCCGAGTCGACCAGATAGGTCTGCGAGACCGGGACGCCGGCCAGCGTCTGTGCCACGGCGGCGTAGAGGTCGTAGGGACGCAGGCGATCCGAGGCGGCCGACCATCCGCAGAGCCCTTGCACCATGCGATCGGCAAACGCCTCGGCGTCAGCGGACGTCAGCGACAGGCCCGCCATGGTTTCGCGGACGCTCTCGGCAAAGTGCGCTTCGTCGAGTTCGCCCACGCCATCGGCGGTGGACCCGAGGATGCACTGCATCCGCTGTCCGGGGACGGCGGGTGCTCCACGCAGCGCCTGCGCCAACGCGGTGGCCAGCAACTGCTGGCCCTTCGTCAGGCGCGCAAATGCCTCGGCCGAGTACGCGCCGCCGAGCAGCGCGGCATCGTAACCGACGCGCGGAATGCTGCCGTTCAGCAGGGTGTAGGTCTTGTCCGACACGATCTGCACGGGATCGTGCGAGGCATCCCCCGCCACAAAATCTTCCCGGGCATGGGGATCACCGACCGTCAGGTCGACAATCCCGTTCACGCCGTCGCGCAGGTGCTGCCAGAACACGTCAGGGTCGGTCGCCGCGCCGGGCAGGACGCAACCCATGCCCACAATCGCAATCGGCTCGACCGCCGCATCAACCGCGGGCATCGCCACCACACGTCCTGAGGACATCGCAGGGCTGACCGCCGTCGCCTGCGGCGCCTCGGTCGTTCGTCCCTCGCGCGGCGCGGGCTCGCCAGAGACCAGCGCGTGCTGGGCCGCCGCCAGCGCTGCCGCTGGAGCCATACCGGCCGGAAACGTCGCCACCACCGACAGCGTGCGTCCCGACTCGCGCAGCACGCGAGTCGCGATCTTCGAGACGATGTCCCCGGCGCCGCACTCGAGAATATGCGTGATGTCAGGGACTAGTGCCGCCGTCAGCTGGGCGGGAAAGTCGAGCGGTGCCGTCAACTGGCGCGCCATGACATCGGCCAGGTCCATGTCGGCGGTGAGCCAGCGTAGGTCGGTGCCCACCATCACAGGGATGGATGGGGCATGCACGCGATGTCCGCGGAGGGCGATACGGAAGGCGCGACTCGCCACGTCCAGCAGGGGCGAGTGGAAGGGATAGCGGCTTTGCAGGGGCGCCGTGGAAATCCGCTGTGCCGTCGCGGCGGCGATGATGGCCTTCAGTTCGGCATGCGGTGCCGACACGACGGTCTGCCGGCTGTGGTTGACCACGGCAATGACGGCAGACGGTGCGACGGCGGCGATAATCCGCGCCGTCTCGGCGGCGCCGGTGAGCACGGCCAGCATGCCTCCGGGCCGTGCGGCTTCACGCAGGCTGAGGACGCGCTGGCACACGACGCGTGCGCCAACCGCTTCGTCGTAGACACCCGCGACGGTGAACGCTGCCAGTTCGCCGAAACTGTGGCCGGCGAGGGCCGCGGGTACATACCCGCGGTCGCGCCACAACCGTGCCGCGGCCACGTTGGCCAGGTAGATGCCCAGCTGATCAAGGTCAGCATCGGGCAGCGGCGGCTCGGCCGGATCGAGAATCGAGGGCAGCAGCGGCGCCCCAAGGGCCTCTCCTGCCGCCTCGTCGACGGCATAGAACAGCGGCCGCAGCTCGCGGTGCGAGACGTACAGCTGCCGCAGCAGCGCCCGGTCAAATGAACCCTGCCCGGGAAATACCCAGAGAGCCGTGCCTGTCATGCCTGCCTCGAGTGTCGGCACGCGGGGGTACCGACCCTCCGTCAGCTCGCCCTGGACGCCTTCCAGTCCATGTTCCAGGCCTTGAACACATCCCGTGTGTAGAACGACCGGCGCCGGCGGGCCAGGCGGTTACTCTTGAGCACGGCCTTCAGGATGTAGCGGTAGGCCGTGAGCGAGTTCCAGTCAAACAGCGGCTGCCGCAGGTGTTTGGGGCAGAACAGCTGGAACCAGAAGTACATCTTCGTCATGCCCCACAGCGTGAACGCGGGGGTCGTGCGCACCTCGGGGTCGGACCAGCGCCAGTAGCTCGGCACATACGGCAGGTCCTTGAACAGGCCCCGAATCTGCTGCGCCCCCTGCTTGGGGTCGAGCTGTCCGTCACGCACCTGATCCATCGTCGCCAGCGCCACCTTGAAGAGCTTCTGGAACTCGGGGTATCGGCCACCGAGAATCATGTCGTTCGGCTCGGTGATGGAGTTATCGAGCACATCCTGCCGGCCCGTCTCGACGTATCTCAGATAAATCGTGGCGTTGACGGCCGTGCCAATGAACAGGCCGACGACCCACACGCGGAACCAGGCGTCCCACAGGTCGTAGTCGCGGAACGAGACAAACGACGAACTCACCATCTGATCGGCGTATGTGATGTTCCGGTCGAAGAAGCCGTTGAGTTTCTCGAAAGCCTCCGGCGAGAAGTCGCCGGTGCGGAACGACTTCAGCAGCTGCGCGCTGAGCAGGTCGACCATCGCCGTGGTGAGCGCGAGCCCGGTCGAGTACAGGGGATCGATAAAGAATCCGGCGTGGGCTAGCAGGCAGAACCGCGGTCCGGTAATGGTCTTCGAGCCGTACTGCAGGCGACCGGTCGACGTCCAGTTACGGACGGCTCTGGCGCCCTCGAAGTGCCGCATCATGTCCGGGAACCGGCGCACGTGCGACCAGAATTCTTCCTCGGGATCCGTGCCGGTTTCCGGGTGCACGTTCCGGTTCAGCACCAGTCCGACGCTGCACAGCGGATTGGTGGCATCGGCGTGGTTGTTGAATGGAATCACCCAGAACCAGCCGCCCTCGAACACGTGATGTAGGGTGCTCTGCGACAGCGGGTACTTGTGCTGGTGCTCGCTGCGGCTGCCGCCCACCATGTCGTAGGGCTTCACGCCCACCATGTGGGTGTAGATGGCGCGGCTGTTGGTGCGGAAGCGTTCCGGTCCCACACGCAGGTCGAACCGGTTGGCCAGCACCGAGCGCATGCCGGTGCCGTCGACCAGATAGCGCGCCCGGAAGGTCTCCTGGCGGTCGGACGTGACGGTGACGCCCTCGTCATCGATCTGGATGTCCTGCACACGGGTCTGCTGCCGCACCGTGGCGCCGTAGCCCACGGCGCTCGCCATCATGAAGGCGTCGGTGTCCTGACGGAAGAAGTGGGCGTCCGGGCCCATCGGCGGGGCAAGGGTCGGATACTGGTGCGATTCCTTCGCGCGCTGGTCCTGCCCGTCGCGCTGATAGAGGAAGCTGAACGCCCGCTTGATCCCCGAGCTGGGGCCCACGGTGTCGCGCAAATCGTGGAACGCGCTGAGGTTGGCAATCTCCGGCACGCCGTATTTGGTGCCGAGCAGCTTCAGGCGGAAGTTGGTGTCGGGCGTCGTCGCCTCGCCGATCGTGAAGCGCGGATGGGTGTCTGAATCGATCATCAGCACCTTGAGGTCGTGCTTGGCGAGAATCGAGCCCAGCATGCCGCCCCCGAGGCCCGTGCCCAGAATGATGACGTCATACGGCCGCGTAGAGGCGGGAGTCTGATGCAGGTCTGAAGCCATAATCATCCTTCGTCGTCTGATACCGGAACGGTCCGCTACAGCAAGTACTCTCTCAGGGATTCGTCGATGAGACGGGGATACGCGTCGTGCCGGTCGGCGCAGGCGATACGCACGCCGATCTGGCGGACTTCGTCGGGGAAAATGCGCTTCATCTCTGCGCCGCCTGCCTTCACCCGCTCGGCGAACGACGGACCCGTCAGGCGCTCCACCAGATTTTTTTCGGTCGAGACATCGAGATACTGCGTCAGCAACGGTGGTGCCGTCACCAGTTCGTGCGTGTCCTTGTGCACGAGCACCATCACCTGATAGCCGCACGACACCGGACGCCCTGACTGATCCATCACCCGGAAGCACAGCCGCACCGTGCTGCGGGTGGCTTCTTCATACGTCATCAGAATCGCGACCTTGCCGCCGAGCGGCACGGGTTCGAGGTTGAGGCTGTGCGATTCGCGCGTCAGCATTACGATGTCGCGCAGCTGTTCCACCCACGCGCCTTCCACATTGGAATTGCTCCAGAATAGGAGGGTCTCGCGCGCGATGTTCTGGAACTTGACGTTGACGGTGTGATGATGGGTGCCGTAGGCCATCGTGTCGTGGAACAGCACCTGATACTGCATTGCGAAGTAGGCCATACGGGGTGACGGGTGACGGTCAGTGACTGCCGGTCGTCTGCGGCCCAATGACTATACATGCCGTGACGTGCGGTTCGCATTGTGAGACATCGAGATAATCGATGCGAATCTCATTCGAAATCCCTTCAGCGGGACATTGTGGACACGTGCGAGTACACATCCAGAGGTTCGGGCCCTCCGGCCGCCAGACGCACGACTACTGAACGCGGTCGTAGACGCGGCGCAGGGTGCGCCCGGTCTTCTCGTCGCTGTAGCGGGGCGGCGGTAGCTGCAGCGTGACCACGAGCTGCCTGGTGGCGGCATCGATGGCATAGGTCTCGGTGATGCGCCCGGGTCCGAGGCCAGAGAGTTCGGTGGTGAGCCGTGCCTCCTGCCAGCGCGTGCGGCGCTCGACGCCGGTCGACTCGTCTTTCACTCGGGAATGGTCGGGCACGAGGCGCGTGGTGGCGCCGTCATCGGTGACGATGATGACCATGGTGGGGGTGTGCGAGATGGTGAGGCGCACGGCTGGACGGACGATGTCGCGCAGGGCCTCGAGGCGTCGGACCATCTGATCACGATCGGCGCCGCCGCGACCACCGCCCCGTCCTGCCCCGCCGCCGAACCCGCCACGGCCGCCACCACGCCCGGCGCCGCCGCCGCGTCCTGCGCCCCGTCCTGCCCCGCGACCCGGTTCCGGTGATCCCTCGGGGTCGTCCTGCCCTGCGCGCCCCAGCCCGTCGCTGGCCTCGGTGTTGAGCGACCAGGCACCATCGAGCGGCGCTGCCCTGTCGGCCTGCGCCTCCAGCAGCGGCACCACCGGAGATGCCACGAGTGCCGTGGCGAGGCACAACCGAACCAGCAGGGTGCGCATGCGGGAATTATCACCAGCGCTGGCGCGGACAGGCGTGACAAAACCATGGCGGGGGCGCAGGGGGAGGCGTGGCGGTGCGGGGGGCACGATGGACCCACTGTGCCGCAACACTCACTCACGAACTGGTCTCAACAACCCGAAGCCCCCGCCGCTTCGTGGAAGGCCAACGCCCGACCGACGACGTTCACGGGTATCTCACGATACCGAACGTCTTTCCTCAGATGAGGCATGTTCTGGAGGAAATATCCCGAGCACAGCGCGATCAACGCCGGCGGCCTCAGCAGCTGACGTACCGTATAGAATAGTTTTTTTGGCGGCGGCCCCGTTACCGCCGTCGTTCGGCCATTCCAACCATCAAGTTCCAAAGGAGAGTACCTAGTGACAAACGTTACGAAGAGTGTTGAGCAACAACTTGATCGCTGGTTCGCAGCCTTGAAAACCTGCGATCCAGACCAAGTGGTGGCGCTGTACGCACCAGATTCGATTTTGCTTTCCACGCTCAAGGGTGACGTCAAGAAGGGGCACCGAAAGATCCGGGCTTACTTCGCGAAGGATTTCCTTCCAAAGAACCCGATTGGTACGGCGGTTGAGCCGTATACAAGGCTTTTCGGAGGGGTTGCTGTCAATTCCGGAATCTACAAATTTCAAGTTGATAGCAAGGACTCTGGACGGGTAACGGTCGTAGCTCGCTACACGTTTGTATACCAGTGGCTGGGTAACGATTGGAAAATTGTCGAACACCACTCGTCGTTGGATCCAGAGAGCTCGCCGACGACAGCAAAACCTGAAACAGGAAAGCGGTCTAGTAAATCCGGATCAAAGAACCAATAGTGCCGAACAAAGCGGTGAACGGGAGCCGCCGATGACGCGGGTTTTGAAATCATAGTTTTTTTGGCGGCGGCCCCGTTACCGCCGTCGTTAGACCGCATTCAGCAGGAAACTTTATGCTCGCTGTCTCACCACGCCCACTTCTCGCGGAGCCACAATGGAAGCTCTAATTATTGCTGTTGTCGTCTGACGTCCACCCCGTTTGAGTAGCACTCGGCTTTAGAGTCCGGCGGTTACTTTCGCCGTCTTCTGACGTCCACCCCGTTTGAGTAGCACTCGGCTTTAGAGTCCGGCGGTTACTTTCGCCGTCTTCGTCCGTGCTGTCAACTGCTGGGCGTAGGCGGCGGGC
>VFZN01000021.1 GCA_016871195.1 Acidobacteriota bacterium | reverse complement strand
ATCGGGGGCGGATGGTCTCGATGGACGCGGTCGCCGATCAGGTGGGCGGCCGGGCGGGTGCCGAGGTGGCGCAACGCATTTCGGCGCGGGCGATTACGCGGGTGCGCGGAGACACCAGTGGCAGCGCGTGGCAACCGTCATCGACGCGGCGTGTGCTCTATCTGTCGCTGCTCGACTATCCCTCGGGCTGGCGCATTGCCGCCCCGGCCCGCACGCTGATTCCCGCGCTGCGCGCGCGCTGGCCCCGGCTCGAGTCTGTCGAACTCTCTGATCGCTCGACCGCGGCCGAACTCGACCTCGTGCGGACGCTGGCCTCGCAGGCCGATGCGGTGGTGCTGGGCGTGTTCGTGCGGGCCTCGTCCGGCAGCGGGCGCATGGACCTCGCCCCGGGCCTGCTGCGGCTGGTGCAGCAGCTGACCCGCGCCTCGGGGGCACGGTCGCAGCCCGTGGCGGCGCTGGTCTTCGGCAATCCATACACGGCCTCGGCCCTGAGCGAGGTGCCGACCGTGCTGCTGACCTATGACTTCTCGGACCTCGCCGAGCAGCACGCCGTCGAGGTGCTGGCGGGCGAGCGTGCTGCCCAGGGTGTGCTGCCCGTCTCCCTCGGCGAGTCGCCCGCGTCTGGCCCCGGCAACCGGGGCCCGGCGCCGCGCTGAATCGTTGCCTTTCCCGTCTCATTTCGGTATTCTGTCCAGACGTTAGCGCGTCGATGCGCCTCACCTGCACGGGTGACGGGGCCTCACCGCGGAAGACCCTACCCCCGCGCCCTTAGCTCAGCTGGATAGAGCGTCTGGCTACGAACCAGGAGGTCGCACGTTCGAATCGTGCAGGGCGCACCACTTCCATTTGGTAATCCGTCCCAGTACGTTTCAGGCTGGTCGGGCGGCGTTTACGTCGCCTGAGTGACCAGCGACGCACACTCTGCCGCATGGCGCCGGCGTGCCTCACCGGCAACAGCGCCAACGGCCAGATCACGATCGACGTCGAACGCATCACGGCCCTCGCGCAGGTGCTCACGTGTCACTATGGCGGAGGCGCGGCCTACCGCGCCACGACGGCGGATGCGGCTGCGTGGCACGCCGCCCGTCGGCCCAAACCCTGCCGGCTGGCCACCCACGCCAGGTTGCGGCAGGTCGTCGCCCGCCAACTCGCCAGCCAGTGGTCGCCGGAGCAAATCGTCGGCTGGCTCAAGGTAACCTACGCGGGCGATCCCACGATGCAGGTCTCCCATGAAACGATCTACCGCAGCCTGGTTGTGCAAAGTCGTGGCGTCTTGAAGCGGTCGCTGCTCCGACAGTTGCGGCGTCCGCGGGCGACGCGTCGGTCCCGCCACGCCACGATCCGCGGCCAGGGCCGCGGCCAGATCGTCGATGCCGTGTCGATTCGCGACCGCCCCGCGGCGGTCGAGGACCGCGCCGTCCCGGGGCATTGGGAAGGCGATCTCCTGGCCGGCGCACGCCGTTCGTATGTCGCCACGCTCGTGGAGCGCCAGTCCCGCTTCGTGCTGCTCGTCCGCCTGCGCGGCAAAGATACCGCCACGGTCGTGCACGCCCTCGCGCGGCGCGTCCAGGCGCTGCCGCGTGGGGTGATGGCCTCGCTCACGCGGGACCGTGGGCTGGAGCTGGCCGCCCATCGGACCTTCACCATCGCGCCCGATGTCCAGGTGTACTTCTGCGATCCGCAGAGCCCGTGGCAGCGCGGCTCCAACGAGAACACCAACGGCCTCCTGCGGCAGTACTTGCCGAAGGGCACCGACCTCGCCCTGCTGAGTCAGACGCAGCTCGACGGCATCGCACGACAGCTCAATGGCCGGCCGTGCAAGACGCTTGGCTACCAGACCCCCGCTGATAGACTGGACGCCATCGTTGCATCGACCGGTTGAACCCACCATTGATATGCTCCCGCGCGTGGATCCACGTTTCACCTCCAGGAACGCACTCTTCGCGCTGTCGGTGCTCTTCTTCTTTTCCGGACTCAGCGCCCTGATCTATCAGGTGCTGTGGCTGCGGATGCTGGGCTGGGTCTTCGGCGTGACCGTCTACGCCGCCAGCGCAGTGTGGGCCACCTTCATGGGCGGGCTGGCGGTCGGCAGTGTCGTCTCGGGACGCCTGGCCGACCGCATCCGTCAGCCGCTCAAGTGGTTCGCCGCCGCCGAGTCACTCATCGCCGTCACGGCACTCGCCACGCCCGTCATGCTCGCCGCGCTGCAGCAGGCCTATGTGGCGATCTATCCGCACCTGCCGCACTCGCCGGTCATGCTGACCGTCGCGCGGCTGTGCATCGGTGTCGTGGTGCTGATCGTGCCCACCGCCCTGATGGGGGCCACGCTGCCGTTCGTGCTCAAGGCCTCGATCTTCCAACGCGGATCATTGGCCGCACAGGTCGGTGTTCTCTACGGCAGTAATGCCGCCGGTGCCATCATCGGCACCGTGGTGTCGGGGCTCGCACTGATTAGCCAACTGGGACTGCGACGCACTTTCTGGGTCGCCGCGGCGTGCAATCTGGGGGTGGCGCTGGCTGCGCTGGCCCTGAACTCGCGCGTCCAGCAGGTCGGCACGGTCATGGCGGACGTACGGACATCCGAGGCGACTGCCTCAGACGACCCGATGCCGTTGTCATCGTCGACGCTGCGCACCATCCTGTGGGTGTTTGCGCTGTCAGGCGCGATTTCCATGGCGATGGAAGTGGTGTGGTTCAGGGTGATCACGATGATCGTGCGCCCGACGGTCTACAGCTTCGCCATGATGCTGGCAACGCTGCTGGCGGGCATCGCCATCGGCAGCTATGCCATTGCGCCCCTGCTGGCACGGCGCCTCTCGTGGATCGGCGTGCTGGCCCTGCTCGAAGTGCTGCTGTCGGTGCTGCTGGTCTCGTCGTTCCGGCCCTTGCAGTGGCTGCCGCAGGCCACCGAGTCGCTCGGCTGGATGTCGGCGATCATGCCGGCCTACCTCATTCATCCGCTCGCGGCGAGCCTGCTGACGATCCTTCCAGCAGCGATCGTGATGGGCGTGGCATTTCCCATCGGGCTGCGGCTCTGGACGGTGGGTGGTGATTCCGCGCAGGCCGCGACGCGGGTCGGGGTGTTCTACTCGCTCAACGTGGGCGGGTCGATTGTCGGGTCGCTGCTGGCGGGCTTTGTGATGTTGCCATGGCTCGGCAGCCGCACGACGCTCATCGCCAGCGCGTCGGTGACGCTCGCGGCGGCCCTGGCACTGGTGGTGGTGAGCGGCTGGAACTCGCGGCAGCGGATGGCGGTGGCCGCAGCGGCCGTGGCCGTCTTCGGGGTGGCAGCGCAGACCATGCCCGATCCGTACGACGAATTCATCGCGCAGCGCTATCCGCAAATGGATCCGGTCTGGAAGGAAGAGGGCACCGAGGCCACGGTGGGCGTGCACGAGTTCGGCACGCCGCAGCGGCGCATCCGCATGATGACGATCAACGGCAATCATCAGGCGGGCACGGACGGACCGACGACGCTCATCCACCGGCGCATTGGTCACCTGCCGATGCTGGTGCATCCCGATGCACGACGCGCCCTCGTGATCGGTATGGGCGGCGGCGCCACGCCCGGTGCCGTCAGCATTCACGACGGGGTCGACGTCGACGTCGTCGAACTGGCCGAGGGTGTCGTCAACGCGGCCCCCTGGTTCTCGAGCATCAACTACGACGTCGCCACGCGGCCGAACGTGAGGATTCGGGTCGACGATGGTCGCAACTTCCTCCTGCTGACGCGTGGTCGGTTCGATGTGGTGACGGCGGACGTCATCCAGCCCGTCTTTGCCGGCGCCGGGAACATCTACTCGCGCGAGTACTTCGAACTGGTGCGGAACGTCCTGAAGGACGATGGGCTGGTGATGCAGTGGATTCCTGGCACCGAGGCCGAGTTCAAGCTGATTGGCCGCACGTTCCTCAGTGTGTTTCCGCACACCACCGCGTGGGCCGAAGGCAATCTGTTCATCGGTTCGAAACAGCCGCTGCGCCTGTCGCGCGAGAACTTCGAGGGTCGCGCGTTTTACACGGGCCGCCGGCAGGCGATGGCCGACACGGGCATCGAGTCCTTCGATGCCCTCCTCAAGACGTTTGTGGCGGGGCCCGACCAACTGCGTGCCTATCTGGGCGACGGGCCGCTGTTGACCGACGATCGGCCCATGGCCGAGTACTTCCTGAGCCTGCCACGCGATCGTCAGGTCGATTTCAATCAGATTCCCCGAGGCGATGTGCGTCAGTTCGTCGTCGATGGGGCGGGCGCGACGCTGAGCGAGCGGCGCTGACCGGCGCGGCGGTGTGCCGCCGTGAGCGTCGGGCCTGTCGTTCGAAGAGACGACCATACCCGACCCGAGGATGTGGCGCGCGTGTTCGCGCTACACTGGTGCGCATGCGCACGCTTCTTGCCTTCATCACGGCCGCGCTCGGCGCGGTGTCACTGTCGGCGCAGGCCCCGGCTGTCACTCCGCCCAATCCGGTGCGTGAGGCCTACACCAAGTACGAGCACATGATCCCGATGCGCGACGGCGTGAAGCTGTTCACGTCGGTCTATGTGCCGAAAGAGTGCAGTTCGCCACGGCCCATCATCATGCAGCGGACGCCATATTCGGTGGCGCCGTACGGCATCGACAACTACCGGACGAACGTCGGCCCGTCGGACCATTTCCTCAAGGCCGGCATCATCGCGGTTTACCAGGACGTGCGTGGCCGGTATCTGTCGGAAGGGCAGTGGGTGGAAGTGCGTCCACACAATCCGCGCAAGACGGGCACGGCCATCGACGAGAGTACGGATACCTGGGACACGATTGACTGGCTGGTCAAGCACGTGCCCTGCAACAACGGACGCGTGGGCATGTGGGGCATTTCGTATCCCGGCTTCTATGTGTCGGCGGGAATGCTTGACGCGCACCCTGCGCTGAAGGCTGTGTCACCGCAGGCACCGGTCACCGATTATTTTCTCGGCGACGACTCATTCCACAACGGCGCCTTCATGCTTGCGGCCAACTTCGGCTTCTATACGAGCTTTCGCCTGCAACCCGTGCCGACGCGCCCGATGCCCTCGGCACCGTTCGACTACGGCACGCCGAACGGCTACGAGTTCTATCTGAAGATGGGGCCGCTGCTGGCTGGCGCGGCGCAGTACGGCGTGGCCGAGAATCCCTACTACCGCATCAACCTCGACCACACCTCGTACGATGCGTTCTGGCAAGCGCGATCGATCTGGAAGCACTTCAAGGGCATCGTGCCAGCGGTCCTGACCGTCGGAGGCTGGTTTGACGCGGAAGATCTCGCCGGGCCGCTCAAGACCTATCGCACCATCCGCACCGAGAGTCCGCAGACGCGCAATCACCTGGTGATGGGGCCGTGGACGCACGGCAGCTGGGCGCGTGGCGACGGACGCACGGTGGGCAACCTCGACTTCGGGCAGGAGGTCTCGGCCTGGTACCGCGAGTATGTCGAGTATCCGTTCTTCATGCAGCACCTGACCGATGCCGACATGCCCGCGTTGCCGGCAGCGACGATGTTCGAGACGGGGACGAACCGGTGGCGCCGCTTCGATGTGTGGCCCCCGCAGGGCGCACCGCAGACGCTCTACTTCGGGGCCGCCGGAGCGCTGGCCGCCGTGGCACCGAAAGAGGCCGATGCCTACGATCAGTATGTGAGCGACCCCAACCGGCCGGTGCCCTATGTGGGCCACGTCCAGATGGGCATGCAGCGCGATTACATGACGGAAGACCAGCGGTTTGCCGCGACGCGCCCCGACGTGCTGGTGTATCAGACGCCGCCGCTCGACGAAGACCTCACGGTGCTGGGCCCGATCGGCGTCGACCTGCATGTGTCGACGAGCGGCACAGATGCCGATTTCGTGGTGAAAGTGATTGACGTGTTTCCGTCCGACTATCCGACGCCCGAGTGGAAGGGGCCGCAGCCTGAGCCGGCGAACCGCGTGCGGATGGGCGGCTACCAGCAGTTGGTGCGCGGTGAGCCGTTCCGCGGGAAGTTCCGGAAGAGCTTCGAGACGCCGACACCGTTCGTGCCGAATCAGCCCGATCGCATCCGGTTCGAGTTGCCCGATGTGGCGCACACGTTCCGGCGCGGGCACCGCGTGATGGTGCAGGTGCAGAGTTCGTGGTTCCCGCTGACCGACCGCAACCCGCAGACGTTCGTCGATATTCCGAAAGCGCGGCCGGAAGACTTTGTGACAGCCACGCAGCGCGTGTATCGCAGCGCTGCGCGGCCCTCGTCGATTACGCTGCCTGTCGGCAAGTAGGGTGCGCGCCTACTTCCGGCTGGCCGACCACGAGCCCGACGCCATGCCGCCGAAGTCGGCGTCGCCGCTCATCTCCTTGCCGTCGATGTTGCCGGTGTAGGTGATGGTCAGCCCGGTGCCGTTGTAGTTGATGGTGACCACCAGCTTGATGCGGTTACCGTCGATCGCGATGCTGTCGTACGGCCGCTCGCCCTGCGGGCTCTTGCCGATGGCGACCAAGGCCCCGGCCTCCTGGCGGATTTCCAGCTGGGTGGTGAAGGTGCCTTCCGGTGAATTGGTGGTGAAGTCCCAGGCCCCGACGGCGGGGTGCTGCGCGGCCACCGCCGCCGACCCGAGTGCCCACAGCGAGACCGTCAGCAGCAGTGCAGTCATCAGTCGCATGTCGAACCTCCAGGTCCTCATCTGACAGGCGAGACGCGGCGGAAGTCAAGCGGGACGGCGGTCATGGGACGGCACGTGAGGGACCGCCGAGGGAGGGGACTGGCCCTGACGCGTGATGGCTTCGGCTGTGGGCCGAGCGTGGGTGGGAAAGCGCGCCGTCGCGCCGGTGGTCTGACCGAGGCCGGGCAGAAGGGAGACGACCCGACGCCCCCGGCCATCTGTGACATTTTGGTGAAGATATTGTTAAGGGGTTGGCACTTCTACTATGCTCTCTGCGCGGCGTTCGCAGAACGCTGATGCCGCAGATATCCACTCAGGTTTGTGACTGGCAGGAGGCACCGGTGAACGAGACTCTCGTGCAGCGTCGGCGGAAGAACCAGCGGGGAGCTGCCCTCGTTGAGTATGCCCTCATCATTGCCGGCGTCGCGCTCGTGGGCGCCGTGGCCATCTCCGTGTTCGGCAACAAGGTCAGTGACATGCTGGCCACCGTGGCGGCGGTCCTGCCCGGGGCCCATCCTGACGACAATGCCCCGGTGGTGACCGGTCGCATTATCGAGACGTCGCCGAACGCGCAGGGCACCGATGCCGGCGGCAACAACCAGCAGGGCATCGGTCTTGACGTTAATAGCATCACCCAGCGGCAGGGCCAGTCGCGCCTGGGAGAGAACATCGGCGGCGACGGTTCGGTATCCTCGCTGGTACTCGACCCCAACCGCTGACGGTTGACGCACGCGTTCCTGAGCAGAAGCCGCGTGCCGTCCGTGCCTCCTTACGCCCACGCCAGCGCTCCCCGTCCGAATCACGCCCGCCGTGGGGCTGCGCTGGTGGAGTTTGCTCTCGCGTCCCTCGTCCTCTACCTGATGGTGGCTGGCGGGATTGAGTTCGGGCGCCTGATGTTTGCCGCCAATGCCCTGCAGGACGTCGCCCGGCTGGCGGCCCGCGAACTGTCTCTCGCCCCTCTCCGCGCGGACGCCACCTTCGATTACGCCCTTAACTGCCGACCCGCCGACGATGCCGGGTGTCTTGCGGATGTCAGGCAGCGTGTGTTCAACCCTGCGTGTCTCGTCGTGGACCTCAGCGACGCGGTGGTCTCCGCCGATCTCGACGGATTCTTCGCCGCAATGCCGCTGGTGAACCGCGCGCTACGGCCGCTGCTGATCAACGAACCCGATCGGGGCCTGCTGCGCTATCCGGGCGCGCTGATGAGTGATCCGGCTGGCCTGGCCTGCGGTGATGCCGCCCCCACCGGCCTGACCGTGGGCATACCCTTCGTGGTGTCTCGGGACGCGGTCGGCGCCGAAACCATTGAGTGGGTGCCGGTGCTTGAGGAGATCCGATCGGCCGCCAATCGCAACTGCCCGGCGCGCGGCGCCTTCAGCCTGCTGTATCAGCCGGCCCTTGACGAGTGCGGGCCCCTGACGGCCGATCCGGTCGACACGCGTGGCATCGCGGCCGTGCGCATCAACTATCCGTTTCAGGCCGCTCTGCTGAGCGGTTATCGGCGGTCCGTGCCCACGGTGGACGATCCGCTGCCACCGACGCTGAATACGCCTGTCGTGGCCAGCGATGATGCCGTCATCGAGCTCAATGCCGCACCGGGTGCCCCCATTGATTCTCCGTCACCAGTCGGGCCGTACGCGGGCCGCTATGGACTCGGGCGGCAACTGGCGCTGGGCGGTCGCGAACTGCGGCCGTTCCGGCGGGTGGTGTCGGCCCAGGCAATTTTCCGTCGGGAGGTGGTTCAGTGAGTGCAGTGGCTCCCCGTCGAACGGGTGGTGGGCTGTCGGGCCTGACCGGCAGTCAGGTGCCGCTCCTGGTTGTGGCGGCCGTGCTCATGGGGCTGGCCATCGCTGTGGTCACCGGAGCCGTGCCGTGGTTCTCGCCCCCGCCGCCACCCCCTTCGACTGACGGACTCGTGCCGGTGCCCACCGTGGGACGCCGCGTCATGGCCTACGCGCGGGTGACGCGTGACGATATCTGGGACACGCGGAACGGTCGACTGGCGGTGGTGTATCTGCCGCCCGAATCGGTCACCCCTGAAATGCTGACGCGTGTGCAGGATGTCGTCGGTCGGGTGCTGTCTCACGACAAACAACCCGGATACGTCTTCACCGAGGCTGACTTCCTGCCCAAGGGGTCGCGCGACGGTCTCGTGGGAGGCATTCCTCCCGGACAGCGCGCCATGCGCATTCCCGCCGAACGGGTGCAGGGGCTGCACGGACTGCACCTGGGCGATCGGTTCGATCTGGTGGCGACGCTGCCGATCGACGCGGGCCGCAACGGCGCATCACCGTCGATGGGCTTCTCGGGACCCTACGGTCAGCAGATGGCGCTCGAGGCGCGCCTGTCGAACTGGCAGAAGCAGGCGACAGTCCGCGTGCTGGTGCAGAACGGCCTGATCGTGCAGCCCATGGGGCCCCGCGTCGAAGAGCAGGTGCAGAACTCGCTGGGGCAGGGGGCGTCTGTGCGGACGCGGGCCATACAGGAAGCGGTCATCGCCGTGGCGCCCGAGGAAGTTGCGCGCCTCACCGAGGCCATGGTGGTGCAGGCCCTCATCACGGCGGTTCCGCGCTCGGGGCAGCCCGAAGAGGACGTGGTGGACACACCCGATCTCCAGCCCTTGAGCCCGTTCAGTACTCTCGGCGGACCGGCAGACGATGGGGCGTTCCGCACGGTTGAGACCATCATGGGCCGCACGCGGGAGATGGCCGCGGTGCCGCGCCGCTAGGACGCCCACATGCTGGTACAGGTGGCGCTCGTGGCGTTTGCGATGCTCGCTCTGCTGGGGCTCGTGGTCGATGCGGGGATGCTGCATCTCACGCAGGGGCAGATGCAGACAGCCGTCGACGGTGCCGCGATCGAGGGCATCAGGAACCGCGATGCGATTCTGCAGGGAGGGCCCGGCGGTGTGCCGGTGCCGAATGCGTTTGCGAGCGACTGCGTCAGGCGCACGGTGGCAACACGCCTCGCCGCCGCGCAGTTCGACGACACCATCTATGCCGTCGACGGAGACCCGGGCTACCGGTTCGGCGCCGGGCCTGTCATTGGGCGCACGGCGGGCTACACCACGCTGCACGCCGGACAGACCATCACCGCCGCCGACCCCTACGATCCCCGGCTGCAGCTGAATCAGCAGAACGCCGTTTACGGGGACATGGTCAGCGGCCGATTCACCTACAGCGTCGATCCCGCCCCGGCCGAAGACAGCACCTACGCCCGCACCGATTTCGTGCCGAGCGAGTTGAGTCCGTTGGCCCCGGCGGCCTTGCCCGAATGCCCCGACCCCGACGCACCGCTGCCGTCGACATGGCCAGCGTCCTCGACGGCCGCGCCGCTCACCAGCGCCGACCACGAGGCGTTCCTCGTGAGATTGCGCCGCTCAAACGAGTGGGGCGATGTCGACGGGCAGCTCGAACCGGGCGTCGCCTCGAGCGGGCCCTCGCTGCCGCTGCTGTTCGGACAGGGCGCCCCCATTCACGGTGATTCGCCGGACAGTGCGTATTCCGTGAGACGCGACGGCTTCACGGTGCGGGCGACGGCCATTGCGCGCGCCCAGCCGGCCATGCAGGTGGGCTTGCCGAGAACCGTGGCACCGATCCAGCCGGGGGTCACCCCGTTCGTGCTGCTCGACACCTTCGCCGCCGGGCCGGCGCCAGCGGCCGGCGTGCCCGTCACGCTCGACCCGGCCTCGGGCACGCTGTGCCCCGGTGCGACGTGCGCAGGGCCCACGGCCCCGGCGATTGCCGGACGCTTCGTCGTGGCCACGATCGCGCCGACACCGGCATGGCTGGCGACGGCCACGGTCGGTCGTGTGGCCACTCCCGCCGTGCCACGCGCCTGCGCCACCGCCTTGCCTCAGGCGGCCGGGTATGCGCCCGTCGTGGCCACCGTCGCGGGGCTGGGACCGCGCGTCGTCGGATTCACGACCGTGCAGCTCATTCGCGATCCGGCACGCCCTGCCGACCTGTGTGCAGGACTGCTGCTGCGGGCCCCGTCGCGTGTGGCCGCGTCGAACGCGACCGCGCTGCTGCCCGTTGACTGGCAGCTGCCGGTCACGACATCGGCGACGTCGTTGCGCGAACTGATGGACCGCCACTTTCAGGCCGCGGGCCGGCCGGCGTATCAGCCGGTGCTGGCTCCCGTCCTCGCCCGATGAGATCCCCCGCATGACGCCTCCCCTGAACGACGACAGCGAACGCGGCCTGCACGTGCTGGTCGTGAGTCCCGACCCGGCCCTCGAAGAAGAGTTTGTCGGGGCGATGGCCGATGTCTCGATGCACCGCAGTCTGGTCGCGAGCGCCCCGGCCTTCCGCAGTGCCCTTGAAGCCGCGCGTCGGCGGACACCGGCCATTGTGTTCGTGGAACTGATGGCTGCCTCGTCCGAGGTGCTCGACTTTCTGAAGGATCTGCGCGAGGTCACCTCGTCGGCCGTGGTGGTGGGGGTTGTGCCGCAGGAAGTCACGGCCATCGGCCGCCTGCCGGGGGCGGATGTCATTTCGCTGATGCGCGCAGGGGTGCGGGACTTCGTCAACCGACCGCTGGCCAGCACCGAGCTGCGCGATGTGCTCGACCGCGTGGTCGTCAGCGCCCGTCCGGAATCGGCCGCCCGCTATGGCCATGTGGCCGCGTTTCTCGGCAGCAAGGGCGGCGTCGGCCGGTCGGCACTCGCGGTCAACGTCGCGTGTCGTCTGGCCCAGTGGCACGCCGATGAAGTGCTGCTGATCGATGCGTCGCTGCAGTCAGGGGCCTGCGCGCTGATGCTCGACCTGGCCACGCCCACGACCATCGTCGATGCCGTGCGCGAGCGCGAACGCCTCGATCGCACGCTGCTGCGCCATCTGGCGCTGCGACACGACAGCGGCCTGCGGTTGCTGGCCGCCCCCTCGGATCCGCTGGAAGCCGCCGAAGTGGACGACGAAGCCATGCTGCGCATTGTCACGATGGCGCACCGTTCGTTCCGCTATGTGATCGTCGATACGGGTCTGTCGCTCGACAACGTGCTGATGGCGATTCTCGACGCGACCGACACGGCGTGGGTGGTGACACAGGGCACGGTGCCCGCCGTCGGAGCCTGCGCGCGCCTGCTGCCGACGCTGGAAGGCCTGGGCCTGCCCGCGTCGCGCACCCGTGTGATTGTGAATGCCCCGCAGCCGTCTTTCTCCGGCGAACTGCGGCCTGTCGACGTGGCCGATCGGCTGCAGCGCGACGTCGATCATGTGGTGCCCTACGATCGCCGCGTGGGGGTGTCGATGAACACAGGCGTCCCGCCGATTTTTTCTGCGCATCGCTGGCAACGTCTGGGGCGGGCCATCACCGGCATCAGCGAGAGCATCAGCTCGGCAGGCACCACGTCCATCGAGGCAGACGTGGCTCGGGGGCGCCGATGAGCGATCAGGGGCAGGGCAGTCAGGACCCGGCCGACCGTCGACGGCTGCTGCGATCACCCGCGGCCGACGCGGCCGCCCGGCTGCGCAGTGCCGCAGGCCGCAGTGCGAGACCAGGCGCGGCCGGTGACGAGGGGGACCCGTCGACGCGTGCCGCACGCCCGGGGCGCGCTGACTACCTTACCGTCAAGGCCGAGCTGCACGAGCGCCTGCTGGAGGAATTCGGTGAACGCCGCCTGCTCGACAGTGACGGCGCCGACGTGGTGGCGGCGGTCAGGGATTTCGCGGCGCGGACCATCGCTTCGGAAGACATTCCCCTGAACGAAGCCGAACGGGAACGGCTGGCCGAGGAACTCACGGACGAAACCATCGGCATGGGACCACTGGCCCCGCTGCTGGCCGATCCGGCCGTCAGTGACATTCTCGTCAATGGCCCCGACAAGGTTTACGTCGAGCGCTTCGGCCGCATCGAGCGCACCGATGTCCGGTTTCGCGACGCCGACCATATCGTTCGCGTGATCGAACGCATCGCCGCGCGCGTGGGACGCCGCATCGACACCAGCTGGCCCATGGCCGACCTGCGCCTGCCTGACGGCAGCCGCGTGAACGCGACGCTGCCGCCGGTGACCGTCGATGGCCCGACGCTGTCGATTCGGCGCTTCGGTCGCCGTCGTCTCCGGCGTGACGATCTGCTGCAGATCGGCACGATGTCGCCACAGATTCTCGAATTCCTTGTCATGGCCGTCCGGGCCCGCAAGAACATTCTCGTGTCGGGCGGTACCGGCGCCGGGAAGTCGACGTTTCTGAGCGCGCTGGCCGAGGCGATTCCCCACAGCGAACGCATCGTCACCATCGAGGACACCGCAGAACTGCAACTCGACCAGGAACATGTCGTCCGCATGGAGACCCGCCCCGCCAACATCGAAGGTCGCGGCCGCATTGTCGCGCGTGATCTCGTGGTGAATGCGCTGCGCATGCGACCCGACCGCATCATCGTGGGCGAGGTGCGCGGGGCCGAGGCCCTCGACATGCTGCAGGCGATGAACACCGGACACGACGGCGGCATGTGCACGGTGCATGCGAATTCGGCACGCGATGCCCTCTCGCGTCTCGAAACCATGGTGCTGCTGGCCGGGACAGAATTGCCCTCGCGTGCCGTCCGCGAACAGATCGTGTCGGCGATTCATCTGCTGGTGCATGTGCAGCGCTATGACGATGGCGTCCGCCGCATCGAATCGGTGGCGGAAGTCACGGGCATGGAAGGCACCGCGCCGCTCATGCAGGATCTGTTTGTGTTCAGGCGTCAGGGACGCCAGGGACGTCGCATCGCCGGTGTCTTTACGGCCACCGGTGTGGTGCCGCGACTGGCCGAGGAACTGCGTGAGCAGGGGGTCGCGGTCGCGCCTGCACTCTTTCAACGCACGGATGGAGCCTCGTGAGACTGCTCCTGCTGATTGCGCTGCTGTCGTCGGTGGTCGGACTGGTGGCCGTGTGGTGGTCAGCCTCGGCGCGACGCATGGCTTCGGGTCGGCTGGCCGTCCTGCTCGAACCACCCACCGGCACCTCGGCCAGACAGCGGGCTCCCGTGCGCGAGGTGCCGACGTTTCCCACCCGCTATCGCTGGCTGCCTGCGCTCGTGGCCGTCCTCGTCGCGGGCGGGCTGTGGACATGGCTGGGCTTGCCTGGGCCAATCGCCGCGGCTTCCGGAGTGCTGATTGGTGTGCTGGTCAACCTGCTCGAGGAGCAGCAGGCGACCGAGCAGGAAGCCCTGATCGAAGCGCAGCTGGCCACGGCGATCGGGCTGCTGGTCGGCGCGCTCAGGGCCGGGTCGAGCCTGCTGGCGGCGTTCGAGTCGGCGATTCAGGAAACAGGGGCGCCGCTGCGGCCGTACTTCCTCGAAGTTGCCGGCCGCATCCGCCTGGGCGACGACCCGCGGGCGGCTGTGAGCGACCTGCAGACTCGTGTGCCGATCGAGTCGTTCCGGCTGTTCGGTACCGCGCTGGCGATTCACTGGGACGTGGGCGGCAGTCTCGCCACCACGCTGTCGACAGTCGGCACCACCATTCGCGACCGCGTGGAGCTGGGACGACGCGTGCGTGCACAGGGCGTCGAAGCCAATGCCTCGGTGGCCGTGGTGCTGCTGATTTCCTACGGCCTGGCGTTTCTGATGTGGCGCACCAATCCCGCCCGCATGGAAGCGTTTGCGGTGATGCCGATCGGCGTGTTGCTGATCAGCGGAGCGGTGATGCTGCAGGCGGTGGGGCTCATCTGGATGTCGCGCCTGAGCAGGAGCGAGTTCTAGGCCATGCGCGGCGTGGTGCTGGTGCTCGTCGGCGTGCTGCTGGTGGTCGTGGTGCAACTCGCACGAGCGGCGGCACAACGGCAGACGGCCCTGCGCCGCCTTGAGCAACTGCTGGGCAGCGGTGCGGCGGCACCACAGGAGGAATCTTCGGGCGTGCAGCGTGCGCTGGGTGAGTGGCTGGCCCAGGGAGGCTATCGCGACCCCCGGGCCCCGCAGCTGTTCGTGGCGGCGACGCTGGCCAGTACGCTGCTGGGATTTGTGGCCGGGCAGGTCTACGGGGCCACGGCTCGCAGCGGACTCATCAACCGGATGTCGGGCTTGCCGGGCAGCACGGGAGATCTGCTCACGGAACTGCTGGCGAGCGGTTCGGTGATCCTGCTGGGCATTGGTGCAGCGCTGCCGTGGGTCACCGTGCGTACGGCACGGCAGGTGCGCATGCGGGCGATCGAGCGCGATCTGCCGCTGGCACTCGAGATGCTGGCGATGATGGCCGAGGCCGGCCTCAGTTTCGACGCCGCGGTGGCCCAGCTGGTCAAGGCCCGCGGGGGCGATCGGCCGCTCGCCAGCGAACTGCTCAAATTCCAGCGGGACATGCTGGCGGGCATGCCCCGGGCGCAGGCACTGCGGCAGCTGTCGCGCCGCATCAAGCTGCCCGCCATGACGAGCTTTACGTCGGCGCTGATTCAGGCGGAGATGCTCGGAGCCAGCGTCGCCGAGACGCTGCAGCTCCAGGCATCGGACATGCGTCAGCGCCGGAAGGAAGAGGCGCTGCTGCGCGCCCAGGCGCTGCCGGTCAAGCTCGTGTTTCCTCTCGTGATCTGCTTCCTCCCTGGAATTTTTCTCTCAACCCTCGCTCCGGTCATGCTGCAGATGGTGCAGGTGGCTGGCAGTGTCCTTCGGTCAGGCCAATGAGACGACGTGCCCTTCCCCTTGCTTCCGTCATGATGACCCTGCTGGCTGGTGCCTGCGCCAAGCAGGCCCCGATGGTGTCGGCCGAGTGCGTCACGCCCGATGCCCAGCTTGCGCGTCTGCTCGACCGCTATCGTGCGCTGCCTGCCACAGGCTGCGACGGCGACTGCGAACAGGTCCGACAGGGCATCGAACTGCTGGGGCTGGCCTGCCCCGCGCACGTGCCAACGATGGAGGCCAATGCGGTGGTGGCGTTCGAGGCCGGGCGGCCTCTGGTGGCGCAGCAGCTGCTCGATCTGGTGCTCGCACAGCCGGGCAGCCACGCCAGTGCAGCCGTGCTGCGCGCCCGTATCGCGCTCGACGAAGGCAACCTGCCGTATGCCGCACAGCTGGTCAGCGATCAGCTCAGACTGTCGCCGGCACATGCCGACCTGCATGAAGTGGCCGGTTCTGTCGCGTATTTCGAGCGGAAGTTCGACGTAGCGGAGGCATCGTTGCGCACGGCGGAACGGCTCGGGGCACCCGCATGGCGCGTCGCATATCACCTCGGGTTGATTCGAGAAGCCCAGCAGCGTCGAGACGAGGCCATGGCGCTCTACGCGAAGGCTCTCGAGGGGCGGCCCGACTGGGCGCCCGCCCGTGATCGGCTGGCGGCCCTCAAGGCCTCGCGCTAGGCCAGCGTCCGATGCAGCCAGCCCCCGGGCGGCCCCGGGGTTCCCGGGGTTACGGAGAGACGGTGACGTTCTTCGTCGTGGAGGACGTGATCCCGGCCGCATTGGCGACGGTCAGGCGCACCACCCACGTGCCGGCGCGCGTGAATGTGCGCGAGGCCCTGATACCGGTCGCCGTCGGCGACCCGTCACCGAAATCCCAGGTGTAGGTCGCGATGCTACCGGTCGACGGCGTGGCATCGAACAGCACGGTATTGGTGGACCTCGTGATGCTGGGATCGGTAGGCGAGTAGGTGAAATCGGCCCCGACCACCGTCGAGGATGTCACAGTCACGGATCGGGTCGTCGATGCCTGCTGACCCGTGGGCGCCAGCAGGGTCAGTGTCACCGTGTAGGTGCCGGGCGTCGTGTAGGTGTGCGTCGGCATCATGCCAGACCCGTTGTTGCCGTCACCGAAGGTCCAGTAGAACGTCGAGGTCAGCGGAATCGACGCCGAGGCGTTGAAGAAAACCTGCTGACTGGTGCCCGGATTCGTGGGCGACAGCGTGAAGCTGGCGACCACCTGGTTGGAGGTGGCCGTCACATTCACGGTGCGGCTGGTCGTCGCCTGTTGCCCGAACTGATTGCTGACCACGAGCGTGACGGTGAAGTTGCCGGTCTGCCCGAAGCGCTTGGTGACCTGGCGGCCGGTGCCGCTGGTGCCGTCACCGAAGGTCCACAGATAGGTGCCATCCGTCGGGCGTGATGCGGATGCATCGAAGAGGATGTCCTGCTGCGGCCCCGGATTGGTCGGGGAGAACGTGAAGCTGGCCGCCACCGTGGGCGACATGGCCAGGACGGTCACCGTGCGGGACGTCGAGGCCGTCTGGCCCTGCGGATTGGTCACGCGCAGCGTGACCGTGTACGTGCCGGGCGCGTCGTAGTCGTGCGTCGGGGTGAGTCCGGTCGCGGTGGCGCCGTCACCGAAATTCCATGCAAATGAGCCCCCGCTCACGGTGGAGGTCGACGCGTTGAAGTAGATGGTCTGATTCACTGCCGGCGCCAACGGCGAGAACGTGAAGTTGGCGGACTGGCCTCCGCCGGTAATAGTGGTGGTGACGGTGATGTTGCCCGTGGCTATGGCCGTGCGACCGTCTTGCGTGGTCATCGTCAGGGTGACGAGATAGCTGCCGGCCTGGGCGTAGCTGTTGCTGACGGTGGCACCGGTCCCGCTGCGGCCGTCGCCGAATGTCCACGCGTAGGTGCTGCCGGCCGCTGGCGTCGAGCCTGAGGCGTTGAACTGCACGGCCACGCCCACACCGGGGCTGGTCGGCGATGAGGTGAACCGGGCCACGGCGGGGGCCACGGCGGGGAAGTCGGCCGCCGTAAACGAAATGTAGGTCGGAGTGCCCTGACTGACCGCGACATCCTTCGCGGTCGAGACCGTGCCGGTGCGGACATCGCGCGCCGTGATGGCGGTGGCGCTTTGCGGTGTCGGGGCCACCCCGTTCTCGAAGGTATTCGGCTGCGTTTCAGTCAGGCGCAGCGTGAACGACGCCTGCTGGTTCGAGGCCACCTGACCGATTTCCTGCCCGTTGGCGGAAATCGCCAGACTGTTGCCGACGCGGTTCTGGATAACCACGACGAAGTCCGATTCGTACTGTCCGGTGCAGCCAGCGCCAGCAGCGAACAGGGTGGCGACCATCACAAGGCTCAAGCGGGTGCGGGTCATAGACTCCCCCAGGGGCTTCATCACGGGCGAAGACGTGGACAGGGTCACTGAGGCGGCGTCACAGCCGTTGTGGGCGAACGGTCACTGGCGGTCGTGGCGGGCAGCGCACCACGGGCGTCCGGATAGGCCCAGAGGCCGGCTCCGGGCAGCGGGGGCCGTACCACCACCGGATTGACGAGAATCAGCAGTTCGGTCTGCTGTTCGTTCCGGTTGGTCCCCTGCACCAGCGACCCGAGCAGCGGCACGTTTCTCACCCACGGAATGCCCGAGGCGTTACGCGAGGTATTGCCCGAGACGAGGCCGCCGACCAGCAGCGCCTGGCCGTCGCTCAGCCGCGAGCTGGTGCGCAGGGCCCTCGTCTGGAAGGCCGTGGTGGCCACCGCCGCGCCGGTCGTCTGTCGGATGGTGTCGGTCAGCACCGCATCTGGCGTGACGATGATGGGCTGCAGGTCGAGCGTGATGCTGTTGTCGTCACCGACCAGGGGCCGCACCTGCAGTTGTACGCCAAAGGGCACGAACTCGACCGAGCTGAAGACACCGGGCGTGGCCGCCGCTCCTGCGCCCCCGGCGCCGCCCCCGGCCCCACCGGCTGCTGCCCCACCCCCGAACGCCGGGGCGAAGGCCACCGGCACCGGTACCTCGCCGCCTACCTGCACCGACGCCGATTCACCCGACAGCACCGTGATCGAGGGCGACGACAGGCTGCGTGCGATACCTTCCCGCTCGAGCAGCGACAGCGCCGCATCGATCGCAAAGCGGTTGCCCGAGTACTGAATCTGATTGGTGAACGTGCCGTTGAGGAACGACAGCACATTCTGCACGGCGGCTCCGAAGCTGCCGACGCGTGCGGCCTGATCGCCCTGGACCGTGGTGGCGCTCTGGGCCGGATTGAGCGACGGCTGGCGGAAGCTCGAGAGCAGGACGGCCGTGCTGGGGCTGAACGACCGCAGCCGGGACCGGTTGATTTCCTGCAGGCGGATGTCGACGCGCACCTGCGGCAGGTCCTGCACCTCAATGAAGGAGAGGATGCGGCCGCGTGCCACCTCAACGGCCTTGGCGCGGCCCAGATTGGTGCGTACCTGATTGGTGAGGCGCGTGGTCCGGCCGCCACCGAACATCGAGGCCGTGGCACCGCCACCGCCCATCTGGTTCTGGCCCCCCTGCTGCTGCCCCTGATTCATGCCCTGCCCCGCCAGCGCACCGGCTTCGTCGGCCACGACCCTGATGTCTTCCTCGCTGAGCGTCTGGCCGGCGAAGAGCTGCGCCGCCACCGTGAGGATGCGCGTCAGCGCCACCTGCGTCGGTACTTTCCCCTCAAGCACCAGCGTGTCGCGCGCATCGTCGCGGACGTCGCCCCGCTGGATGCGGCGGATGCGCACGTGTTCGCCGCCCATCTGCGCAATGGCCGACTGCAGCTTCGCTTCAGGTGTGGCCGGCAGCTGATCGAGCTGAATGAGGTTGATGATGACCGCCGAACCCGCGACAGGCCCGGTCACCTGGGCCGCAGGTGGTGCGGCCGCTCCCTGTCCCTGCGCCTGAGGTGCCGATGCGCCGCCAGCGTCGGCTGGTGGTCCCGGGGTGCCCAGATACACTTGGGTGTTGGTGCCGCGTGCGGCACCCGCGCCCAGATACTCGCGGGCCACGGCCTCGGCGGCCTGTGACACGGCCGCATCGGGCACACGGCCCGTCAGCACGAGCGCGTCGCGGTCCGGGGCGCCCTCGACAGCAATCGACGGGTGCAGCAGCCGCAGTGCGCGCTCGAGCACCGCCAGATCGCGCACCACCGCCACCGTGTTTTCGTCAATGGTGCCATCGTCGAACCACAGGATGAGCGAGGTGCGACCGGTGTCGCGGCCGAGCACCAGCACTTCGCGGCTGCTGACGAGCTCCGCCGAGAGGATGGAGGGATCACCGACAGCGAGCCGTTCAATTTCCTTCGTGAAGGTCAGCCGGCGGTGTTCCGCACGCATGACCGTGATGGGACCGCGCGGCGCGGCTTGCCCGCCTCGCGGACCCTGTGCGGCCTGCACGGGGAACAGCACCGTGACCAGCAGCGCGAGCGTCAGCAGCCAGCGCGAGTGAGTCGGGCGACGGAGGAGCGAGGACGGCAGCAGCACGCGGGCGGGAGTATACACAAGACCTGTGACAACGCTCAGGACAATCGGAGATTTCCCGGGCAATCTCCGGTCGTGCGTGCGGCGGCGGCCCGGCCCCATGCCGCAATCCTCAGGCCCGCCACGGGTACGGCGGACGCCGCGTGTGCCAGTTGGTGTCGCGCTGGAAGTGACGCACCGCATCAATCACCGCCTGCTCGGCCCACGGCCGCCCCATCAGGTGCAGGGCGAGCGGCATGCCATCGGGGTCGAAGCCGCAGGGGAAGGACATGCCGGGCAACCCCGACAGGTTGCCCACCCAGTTGAGGCGCGGCAACTGCGGCGGTGCCGGCGACACGGGCGGCGGCGGCACGGGGGGCGACGTCGGGGCATAGCGATCGGGGGCGCCCCCGGGGAACGTCGGGCACACCACCAGGTCGAAGCGCTGCAGCAGCGCATCGCCGTCCATCACAATCATCTGTCGGATGCGCTGGGCCTGCAGATAGTCGTAGGCCGGGGCCATGCTGGCCGCCATCCAGTCGGCCCGGCGGGACCAGTTGTAGGGAAACAGGCCGTTCACTGATCCATCCGTGAACAGGCGACGGAACGACGCGGCGCTTTCCACACTCGTGAGGTGCATGAACACCTCGAAGTAGGGCCGCATCGGCAGGATGAAATCCTCGACGGTCGCCCCGAGTCGGCGGAACACGGCAAGCGCGTCATTGAAGGCCCGACGGTTCGGCGCGGCTTCCTCGGCATCAATCTCGGGCCGATGCACGCCAATGCGCACGCCCTTGAGCGAACCCGGTGTGGCGTTGAACTGGAACGGCCGATCCGCGCTGCCCGGGTCGCGCACATCCCGCCCGGCAATCGCCTGAAGAACAATGCCGCAGTCCTCGGCCGAACGGCCGACGGGCCCGATCTTGTCGAGGCTCCAGGCCAGTGACATGCAGCCGAAGCGGCTCACCCGGCCAAACGTCGGCCGCAGACCGGTGGCTCCCACGGCAGAGGCGGGGAACACGATCGACCCACCCGTTTCAGTGCCGATACCGAATCCGATGAGGCCCGCTACCACGCCGACGACGGTGCCGCTCGAGGACCCTTGCGTCGAGCGGTCGAGCTTCCAGGGATTGAGGGCCGTGCTGATGCTGCCGCCTGCAAACTCAGCCGTGGTCATCTTGCCAATGAGGACGGCGCCTGTCGCGCGCAGCCGCTCGACGACAGCGGCGTCGCGGTCGGGGACGCGCGAGGCGAAGACCTGCGAGCCCCACGTCGTGCGCACCCCGCGGGTATCGAGCAGATCCTTGACGCCGTAGGGAATGCCGTGGAGCGGCGACTTCGGCGGACCGGAGGCGAGGGCCCGGTCGGCCTCGGCAGCATCAGCGAGGGCCTGCTCGCGCACGACGGTAGTGACCGACGCCAGCCGATCACCCGGGCGATCCTGCGGACCGGCCGGCAGCGGAAACGGCGGCGTGTCGAGCCGATCGATCCGGTCGAGATAGGCACGGGTCAGGGCCACCGACGACAGGGTACGGGCGGCGAGCTGTCGGGAGAGTTCGGTAATCGACTGGAACCAGAGTTCGTCGGCCATGGCTCAACTCCGGCTGAACATGACGGCCGGGGGGACATCCGCCGGCACATCAAAAGCGCGCAGCGCCGCCACGGTGATCGCCGACCGCGTGACCGCGCTTTGCAGTTCAGCGAAGCGCGCCGGGTCGGCGAAGATGCCGGCTCCACCCTGCGCATCGAGCAGCGCCCTGAGCGTATCGGCGGTCACCGTGCCCCGTGTCTGCGCCTCGGCAACCGCCTGGTCCCAGAGCGGGGCGGTGGCCATAGCGCCGAGCAGGGCGGCAAAGCTGCGGCGGGATGTCTCCATAACGCGGCATTGTAGTGGAATCGTCACTCCGGTAGCATGGCGGCGCATGATTCACGATCCGGTGGCGCTCATGGCGTTCATGTTCGGGCTGATCGCCTTCTCGCGGTGGCTCGAGCGCCGCGTGCCCGCCGTGCAGCAGATCAGCTCGGCGGTCGTGTGCACGCTGCTCGGCATCGCGCTGTCGAACGTGGGCGTCATGCCGCACGCCTCGCCGGCCTATGACGGCGTCAACACCTATGCGGTGCCCTACGCCATCGTGCTCGTGATTCTGGCGTCCGATCTGCGCGACCTGAAGCGCGCGGGCCGTTCGATTGTGATCTGCTTCCTGCTCGCCATGACCGGAAGCTTCGTCGGTGGCCTCGCGGGTGGCCTGCTGTTTGCCGATGCCCTCGGGCCGGAAACCTGGAAGCTGTCTGGCCAGTTTGCCGGCGCCTTCGTCGGTGGCGGAATGAATTTCGTCGCGGTGGGCCGTGGACTTGAGACCGAGCCGTCGATCTTCGCGGCCGCGTCAGTGGCCGACAACCTGTCGACCGTCCCGTGGATGCTCGCGCAGGTCGGGCTCTTCGGGCTGCTGGCCCGCTACTACCGCAGTGGTGAGGTCACCACCGACCCCGACGCGGCTGAACGCGAAAGCGCGCGCATTCGCGACGCCTGGTCGCATGCCGATCTCAGTATCACCGAGATGGCCATCCTCGCCGGACTGCCCCTGGCCATTCTTTGGCTCTCTACACAGCTGTCACCGCTTCTGCCGGGGTTTCCCCTCGTCCTGTGGCAGACCACGCTCGCGCTGGTCGTGGCGCAGATTCCAGCAGTGCGTCAGCTGAAGGGCGCCACGGTGCTGTCGTACTTTGCCCTGCACCTGTTCTTCGTCGTGATTGGCACATCGGCGGTGATCAGCGAACTGGCGACGTCGGGCCGCATGCTCTTCGCCTACATGCTGACCATCATCGCCGTGCACGCCGTCATCGTGTACGTCGGGGGATGGCTGCTGCGGCGTGATCTGGCGACGATCACCATCGCCAGCCAGGCGGCCGTCGGCGGCCCCGGGTCGGCACTCGCCCTGTCGATGTCGATGAAGTGGCCCTCGCTCGTCACGCCGGGCATCATCGTCGGCATCTTCGGATACGCGATGGGCAATTACATCGGCTTTGCGTGTGCGTATGTGACGCGCGCGCTGCTGAACTGAGACGATGTCCTCGCTGCAGGGACGACATGCCCTGGTGACCGGGGCATCGAGAGGCCTCGGCCTCGGAGCGGCTGCGGCACTGGCCCGGGCCGGAGCACGCGTGACGCTCGTCGCCGAAGTGGCCGACGAACTCGAGGCTGCCACCAGTCGGCTGTCGTCAGAGGGACTCGTGGTGCAGGCGCGGTGCGTCGACCTGGCAGACCGTCTGTCGGTGCATGCACTCGGGCAGTGGATGGCCGCAGGATCGGACCCCGCCGACATCCTCGTCAACAACGCCGCTGTGCTGCCCATCTCGCCAATGGCCATGACCGACGAGGTGGTGTGGGACCAGGTGCTTGCGGTGAATCTGTCGGCCACGTTCCTGCTGATGCGTGCGGTCGCGGCGAGGCTCTCGGTGCAGGGAGGGTCGGTCATCAATGTCTCGTCGAGAGCAGGGGTACATGGATTCGCGGACGAGACCGCGTACTGTGCCGCGAAGTTCGGCGTCGAAGGCCTGACACGTGCCGCCGCTCTCGAATATCGCGGGACTCGCGTGTCGTTCAATACCGTTACACCGGGGGCACGGATCAAGCCGACCGGAGTGACGGCCGCCGACTACGACGCGTGGCCCGATGCCCGGCGCGCTGCCCTGCGTGATCCCGAAGCGCTGGGGCCGGCGTTCGTGCGCCTCGCGCAGGCACAGGGCTCACCGACAGGCTGCCGCTTCGACGCCTGGCGTGTCTGTCAGGGGCTCGCGGCGTCAGAGACCGGCCTGACAGACGACGCACTGATGGCCCTGGCCGAGACCGTGGAACGCGGCGCGCCCTGAGGCGTCGGGATTCCCATCTGTCGTGACCCCGTCGACCGCACGTGTCGGGCGAGTGGCACGCGGCACACCGAGGCGTGTCGGGTTGGTGCGGTGCGACGTCAGCGTGCCGCGATGTCTCCGGGCCGCACCCAACGGCGCTCGGTGCCCGACAGCCGTACCGCATCGAGCACGCACTGCGTGGCGAGGCCGTCGGCAAACGTCGCCGCCTGCGTCAGCGGATGCCCCTGCTGAATCGCCGCGCCCATCGCCTGCAGCAGGCCCACCACCGAGACATTCCAGATGCCGGCACCGACGCCGGGCAGGCCCGCATTCGGATCGGCCACCGAGATATCCTCGAACGCACTGCTGCCGCGCGCGAGCCACAACCGCTCATCCTGATTGTCGAGCAGCAGCGTGCCGCGCGAGCCGAACACCTGCGTGACGTTCGACATCGTCCGCGCAGCCACCGCCGAGATAAACACCTGTGCGACGGCCCCTGATGCCATCTCCGCCGTGAAGTACGCCACATCGTCGGCCGTCGCCGTCCATGCCTCGCCGCTCGCCGGGTCGTGCCGCTGCCGCACCATGACCGGTGCCGCACCAGTGACCCACGACACCTCGCCCAGCCACCACCGGAGCAAGTCCACTTGGTGACTGCCGTTGGCGCCGAGGCGGCCGCCGCCCTCTGAGGCCAGGCTCCACCAGTCGTTGCGCGCACGACTGCCGGGGGCATTCCACGCGGCACCGATGTTGGTGATGACTATGTGCCTGATGTCGCCCAGGGTGCCGTCGGCGATAAGTGAGGCGATGCGCATCCGGTTGGGATTGAACCGCAGTTCATGGTCGATGATATGCAGGCGCCCGGCGGCCTCAGCGGCCTCAAGCATGGTCCGCGCCTCTGTGGCATCCATCGCCGCCGGCTTCTCGCAGAGCACGTGCGCGCCAGATGCCAGAGCGGCGAGAGTCTGCGGAGCATGCAGGACGGTCGGCGTCGCGATGCACACGAGATCGAAGGTGTGCGCCCGCAGCATCGCCTGCCAGTCGTCGTAGGCATGCGGGACGCCGAATTCGTCAGCCACCGCGCGCGCCCGGTCGAGCCGGGCCGAGGCCAGTGCGACGACGGTTGCGCCGGGGACGTGACGCAGGGCTGGCAGGTAGGCCGCACGGGCAAATCCGGCACCGATGATTCCAACCTTCATGCATGTCTCCTTCGTCGTCGTCATGCTACGCGGCTTACACGATCACCGTCATCGGCGTCACCGCCGTCATCTCATCGTCATTGGTGGCGCCGCGCCACATCAGCACCGAGAAACACGATTCCCGATCGAGGGCCATGATGCTGGTGTGCCACACGCCCGGGCGATAGGCGACGCCCAGCGTGGGGGGTACCAGCCAGGCGCCGGCTTGGGCGACATCGGGTGCACCACTGTCGAGTGACGGCATCACGACGACGAGATATGTGCCGGCGTCGAGTGGGAGGAAGATCTGCGCGGCGTGTGGATGACGTTCCACCTGAGAGACGGTCAGCGGCAGCCGGATCGGTGCCACACGGTTGACGTGCAGCTGCGGTCGAAGTCCCGTGACAGGTGACGCCCATGCACTGAACATTTCCCGCTGGCCTGCGTGTGCCGGCGGATGAATCAGCGTGCCGAAAGGTGCGAACGCCTCCGCCTCAATGGGACGGGCCGTGACGGCGCGCATTACGATGCGGGTGGCGGCACGTGCGTGCGCCAGTACAGGGCGAGGTCGCGACGCCGGCAGAGCCAGATGTCGGGATGCCCCTGGATGTGATCGAGAAAGCGACGCAGCCCGACGAGACGCCCCGGATGCCCGGCGATGCGGGCATGCAGGCCGACCGACATCATCCGTGTGCGGTGCTCGCCCAGCAGTTCGTCGGCCGTGTCGATGAGCAGGTCACCGAAGGCGCGGCCGGTGATCAGCGGACCGCCCACGAGCTTGGCATCGTTGGTCGTCAGCGAATAGGGCACCACCAGATGCGCCCGTTCCCCGACGCGCACCCAGTAGGGCAGCTCGTCGTTGTAGGCATCGCTGTCGTAGCTGAAGCCGCCGTGTTCCACCACCAGTCGACGCGTGTTCGCCGAGGGTGCATAGCGGCAATACCAGCCCTCGGGGGCGTGCCCGGTCAGGCGCTGGATGCTCTCGTAGGCGCGGGCAATATGCTCGCGCTCGGTGGCTTCGTCGAGATCGGTGTGCGCGATCCAGCGCCAGCCGTGCGCGACGACGTCCCAGCCGTTGCGTGCCACGGCCTCAGCGACGGCCGGGTTTCGCTCGAGGGCGAGCGCTGCGGCGAAGAGCGTCGCGGGCACGCGGTATGCCTCGCACAGGCGGATGAGCCGCCAGATGCCGACGCGGCTGCCGTATTCAAAGAGGCTCTCAGCGGCCAGGTCGCGCACGTTCTGCGGCAGGCGGGCCTGCGCGATATCGAGCAGGCCCAGGTCCGAGCGTCCGTCGCCGTGTTCGAAGGCGTACTCAGCGCCTTCCTCATAGTTGATGACGAGGTTGACGGCGAGACGAGCCCCACCGGGCCACGTGATGGACGGGGGCTGCGTCCCGTATCCGATCAGGTCACGTGACCCGTCGTGCATCATTCGCGCGTGCCTTCAATCTTGCAGAAGAAGCAGCACCACTCGCCTGTGGTGACGTTCGGCAGGGCGCGCAGACCGAAAATCATGCCGTCAGCCGGTGCGGACAGGTCGGCGAGGGTGTCACCGAAGATGCTGGTGATGCGGGCAATCGGCGTGCCTTTCGGCATCGGCGTCAGGAACTGGATGTCTTCGCGGGGCAGGAACAGCCCCGATGCCGGCGCGAGCAGGGCCTCCTGCTGTCCGCGGTAGCGCGGCGACGGATAGGCGGCCTCGCCGGGATACATGCGGTAGTGCCGCAGGATGTTGAGGATGGCATCGGCGAGCGCCCGACCGACAGCGGCAAAGGCCGCAGGCGAGGTGGCCGATCGTCCGCCCAGTTCCACCGTGATGCCGACTTTGCCGATGTCCTTGAGGTAGGCCATCGGACTGCCCTTGGGGCTGATCGACGACATGATGCAGCCCCAGCCGGGGCCCATGGCCGTGGCGAGTTCGACCGACGCCGGGCGCTCGTCGACGAAGATGGCCTTGTCGAGGAACGAGTGCGCGCCGCCCGAATGAATCGAAATTTCGAAATCGGCGACGGTCCCCATGGCGTCGGCGTGGGCCGCGGCCACGCGCTCGGTCAGATAGCCATTGGCCCGCCCCGGATAGATGCGGTTCATGTCGTAGCTGAACGTGTCGAGCGGATTGCCACGCTGGGCGGCTTCGAAGGCCGCCACGTTGAGCACCGGGCACAGCACCAGCGTGCCCGCGAGCTGCGCCGGGTCGACCTCGCGCATCGCGATCTGGCAGGCCAGCGGTCCTTCGGGTTCATCGCCGTGGATGGCCCCGTCGACCCAGAAGCACGGCCCCTCTTGGGCACCGTTGATGACCACGACGGGAATGCCGAGCGGCGTATCGCCCGCGAGTGTCGTGACCGGAATGATGCCGCGCACTACCGAGCCCGGGGCGGCGGTGGCCGTGCCGACGGTGACTGTCTTCGCTGCAGACATGCGTCAAATCCCCTGATAGGCCCGGTACTCGTCGAGTTGCGCGGGCGTGTAGACCTGCATGAATTCGATTTCGATGCCGCCGGCATCGTTGTCGAGGAAGGCCACCCAGCCTTCCGGATGCGGATGCGCGCCATACTTCTGGCACGCCTGACAGATGCGCAGCGAGGCGCCCTGCGACACGGCGTGGGCCAGCGCGGCCTCGATGTCATCGACTTCGTAACAGATGTGATGCAAACCTTCGTGGCCGCGGGCGGCAATCCACGAGGCAAAGCGGCCGTCGGGCTGCAGCGACTCGCACAACTGGAACTCGATGCCGCCCAGCGTGAACAGGGCCACCCGGTTCTGCGACTTCGGATAGATCTTCAGCTCAGTCGACGCCGGCACATGCAGGAAACGCGTGTACGCCTCGAGCGCCTGCGCCGAGTCGCGGACGGCGAAGGCCATGTGCTTGATGCTGCGGACGTTCGGGTTGTCGGAGATCATCGGGACGGCTCCGTGTCGGCTGGAATGGATGAGGCGGAGGCGTTGGCCAGTGCCTGCGCCACCCGGGCCATGCGACGGCAGGCCTCTTCGATGCGAGCGGTCGGCACCGTCAGTGACAGACGGATGAAGTCGTCCGTGTAGTCGCCGTACACGCCACCTGGAAAGGCGAGCACGCGTCCCTCGCGAAGGAGGCGTTCGCAGAAGTCGGTGGCTCCGAGACCCAGTGCGGCGACGCGGGCATAGACGAAGAAAGCGCCCTGCGGTGTGGCGTAGGGAATGCCCAGGGTGTCGAGGCCGGCGCAGAGCGCGCGGCGACGTTCCTCGTAGGTCTTCCGCATCTCATCGACGCAGTCCTGCGGTCCCTGCAGGGCGGCCAGTGCCGCATGCTGTGCCACCGCTGACGTGCTGATGGCGAGGCCGTTGTTGATGGCGGCCAGGGCAGGGACGAGGGCGGCTGGTGCGGCCAGATAGCCGATGCGCCAGCCCGTCATGGCGTACGTTTTCGAGAAGCCCGAAATCGTGATGGTGCGGTCCTGCATCTCCGGCAGCGACGCGACAGGCTGCACGCGCACGCCGTCGACCACGAGCCGCGAGTAGATTTCGTCGGAAATCACCAGCAGGTCGTGCCGGCGGGCGACATCGGCAATGCGCTCGACTTCGTCGGGCGGGGTCACCGTTCCCGTCGGATTCGAGGGGTTCACGAGGACAATGATGCGAGTGGTGGGCGTCAGCTGCGCCTCGATCATGTCGGCCGTGGCGCTGAAGTTGGTGGCGAGCGTCGTGCGCACGTCGATGACCTGTGCCTCGGCGAGCTCGGCCGCCTGATGGTACGGATGGTAGCCGGGACACGCGGCGACCATCTGCTCACCGGGATTCAGCAGCCCGAGGGCCGTGGTGAAAAGTGCCTGCTGCGCACCCGGGGTAACGACAATCTGGTCTGGTGTGTACGACGCCCCGCCGTGCGCCTCGATGTCACGCACGATCGCCTGACGCAGCGACAGCATGCCCTGCGTGTGCGTATAGTGCGTGGCGCCGTTCGCCAGCGCCGCCTGTCCAGCCGCGATGATGTGCGCGGGCGTATCGAAGTCGGGGTCGCCCCGGCCCATGCGGATGACATCCGTGAGGCCGTCGGCAATCTCGAGCAGCCGGGCGTTGATGCGGGCATCGCGCACCGTCGCGCGTCGTGCAGGTCGGAGGGAGTGGGCCATGCAGGGTTACCGGAGATGTGAAAAACCTCCCTACTGTATATTGACGGTCGCCGCTGCGCCAGCGGCCGCACCGGCGGCCGTGTCCGAGCCTCGGCACAGAGGGATGGATGGCGATGATTCCAATGACGGCGGTGACGCGCACCAGCCTTGAACATTTCGCGGTGGCGACGCTGCGGGCCCTGGGCCTGTCTGCCGAGGATGCAGCTATCTTCGGCGGGGCACTGGTCTTCTCCGAATTGCGTTTTCATCCGGGTCACGGGCAGGGGGTCAAGCGGTTACGCCGCTATCAGCACCGCATCGCGCAGGGGCTGACCGATCCGTCGGCGCCGCTCGAGGTCGTGAAAGAGAGTCCGGCACTCGCGCTGCTCGATGCCCACAACGGGCTCGGCACGGTCGCGGCGGCGAAGGCGATGCGCATGGCCATCGACAAGGCACGCACCTCAGGCATGGGCACGGTGATCGTGCGGCACTCGACACACTTCGGGTCGAGCGCGGTGCACGCCTGTCAGGCGGCCGAGGCCGGGTGCCTCGGGGTGGCGTTCACCAATGCCGGACCTGAAATGGCGCCGTGGGGTGCCCGCGAAGGGGCCGTCGGCACCAATCCGTGGGGGCTGGCGGCGCCGACCGGTCTCGGCTTTCCGGCCGTGCTCGACATCGCTCTCACCACCGCCGGCAAGGGCATGATGCAGTGGCGCGCACGCGAAGGGCAGCCCATGCCGCGCGACTGGGCGCTCACCCCCGACGGAGAGGAAACGGATGACCCGCAGGCCGCCATGACGGGCGCCCTGCTGGGCATTGGGGCCTACAAAGGATCGGGGCTGGCCTTCATGACCGATGTGCTGACGGGAGTCATCGGTGGTGGCGGCTATGGACTCATGCCGTACGCCGATCAGGGCCGCCTCGATGTGAGCCACACGCTGATGGCCATCGACATCTCATGGTTCATGCCGCTTGACGAGTTCCGGCAGCGCATGGATGACTTCGCCCGCATGGTGAAGACGCGGGCACCGCGTCCTGGCGTCACCGAGATTTTCATTCCCGGCGAACTCGAGGCACGCCGCGTCGCCCTCAAGTCCGAGGTCGGTGTGCCGCTCGATGACGAGGTGCTGGCCGATCTCGAAGCTCTGGGACGTGAGCTCGGCGTGCACGCCACACTCGACCGCGTGGGCCCCTGGCGGGAGCCCACGCTCTGACCGGGCAGCGCAGTGCCCTGACGGCCGCGCGTCGTGGCTACCGTGCAGCAGGTGTGGCGGCGGGCGACTTGTAGACGACCCCGGCCTTCATGACGAATGTGACGTTCAGCATGCGTTCAATGTCGTCGAGGGGATTGCCGTCGACGGCCACGAGGTCGGCCCACTTGCCGGCCGAGACGGTGCCGACCTTGTCCTGAATGCCGATCAGTTCGGCGGATGCCGACGTCGCCTGCCGGATGGCCTCGAGGGGCGGAATGCCAAGCTCACGGACCAGGATGGGGAAGTCGCCCGCATTGAGCCCGTGCGGGAAGACACCGGCGTCGGTGCCGTAGGCGAACTTCACGCCGGCCTCGAAGGCGCGCTTCAGATTGGCCCGCTGCAGCTTCTGGATGTTCCGGGCCTTCTCCCGCGCGTATTCCGGAATGCCCGCGTCGCCGCCGCGAATGATGTAATCGAGGGCAAACACGGTGGGCACCATGACGGTGCCGTGTTCCTTCATCGCCGCGATGCCGGCCTCGTCGATGAGGCTGCCATGCTCGATTGACGCCACGCCGGCACGGGCGGCCTCGGCGATGGCGCGACCCGAGTGTGCGTGGGCGGCGACCTTACGGCCGAGCCTCGCAGCCTCGTCCACAATCGCCTTCATTTCCTCGAAGCTGTACTGCTGCGCGTCCGGTGAATCGCCCACCGACAGGATGCCGCCGCTGGCGGTCACCTTGATGTGGTCGGCCCCGGCCTTGATCTGTTCGCGCACGGCGCGACGCACCTCGTCGACGCCGTCCACGATCTGTGCGACGCCGGGCAGGTGAATCTCGGGGCTCCAGCCGTTGATGTCCGCATGGCCGCCGGTGATGCCGAGGCCTCGTGTGGCGATGTACATCCGCGGACCGGGCACGAGGCCCTTATTGATGGCATCGCGGAGGGCGACGTCGGCATAGCCGAGGGCCCCGACGTTTCTCACCGTGGTGAAGCCGGCCTCGAGTGTCTTTTTCGCGTTGAGCACGCCGTAGATCGCAGCGTGCCCGGCGGTCTCCTTGAGAACGGCGCTGTCGCCCCCGTCGCTCGGTTCGCCCGTGATGTGGTCGTGCATGTCCATCAGGCCCGGCATCAGCGTCCGGTTCCCGAGGTCGATGACGCGGGCCCCCGGGGGCACGGCAATGTCGGTGGCTCGGCCCGCGGCGACGATGGTGTCGCCGCGCACGACGACGGCGGCGCCCCGGATGGGAGCGTCGAGGGTGCCGAGCAGCAGGCGATCGGCGCGCACGACCGTGACCGCAGGGGCGGTCGTCGGGGCCGGTGCCTGCGCGAGCAGTGCGGCCGCAGAGGCGGCGAAGGCAGCCAGGATGGCAGTGAGACGGAGCGATGTCACGATGCGGAATCCTCGGGGCATGCGGCCTGCCGCAGCGGCGGGTCCGGTCAGCCGCGCTCATCATACCGGGTCGCGGCGGCTGCGCCGACGGCAGATTCTGGTAGAGTGCCCCGCAGGAGGCGGCATGGCAGACACTCTCGTCGGTTCCGACTACATCACGCCAGACATCCTGGCCAAGGTAACCGGGCGCGCCAAGTACGCGGAAGACTTCCGGGCCGAGGGCATGCTGTTCGCCAAGCTGCTGCTGAGTCCGATGCCGCACGCGCGCGTGCGCCGGCTCGATACACGACGGGCGCTGGCGCTGCCGGGTGTGCGGGCCATCCTGACCGCCGATGACCTGCCCGATCTCGGCGGGGCCGAGCGTGCGCTGACCAACGAGCCACTCTACGGCGGCGAGCCCATTCTGGCCGTGGCGGCGGTCGACGAACTGACGGCGGCGGAAGCCATCGAACTGATCGATATCGATCTGGAACCCCTGCCGTTCGCCATCGATCCCATCGAGAGCCTGCGGCCAGGTGGGCCCGATGCCCGCACCGAGGGCAACGTCTGGGGGGTGCCGCCCCCTCCCGCGCCGGGACAGGCCCCGGCTCGCCCTGCCGTCGAGCGTCTGAAGTGGACCGCCGAGGATTTCGCGGCCGCGACCGATGGGCAGATGCCGATGGGACGGGCCACCGAGGAATGGGTGCACGGCGACCTCGAGGCCGGCTTTGCCCAGGCCCACCTCACGCTCGACGAAACCTTCGTGGTCCCGTCCACGGGGCATCACCCGCTCGAGACGCGATCGGCCATGGCCTTCTGGCAGCACGGCAAGCTCTATCTCCACTGTTCAACCCAGAGCGTCGTGCGCACGGTAGACACCGTGGCACGGTGGGTGGGTGTAGAACCGGCGCAGGTGGTGCTCATCAACGAGTACACCGGCGGCGGTTTCGGCAGCAAGGGGGCCGGGTCGGTGACGATGGCGATTCCCGCGCTGCTGTCACGCAAGGCGGGTGCGCCGGTGATGATGCGCGTGAGCCGCGAAGAGGAAAGCTACTTCGGCCGTGCGCGTACCAGCATGGTGGGACGGGCGCGCGCGGGATTTGCGCGCGATGGCCGGTTGCTGGCGCTCGATCTCTTCCTGGTGCAGGACGGCGGTCCGTACGGCCCCATGGGGGACCATCGGTCGGCGGGCACCGCGGCCTCGCTCGTCTATCAGCCCGCGGCGATGCGCTGGCGTGCGGTGAATGTGCTGACCAACACGCCGCCGCGCACACAGCAGCGATCGCCGGGCCCCATGCAGGCCAACGGCATCATCGAGCCGGTGATGACCAAGGCGGCACGCGCGCTCGGCATTGATCAACTGGCCCTGCGCCGGATGAATGCGCCCGAGGGCCGCGCCGAATACGGTCCGGTGGGTGCCGACGGGCAGCGCCGGCGTGTCACGGGCGCCAATGTGCGGGCGTCGCTGGACCGCGGTGCCGAGCTCTTCGACTGGTCGTCGCGTGTGGCGCGTGCGGGGCAGCGGAAGGGCAGCACGGTACGGGGCGTCGGCGTTGCGGTCGGGCCGCACGGGGCGGGGTCGGTGGGATACGACGGGCTCATGACCATCAGGCCTGATGGTCGGCTCTATGTGCAGTCGGGCGTCGGCAACCTCGGCACGCATTCCGTGATCGATCTGGCGCGCGTGGCCGCCGACGTGCTGGCCATGCCGTGGGACCAGGTCTCTGTGGTGTGGGGCGACACCTCGAAGGGGCTGCCCTGGACCTGTATGTCGGTGGGCTCACAGACGACCCATGCAATGACGCGGGCGAATCATGCGGCGGCGATGGATGCGCGGCAGAAGCTGTGCGAGATTGCGGCGCGTGACCTCGGGGGGAGTCCCGACGATTACGAACTGCGCGACCAGCGCGTATCCCGCAAGGGACGGTCTGAGCGTGCGCTGACATACGCACAGGCCGCCGCCCGTGCCCTGGAACTGGGCGGACACTATGACGGGCATCAGCTGCCCGACGACATCCATGCCGTCACCCGCACGGCCGCCACACTGCTGGCGGGCCAGGGGCTGATGGGGGTCGCCAAGGACACCTATCCGAGAAACGGCGATACGTGGTCGTTTGTGGCGGGGTTTGCGGAAGTCGAGGTGGATGTGGAGACAGGCGAGGTGCGCCTCGTCGATTTCCTCAGCGTGGGGGATGTGGGGCGTGTGATCAACCCGCGCAGTCTCACGGCGCAGCTGAACGGAGGCGTCTGCCTCGGCATTGCGCACGCGCTCTATCAGCGGCTGTTTTACGACCCGCACTACGGGCTGTCGGTCGCGCGGCGGTTCCACCAGAACCGTCCCCTGACCATTCTGGATGTGCCGCACACGATGCCCGCGGTCGCGGTGGGCGTGGCTGATCCCGAGACGCCAGTGGGTGCCAAGGGCGTGGGCGAGCCGCCCGTCGGCGCGGGCTACGGCGCGGTGCTCAACGCCATTGCCGATGCCATTGGCGTCGATGCGTTCCGTCGGGCACCGGTCACCTCCGACGTGGTGCTGATGTCCCTGACGCACGGGCGCCGGATGCACGAGCCGCTGCAGGCGCATCTCTGAGCGACAGAGCGCACACCACCGTCACACGCAGGTGCGCTCAGACGCGCGCACCGGTAGTGTCCATGTATGAAGGCCCATATGGAGCGGTCAACGGTGACCACCATCCTGTTCTCGCCTGAGGCCCGTCGGCGGTGGACGCGGCTGGCTCAGCGCCGGGGCACAAGCCTCGGGGAACTCGTGCGCGGAGCATGCGTGGCGCCGTCTGGTCTGGTCGACACCGCTGCGCGCCTCGCGGCAGCGGTCGCACGCTCGGCACGGTCGCTCCCGGTCGGAACGCCCCACGCGATGAAGGCAGCGGCTGTGCCTCCGACAGACACGATCATGCCGTGAGATGTCGGGACGCAGACCGGGCGTCCCGCCCGCGCGACGTCTCAGGCCGACCGCATGTCCCACCGCAGCGCCACGGCGTATAGCTCCTCGAGTCGCTGATCGACCTTGTGGAAGAGTGTCCCTGGGGGATAGGTGTAGTCGCTGCGCATCGAACCCGCTGGCAGCGCCATCAGAATCTCAGCACCCTCTTCCAGCCGGGTGATGGGGTAGATGTGGAAGGTCCCCGCGGCGATGGCAGCGATGATCGGTGCATCGAGCATCAGATCCACGACGTTCTGCGCGGGAATGATGACCCCCTGCGAGCCCGTCAGGCCGCGTGTGGCGCAGATCTCGAAGAAGCCCTTGATCTTTTCGTTCACACCTCCGACCGGTTGAATATCGCCCATCTGGTTGATGCTGCCGGTGCAGGCGATCGTCTGCCGGATCGGCACTCCGGACAGGGAGGAGAGCAGGGCATACATCTCCGCGGCGCTGGCACTGTCGCCATCGACCTCGCCGTAGTTCTGCTCGAAGGCGATGGTGGCGGTGAGCGCCAGCGGACGTCGCTGGGCGAAGAGCCCGCGCAGCAGACCCCCGATGATGTGCACGCCCTTGGTGTGGACATTTCCGCTGAAGTCGGCCTCGCGTTCGATGTTCACCAGCCCCGACGTGCCCGCGCCCGTCGTCGCGCTGATTCGCGCCGGCTTGCCGAAGGAGATAAGCCCGGTGCTGTAGACCGTGAGGCCGTTGATCTGGCCGACGCGGCAGCCTGATGTGTCGATGAGCACGGTGCCGCGGATGATCTGGCTCTGAATCTTGTGGTCCTGCAGCTCCGTGCGGCGCTGTCGCTGCTCGATCGCTCGTGCCACCGATCGTCGGCTGATGCGACGCGCGCCGTCCTTCGATGCGAAGAATGCCGCTTCCCTGATCAGATCCGCCACTTCCGAGAAGTTGATCGTGATCTTGTCCTTGTCTTCCGTCTGCGCCACCGCCCACTCGACCATGGCGGCCACGCCCTGGGGATTCGCATGCGGGAGACGCTCTTCGCTGCACACCCTGGCCACAAAGCGTGCATAGTTCTGGATCATCTTCGGTCCCCGGTCGGTCTCGTAATCGAACTCGGCGGGAATCTTGAACATCTTCCGGAAGTCAGGCTCGTGCTCGTACAGCTGCATGTACGTGTCGTAGTCGCCCAGCATGATGACCTTCACCGTGCTGTCGATATGCTGCGGCTTCAACGCCGAATGCGCCAGCATCCCCGAATCCGTCGACTGAATCTCGAGGCGGCCGTAGAGCAGCAGGCGCTTGAGGTTCTGCCAGACCGTCTCGTCGTGAATGAGGTCGGCAGCGTTCACGATGAGATATCCGCCGTCGGCCCGCAGCAACGCCCCCGCCTTGATCTGGGTGAAGTCTGTCTTCACATAGCCGTGCGCATCGACTTTCCGCTCGATCGTGCCGAAGAGGTTCACAGAGGTGGGATAGGTTTCAATGAGGACGGGCGGGGAGGTGGTGTCGGCGTTGTCGAGCACCACGTTCACGGTGTACTGCAGCAGCTTGTCGCTGACCGAGATGCCTGACGGCAGCATCTGTTCTTTCGGGTCTGCGGTGGGGAGGGCGGAGAAGATGTCGAGGTGCTCGAGCAGGTCGGCTTCGCACTCTGCGAGGTACTCGCGCACCTCAGGGCTCGTGAACGTACGCCGTTCATCCGCGAAGATCTCTCTGACGATGGACGCGGCGCGCATGCGGTCGCGGGCCTGCAGATCCTCGCGGAATGCCTGGGCGAGTAGCAGCTGGCGACGGGTCAGATCCTGCAGGTCGCTCCGGAACGCGGCGTGCTTGCGCATCAGCAGGTCAGCCTGACGTGCGGTCATTGTGCCCGAGGCCACGAGGCCCTCAAGTGCGGTGACGGGGTGCATCTCGCCGGCATGCCGCACCATGATTTCCGGTTCGCCCGAACCGTCCTCGCGTGTCGACCGACCGAGCGCGAACCCGTGACGGCGCAGGGCCCTGTCAAACCGCTGCGTCAGCTGCTGTTCCCGGCGTTGGAATTGCGCCAGCAGCCGGTTCCGGCTGCGACGCGCGGTGGGAGACCCGACGTGCTGCTGCATGTGCTGCCGCAACTGGCGGATGTTCGCCTCCATGGCTCGGGCGAAGGCGACACCGCCGCCCGGCGTGAAGGTGAGGAGTCGCGGCCTGTCGGGGTGCTTGAAGTTGTGGACGTAGGCGTAGTCGACGAGGGGGCGATGCCTGGTCATCACCCGCGTCAGGACGGACTGCACGGTGGTCAGGCGACCCGTGCCGAGGAGACTCATCACGAAGATGTTGAATCCCCGCGAGAGGATTTCGGCACCGAGCTCGATGGCTTCGACGGCGCGATGCTGCCCCACGATGCCGCCGAGCGGCCGAAGTTCGGCCGTCGAGGCAAAGTCAAACTGGCGATGGTCGCACACCCACCGGCACTGGTCGGCCGTCAGACTGAGGGGACGGGAGGCGGCCTGCCGTCGCTGGACTGGCGCCTCGGGGGCTGTTCTCTTCCTCGGCCGGGTGACGCGTGCGCGCGGCATGATGTGTTCCCTTCGGGATGTGCCGATGCTCGTGGAAAGTCGCGGGCCTCGGCGCGGGGACCTGTGCGGTCCGCCGTATTTTCCCTTTAAGTCGTGACGCCAGTCACGCACGCGGGGATTCGGCGGCAGGGCGGATGAGGGCGGCGTGTGTTGGTATGCCGGCATCCCCAACACCCGAGGGAGGCGCCGCAGCGGTGCCGTCAGTCCATTCCGGGCAGGGTGACCGATGGCCGTCGGCCAGCCATCATCGTGTCGCTCGGACCCTGGCTGTCGAAGGGCGGGCAAGTGCCTCGCTGAGGACCGGAGTCGGCACACGGGGCAGGGCGTGCGCCCCCTGATGACGGAGGGCGGCTTGGGCGACGAGACGTGCGACCCGACACGAGCACAAGCCGGGAGCAGATGAGAGGGGAGTGAGGTGGTGAGCCCGATATTCACCAGTTGGAACCAGACGGCGGCTTGGTTGAGGCAGATGGACGGACTTCGTAAGGCAGCATGAGCACGCGTGCCGGCCAGCGCGTTGCCGTAAGTCTCGAGCAATCGTAAGCTCCCCCGTCAAGTAGACAGTCGATAAGGAGACTGTCCTGGTGATGAAGGCCTCGGTAGAAACGTGAGCGGGGGCATCTCGCCGAGGCTGTCGTGGGGCCGCTCATGGTTGTACGTCAGGA
>VFZN01000020.1 GCA_016871195.1 Acidobacteriota bacterium | reverse complement strand
CGAGCTGCGCCTGCCCGCCATCCGCAGATATCGCCAGGCCATGGCCCCGGTGCTTCGCACGGCGGCACGATCGGTGTCTGCACTCGAGGATGTGCGGGCCCAGGCAGGACCACCAGCGACGTTACTGCCCGCACTGCTGACGCGCTGGCAGACGGACGGCACGCGACTGGAGCGAGTGGATGTGCCGACCGATCTGCACGCCCTGCATGCCATCTTCCGAAGCGCATGGCTGATGGGTGAGCAGGCCCTGTCCCTGCGTCTCGCGGCCGCCACGGCCAACGATGCCGGTCGGGCGGCGCAGGCCTCGTCTGCCGCTGCGGGCGCGCTGATGCTGTGGGCCCGCGCCAGGGCCGACCTCGACACCATGCTGTTGCGTCCGGAGGCACAGGCGACGCCATGATGCCCGTCACGCCTCGACGCAGTCGGCTGATTCGCGCAGACAGCCTGCGTGTGATGCAGGACGTGCTCGTGGGCCTTGTGAGCGTCGGCGATGCCCGGTGGGCCGCCGAGACGTTCGTACTCGTGCCCACGCGTGCCGCGGCCGAGCAGCTGCGCCGCACCATCGAGGAGCGGCTGCTGACGAGGCAGGTGGCCATGGCATGGCCGCAGGTGGGCACACGCGGCGACTGGTATCAGGCGATGCAGGGACGCATCCCGGCACACGGCAGCAGCATCAGTAGCGTCGAGCGCGAAGCCATCCTGGGCCGTGTGGCGCGCGACGTGAGTCGCGAAGCGATCGAGCCACCGTTCGCCCTCAGGCCCGCCCTCACAGCCGAGATGCTGGCGCTCTACGACTTCATCCGGAGGCAGGCACGGACGGTCGATGATTTTTCACGCAACGTCATCGATGAACTCGAACCCGCTGCCGACAGTGATCGTGGCGCTGCGCAACTGCTGACGCAGACACGATTTCTGGCCGAAGCCTTCAGACGCTATGAAGCGCATCTCGCACAACACCAGCTGTACGACGAGCATCGTCAGCGATTGCACCTCAGCGAGACGGTGCCCGTGCGTCCACTGCGGCATGTCGTCGTGACAGTGGGCGATCGCATCTCCGATGCGGACGGGCTCTGGCCAGTCGATTTCATGCTGCTGTCAACGTTGCCCGGGCTGGCCGAGGTCAGCGTGATCATGACCGAGCAGATGCGCGATGCGGGTCTGCTGGAACGCCTGCATGCGGCGATGCCGGGCATCGTTGAGGTCAAGGCTGCGGATGTACGCGGCGTGACGGTCGAGCCTGCAGCCATTCCCGTGCTGGTCACGCCACCGCGGCCGGAAGATGCCAGTCCGCAGAGCGACCACTGGTCGCCGGTGTTTGTCGCGCGCGATCGGGAAGAGGAACTGCGGCATGTGGCACGCCGGCTAAAAGCTGCCCGGAATGACTCGGTACCGCTGCACCGCAAGGCCCTTGTGGTGCGTCGGCCGCTGCCGTATCTGTATCTGGTGCGGTCGGTGTTTGACGGCGCAGGCATTCCCTTCGAGATGACTGACACACTGCCGCTGGCGGCTGAACCCTACGCAGCATCGGTCGATCTGGTGCTCGAGTGCGTGATCAGTGATTTTTCACGAACAACGCTGGTCGCTCTGCTTCAGTCACCCCATTTCTCGTGGCACGCCTTCGGAGCAGACCTGACACGGGACGACATTCGCGAGTTCGACCAGGCACTGGCTGAGGTGCGCCATCTCGGCGGACGCGAGGCATTGCCTCGACTGGCCGCAATCTGGGCCGCAGTCGAGATCGGTGATCGTGCCACCACCCGCCAGCGGCGTGCTGCCGTCGCGTGTCTGGTCGCTGCGCGGATGGCCGAGGTGCTGGCACCCCTCGCTGATGAGCGTCCCGTGGCAGAGCAGACCGGGCTGCTGCACGACTTCCTGACGACCTATCGCCGCCCGGAGGTGCCCGAGGCCGTTGACGAGCGGCTCGTCCGGGTGCAGCATGCCGTACTCGAGTCGCTTCGGCTCATCGGGCAGGCGGCGCAGGTGCATGATCCCGATGCCGTCGCCTCGGCGCTGTCGCTGTCGTCGACGCTGCGGCGCTGGCTGGAAGGGCGCACCTTTGACATGCGCACCGGCCGCGGCGGTGTCCGGTTGCTTGACGCCCAGTCGATCAGATATGCCGATGTCGACGAAGTGCATCTGCTCGGGCTGATCGAAGGGGAGTGGCCTGAGCCCGTGCGCCCATCCATCTTCTATGCCCAGCCACTGCTGGCGCTGCTCGAGCCGACGCCCGTGGCGATTGCGCCGGCCCAGCGCGAACATCAGTTGCGAACGTCGGCCCTTGCGGCGTTCCGCGACCTGCTGGTGCTGCCGAGGCAGGCCCTGAGCGCGTCGACGTTCCAGCTCGAAGCCGATTCGCTCGTGTCGCCATCCCCCTATGCGCAGGTGCTGGGCGGTTTCGGGACGCAGACACGGACCGATGCGACGCCACAGGATGCGCGAGTCACCGCAGACGACGCCCTCATGGACGGGCCAGCAGAGACGGTCGGAATGCCGCCGATGACCGCCGCATGGGCCAGACTCCGTCACGCGAAGCCAGACACCAGTGCCGCCGTGTTCCATGGCCAGACAGTTGGGAGTGCGCTGCCGTCGATTTCGGTGTCGCGCATCGACACGTATCTCAAGTGCCCCTTCAAGTATTTCGCGGAGTACGTGCTGCGGCTCGAAGAAGAAGCCACAGATGAGGAAACGCAGTCACCCCTGCAGCGAGGCAATTTCCTGCACCGTGTCATCGAGCAGTGTTACCTGGCCTGGGAGCAGCGGGGCCACACTACGATCGACGCCAGCAACAGGGCTGAGGCACGGCGGATCTTCGAATCAGTCACCGAAACCCTGCTGCACGAATTGCCCTCGGATGAAGCGGGCCTCGAACGTCTGCGCCTGCTCGGTACGGCCATGGCCCCGGGCATGCTTGACCGTGTGATTGATGACGACCTCAGCCACGGGGTGGCAGTGAAGAAGCGGTGGAACGAGTTTCCGCTCGATGGCGTGTTTGCGTTCCGGCAACGGGACGACGGCGTTCGCCATCTCCACCTCAAAGGGAAGGTCGACCGCGTCGATCTTCTCGATGACGGCACCTTCCGCATCATCGACTACAAGACGGCGTCGACACCAGAGGCGAAAGACACGGTGCAGTTGCAGGTCTACTCTGCGGCCGTCGCACAGGCCCTGGCCGCAGAGGGCTATCCCGGGCGGACGCCGGCTGCAGCCCGCTTTCTGTCGCTGACAAGGCCGACCGAGAACTCCGCAGCCTTGCCAGTCGAAAAGCTGGACATGGAGCAGTCTGTCCGCGACGGCGAGGCACGCATGCTCGACGCTGTGGACAGCATTGCGGCGGGAAAATTTCCCCCGAAGCCCCGCTCCGGCCAGGCCTGTGAGTACTGTGCCTACGCCAGCGTCTGCCGCAAGGACATTGTCGACACAGACGACGAAGACGATGCTCCCGGGAAGGGTGAGGGTGATGACTGAATCGCCTCAGTGGCTGCCGCCCGACCATGATGCACGTCAGGCGGCGCGTGATCCCCGGCTCAACGTCGTGCTTGAGGCGTCGGCTGGCACGGGCAAGACCTCGGTGCTGGTCGACCGCTATCTCGGATTGCTGCGTGAAGGGGTGCATCCCCGGAACATTCTGGCGTTGACCTTCACGCGGAAGGCAGCCGCCGAAATGCGCGAGCGCGTCGTGCAGCGGCTGACCCGGCAGTCACGGGAAGGAACGCTGACCGCCCATCAGCAGATGGTGTTCGAGCACCAGCAGTCAGAGATTGCGTTGACGACGATCGACGCGTTCTGCCTGTCATTGCTGCTCGAGTTTCCGCTCGAGGCGGGTGTTGATCCCGGCATGTCCCTCGCCGACGAGACGATGACACCGCATCTGCGCGAACTGGCGCTCGACCACTCCCTGCGGTGGGCCCGGCGGGAGGCACAGGCGGACGAACCGATGGCGATCCTGCTGAGTGCCCTCAGCGAGACGAAGGTGCGAGCGGGGCTGGCGATGCTTCTCGAGCGGCGCCTCGTGGCGCGGCGCGCCTTGCAGCGGTTTCTGACGGCACCTCCGCAGCGGGTCGACGAGATCTGCACCCGACTGTGGGAAGACCATCGGGAGTCGATTCGGCAGGTGTGCGGATCTGTCGAGGACCTCTGCGGCGCGATGGCACCGACGGAGACGGCCAGGCGCATGGCCGGAGCCCTCGCGGTGCTGACCGGCGACGCGACTGTCGATCAGGCACGCCTGCGCCATGCACATCTGACGCTGCGGTGGCTGGTGCTCACGGATAAGGGACAGCCGCGAAAGGGGCACCTGAGATTTCTCAAGGACGAGTTTCCGACCTCTGCAGCCTTTCAGCGCTGGAAGACGATCAACACAGGTCTGGGGGCGCGCGTCAAGGACGCATCGGACCGCTATGATTCGGCGATCAATCGCGTGATGGTGCACGCGACGAATCGCCTGCTGTCACGCGCCATCGCCGACTATGGGCGCGTGCGTGCACGGCTCGGCGTGCTTGATTTCACCGACGTGCTCGATCACGCGGTGCAGCTGCTGCAGCGGCGCGACGAGTTCTCGCAGAGCCGCTACAAGCTTGAGTCCCGCTATCAGCACATCCTCGTCGACGAATTTCAGGACACCAATCCGCTGCAGTGGGCACTGGTGCGCGAGCTGGTGTCGTCGTGGTCGGAAGGGGCCTCGGTGGCCGACACACACCTGCGGCCGTCCATCTTCATCGTCGGCGACCGGAAGCAGTCGATTTACGGCTTCCGCGATGCACAGGTGGCACTGCTCTCGAAAGCGGGACGGCACATTCATGCCCTCCGCCCGGAAGGCGCACCGCGTCGCGCCATCGCGCACAGCTTCCGTTCCGTGTGGCCGGTGCTGAGGTTCGTGAATGATGCCTTTCACGATCATGCGAGCGAGCCGGTCAATCCCCAGCATTTCCACTACGGGTCGGCAGACCGCTTCCCCGAGCCGCCACCTCCGCCGGCGCTCGAGGGCACGACCGATGCCGATGGTGTCGAGGCGGCTGCGCCCTCACTGGTGAGTGATGCGCCCCTCGGGGTGTTGGTCGACGACACGGCTGAGGGACACGCCGAGCGCCTGGCTGAGGAAATCGTCAGGGTGCTCGCATCCGGTGCGCTGGTCAGGCGAGGTCCGCACCGAGCCGACTGGTCGCCGGTGCAGCCGGGTGACATTGCGGTGCTGTTCCGCACACGTTCGGGGCATCGCGCCATCGAGGATGCGCTGCAGGCCCGCCGTGTCCCGTTCTATGTCTACAAGGGGCTCGGCTTCTTTGACAGCGATGAGGTGCGCGATCTGCTGGCCCTGCTGAATTTCCTGGCAGCACCGGCCTCTGACCTGCACGCGGCGGCCCTGCTCCGATCACGATGGGCCACGGTGTCTGATGTGGCCATCCGGGCACTGGCGCCTGATGTTGCCCGGGCCTGCGACCCGTTGGCTCCGGTGCCCGATCTGCCTGAGTCTGGCTCCGACGCCGAGCGACTCATGCAGCTGCGTGCCTCTCTGGCCGAGTGGCTGCCGCTGGTGGATCAGATTCCACCGGCAGAATTGCTCGACCGTGTGCTGGCCGATGGGGCATACGCCGTCGAACTGATCGGACCTTCAGCCAGTCAGGCACGCGAAAATGTGAAGAAGTTTCGCGGGCTGGTGCGACGGATTCAGAACCGGGGCTATGCGACGCTCGGGCGTGTGGTGGCGCACTTCGACCGTGTGCAGGCAGCCGGCGACGAGGCCAACGCTATCATCGAGGCCACTCACGCCGTCAACCTGATGACGGTACACGCCTCCAAGGGGCTCGAATTTCCCATCGTCTTTCTGGTCAACCTCCAGAAGAGGTCGCGTACGACCGCCGGTGACTTCAGGGTGCATGTCGTTCCGGCGGCGGCGGGAGCTGCGCCCCTCGCAGACGACGAAGATGATGACGACGTGGACATCGCCATCGGCGCGTACAAGTCGCCTGCGGACGAGGTGCGAGCCGAGCGTGAGAAACACGAGAGCCGTCGCCTGATGTACGTCGCGCTGACCCGTGCGCGCGATCGCCTGTATCTGACGGGCGTGAGAAATGCCAAGAAGCAGTTCCGCTGCGACAGCAATACCTTCGGCGGGGTCTTGCCTCGGGCACTGACCTCGGCGATGGATCAGCATCACGTGCAGGAACCCCTCGTGTGGAGCGGTCCCAGCGGTCCCCATCAGTTCCGTGTGGTGCCTTCGGCCCCGGTGGCTCCCACCGTGTGGAACGACCCCGCCAGTGCGGCGCGTGCGGCGTCGACTCCCGCGCGAGACTATGTGCCGATGCAGTCCACGGCACCGCCTCGCGTTGCCGCGTCGGCCACATCGAGCGCTACCGACGAGACGGTGCGACGACGAGAACCGACTGACCGCTCGTCGGCGCGGCTGGGTACCGTTGTGCATGCGCTGGTGGGGCACGCCCACATGCACGCCGTCTCAGACGAGACGGCGCTGCGCGAGGCAGCCATGCAGCTGGCGCAACAGCGTGGTCTCGGTGAACTGACGCCGGAGGATGTGGCACGTGCGGCGCGGATGACGCGCGACGCCCTCAGCCAGCCCGAGCTGGCAGAGATACCGCCGGAGTCATCCGTGATCTTCGAGGCGGCCTATTCACGACGGCGCGACGATGGCGCGATCGAGCGCGGGTCGGTCGATGTCCTGATTGTCGGGCCCTCGCATGTCAGCGTGCTGGAACTGAAAACCGGGCAGGCGTCCGACAGCCATGTCAGCCAGCTTGATGCCTACCGTGCGGCGCTCCAGGCCCAGTATCCTTCCCACGAGGTCACGGGTCGCGTGGTCTATCTGCAGGGCGCCTGAGCGACTTCGTGCGCTTTCGCGCTATCGTGATGGTAGCCATGCCCTCGTCGCGTCTCACACAGGCCGCCGCCCGTGCGCTCGGCCCCGACCATCGGACGTTCCGGTGGTCGCTGGCCGATGAGGTCGCGATCGACTTCCCCTCGACGCGCGCGGCCTGCCAGGCGATCAACGGTGTGTGCAGTGACCCGGATGATGCCGTACGGCTGTCGACGAGCGTGACGGTGTCGGCGGCGGTGGCGCGACGGGGCGGCCGGGTGCCGGTGCCCATGTCGCTGCGGCAGACCTGCGGCGAGTGCGGAGGGCGTGGCGAAACCTGGCCGGATCCGTGTGCGTGCTGCGAGGGGCAGGGCCACTATGCGCGACTGATGGAGGTCGCCATTCCGGTGCCTCCGGGCACGGCGCACGGCGAGCATTTGCGTTTTGCGGTGACGCCCCGCCGTGGGCCGCGCACGCGGGTGGACGTGCGGGTCGTCGTGGAGCGCAGTTGATGAAAAAGCACGTCGATTTGCTCGTCTGGCTCTACACAGCATGGGGCGCAGTCTTCCTCATCGTGGCTCTGGCTGGAGTATCGCTGGCGGCAGGTGCTTGGGCCATTGCGACGGGAGTCAGTCCGGTGCAGGTCAGCAGCCCGATGTCGGGACAGGTGACCGCCGCGGGCCTGGCCTCGATGGCAGGGCTGACCCTGCTGTGGGCCCTGCTGCATCTGGCGCTGGCTCGGGCCCTTGCCGCACTCCGCATTTGGGGCCGCACGCTGGTGCTGGGCCTCTCGATTGTGAATCTGCTGCTGCTGCCGTTCGGCACCGCACTGGCCGCGTATTCGTGGTGGGTGCTGCTCAAGGACGAAACCCGCCGCCTGTTTCACGCGTGACCCCGCGGACGGCGCGGCCCTGCGCGGTGACGTGCGTGGTAATCTCGACGTCATAACCCCTATGACTCACGACTCTGTGCTGGACGCCCTGCGCGGTGTGATCGATCCCGACCTGCGTCGCGACATCGTGTCGCTGGGCTTCGTAAAGAATCTCGCCATCGATGGCGGCCGCGTGGCCTTCGACATCGAACTGACGACGCCGGCATGTCCGGTGAAAGACCTGATGAAGTCTCAGGCCGAGTCGCTGGTGCGGGCCCTGCCCGGCGTGACTGCCGTTGATATCACGATGACGGCGCAGGTGCGCGCCGTGACCGCAGCCCCTTCGGGTGGTGCCACAGCGATTCCCGGGGTCAAGAACGTCATCGCCGTGGGAGCGGGCAAGGGCGGCGTCGGCAAGACGACCGTGGCCGTCAACCTCGCGCTTGCCCTTGCGAAGGCCGGCAGTCGCGTGGGCATTCTCGATGGCGACATCTACGGACCGAACGTGCCGATCATGCTCGGCCTGCAGCAGCAGCTCGAAGCGGATGGCGACAAGATTCGGCCGGCCGAGAAGTTCGGTCTCCAGGTGGTGTCGATCGGGTTCATGACGAAGGACGAAGCACCGGTCATCTGGCGCGGGCCCATGCTGCACTCGGCCATCCGGCAGTTCTTCCACGACGTGGCCTGGCGCGATCTCGATTACCTCATCATCGACATGCCGCCCGGCACGGGTGACGTGGCGCTGTCGCTGGCGCAGACCGTCCCCGTCGCTGGCGCCATCGTCGTCACCACGCCGCAGCAGGTGTCGCTGGCCGACAGCCGCCGCGCGATCCGGATGTACGACAAGCTCAAGATCGACACACTGGGTGTGGTCGAGAACATGAGCTACTACGCATGCCCGTCGTGCCATCACACATCGAACATTTTCGGCCACGGTGGCGGAGAAAAGATGGCCGCCGAGATGGGGGTGCCGTTCCTCGGACGCCTGCCGATCTACGAACCGATTCGTCTGGGCAGCGATGTGGGCATTCCCCTCGTGGCTGCCGAGCCGCAGTCGGCGGCGGCGCTGGCCTTCGGGCAGGTGGCCGCCCAGGCGGCGGCGCAAGTGTCGATGAAGGCGATCAAGTCTGCGCTTGATGCGAAGGGGCACATTCCACTGACGCCGGTGTCGTAGACAGGGCGCGCATGGCCGCCGCGCCGACAAGCGGTCCCGGAATCAGCAGAAGTGCCGCGTACTGCCACCCGACGACGCCGGCGAGCCGCGGCACGCCGTCAATCGTGACCATGGTGAGCAGGAAGCCCAGTGACGTCTGGAACGTCAGTGCGGTGCCAACGAGCGGAGCAGGCGCATACTCGCTGACCAGCGCCGAAAACTGCGCCGAGTCGGCGACGACCGTCAGTCCCCACAGCATGACGAGCGCAAAGGTCCACACGGGCGCGCGGCCGTAGACGGCGAGCGTGGCGAGGGCGCAGGCGGCACTGGCCAGCATCGACCAGCGGGCGACACGGGCCTTGCCCCACGCGTCGGCCCACGCGCCTGCCACCGCACATCCCAGGGCCCCCATGCCGATGGCGAGAAACGCCGCGAGCGTCCCTGCGGTTGCGGCCGAGGGGCCGAGTCCGGCCGCCGTGAAGCTGGCGGTCGCGAAGACACCGACCCAGGTCCACATGGCGTACAGCTCCCACATGTGCCCGAGGTAGCCGACGAGGGCGAGCCTGACGCCCCGCACAGCGAGCAGGCGGCGCAGGGCGTGCGGGTCGAATCGCACGGTGGCCGCCGTGTGCGGGCCTTCCCGTCCGAAGGCGAGCACCAGTCCGCCGCCGGCCACGGCGAGGGCCGACGTCAACTGCAGGGCAGATCGCCAGTCATTTCCGAGCCAAGTCGTGATGAGATAAGGAAAAGCCTTGCCGAGCGTCAGTGCTCCGATGAGCAGACCCAGGGCAAAGCCCCGGCGACGGCGGAACCAACTGGCGGCAAGCTTCATGGCCGGCGGATAGACCGCAGCCAGACCCACACCCGTGGCAGCGCGGAGCAGCGTGACGCTGACGCCGCTGTCGACGGAGAGAACCGCGAGATTGGCGGCGGCCGCTACACAGGCGCCGGCGCAGACCAGCCGCGGTGCCGACACGAGGTCGGCGACATTCACCAGGGCACCAGCCAGCGTGCCTGCCACAAACCCGACCTGCACCGCCATGGTCAGCCATGCGGACTCGCCGGGAGACAACGCAAGCTCGCGCACCAGCGAGGGCGTGACGGCCGTGGCCGAGAACCACAGCGTCATCGCAAGAAACTCGGCCAGGGCGATGAGCGTCAGTTGCCACCAGGCGCCGCGGACGGCGGTGTCGTCAGAGAGGATCACAGGCGTGGACATACCCTACACGAAGATCACCCTGGATAACGGACTCGATGTGATTGTGCACGAGGATTCGCAGGTGCCCATGGTGGCCGTGAACCTCTGGTATCACGTGGGCTCGAAGAATGAGCGGCCGGGCCGCACCGGGTTTGCCCATCTCTTCGAACATCTCATGTTCGAGGGGTCGGCGCACCACGACCACGGTTACTTCGAGCCGCTGCAGCGGGCAGGCGGACAGCTGAACGGATCGACCAACACCGACCGCACCAACTACTGGGAAGTGGTGCCCACCGGGGCGCTCGATCTGGCGCTCTGGATGGAATCGGATCGCATGGGCTACCTGCTGCCGGCGCTGACCGAGGCAAAGTTCAACAACCAGCGCGACGTCGTGCTGAATGAACGCCGGCAGAATTACGAGAATCGGCCATACGGTCTGGCGTCGGTCGCGCTGGCGCAATCGCTCTTTCCGTCCACGCATCCCTACCACTGGATCACGATTGGCCAGCCCGACGACCTTCGGGCGGCGACGCTCGACGATGTGCGGACGTTTTTTGCCACGTACTATCACCCAGGGAATGCCTCGCTGACGCTGGCAGGCGATGTCGAGACATCGCATGCACTGGATCTGGCTGCGCGGTACTTTGGCGAGATTCCGCGGGGACCCGTGCCGCCACCGGTCGTGGTTCCTGACGAATCGATGGCTCCGGCAACGCTGCTGCTCGAGGACCGCGTCGAACTGCCGCGGCTCTATCTGGCCTGGCACACGCCCGCCATGTTTGCGCCAGGGGATGCGGCGCTCGATCTGGCTGCAGACATCCTCTCGCACGGTAAGACATCGCGCCTGTATCGGCATCTGGTGCACGAGCGTCGAGTGGCCACCGATGTGTCGGCGTTCCAGCATTCACGCGAACTGTCGAGCCTGTTTCAGCTGGCCGCGACGGCGGCGGCAGGTGTGTCGCTCGAGACGCTGCACGACGCGATGCTCGACGCCGTGCGCCTCCTCGCGAGTGAGGGGCCCACGGCTGAGGAACTGTCGCGGGTGTCGACCCAGGTCGAGGCGCAGTTCGTCTATCGTCTGCAGACGGTCGGTGGCTTTGGCGGGAAGGGCGATCAGCTGAACGCCTACAACGTGTTTCGTCACACACCAGGCTATTTCTCGGACGACCTGCGTCGCTACACAGGAGTCACGGCTGATGATGTCCGCCGCGAGGTGGATTGCTGGCTGGCCGGTCAGCCGGCCTTGACGCTGAGTGTGGTGCCGAAGGGCCGTGCGGATCTCGCCGTGGCGGGCTCCGTGCCCGTGGAGGTGTCATGAGCCGCGTTGATCGCACACGCATGCCGGTGCCTGGGCCTGCCCGGTCGTTCACCTTTCCCATCATGCGCCGGCGTCTGCTCGCAAACGGGCTCGAGGTGCGGGCCGTCTCGCATCACTCGGTGCCGGTGACGGCCATGGTGCTGCTGGTGCTTGGGGGGACGGCCATCGATGCTCCCGCACAGGCCGGCCTGATGTCGATGACGGCCGACCTGCTCGACGAAGGCAGCCACGGTACATCGGCTCTTGACATGTCGGATCGCATCGCGCGTCTCGGCGGTGACCTCGATGTCGAGATGTCGCACGATGCGGCCATGCTGAGCTTCATCACGCTCGACCGGTATCTTGATGAAGGTCTGGTGCTGCTGCGCGATGTGGCGGTGCATCCCAATCTCGCCGACCACGATTTCGAGCGTGTGCAGCGTCTGCGCCTCGAGCGCCTGCGGCAGTTGCGTGATCTTCCAGGCGCGTTGGCTGATCGTGCCTTCGCGCACGTGCTGTATCAGTCGCATCCATATGCCCAGCCGGGATTTGGTACCAGTGCGTCGATCGCGTTGCTGTCCGTCGAGGATGTGCGGCAGGTGCATCGGCGGGTATTCCGCCCGTCGGGTGCGACGCTGGTGGTGGCGGGTGACCGTCCGGCCGAGGCGCTGCTCGACGCGGCGGAACGCATCTGGGCGTCGTGGCATCCCGTTGATGGCGATGACACTGGCGTGCGCGATCGGGGACGTCTCGAACCGCCGACGCACCCCTCGCACGCGCTGTCGACGTGGCATCGGCCCGGAGCCGCGCAGTCAGAGCTGCGGATTGGTCAGGTCAGCCTGTCTCGTGCGACGCCTGACTATCAGGCGCTGCTGCTGCTCAATGCTGTCCTCGGGGGCCAGTTCATCAGCCGGCTGAACATGAACCTGCGCGAATCGAAGGGCTATACCTACGGCGTGCGGACAGGCTTTGACCTGCGACGCGGAAAGGGCCCGTTCGTGATGCAGACGAGTGTGGGTACTGGTGTTACGGTGCCCGCACTGCGTGAGGCGCTCGATGAGATGCAGGCCATCCGCGAGGCGCGTCCGGTGACGGCCGATGAACTGGCGCGGGCCCAGTCGTCTGTGGCGCTCGGCTACCCTCGCGGCTTTGAGACCGTGCAGCAGCTGGCGCGTGGCGCCGCGTCGCTGGCACACCACGAACTACCGGATACCTACTTCGAAGACTTCGTCCCGTCGCTCATGCGGGTCACGCTCGACGAAGTCCGGGCGGTGGCACGGCGCGCGCTCGACCCGGCTCGGTGGGCCGTCGTCGTTGTGGGCGATCTTGATCGCGGAGGCGACGGGCTCGATTCACTGGGGCTTGGTGCAGCCGCGCCGGTGCACCTGGCCCTGTGAGAACCATTTCTGACGGCGGTTCGTCTATGCTGTGAACGCCTGTCTCACAGACGGGCCACTGAACGCCATGACTGACATTGCATCCTTGCCCCCGCCCGAGTCCGGCGGCGGAGGTCTCCGCGTGGCCGGACTGCTGTCGTTGCTGGCGCTCGTCTTCGCAGCGTCGGTGATGTGGCTCGTCTTCACCGAGCCGCAGACGGTAGCCGAAGCGATTGAGGCCGGTGAACTGTCGCCCCTGCTCGAAACACTCGCGCGGTCACTGCGCGATCTGCTGCTCGAACTGCTCGGCTATCTCTGACGCCCCAGTTCCGCTTCCACGGCCATGGCGCACGCCAGCAGCGCCGCTGTGCCGCCGCGTCTGCCGACCAGCTGCAGGCCCACGGGCAGGCCCTCGCGCGTCACGCCGCAGGGCAGCGAAATCGCGGGGTGGCCTGTCATGTTGAACAGCTGCGTGCAGCGCAGCATGGCAGCCCGCACCGGATCCTGCCCACCCTTCACCGGCACCGTCGCGGCACCAATCGGCGGTGCGGGAATGGCCAGTGCGGGCAGCACCAGGGCGTGCACCGACGACAGGGCGTGGTCGACGTCGTGGCGCAGCCGCGCGCGCAGCGCCTGCGCCCGCGCGTAGTCTTCGGCCATCACATAGCGGCCCAGTTCGAGCCGCGCGCGCACGGGGGGCGTGTAGAGGTCTGGCGTCGCCTCGAGCGAGGCGAGGTGGTACGCTGACGCATCGGCCAGCTGAATGGCCAGATAGACCGAGGGCGTCTGTGCCGCATGGGGCAGGCTTGCGGACTGCGTGCGTGCACCGGCGCGCTGCAGCCGATCGATCGCCGCACGCACGCTGCGCTCCACTTCCTCGTCGAGCCGTTCGAACAGGAAGCCTTCCGGAATACCCAGGCTCAACTGCCGCAGGTCGATGGTGCGGGGCGCGAACCCAGTACCGGGACCCGCACCGCGCAGCACGTCGTACATGAGCCACGCGTCAGCGACCGTGCGGGTCATGGGACCGAGATGATCGAACTGCCGGGCCAGAGGCACCACGCCTTCATCGGTCAGCTCTCCCCACTCGGGCTTGAGCCCGACGATGCCGCACGCCGCGGCGGGGATGCGAATGGAACCACCGGTGTCGGTGCCGACGCTGCCGAGGGCCATGCCGGTGGCCACTGAGACGGCCGAGCCTCCACTTGAGCCACCCGGCGAGCGTCGCGAGTCGACCGGATGATGCACGGCACCATAGGCCGTGTCTTCGCTTGTTGTGCCGAAGGCGAACTCGTGAAGATTGGTCTTGCCCACGAACACGGCGCCTGCTGCCCTCAACCGGGCCGCCAGCGGCGCATCGTCTGTGGCGCGGTGTGAGGCCCGCACCTTTGAGGCGGCCGTCGTCGGCAGACCCTTCTGGTCGATGAGGTCCTTAAGTGATAACGGCAGTCCGTGCAGGGGACCGAGGCGGCGGCCCGCAGCAATGTCACGGTCAGCCTGGCGGGCAGCAGCGAGTGCCTCATCAGCCGCGACCGTGATGAAGGCGCGCAGCGATTCCTGTTGCGCGGAAATCTGTGACAGGCAGTCTTCGGTCAGCCGCGCAGCTGTCGTGGCGCCCGAGGCGACGCGCGCCGCGCAGGCGAGCAGGCCATCGGCGCGAGGGGCTGCGGTGGCCGGTGTTTCGGCCGGCAGCCGGACGAACGAGGCCGGCGGGTGGAGGCGTGCCACTTCGACCAGCGGCTCGCTGCGAAGCACGTCGACAGCAGCAGACAGGTTGTCGAGCAGCGGCTGCACGGCATCGAGGCCTCGCGCACGAGCGTCGGCACGGGCCGCAGCCAGCCAGTCAGGACGGGACATTACTCAGCCTCCAGTTCGTCGAGCGTGGCGACGGCGCGCCGCAGGTGCGGGATGGTGATTGAGCCGCCGACGACGAGTCCCACATTGAATGCCTCGAGGAACTCGGCGCGAGTCACCCCTTCTTCGCGGCAGCGGACGATGTGGTAGGTGACGCAGTCGTCGCATCGCAGCACGAGTGACGCCACCAGCCCCATCAGTTCCTTGGTCTTCACCGGCAGTGCGCCGTCCTGGTAGGCGCGGGAATCCAGGGCGAAGAACCGCTTGATTTCAAGGTTGCCGCTCTCGAGGATGCGGCCGTTCATCTGTTCCCGGAACTCACGGAATTCGGTCAGGCGATCGCTCATACGTCTCCGATGCTCGACACACTGTATCAGGGCCTGTGCCCGACGGTGTCCTCGGTGAGGGGCTGCAGACATCCGTTGACACGGTCAACCCACACGATGATTCCCGGGGGAGGCACGAGGCGCCTCACACGAGCCTGCAGTGGCGGGGCACCAGCCGGAGCGGCAGGGTGCAGTGCTGGCGGAGCGAACAGCACGGCGAGGTCAAAGGGCCCGGCCACCTTGTGCAGGAATCTGAGGGCGTCGCCGTGCATGACCGAGGCCCGGTGGTCCACGCACGCCGCAGCGAGTGCCGCGCGGGCAGTGGCCACGCGGTCGGCGGCGATATCGAGGGCCAGCAGTCGCCCCACCTCAGGAAGCGTCGTCGCCATCGCGACGAGGGCAGTGGTGTCGGCGGCACCGATGACGAGCACGCGACTGGCCGCGTGGGCCTGCAGAAGACGGGTCAGCAGCGGCGCGACGGTCATGCCGAGACGGATTGTAGACTAGGGGTGTGCGGTATACGAAGATCATCGCCACGCTGGGACCGTCGTCATCAGAGCCCGCGCAACTGGCCGCGCTGATTGACGCCGGTGTCGACATTTTCCGTCTGAATTTCTCGCACGGCACGCATGAGGAACACGCGACCCGCATCGGCCTCGTGCGGGCGGCTGCGTCGCATGCCAGGCGATCCGTGGCGATTCTGCAGGATCTGTCAGGTCCGAAGATTCGCACCGGACGCCTGCCCGACGGGCGCGCCCTGCCGATCGCTCCCGGCGAGCACCTCGACATCCGCATCGGCGATGGGATGGGCGCACCCGGTGTCGTCTACACAACCTATGCGCCGCTGGCCGAGGCCGTGACTCGCGGCAATCGGCTGCTGCTGGATGACGGTCACATTGAACTGCAGGTCGAGGCGGTGGCCGACGGCGTCATCAGCACGACGGTGATGTCCGGGCGCACCCTGGGACAGTTCAAGGGCATCAATGCACCCGGTCTCCCGCTGCCGCCTGCCGGTTTGACCGCCCGCGACGAGATCGATCTGGTGTTCGGGCTGGCGCAGGGTGTCGACCTAGTGGCACTCAGCTTTGTGCAGTCACCCGCTGACATCGAGGCCGCCCGTCGCATCACGGCCCGCGAGCGGCGCCCTGACGTGCCGATCATTGCGAAGCTGGAACGCTCGGAGGCGCTGCAGCACCTCGAAGCGATTCTTCGGGCGGCTGACGGCGTCATGGTGGCGCGTGGTGATCTCGGGCTCGAGATTCCCCTGCAGCTGGTGCCTCGTGTGCAGCGACAGATTCTGAGCCGCGCACGCGCGCTCGCTGTGCCTTCGATTCTTGCCACGCAGGTGCTCGAGTCGATGCGGGTCGAAACCCGGCCCACACGAGCCGAGGTCAGCGACGCGACGACGGCGGTGCGGCAGGGGGCCGACGCCATCATGCTCTCAGGCGAAACCGCGGCGGGAGCCCATCCCGTGCTGGCGGTGCAGACGCTCGACACGATTCTTCGAGAAGCCGAACGTCCGGACGAGGGGGCAGATGCGGGTCACGAGGTGGTCGACCACGCGGCCGCCCTCAGTGATGCAGCATTCACTCTGGCGACTCGCGCCGGTGCTGATGCGATCGTGGCGGTGACCAGGCTCGGTCGCACCGCACAGCTGCTGTCGGCGCGGCGTCCTCCTGCGCCGATCGTGGCAGTGACGGGCGATGAGGTGGTGGCCCGTCGGCTGTCGCGCTGGTGGGGCACACGGGCCTGTGTCATGCCCATTGACGGGCACGTGGACGACGTGGCTCCCCGAGTGCTGTCGGCGCTGGTTGAGAACGGCCTCCTGAAGGAAGGCGCCACCGTGGTGCTGGTCAACATTTCGCTGACTCTCGACAACGGTGTGTCGAATTTTCTCCGCGTGCGGCGGGCGTCGCGCTAGATCGTCGCCTCGTCGTGCACGAGCGCCCCGCGCGCAAAGCGGTCAGGCGCAAAGAGGCCTACGTCGAACGTCTCACTGCGTCCGCGGGTGATCATCTCGCTGACGATGCGTCCGGTGGCCGGCGACATCATCAGGCCATGGCCGCTGAACCCGCAGGCGAAGATCAGCCCGGGGCACTCGGGATGCTCGCCGAGCGTCGGGTTGTGATCAGGCGTCATTTCGTAGAGACCTGCCCAGCCGTGCACGTCTGTCAGCTGGCCGAAGCCCGGCATCCGACGCAGCAGCGGTGGAAGAAAATCGCGTGTCCATCGGGCATCATCCGGCTCGAACCGCTCACCCGGGACATCGTCCCACTTCGTGCAGGCGACGACGATGCAATCGGGGTCTCCGGCTGAGAGCGGATCGTCATGGCGCCAGTGCACACCGGAGGGATCGATCACCATCGGAAAACGAGACGGCCAACGGTGCGGCAGCGTGGCCCGGAAGAGCATCTGGCGCAGCGGCGTGATGGGCACATCAAGGGCGGCCATGCGTGCGATGACGCCGCCCCAGGCGCCGGCGGCATTGACGACCGTGCCTGTGTCAATGGTATCGCCGCTCGCCAGCGTGACACCCGTCATGCGTCTGCCGTCGCGGTGCAGCGCGACCGGAGTGCCTTCCACATAGTCAGCGCCGGCGTGCTGCGCCGCGCGATGCATGCCGCTCAGGACTTCACGCGGATTGGCATAGCCGTCCCTCGGTCCGAACACGCCGAATTCCACATCGTCCAGCCACGCGTCTGGCACCAGTCTGCTCACCTCTGCGCGCGTGAGCCACGAGACCTCGGCGCCTGCCGCACGCTGTCGCTCGTAGCGGTGCGTGAGCGCGGCAGCATTGTGCGCGGTGCCGAGGGAGAGATAGCCCCGCTGACGGAACCACGCGCGGGGGCGAGCGTCGGGTGTACCCATCCGTTCGTCGAACTGCGACCAGAACCCGACGCTGTGCTGCACCATCTGCACGGTGACACCGGTGCAGAACTGCTGCCTGATGCCGCCCATGGCGAGAAAGGCCGAGGCGCGCTCATACCGTCGGTCGCGTTCAATGACAACGACTCGGGGCACGCCCTGCTCCCTGAGGTGCCAGGCGATGGACGAGCCAACCACGCTTCCCCCGATGATGACGACGTCAGCCGTGCGATGCGCCACAGAACACCTCGTGTCCGGTCAGTCGTAGAGCAGCACACGCTCGCGGACATCGAGAAAGTCGCGCATGGCGCCAGGCCAATCCGCGGCGATGTCACGAGCGGTGGCACCGCTGTCGATGGCCTCACGCAGCGCCGGTGAGCCTGCGAGGATGTCGATGGGCCATTTGTCGTGCTCGTATTCATAGGGCGGCAGGCGCCAGGCGAACGCGGCCGGGTCTTCGCCGCGCACGGCCTCGATGAGTGCGACACCGGTCAGCACGGGCTGAAACCGCTGGCGGTCGGTCACATGCATCTGGCAGCCGCCGCACGTGACATGGGCATGCTTCTGGAAGGTTGGCTCGAAGACCGCTGGCCTGAAGTGCACGCCGGGCAGCTGCCGAGCATTGAGCGATGCTGATAGCCGCTCGGCCTGCACCCACGGGGCCCCGATCAGTTCGAAGGGCCGTGTGGTGCCGCGACCCTCGGAGGCCATGGTGCCCTCGAAGAGCACCGTGCCCGGATACACGATGGCCGTGTCGAGGGTGGGCATGTTGGGCGAGGGCATGACCCACGGCGCCTGTGCCTCGTCGGCGTACTGGGCACGCGACCAGCCGGACATGCGCATGACGTCGACGGCGGCTCCGAGGCCGAAGTGATCATTGAAGAGGCGCGCCAGTTCGCCGATGGTCATGCCGTGGCGCATCGGAATGGAAAACTGCCCCACGAAGCTCTCGTATCCCGGCTCGAGCATCGGGCCCTCGATGGCCGTGCCGCCGATGGGATTGGGGCGGTCGCACACAATCACCTCGACGCCGTGCCTAGCGCAGGCCCGCAGGCAGTTGGCCATCGTGTAGATGTAGGTGTAGATGCGCGAGCCGATGTCCTGCAGGTCGATGACCAGCACATCCACGTCGGCCAGCATGTCGCGAGTGGGTTCGCGGGTGTCGCTGTAGAGCGAATACACCGGCACGCGCCGCACGGCATCGCTGGTGTGCGGCGTCTCGATCATGTTGTCCTGCACGTCGGAACGGAAGCCGTGCTGTGGGCCGAAGATGGCCGTCACCGTCACGCCGCGCATGGCCATGAGACGGTCGACGATATGGATGAACTCGTGATCGACCGAGGCAGGATTCGAGACGATGCCGACCCGACGGCCCTTGAGGCGAGGGGACGACAGAAGGTGCGTGGAACCGAGCGTGACCGACACGGGGCGATTATAGCGGTGCGATATTCAGAACAGCAGGAAGCACGCGGCGGCGACGAGTGTCGGGCCCGCTGCGGCGGCGGCGAGGCCGACGGGCGAGATGCCTTCAGGAAAATAGCGGCTCAGGATGGCCTGTCCCGCCGGATTCGGGGCATTGGCAATGACCGTCAGGCCACCGCCGATGACCGCCCCGGCCACGACGGCGTACTTCATCGCCTCAGTGAGGTCGGGGACGAGCGTCGAGAGGTAGGTGATGAGCGCGTTGTCGTTGAAGGCGGTCAGCAGCGTCGAACTCCAGAACAGCGGCTGCTCACTGAGGCTTCCGAGCACGGGCGCGATCCACCAGCCCTGCAGCCCGCCGTGAATGACAAGTCCACCGAGGAAAAAGCCTACGAGCAGGGCCGGTTTAAGGTCGATGGGCGACTGATAGGACGCGGTCGATTGCGCGAAGCCGAGAAAGAACAGGAACGCGCCGATGAACAGCACCGGATAGTGTGCCTGGGCCACCACGAAGGCCAGAAATCCCAGATGGACCATCGTCACCCACCACGGCGTGGATGGACCCTGGTCGTCGTCATCGGCGATCGTGGCGCTGGCGATCGAGGCCAGGCCCTGCAGTTCGGTGCGGAACAGGATGAAGTAGAGGGCGTTCGACACACCGATGGCGATTGCGGCGCGCCAGCCGAAGTGGGTGGCCATGTAGGCCATATCCCACTCCCAGGGAGTGGCCACCATCAGCACCGGCGGTGCGGCAAAGTGGGTGAGGGTGCCACCGATCGAGACGTTGACAAACAGCAGGCCCAGCGTGGCATAGCGCAGCCGCAGGCTCGGCTGCATCGCGTAGAACTGCCGGCCGAGCAGCATCGCGCAAATCGTCATCGCCGCGGGCTCCGTGATGAATGAGCCGAGCAGGGGGCCGAGGGTGAGGATGGTGAGCCACCAGGCTGCCGGTGTGCTTCCTCCGAGTGAGGCGACCCGACGCAGTGCCTGCTGCGCGAAGTTGACCACGGGACGCGTAGACGCCATGGTCATGATCACCACGACGAACATGGCCTCGGTGAAGTTGACCGATGTGGTAATGTAGTGCTTGGCGGTCGACCAGTCGAGCGTGAATGAAATGACGGCCAGCAGCGCCACGCCCCAGATGCCGAAGACCACTTCCACTTCGCCGAAGAAGTGCAGCACCTCGGCCCGGAAGCTGAGGCGGGGAGCCAGCCCCTGCGCCCTGCGCGCCGCATCGTGCGCGTGCTGCACGTGATGCGCGGCCTGCCTGAAGGTGTTGGCAAAGAACGTATGGATGACGGCCAGCAGGAAGACGCCCGTGGCCACCGCGTTGATGGGCTGCTGAGCGACCCGGCTGATCAGGATGTCGATGACTGATGCGCCGACCGGATCGATATAATCGGCGAGCGGCAGGGGAAACGTGTGGGTGGCGAGGGGCTCGGTCATGGGGGCGACGGGAAGCGGAAGCGTCCGGGTGATCTTATGATGTTCGCAAGGCAGGAGGAAGGGCGCATGGTGTATCGGCGAATCGACAGTGTGATCGGACCGTTGCTGCTCGGCGGCGATGTGCGCGGACTGTCGTGCCTGGCATTCGATGGTGCCGGTGAGGGACGGGAGCGAGCCGAGGTCGCGCCCGATCGCGACGGGCTGCTCGCACGGGCGCAGGACGAACTCGAGGCCTATTTCGCGGGTCAGTTGCAGCAGTTCACCGTGCCGGTGGTGCTGTCAGGCACCCCGTTCCAGCAGCGCGTGTGGACGGCCCTGCAAACCATTCCGTATGGCGAGACGACCAGCTACGGTGCCCTCGCGGCGCACATCGGATCGCCGGCGGCCATGCGTGCTGTGGGACTTGCCAATGGTGCCAATCCGGTGGCCATCGTCGTGCCGTGCCACCGGGTCATCGGCGCCAACGGGTCGCTGACCGGGTTTGGCGGGGGGCTGCCCATCAAGCGGGCCCTGCTCGACCTCGAGCAGGGGCGCCGCCCGCTCGGCTACGTATAATCGGCGCATGCCACGCACGAACGTCGAGCACCCCGACTACTACCACAAGGTGGTCGACTGCCAGTGGGCGTGTCCGGCCCACACCAATGTGCCGGAGTACATCAGGCTGATTGCGCAGGGGCGCTACAGCGACGCCTACATGGTGAACCGGGAATCGAACGTCTTTCCCGGCATCCTCGGGCGCACCTGCGACCGTCCCTGCGAACCGGCCTGCCGGCGTACCCGCGTGGACGGCACGCCCGTGGCCATCTGCCGGCTCAAGCGCGTCGCCGCCGACCACAAGGACGACATCCGCGATCGGCTGCCCCGTGTCCCGGCCACGAAGAACGGCCGGCACATTGCCCTCATCGGCGCCGGCCCCGCGAGCCTCACGGTGGCCAACGATCTCATGCCGCTCGGGTATGCCTGCACCATCTTCGAGCAGGGCCCGAAGCCCGGCGGACTGATGCGGATCAACATCCCGTCGTTCCGCCTGCCCGAGGAGGTGCTGGACGAGGAAATCGGCTACATCACCGGCATGGGCGTCGACATGCGCTACAGCACGCCGGTGGGCAGCCTGCGGGCGCTTCTCGAGGGCCCCGAGACGTTTGATGCGGTGTTTGTCGGCACTGGTGCCCCGAAGGGACGCGAACTCGCCCTGCCGGGCCGCTACGACTCGGATCAGGTCTTCATCGGCAAGGAATGGCTCGAGTCGATTCACTTCGGCCACGTCACCTCCGTCGGCCGTCGCGTGCTCATCATCGGCGCGGGCAATACGGCCATGGACTGCTGCCGGTCGGCCCGTCGGCTCGGGGCCACCGAGGTGACGGTCGTCGAGCGCAAGACCCGCCGCTTTATCAAGGCCTCGCCGTGGGAACTCGAAGACGCCGAGGAAGAGCAGGTCGTCATCCTCGAGAACCACTACCCGGTGCGTTATGTCGTCGACCATGGCCGGCTCGTCGGCGTCGAGTTCGACACGTTCACCGCCCGCGATGCCGGGGACGACATCGTGCAGGAACCGGTCGGCCGGCGGATCGTCCCCTGCGATACGGTCATTGTGGCGATCGGTCAGGAGAACGCCTTCCCGTGGATTGAGCGCGACCTCGGCATCTTGTTCGATCAGTGGGACGTGCCGGTGGTGGATCGGGTGACACACATGTCGACGCGCGCCGGCGTGTTCTTCGGCGGCGACGCCGCCTTCGGACCGGGCAACATCATCTGGTCGGTGGCGCACGGCCATCAGGCCGCGATTTCCATCCACCAGTTCTGCCACGGTGTGCCCGTGACCGAGCGCCCGGCACCGGGCTTCACGCTGTCGAGCACCAAGATGGGCCTGCACGAGTGGGCGTACAGCAACAACTACAGCCCGGTGGCCCGCCAGAAGATGACGCACGTCGACCTGTCGGCGCGTTTCACGACGATGTCGATTGAGGTCGAGCAGGGTTTCACCGCCGAACAGACACGCAAGGAAGTCGAGCGCTGCCTCAACTGCGATGTGCAGACGCACTTCACCGATTCCCTGTGCATCGAATGCGATGCGTGCATCGATATCTGCCCGACCGACTGTCTGACGCTGGTGCAGGAGACGCCGCTCGAGACGCTGCGCTCGCGGCTGAAGGCCCCGGCTCCTGATACCGAACAGGCACTGTTCACGTCGAACCCGCTGAAGCAGACTGGCCGCATCATGGTGAAAGACGAGAACATCTGCCTGCACTGCGGGCTGTGTGCCGAGCGCTGCCCGACCTATGCCTGGGACATGCGCAAGTTCGTGCTGCAGCAGCCCATGGCCGGGATGACGTTCATCCCGCTCGAGGCGGTGGGCCGATGAGTCAGGTCAACGACTTCGCCTTCAAGATCGCCACGGCCAACGGCACCGGGTCGGCCAGTGCCAACGGCCTCATCATGCAGGCCATCTTCCGGATGGGCGTGCCGGTCACCGGCAAGAACGTCTTTCCGTCGAACATCCAGGGTCTGCCCACGTGGTACGAGATCAGGGTCAACCACCGCGGATATACCGGGCGCACATCGCGGTTCGACCTGATGGTCGCGCTCAACCCGGCCACCTATGCGAAAGATATCGCCGAGGTGCAATCCGGCGGCTGGCTGCTGTACGACTCGACGTGGCCGCTCGAGGCGTCGCTGCGGCGGGACGATGTGCAGTATCTTGGCGTGCCGCTGGCGGCAATGTGCAACGAGGCGTTTGGCGGGGTGCGCGAGCGCATCCTGATGAAAAACATCGCCTATGCCGGCGTGCTCGCGGCGCTGCTGGCGATTGACCTCGACGAGATTCGCGGCCTCATCCGTGAAAAATACGGAAAGAAGCCGGCGCTCATCGCCTCGAACGATCGGGCACTGGCGCTCGGGTACGACTATGCGCAGGCACACTTCGCCTGTCCGCTGCCGGTTCGCCTCGAGCGGATGGATGCCACGAAGGGCCGCATCCTGATCGACGGGAATACCGCCGCGGGACTCGGCGCGGTCTATGCCGGAGCCACCGTCGGGGCCTGGTATCCGATTACGCCCTCGACCTCGCTGATGGAAGCCTTCCGCGCCTTCTGCGAACGCTACCGTGTGGATCCCGAGACGGGCCGGAAGCGGTTTGCCATCATGCAGGCAGAAGACGAACTGGCGGCGATCGGCATGGTGCTTGGCGCGTCGTGGGCAGGTGCGCGCGCTTTCACACCCACATCGGGCCCGGGCATCTCGCTGATGGCCGAGTTTGTCGGATTTGCCTACTATGCCGAAGTGCCGGCGGTGATTGCCGATGTGCAGCGTGCCGGTCCGTCGACGGGACTTCCGACGCGCACCCAGCAGTGCGACCTGTTGCTGTGTGCCTATGCGTCGCACGGCGACACGCGCCACCTGTGCGTCTATCCGGCCGACCCGCGTGAGGCATTCGAGATGATGGTGCAGGCCTTCGATCTGGCGGATCGCTACCAGGCGCCGGTCTTTTTCATGAGTGACCTCGATATCGGCATGAATGACTGGATGGTGCCTGAGCTCACGTGGGATGCCTCCTACCGGCCCGATCGTGGCAAGGTCCTGACACCGGCACAGCTCGACGGCATGAAGGTCTTCCACCGGTATCTCGACACGGATGGCGACGGCATCACCGCGCGCACGCTGCCGGGCGAGCATCCGAAGGGGGCCTATTTCACCCGTGGCTCCGGCCACAACCGTTTCGGGGCCTACACCGAGGATCCCGACGAGTACCAGGATGTGATGGAGCGGCTGGCGCGCAAGATTCAGCGTGCCGCCGACGCGGTACCGGCTCCCGCGGTGCAGCCCGCGGACACGACAACCCGCCTCGGGCTCATCACCATCGGCAGCTGCCATGCCGCGTGTGTCGAGGCCCTGGACGCGTTGGCCGAACAGGGCATTGCCCTCGACTATCTGCGGGTGCGGGGCTTTCCGTTCGCCGACAGCATCCGGCAGTTTGTCGATGCGCACGACACGGTGTTTGTCGTCGAGCAGAATCGTGACGCGCAGCTGCGCAGCCTGCTCATGATCGAAACCGGTGCGCCGCGCGATCGGTTTGTGTCGGTGACGCACTATTCGGGATTTCCGATCAGCGCACAGCATGTGACGGCCGGCGTCCGAGCCCGGCTCGAGAGGCACGCATGACGTATCTGCCCAAGCCGCGGGTGCAGCATCCCGCCCTGACGACGAACGCCATCGGCCTCACCCGGCGCGACTACGAAGGGGCCCTCACCACGCTCTGCGCCGGGTGCGGCCACGATTCGGTGACGGCGGCCATCGTGCAGGCGTTCTGGGAACTGTCGGTGCCTCCGCACACCGTGGGCAAGCTGTCGGGCATCGGGTGTTCGTCGAAGACGCCCGCCTACTTCCTGCGCGAAGCGCACGGCTTCAACAGCGTGCACGGTCGCATGCCCTCGGTTGCCACAGGGGCCGGTCTGGCCAACTCCGCCCTGGCCCTGATCGGCGTCTCGGGCGATGGTGATTCGCTCAGCATCGGCCTGGGACAGTTTGCGCACGCTATCCGGCGCAACGTCAACCTGCTCTACCTGCTCGAGAACAACGGCGTGTACGGACTCACCAAGGGGCAGTTCTCCGCCTCGGCGGATCGGGGCTCGAAGAGCAAGAAGGGCGAGAGCAACGAGATGGAGCCCATCGACCCGGTGCTGGTGGCCCTGACGCTCGGGGCAACGTTTGTGGCCCGCAGCTTTTCCGGTGACAAGGCCCAGCTGGTGCCGCTCATCAAGGCGGGCCTGGCGCACCAGGGTTTTGCCTTCATCGACATCATCTCGCCCTGCGTGACCTTCAACGATCACGAAGGCTCGACCAAGAGCTATGCCTACACGCGAGAGCATCAGGTCGAGGTTGTGCATGCCGACTTCATTCCGCGGCGCGAGGCGATCGAGGCCGAGCAGCCGGCCGACGCCCTGACCTCGGTCGTGCTGCACGACGGCAGCACGCTGCGCCTGCGTCGTGTCGCCGATGACTACGACCCGGCAGATCGCGATCGCGCCTACGCGGCGATTCGGGAGCGGCAGCAGCATGGCGAGGTGCTGACCGGGTTACTGCACGTGGCCACGGGGGCCCGCGATATGGCCGGGCAGCAGCAGTTGCCTGAGATGCCGCTGTATCAGGTGCCGTACGACGTGCTGTGCCCGGGCGCCGACGCCCTGGCGCAACTGCAGCGCCGCTACCGCTGACGGGCCTCGTCAGCCGATCAGGTGCCTGACGGCGTCGACCAGCACTTCACTGGTCATGGGCTTCTGCAGGAACAGGTTGGGCCCGGCTGGTTCATCATCGCCCATCACTTCGTCGTGGCTGTAGCCGGACATGTACAGCACCTTCACATCGGGCCGCACGGTCTGCAGGTGGCTGGCCACGACGGGACCTGACATGCCCGGCAGCATCACGTCGGTCAACAGCAGATCGATTCCCGCTCCGAGCGTGTCGGCGATCGAGATGGCCTCGAGCCCCGAACGCGCAGCCAGCACGTCGAAGCCCGCATGCGTGAGGATTTGCGTGTCGAGCTCCCGCAGCGCGTCTTCATCCTCGACGAGCAGGATCGTGCGTCGGCCCAGCGGTACGCCGGTGCGGTGCGGCACGGGACGCAGCGACTCGAACAACGGGTCAGCCAGCGGCAGCAGGATACGGAACGTCGTACCGACGCCGCGGGTCGATTCCGCGCGAATCGAGCCCCCATGCTGAAGGACGATGCCCCGGGCTTCCGCCAGGCCGAGGCCGGCAGACTGGCCCGGAGGTTTGGTGGTGAAGAACGGTTCGAAGAGCCGCTGTTCGGCTTCCGCCGAGAGGCCGACGCCCGTGTCGCTCACCTCGAGTTCGGCCGCCAGTGACCCTGGCGCGATGCCACCGGTCCCATCGTCCTCGGGGTCGCCGAGCGTCTGTATCACACTGATGGTAAGCGTGCCTCCCTCCGGCATGGCTTCGCGGGCATTGGTGACAAGGTTGATGAGCACCTGCGTCAGCTGGCTGGCGTCGCCCTGCACGAGTGGCGGATCGCCCTCGTGTTCGACGACCAGCGTGACCAGCGCTCCCAGCAGCTGCTCGAGCAGGGGCCGAGCCGACTCGACCAGCTCGGCCAGATCGAGCCGCTGTCGCTGCAGGGAGGCGCGCCGGCTGAATGTGAGCAGCTGGCGAGTGAGCGCCGAGGCGCGCTCCGTGGCGAGGCGAATCTGCTGAACCGCATCGCGGGACGACTGACTGAGACCCTGGTCGAAGGCCAGCCAGTCGTTGTAGCCCATGCTGATTGTCAGCAGATCATTGAAGTCGTGCGCCAGATGTCCCGTCGTCCGAGCCACCGCCTCGAGCCTGTCATCGCGGCGATGCTCGAGTGCCTGGCGCAGTGGGGCCGACTGTCGACGGTCTGCAGCAGCCAGAGCGGCGGCACCGTGCCCGTGGCGCCGATTTGCGTGAGCGAGACCGAGGCGGGTCCGCCCGCGGCACTGACTTCGGCATGGGCCACTCCGCCGGCCGCCATCAGCGCCTCAAAGCCCCCGGCGTTCTCGACCAGCACGTGCCAGACGGCCAGTGAGAACAGGTTCAGCGTCGACTCGTCAGCGGTCACGCCAAGCCAGTCAGCCATGGCCCGGTTGATGGCTGTCACCTCGCCGGTGGCGAGGTCAGCCGTGAGCACCCCGACCGGCTCTTCCTCGAAGATGTGCTGCAGCAGGGCGGCGTCTGGAGTCAGATGGGGGCCATGATGAAGGGAAGCGGACGACCCGAGCAACGGTCAGCGGACCATCACCGCGGTCGTGATAGCGTCGAGCTTCGGAAAGAACTGCAGGAGATACTTGTTACCCTCGGACTCGAGGCGCTCCTGATCAGGGCCGCGTCCGAACGGTTCGCCTTCCCCATACACGGTGGTGATCCGATCAACGGTGTCCATGCCGCTGATGACTTCCCCGAACGGGGCAAAGCCCATCGGATCGAGATACGCGTTGTTGACCAGGTTGATGAACACCTGCGTGGAACGCTGCGACGGAGAGGCTCCCATCGCAAAGGTGATGGTGCCTCGCCGGTTCGACTGCCGCACCGGGTCGATAGGCAGCGTCGCATCGCGCCACGCCCTGGTCACGGCCGGGTTGCCGTGCATGCCCCACTGCACCATGAATCCGGCGATGGCGCGGTAGAACCGGTTACCGTTGTAGTATTCATTCCGCACGAGGTGATGGAAACGATCTGCGCCATGCGGTGCCCACGCGCGCGTCACCTGGACGACGAACTCGCCGGCGCTGGTGCGGAAGCGCACCTTGTAGGTAGCCGGAGCCGGCTGCTTCTGCAGGGCCGGATTGAGCAGGGCGCGCGGCGGAGCCTGTGTCGCTTCGAGTACGGGAGGGGCCAGGGTTCCCCCGACCAGCATCACTGCCACCACGACTGCACCAGCCGCCACCATTGCAGGCACCCGCATTCTCCTCGCCTCCCGACAGCAGACTACTACAATGGGCCGAGCGAGTTTGAGCATGGCGATTCCGCAGCCCGTCTTCATCGCCACCAATGTGACCAAGCGCTACCCCATGGGCGAGGTGACCGTCGATGCGTTGCGCGGAGTCGATTTCCGTCTCTTCAAGGGGGGAATTTGTCGTGCTGCTGGGGCCGTCGGGCAGTGGCAAGTCGACACTGCTCAACATTCTCGGCGGTCTCGACGTCCCGACCTCCGGTGACGTGTCGTACCGCGACCACCTGCTGACGCGCGCCACCGAGGCGGAACTCACGCGGTACCGGCGTGAGCACGTCGGGTTTGTCTTCCAGTTCTACAACCTCATTCCCAGCCTGACGGCCCGCGAGAACGTGGCGCTGGTGACAGACATCGCCGAGCGACCGATGACCCCGGAAGCCGCGCTGGCCATGGTGGGGCTGACCGAGCGGCTCGATCACTTTCCGGCGCAGCTGTCGGGTGGCGAACAGCAGCGTGTGGCCATTGCACGGGCCATCGCCAAGTGTCCCGATGTGCTGCTCTCTGACGAACCCACCGGAGCCCTCGATGTCACCACCGGCATTGTCGTGCTCGAAGCGCTGGCGCGTGTGAACCGCGAGCTGCGCAGCTCGACGGTGGTCATCACGCACAATGCGGCGATTGCGGCCATGGCCGACCGGGTCGTGCGTCTGGGCGATGGCCGCGTCACCAGCGAACAGGTGAACGCCTCGAAGGTTGATCCCCGGACACTGGCATGGTGAGCGTTGTTCGCACCGCACTCAACCGCAAGCTGCTGCGAGAGCTGTGGCAGATGCGCGGGCAGGCCCTGGCGATTGCGGCCGTGGTGATGGCCGGCGTGGCCATGCTGGTGATGTACCTGTCGAACTCTTCGTCGCTGCAGGACACGCTCGCCCGCTGACTACGCCTCGCAGCGGCTGGCGGATGTGTTTGCAGTGGCCACGAGGGCTGCGCTGCCGGGTGTGGACGGTGTCGACGTCCGGGTCATCGCCGATGTGGTGCTGCAGGTGCCGGGTCTCGACGACCCGGCGACGGCGCGCCTGATCAGCCGCCCCGATCCCGATGCGCCCGTGCTCAACGGGCTTGTGCTGCGGCGCGGGCGGTGGCCGTCGCCCGACCGCCCCGATGAAGTGCTGGCCAGCGAGACGTTCGTCGAGGCCAATCGCCTGACGCCCGGCGATACCGTCAGCGTCATCATCAACGGGCGCCGCCGGCCACTGCTGGTTGCCGGTGTGGCGCCGTCGCCCGAGTACGTCTACAGCATCCGCGCCGGAGAGATCGTGCCCGACGACCGTCGCTTCGGCGTCTTCTGGATGCACCCGGACGCACTGGCGGCGGCCACCGACTTCACCGGCAGCTTCAACAGCCTGGCCCTGTCTCTCTCGCCGGGAGCGTCGGCCGATGCTGTCATCGGACGTGTCGATCAGCTGCTCGCGCCTCACGGAGGGCGGGGTGCCTATCCGCAATCGCAGCAGCCCTCGGTGTGGACCGAGCGCAATGAACTGGCGCAGCTGCAGACCTTCGGAGTCGCCACGCCGGCGATCTTCCTGGCCGTGGCCGCCTTCATCCTGCATATTGCCCTGTCGCGCACGCTGGCGCTGCAGCGTCCGCAGATCGCCTCGCTCAAGGCACTCGGCTACTCGAACGCCGCACTGCTGTGGCATTACCTCAAGCTGGCGCTTGTGATCGCGGCCGTCGGGGCGCTGGCGGGGGTGGTGACCGGGGGATATTCTGGGACAGCAGGTCAGCGAGCTCTATCACCGCTACTTCCGTCTGCCTGAACTGTTCTACCACGTGTCGCTCGACGTGTCGGCCGGTGCTGTGCTGGTGAGCCTGCTGGTGGCAGCCCTCGGGACCCAATCGGCAGTGGGACGGGCACTGGCGGTGCCTCCGGCAGAAGCCATACGTCCAGCGCCACCGCCCCGCTTCGGACGAGGCTGGATCGAGCGGCGCCGCCTCTTTCAGCGGCTGGCACCATCGGGACGCATGCTGCTGCGGCAGATGGTGCGTCGGCCCGCCCGCACGGCCCTGTCGGTGCTCGGACTGTCGGCGGCGGGTGCCGTGCTGCTGATCGGGTTTTCCTTCATCGACATCATGGAAGTGCTCATCACGCAGCAATTCGATCGCGCCTGGCGGCAGGACATGACGCTGTCGTTCACAGAGCCGCTCACGTCGGATGTCATCAGCGCCGTGGCGCACCTGCCCGGGGTGCTGCGCGTGGAACCGCAGCGCGCGGTGGCCGTGCGGCTGCGCGCAGGTCCCCGTCATCGCACCGTCGCCATCGTGGGCCTGGTGCCCCAGCCGGAGCTGCAGCGCGTGCTCGATCGTGCGGGACAGGTGCACCAGCCCCCGGGCGAGGGCCTGCTGATCTCCCAGGCCCTGGCGCAGCTGCTCGAGGTTGTGCCCGGGCAGCAGGTCGACGCCGATGTGCTTGAAGGCGACCGCCGCGCCCTCGCGCTTCCCGTCGTTGGTGTCGTCGATGATGCCCTGGGCCTCCAGGCCTACATGACCGCCACCGCCCTGAGCCGGGCGCTGCGTGAACAGCCTCGCGTGACCGGTGTGGCCTTGCAAGTCGATGCGCAGGCCCTGCCGGCGTTGTATGCCCGGAACCGGACCCTGCCGGCGGTGGCCGGTGTGGCCAGCACGTCTGCCATGCTCAGGAACTTCCGCGCGCTGATGGCGCAGAACCTGAATGTGGTCATTACCCTCAATGTCGTGTTCTCGGCGATCATCGCCATCGGCATCGCCTACAACTCGAGCCGCGTGGCGCTCTCGGAGCGCAGCCGCGATCTGGCGAGCCTGCGTGTGCTGGGCTTCACGCGCGCGGAAGTCAGCCTGCTGCTGGTCGGCGAGTTACTGCTTGTGACGGCGGCCTCGTTGCCGATCGGCATGGTGCTCGGCCAGGCCCTCGGCAGTGGCCTCATGCAGTTGTTCAATAATGAGCTGTATCGGCTGTCGTATGAGGTGTCATGGCGCACCGTGGCGTGGATGGCACTCACCAACCTGGCCGCCATGCTGCTGTCGGCGGCGCTGGTCGTGCGGCAGCTGCACCGCGTGGATCTTGTAGGCGTCCTCAAGGAACGGGAGTAGTCGGACGATGGTCACGAAACGTCGCGTGCTCTGGGGGGCTGCCGCAGCGCTGGCTGTGGGTGGCGTGGTCGCGGTCGCGCTGTGGCCGTCGACGGTGACGGTCGACGCGGCTCCGGCGACGCGTGGTCCTCTGCAGGTCACCATCGACGCCTCCGGCGAAACGCGCATTCACGATCGCTTCACGGTGTCAGCACCGGTGATGGGGCGCGTGGGTCGCATCACACTCGAGCCGGGAGATGTGGTCGAGCGTGGCGTCACACTGATCGCCGAGATGACTCCGGAAGATCCGCCGCTGCTGGAATCCCGCACCACACAGGAGGCCGAAGCGGCCGTGAGCGTCGCCCGCGGACTGCTGGGACGGGCCGACGCCGAAGATGCGGCAGCACGCACGGCCCTGCGGCAGGCGTCCGCCGAACTGGAACGTGCCCAGACGCTGTGGACCGCGGGAGCGCTGACGCGGCAGGCCTATGAGATGCGCGGGAAAGAGCATGCGGCTGCCGAAGAACGGGTGCGGGCAGCGGGATTCGGCGTGGCTCCCGGTGAGCCCCTCGTTGAACTCGGGGATCCCAGTTATCTGGAGGTCAAGGCCGATGTGCTCTCGACCGATGCAGTCGGCATCCGTCCGGGCATGTCGGTGTCGATCGAGCAGTGGGGGGGCGCGACGCCGCTGCGTGGCCGCGTCGAGCGAGTCGATCCGTCAGGATTCACGAAGATGTCTCCCCTGGGTGTCGAGGAGCAGCGCGTGAGCGTGACCATCGACTTCAAGAACGATCGGGAGGCCTGGACGCTGCTGGGTGATCGTTTCCGGGTGGAAGTGCGCATCGCCGTCTGGGAAGGCCGCGATGTGCTGCAGGTGCCGACGGCGGCCCTGTTCCGCTCGGGCGATCAGCGGTCGGTCTATGTGGTGGACGATGACCGTGCCCGTCGCCGGGTCATCGGCGTGGGACGCCAGACACCATCGGCCAGCGAGGTCACCTCGGGACTCGACGCCGGTGCCCTCGTGGTCGTGCATCCTCCGGAGACCGTGACTGATGGCGGACGCATCGCTGTGGAGGCCAGATGATGTCGCAGACACGTCGTGAGTGGATGAGGTCGGTGCTGCAGGGGGTCCTCGGTGCCGCGGCGCTCGCGGGGAGCCCCGGGGACGCGGCCTCGTCGACCTTCCGGCAGGAGGCTCGCCGCGCGACGCGGCTGTTTCGCGGCAGCGCCGAACTGGTGCCGACGGCCGTGACGGTGCGCGACGGAGCCGGACGGCTGGTGACGGGCCTGACCCAGGGTGACTTCGTGATCACCGAGAGCGGCCGCCCGCAGTCCATTACCCAGTTCACCGGCGATCGGGTACCGGCGAGTGTGGCGCTGGTGCTCGACGTCAGCGACAGCATGCGGGGGCCGCGCATGGATGATGCGCGGACGGCTGTGCGCGTGTTTGTGGAGGAGCACCTGCGCCCGGAAGACGAGGTCGCCCTGTTCGTGTTCAATCATGAAGCACGCATGCTTGCCGACTGGACGGCTGACCGTCAGCCCATTCTTGAGGCCCTGGTGCCGATTCGCCCGTCCGGAGGTACAGGAATCTACGATGCCGTGTCGGCAGCGCTGCCCACCTGTCTGCAGCGCCGGCATTCGCGGTCGGCGATGATCGTGGTGTCCGACGGAGCCGATACCTCGAGCGATGCCTCGTTGGTGCAGCTCAAGCAGCAGCTCAGCCGTGCGGATGTCTGCCTCTACGGCATCGCGGTCGACACGCCAGGGATGCGCGAGTCGCAGCGCGTCAGTCCCCAGGTCTTCCGTGAACTCGCAGCACAAGGTGGAGGCTATGCCGAGGTGGTGAGCAGCACGGCCGACATCACCCCGGCCATCGCCCGCATTGCCGAGGAACTCAATGCGCAGTACCTGATGGCCTATACCCCTGAGACACCGGGCGACGGTGCCTTCCGACCCATCAGGGTGACGGTGCCGTCACGCCCCGGCGTCGTGGTGCGTGCCCGTCGAGGCGTGGTGCGCTAGCCGACAGATTTGCCCCGTATACTAGCCAGATGGAGACGATCATCGTCCATGCGTCGTTTCACGCAGGACACCGGCAACCTGGATATCTCGGTAAATGCCGCTTCATCCACGGACACACGTGGCGCGGCACGGTCCAGGTGTCGACGGAGCGCTTTCCGAGAGACGCCCACGAGATGTCGATCGACTTCGGTGACCTCAAGGACATCATGAAGCGGCTGGACCATCGCCTGCTGGTGACGGCCGACGATGAGATGCTGCGCCTGCCGGATGTCTGCGAGCCCGAGGGCATCGTGGTGCTGCCCGGGCGCGGCCCGAGCGTCGAGGCCGTGGCCGATTACGTGTGGAGCGAAGTGGTGGCCGTCATCCAGCGGCGCTTTCCTGAATGCGGGCTCACCTACGACATCGCGGTCACCATTCACGAAACCGACCACAACACCTTCGTGGTGGAACGACAGGCGATGGTGTAAGCCATGCTGATGTGCCAGAAGGCGCAGTTCTCGCTGCCGGACGACGAGCACTATCTCAACTGCGCGTACATGTCGCCGCTGTCGCAGGCGGTCGAGGCAGCGGGGATGTCAGGTGTGCGCCGAAAGCGCGTGCCGGCGCGCCTGACGCCGAGCGACTTCTTTGTCGAAGCAGACCGTGCGCGGCAGCTGTTCGCCTCACTGGTGCACGCCGACCCGCCGCGCATTGCGATTGTGCCGTCGGCGTCGTACGGCCTGGCCATCGCCGCGCGCAATCTGCCCGTCGCTCGCGGCCAGCGCATCGTCGTGACGCACGAACAGTTTCCAGCGAATGTGCACCCGTGGAGGCGTGTGGCCGCAGCGCAGGGGGCCGAGCTGCAGACGGTGGCGGCACCCGAAGGCAGCTTTGCCCGGGGGCGGGACTGGAACCAGCGACTGCTTGAGCACATCGTGCCCGGCACGGCGGTGGTGGCCCTCGGACATGTGCACTGGACGGATGGCACGCGCTTCGACCTCGAGGCCATTGGCGCACGTGCGCGCGAGGTCGGGGCAGCGCTCGTCATTGACGGCACCCAGTCGATTGGGGCGCTGCCGTTTGATGTCACCCGTGTGCAGCCCGACATACTGGTGACCGCAGCGTATAAGTGGCTCATGGGGCCGTACTCGCTTGGCTTCGCCTATCTCGGGCCCCGCCTCGATGACGGCGTGCCACTGGAAGAGACCTGGATTGGGCGCGCCGGCAGTGAGCATTTCAAAGATCTCGTGAACTATCGCGACGACTATCAGCCGGGGGCCGTGCGCTATGACGTGGGTGAGCGCAGCAACTTTGCCCTCATGCCGATGGCCATTGCGGCACTCGAGCAGCTGCTCGACTGGACACCAGAGGCCATTCAGGCCTACACGCGTCACCTGACGGCCCCGCTGGTCGATACGGTCCGGGCGCTTGGCTACACGGTGGAAGATGCCGACTATCGCGGCGGGCACCTGCTGGGGCTGCGCGTGCCAGCGGCCGTGGACGTCGTGTCGGTGGCCGAGCGGCTGCGCGAGCGCCGTGTGCATGTGTCCGTCCGGGGCACCGCCATCCGCGTGTCGCCGCATGTGTATAACGATGCCCGCGACATCGAGGCACTGCTCGATGCGCTGCACGGGGCACGTAGCTGATCAGAAACGCACGGCGACCGTCAGCGAACCCTGACGCCCCGGGGCCGTCGTGGTTCGGACATCCTGGCTGGCCAGATACTCGTGGTCGAACAGGTTGCGCATCTGCAGCCTGAGCTCTGTCCGTCGCCAGGGCGAATAGCCCCCCTGCACGTCGACGAGCGTATAGCCCGGCACCACGCGTTCGGTCGGCCCCGGCCGATTGTCGTCGGCCAATCGCGCCGTGCGCACCTGCGCGTAGCCTCTGGCACCAAAGGCCTTGCGCACCATGGCGGTGATCGTGAACGGGCTGATATCGTCGAGTGCGGATTGCGTATCGGTCGCACGACCCCGTGCGAGCTGCGATGCGAGGTCGAGGCTGACTCCCCAGCCCAGCTGCATCTGCGACTCGAGTTCGACGCCACGGATGCGTGCGCGACCGCGATTCCGGAAGAAGAAGGTGTCGATCGTCGTCTGATAGCGCTCGACGAGATCGTCGATGGCATAGTCGTAGGCGGCCACGAGCGCCCGCCAGCGCCTGGCGGTGTAGCGCAGCGTCCAGTCGGCCTGCAGGCTTGCCTCGGGTGACAGGTCAGGATTCCCGGTGATGAATCCCCGCCCCGTGGGTCCGCGATAAAACCGGTCGGACAGCATGGGATCGCGGAAGCCGCGCGCCAGTTGCAGGGTGGTACTGAGGCCTTCGTGCAGTCGGGCGGTGACGGCAACGTACCCCGACTGCCCGGTCGTGCGGCGCGTGAGGCTGCCGAAGTACCCGTCGCGATTGGCGTTGGTCACGAGATCGGCCCTGATCCCCGCGCCCAGCGAGAGCGATGAAGTCACCGCTGACTCGATGGACGCGTAGAGACCCGTGTCTGCGCGGCGGGCTGACGCGACCGAGATGTTGGGTCGGGTCGAGATCAGGGTACCGGTGAGTCCGTAGGTCAGCAGGTCGTCGACGGCGTGCAGTCCGCGACGCCCGTTGATGTCGATGCCGACTTCCAGTCGTGCCGCGCCCAGCAGTCGTTCACCGAAGGCGCGCACGGCATAGTCGGTGGCCGAGATGTCCGCGCGCTCAATCGTGCGACCTGTGGTGGCGGTGGCGAACCGATCCTGATCGGTGCGCTGTCGTGAGTGTCCCCAGAAGGCGGTGACCTGGCCGCGTGTGAATCCAGGCAGGCGCGCCAACTGATAGCTGGCGGTCAGCCGGTGTGAATCGTCCCAGGGGTAATAGAAGCGCACGGTGCGCGAGTTGTTGCGCGGGCGCTCGATGTCGCGACCGAGATCACTCTGCCACCCGATGGTCAGCAGGTTGCCGGCGACGCGTTGATCCACTCGGGCCAGCACGCCATGATCGCGGAAGCCGGAGTTGAAGATCGGCCCGGTGGGACTCACCCAGTCGTCGGCCTGGCGTGCATGCACATTGACGAGCACGCTTCCGTGCGGAAGTCCGCGGGCGACCAGTGCCGATCCACGCAGCTCGGGTACACCGGCCCCCAGCAGTCCGGAGATCTGGCCCTGCCACGGCGCGGCTTCGGCGACCCGCCGCGTGCGCACGGCAATGATGCCGCCGAAGGCGTCAGAGCCGTAGGCGACCGAGCCCGGGCCGCGTGCGACGTCCACGGCGTCGATGACGCTGGGGTCGAGAGCGAGGGCACTGGGACCGACCCGGCGTTCCGACGTGACACGCGCACCGTCGATCAGGATGAGCGTGCGGCCGCGCGCGAGGCCCCGCACCGCCGGCACGGCCGCCTGTCCTTCCGAGACCTGATTCACGCCGGCGACATTCTCAATGGCCTGCATCAGACTGGTGGGCTGTCGCACCTGCACATCCCGGCCGGAGAGTGTCGTGGCGGCCGATCCGGGCGTGGACTCGATGCCAGGCGCGGCACCGGTGACGACGATGGCTTCACTGAGCAGCGGGGAGAGGACAATGGTCTGTATCCCGCCAGAAATCTCCTCGATGACCACCGGCTTCATGTAGGTGCCGTCGCGCAGGACGACGAGGATTTCAAGGGGCGGGGCAGGGTCTGGCTTCCAGGTGAACCGTCCGTCGCCGTCGGTTGTGGCTTCGCCGGTGCGTCCAAGAATGGTGACCAGTGCCCCGGTGACTGGGGCACCGGCGGTAGATACAAGCCGCGCGGTCCACGCGTGTGCGGGCAGAGCCGCGAGCAGCAGGACCATGGCAGCTGCAGCAGCGCGCATCCCCCGATTATGGGCGGCCTCGCGCAGTTTCCGCTTGCTATTTCGACTGTTAAATGTGTTAGGCTCCCAACGGTAGTTGAGACACCGGAGAAAGGGGCCCTCATCTCTGGGCCCTTTTTTTTCTTTGGACGCCGGTGCACACCGATAGTGGGAGTGACGATGGGACGCAAGCTGTTTGTTGGTAATCTGCCGTTTCAGACGACAGAGGATGAGTTGCACGATCTGTTCAGCCAGGTCGATGCCGTCGAGACGGTGACTGTGATGCGCGATCAGATGACTGGTCGTGCGCGTGGCTTCGCGTTCGTCGAGATGTCCACGGAAGAAGGTGCACAGAAGGCGGTCGATCAGCTGAACAACACCCAGTTGGGTGGCCGTACGCTGGCGATCAACGAGGCACGTCCGAAGGTGCCCCGGGCGGGTGGTTTCGGCGGCGACGGTGGCGACCGTCGCGGTGGCGGCGGCGGCTTCGGTGGTGGTGGCTACGGTGGTGGTGGCGGCAACAACCGCCGTCGCGAACCCCGCTGGTAACCACGCGCGCCTGAAGGTGCGCCCTGACTGAGGAGCAACATGGCCGTACGAGGACCAATGGGCCGAGGCAAGCGCGAGCGTGAGCGCGCGCGCGCCGAGCGGCAGCAGCAGAAGACGGCGCGCCGCGAAGAAGCCAAGGTGCGACGCTCAATGGCTGGTCCGCGCGACCCTGGGGAAGACCCTGATATTGCAGGGATCGTGCCGGGGCCTCAGCCAAATCCGTGGGGTGACGAGCTCGATGGCGAGGCGTCTGAGGAAGACGCTGAGCCGGTTGAGCCCTAGTCACCCTGCGCTCACTTCACTGACACGCCTGAGTCCCGACCAGGGGCTCAGGCGTGTTGTCGTTTCGGGGCGCTGATCGGATGTGGCGCCTGTGCGCGCGGGCCTGTCAGCGGAAGATGCGACCCACGCCCACAAAGGTGCGCCAGCGTCCGTGCCGATCGCCGGTGCCGGCGACCATGACGGGCCCGAGCAGCCAGTCGTACGTCTTGCGTCCCCACAAAATCGTATCGACTGAGGCATAGAACCGCCGCATGCCGTAGTCGATGGTGTCGGGCCGGCGGTTGAGCCACTCGACATCGCCGTTGGGGCGCGCGATATAGCCGTCAGCGCTGGTCGCCACATAGGCGATGATCTTCCGGGGCGTGGGCATGATCGGCGTCCGAGGGCAGCAGCAAGGCCGTCGTCAGGCGCTGCGCCCTCTCGTGGCGCAGCGCCTTCAGGTGGCAGAGGGCTACGGCATGCCCGGCGGCGGCACGCGTCGCTTCGTCAGCTGTTCGAAGGCATAGGCCAGGCCGAGCAGCGTCGGTTCACTGCACGCGGTGCCGGCGAAGCTGACACCGTATGGGGCAGGGCGGGCGTTGAAGCCGTCCGGCAGTGGCCCCCCCGGCGGCGTGTTGGGCACGGTCGCAAACGGCACGATGACGGTGGGATAGCCGGGCTTGGCCGAGATCGCCGCGCCCGAGGCGCCGGGGAACAGCAACGCATCGAGATTGGCGGACTTCAGCGCCGCATCGATGCCGGTGGTGGCCGCCAGTTCGATGTCCTTCCTGCGGTCCGCTTCCCACTTGGCACGGTCGCGCTCCAGATCCACTTCGTCCGAGACATCAAGCTGCGCCTGCGCGTACTTGATGGCGCCCATGTTCGCGTGCGCGAGATTCCACTCGCGAAGCTCCGTCAGTGACTTGACTGGTGCGGAGGCCCCGAGCGAGGCCAGCCAGGCGTTGAAGTCGCGCTTCATGCCGTATTTGAGCGCAGACGAGCAGTTGGCATCCTTGCCTCGCACATCGGCCGGCCCTGCACAGGTGCCCCACAGCAGCAGGTTCTTCGCCGGGTCGGTGGCGACGACGCTCGGGATGTCCACATCGATGATCTCCGCACCAGCCTGACGCAGCACCACGATCGCCTCATCCATCGCGGCACGCTGGGCCGCGTTGAGTCCGCCACGTGGCTCGGTGCTTCCGGGCAGTGTGACCTGGTCGTAGTAGCTCGCACGCGGAATGCCGATGCGTGCGCCCTTCAGCGCGTCGGCTTTGAGGAATGCGGTGTAATCACGGTTCGGAGGGGCCTGACAGGCCGAGGTCGCGGCGTCATTCGGATCAGGCGCGCTGCCTTCCATGGCGCCCAGCAGAATGGCAGCGTCGGTGACGGTGCGCGCCATCGGTCCCGCCGTATCCTGATCGGCGGTGATCGGAATGACGCCGTACCGGCTGATGCGCCCGACGGTGGGCTTGATGCCGGCCAGCATGTTCTGATTCGACGGACTCAGAATGGACCCCGACGTTTCGCTGCCGACATTGGCCGCCCAGAAGTTCGCGGCCGTTCCCGTGCCTGAGCTCGAGCCTCCCGTTCCCAGCACGGGTCGCCCATCGTCGAAGCGCTGCGGTGTGGCACTAGACGGTGCATTCGGCGCCAGCGGCATGAGGCCGCGGGGATCGCGCCGGGGGTCATACGGATTGAAGCCGTACCCTTCCAGCGCGTTGTAGTTCCCGGGCATGCCGTTCGCTACCCAGTTGGCGAGCTCGGTCATCATGGTCTTGGCGATGATGACGGCACCCGCCTCGATGAGGTGCGTGGTGAGTGTGGCGTCGTAGGGAGGCACCAGACCCTCGAAGGCCAACGCCCCACCGGTCGTCGGCATGAACGACGTGTGGATGTTGTCCTTGAGCGCCACGGGAAGGCCGTGCAGCGGGCCGCGCAGTTTGCCAGCCGCGCGCTCGCGATCGAGGGCCTCGGCCTGTTCGAGGGCCTTCGGATTCACGGCGATGACGGCGTTGAGGCCGTCTTCGTAGACGGCAATGCGGGTCAGATACTGCGTGACCAGCTCGCGCGAGGTGATGCGCCCGGCGGCCATCGCCGCCTGCATCTCGGGAATGGTGGCCTCGACCACCGAGAATGGTGCCGCCGGTGGTGGTTGCGTAGACGGCACACAGGCCGCGAGGCCGGCGACGGCGAGGAAGACAGCAAGTCGGTGACGCATGGACGGGGATGCTAGCACGCCTGTCCGTTACCCGGTGCGGCCCTGCGGTTCAGGCGCCGCTGGCCGTTTGCCTGTCAGGGACGCAGGCCCCAGCGCCCCGTGCCGCGTGCCGCAACGTAGAGGAACAGGAAGGAGTACAGCGCGGCCAGTTCGCCACCGTTCTGCACGGGCCACATTCCCTGGCCGGCGTGGACCATGAAGTACGCAACGGCCATCTGACCTGAGGCCAGAAACGCCCACAGGCTGGTGAAGAGTCCCGCGGCGATCGAAAGTCCGCCGACCAGTTCGACCACACCGGCGACCCCCATGATCGACGCCAGTTCGACGGGGCCCGTGCCTCCCATCAGGCCGAACAGCTTCTGAGCCCCGTGCTGGGCGAACAGCAGGCCGGCGACGATGCGGAGGGCGACATACAGGTGGGGCAGATACGGGGCGAGCAACTGAGTCATGACGGGACACCTCTCTGGGGCTGGTGATGCAGACGGTCGATCGTGCGGCGGAGATCGGCGGGCACCGGTGCGGTCACCTCGATGTGCGCGCCGGTGAGGGGATGCGCAAATCCGAGGGTCCACGCATGGAGCATCGGCCGGTCGCCCGGCTTCGCACTCGCATGCTCACGACCGTAGACCCGGTCGCCGATGAGCGGGTGGCCGATGCCCGAGAGATGAATGCGAATCTGGTGCTGGCGTCCGGTCTCGAGCGTCACGCGCAGCAGTGCGGCCCGTGTGCCGAAGCGTTCCAGGACTTCGACATGCGTGCGGGCGTGCAGGGCGTCGTCGAAATCCTGCTCGTCGACGGCCACGCGTCGTCCGTCACGATAGTCGCTGCTGATCGCCCGGTCGATAGTGAAGCGGTCGGCGGCGGGAGCCCCGTGCACGAGCGCGAGGTAGGTGCGATCGAAGGCATGGTGGCGGAACAGGTCTCGACCCGCGGCATGCACGGCGGGATCGAGCGCAATGGCCAGCGCTCCCGATGTGCCGCGGTCAAGGCGGTGCAGCATGCCCACGTACGCCTGACGCCCGCGCTTGTGCCTGGCATACTCGCGGGCGCGACCGAGCAGCGTGTCTTCGTGCTCGGCCCGTCCAGGGGACGTCGGTATCGTCAGCAGACCCGCTGGCTTGTTGACGACGACGAGCGAGCGATCTTCGTAGAGCAGGTCGAGCCGCCGGTTGTGTCCCGCTCCGCGCGGGCGACTCACTGCGGCTTGACCAGTTCCTGAATCAGCGGATCGATCTGCGCACGGGTCATCTGCCCAGGGTTGTAGCGCAGCACGGTGCCGTCGCGCCGGATGAACACCAGCGTAGGCGTCGTCGACACACCGTAGCGAGTGAACACCTCGCCACTCACCGGCACGAGCGCATCGTCGAGCCACGGATACGCCTCGCGGCGGATCTGGCGGATGTAGGCCAGTTCGTCGGCGGGCGATGCCGGCGCGCGGTTGGCCACATAGCCGTAGCGCTGCGTGGGGGCCAGAATCGTGAGGCCCTGTGCGGCATGGGCGGTGCGCAGTGCGTCGAGGATGGGGCTCATCGCCTTGCAGTCGGGACACCAGTGTGCCCACAGAAACAGCACGACGGGCTTGCCGCGCAGCGAGGCGAGTGAGGGGGCGGTGCCCGCGAGCGACTCGCGCGAACTGGTCTCGAACGCCGGCTGTCCTTCGAGGCTCAGCAGGTTGATGTTCTTGTTGATGCGCTGGATGATCGAGGTTGCGCCGTAGGTGTCGGCCTCGCGGCGCAGGAAGTAGACGGCTTCCGATCGGTTGCCACGGGCGGCCATCACCTGAGCGCGCACCTCCATGGCAGCGCCGATGGCAATGGGCAGCCGCGGTTCGGCATCCATGGGGCGCGTCTTGAGGGCGTCGAGGCAGAGGTCGTAGGTATCGAGGGCAAACTGTTCGGCCTCGTCATACTTCTTCTGCGCGAGGGCCCCGCGTCCGAGCCACGAGAAGGCTTCGAGCGCTTCGGGCGTGGTGCCGTTCGCTGTGCGGAACGCAGCGATGAGGGCCTGGGCCTTCGGGATGTCGTTGGCGTTGAGAGCGGCGCGCACCTGCGGGATGAGTCCGGGGGGCGCTGCCGCAGCGGTCTGGGCCTCGGCGGATGAGGCCACCACCGTAGTCACGAGCAGGAACAGGGCAGCAAGCAGACGAGCCATGAGGCGGAGCATAGCACTCACGCGCGCTGCGTGGGAGACGACGAGTGACGGGTCAGGGCCTCGAAGAGGGTGCCTGCCAGCACGAGGATGATGGGGCCGAAGACGAGGCCGACCAGCCCGAAGGCGGTGGTCCCCCCGAGCAGGCCGATGAACACGATGAGGCCGTTCACCGACGAGCGACCGCTCAGCAGGATGGGGCGTAGCACGTTGTCAACCATGCTGATGCCGAGCGTGCCGACGATCACCAGAGCCAGGGCCTGTCCGACGGCCCCGGACATGCCCAGCCAGAAGGCGACCGGGGCCCAGACGAGTGCGGCCCCGACGACGGGCAGCAGCGAACAGACGGCGACAAGTACACCCCAGATAGCCGGGGCCCCGAGGCCGAGTGCCCAGAACGCGAGGCCGCCCACGAGGCCCTGCACTGCCGACACGGTGAGACCGGCACCGACCGATGCGATTACCAGGTCGTGCGCTTCGGTGATGAGCAGCTCGCGTTCGTGCGGGGGGAACGGCAGCAGGCGGCGGACGCCTTCGGAGAGGCGCCGGGCGTCGCGCAGCAGGAAGAACAGTGCGAAGAGCGTGACAAAGAGGCTGCCGACCACTTCGAACACTGACGCGACGGCACTGCCGAGGCGAGGGCCGAGGAAGCCTCCAACTGTTTGCACAGCCTGGCCGAGTATCTGGGAGGAATCGTCGGGGAGCGTGAACGGAACGTATTGCCGCAGCTCGTCCCAGAGACGTTCGATGTTTTCCGGTGTGGCCTGTGCGGGAATCTGCTGGGCGTACGCCATCACTCGCGGCAGTTCACTCGACAGCATCATGCCCAGCAGGGCCAGCGGCGCGACGATCAGCAGGGCGGCGGTGAGGGTGGTGGCGAGCGCTGCGTGCGACGGCGAGAGTCGTGTCCCCAGGCGCTGGTGCAGCGGATAGAGGGTCATGGCCAGCACCGAGGCCCACGCCAGTGGGGCAAGGAAGGGCCGGGTGACGAGAAAGGCCAGATAGCCCAGCAACGGGACCACTCCATAGAACAGGAGCGCGCGGAAGCGTTCGGCGCCTGTGCGATGCGAGGCCATGTGGTATTGATGATAGCGGAGAACGTCTGGTGGGAAGCGTCAGGCCGTGCTATAATCTGGGTTTGCCCGTTCCCAACGGAATCGGCGCAGGCCTACAGTGATGCTGTATTACTTTCTGGTCGCGGTGTATACGGTGGTGTGCCTCCTGCTCATCGGGGTAATTCTCCTGCAGCAGGGCAAGGGAGGCGACATCGCCAATGCCTTTGGCGGCGGTGGCAGCCAGGCGGTGTTCGGGGCCCGTTCGGGCGCGACGCTGCTGACGCGCGCCACGGCCGGCCTTGCGGTGCTCTTTGTCGTGCTGTCGTTGACGCTCACGGCGTGGGGCCAGCGTGGTGGCAGTTCCGTGGTGGGTGGCATTGAAGGTCCGCCACCTGTTCCGGCGGCGGCGCTGCCTGGTCCGGGCGGACCGGTGGCTCCGGCGGCACCTGCCGCGGCGACGCCGGCACCGGCGACGACTCCGGCTCCCGAAGCGGCTCCGGCTGCTCCGGCACCGGCAACACCTCCTCCCTCGCAGCCCTGAGCAGGGTTGCCCCCCTCGTCCCGGGCCCGGCCACGGCCCGGCGGCGATGCGCAGTGTCAGATGCGGAAGTGGCGGAATTGGCAGACGCACCAGCTTGAGGGGCTGGCGCCCGCAAGGGCGTGAAGGTTCGAGTCCTTTCTTCCGCACCAACCTAAATCAAATTGTATCAGCCACTTACAGACGTTACCCCTAAGGGAGCGTTTGTTGTTTC
>VFZN01000019.1 GCA_016871195.1 Acidobacteriota bacterium | reverse complement strand
CCGGACCGGCCGGCAGTAGATAGCTGCGACCACTTGCGACCAGTGGTGGTCTGATGACGCGTCCTGACGGCTACCGTCGGGATGCAGTCGTTGGTATGCACTACGCGCACACATGTCGCGTGGTCAGGGGGGTCGGTGGATGTGCTGACGGGTTATGTAGGGCGGGGGGGTGGTGGGGGGCGGCCAGCACTGCATGAACGTGCGGAATGTGCAGGCGGCCGACCTGATGCCCGGCCTGACCGTGGGCGGCGAGGGCGGCGCGATGCAGGCGTTCCTCACGAGCACGCGCTCGATTTCGTACTGAGGCGCACCGTCCGGGCGGCGTGGCAGCCACGCGGCTGGCCACCCGCCCTCGCGCGCGGACCGCAGGTCAGAGTCGAGGCGCGTTGGCCGCCAGCGCGTCGTGGATGTCGGATTCCGTGAGCGCCGCCGCGGCCTTGTGCACGGTGCAGTGCCAGCGGCCGGAGGGTGCCAGCACGGCCAGGACCGTTTCGAGCGGCGGGCACCCCTCCTCGCGGCAACGCAGTTCGGTCACGAGCACGATGGCGTCCGCGGGCAGATCGAGGCGCGCCGAGAGCCAGCCCTTGACGCGGACGATGGCCTCCGAGCCAGACCCTTCCACGTCGTCGTCGAGATTGATGAGCATGGCCATGAGGTCAGTGTGCACGTGCGGCCCACGATGCGCAGGTGCCGGGCGGCACTGCCCTCACGTGCGATCGCACACCGGCGCCCTGCGTGTCTGCGCCGGTCGCCGCCCTCGGTCGGCTGGTGAGCGGCCATGGCGGCACCGTTCGCGGGTTTCGTCTTGTCGCAGGCCACGAGACACTCGACGCTGTAGGATGTGGCGGAGGAGCCGAAGCGCGCGCGTGCCGATCTACGTCTACGCCTGTGATCGATGTGACGTCGAGTTCGAGGTGCTGAAGCCGCTGGGACGCAGTGACGAGCTGGAGATGTGCCCGATCTGCCGGGCGCTCCTCGCGCGCGCCCCGACGGCTGCGGCGTACCTCACGGGAGTGGCCCCTCCGGCGGCGGCCGACGACCCCACCAACCCTTTGACCGCCGCGCGTCATCCGATCGACTGTTTGTGCTGCGCGCCGGCGCGGCGGTAACGACCGACGCGTCGTGTGACATTCGCGTGCGGTCGACCACTAGGGCGGCGGGTACTGGCGGCGAGCCTTGAGCCACTCGGCCACGTCCCGCATACGCGAGCGATAGGCGTGAGGTGGTTCGAACGCTACGGGACCTGCCACCTTGGCCGCGGCCACGACAGCCGCGGCTTCCATCGGCAGGCCGTTGTCGCCGAACGCGGTCACACTCTCTACCGCGAGTCGCGCGCTCACCATCAGGACTGAATAGTTGCGCCCGTCGACAAGGAGATAGGCGAGCGAGCGGCCGAACGGATCGGTCGTGGCAGCGCGAAGAATCACCACGTCGCGCGCCGTCGCCAGTACACCCTGGCCGAACGCCCGGGCCTCTGGGCCAAACGGCTGATCGAACGGGATGTTGTGCTCGAGGTGACGCGTCTCCGGCGCATCGATGCCCAGAATGCGGACGGTCTCAATGTCCGTCGGCGTCCAGCGGATCTCCACGGTATCGCCATCGTCGACAGTCACGGCCGCCACCGGCACGGCAACACGCGTGAGCGCGGGACGCCGCTGCGCCGCGGGCTGCCCGGCGGCATCGCCCACGCCGAGCATCGAGGCCACCACGACCAGCGTGACGAGGCCGGGATTCGTCATGCCGGCACCACTTCGGCACCCGCGACGCCGTATGCCGCATAGGCACGTGCGTCCACAGGTGCCATGGCCGGGTTCTTGAACGTCAGTCCCATCAGCGCTACCAGGTCGCCGAAGAGCGCGGTATTGGCACGAAGGCCGCGGAAGCGTTCCTGGCCTGGGCCGAAGGCGAGCACCGGCGCAAGATCGGCGGTGTGCGTGGTCCCCGTCCACCCAATGCCCCAGTGGTTGGCGGCGATCTGCCCGAGCACGCCGTCGAATCCGGCCAGCTGTCCATTGAGCACGGTGACCACGGGGCGGGCCAGGGCAGTGCGAATCACCTCCGTCTGCAGCCGGTCGGGCGCGAAACCCAGAAGGTGCTCCACCAGCATGCCCGTGTCATTCACGCTGGGTTGACCGGAACGGTTGGCCGCATCGAGCAACTGGCGCTTGACGACAGAAAACGAGGCGCGCGCACGCGTGACATTCGCGAAGACCCGGCTCGAGTCGAGGTAGCTCTGGCCCATACCGTTCAAGCCCGGGTTGGCGTTTCCGTGGTCAGAGGTAACGATGACGAGCGTATCGTGCCGGCCTGCGGCAAACTCGCGCACGGCCGCGACGGCGTCGTCGAAATCGAGCTGCTCGCGGAGGATCGCCGCCGCGTCATTCGCGTGTGCGGCGTGATCGACGCGCCCGCCTTCGACGAGCAGGAAGAACCCCTCCGGCACGTCGTGCAACCGCGCCAGTGCCGCTGACGCCATTTCGGCCAGCGTGGGTATGTTGGCCTGCAGGCGTGGATCCTGGTCGCGATCGAGTCTGTATGGCAGATGCTCGCTGGCGAACAGGCCAAGCCCGCGTCCGCTCCCTGTTGCGGCGCGCAACTCGTCTCGGGTTCGCCACACCGCATACCCTCCGCGCGCGAAATCACCGACCAGATCACGGCCATCGGCTCGACGTCCGGCATCGAAGAACTGCTGCCCGCCGCCGAGCACGACGTCTACACGATCCAAGTACTGCGTGGCGATGTCGTCTTCAGCGTTGCGGTTCGTGTTGACGGCGGCAAACCCGGCGGGCGTGGCGTGTGTGACCGTGGTCGTGGTCACGAGACCAATGCGGCGGCGCGCCTGCCGCGCCAGGTGTGCCAGGGGCGTCAAGCGCGTACCGTCCGGCAACACGTTGATGGCGCCGTTGCGAACGCGAGACCCGCTGCCCCACGCCGAGGCGGCGGCGGCTGAATCGGTGACGAGCGACGTCAGCGACGCTGTGTCGACCCACCCCGTGGTCACGTCCGGATGGCGCGCCAGCTCCCACCACGCGGTGCCGCGCCCGCGCACGGTGTGGGAGAACGACTCAGCAAGTGTCGGCACACCGACGCTCATACCGTCGGCCACCATCAGCACGACGTGTCGTGGCACTGCCGCTGGCGTGGTGGCGGCGCTCTGGGACGCGGCTGAGCGGCCGGAAGTCCCGAGCAGCGCGGCCACTCCGCCGATCCAGCGGCGCCGCGACAGTCTGGTGGCGATAGTTGAGTCCATGCGAATCTCCTCGTGTCGCTCGCCCGCGCCGCGACGGCTGATGGTACCACGGTCATGGCCGCGAGTTCGGTGCCGCTTGACACCGCTTGCACCCGCAGTGGCCCTTCACCCACCGCGCCTCCGAGCTGGTGCCTCGCCGCCGTCAGTCGTCTGCTCCGGCCAGCACGCTGGGGCAACCATTGGTGGCGGCGTCGCGGCCGTCTGTTGAAGATCTACGGACGGGAGCACGGCCGCCCGCGATCATGCCGGGTAATGCGCGTTCCGCGGCGCACGTGGCTGGCCACTCTTGGCACCGCCATCCTTTCGCGACCGGCATGGTCACAGGCGCGCGAGGCCCAGCCACCGGCGGTCGCAGCACACGCTGGTGCAATGGATCCGGCGGTGGCACGGCACTTCAACGCACCCGTTGACGCCTCCATGGTCGAAGCCCTGGCTCTCACGACGGGCAGCCGCGTCCTCGACGTCGGATGCGGGCGTGGCGATCACCTGCACCAGTTCGCGTCGCGCGCCGTCGGGCGCCCAATCGGGCCACCAGGGCGTCGATGACACCGCCGGCGGAAAGTAGAAATTGTGCATGTAGTTCCCGCCGGTCTTCGCGGCGGGATAGCCGGTGGTGCCGCGCGTGCCCTGCTGCACCGATCCGCCCTGCATGGGAATGGCGACGGGTGCTGGGGCTTGTGACTGCGCGGCGGGCTGGGCGGCGAGCCAGCCGCCAACGAGGGCGAGCGCCGCGGCAGCGGCGAGACCAGGCGAGTAGAACCGCGACTTCATGTTAGCCTCCGTGCGGTCGGCCGTGACGAGCCGCCAGGCGTGATGCGGCGGCGGGCGCCAGTCTACACGGAATGTCGCGCCCCCGCCACGGGCGCCGGGAGGCTGAGTGACATGACGGAATCGCGCCGGGTCACCGCCATCGACGCCCTTCGCGGCCTGGTCATGATCATCATGGCCCTGGACCACACGCGTGAGTTCTTTCACGCGGGCGCCATGCAGTTTTCCGCCGAGGATCTGACGCGCACGACACCGCTCGTCTTCCTCACACGCTGGATCACCCATGTCTGTGCGCCGGTCTTCTTCGTCACGGCCGGCATGGGCGCCGGACTCCGCCTGGCCCGCGGCGGCTCGAGGGCCGCAGTCTCGCGGTATCTGCTGACGCGCGGGCTCTGGCTCATCGCCGTCGAACTCGTGGTCATGCGCCTGGCCATGAACTTCACCTTCGATCTGCAGTATCCGGTGTTCCTCATCATCCTCTGGGCACTCGGATGGTCGATGGTGGCGTTGGCAGGTCTCATCCACCTGCCCGCCGAAGTTGTCGGCCTCATCGGGCTCGTGATCGTGGTGGGCCACAACACGCTCGACGGCGTGCCGGCCTCGGTGTTTGGGCCGCTCGCCTGGCTCTGGCACGTGCTGCACCAGCCCGGCCTCATCACCATCGGACCGATCTCGGCCATTGCCGGTTATCCCGTATTGCCGTGGGCCGGCGTGATGGCCCTGGGGTTCTGGGCCGCCGGCCTCTATACATGGGCGCCCGACCGGCGCGCACGTGCGCTCCGGACCTTTGGACTGGCGGCGATCGCCGGCTTCGTCGTGCTGCGGGTCTCGAACGGCTACGGCGACCCGGCGCCGTGGTCAGCGCAGGTGTCCCCGGTGATGACGGTCGTGTCGTTTGTCAACACGACCAAATACCCGCCCTCGCTCATCTTCATCCTGATGACGCTCGGGCCGGCGGCGCTGCTGCTGACCTGGCTCGAGCGCGCGATGCCCGGCGCCCGCCATCCGTTCGTCGTGTTCGGCCGCGTGCCCTTCGCCTACTACGTGGTCCATTTCTGGGTGCTGCACGTGGCCGCGGCATTCGCCGCATTCCTTCGCTACGGCGCCGCCACGTGGGGCTTCGTCTGGCACCCGCTGCCTTCGATGGGAGGCGCACGCGAGATGTTTCCAGCCGACCTCGGTTACCCGCTGTGGCTGGTGTACATCGCCTGGTTCCTGCTCGTCACCGCGCTCTACCCGGCGTGCCGGTGGCTGGCTGACGTCAAGGCGCGTCGCCGCGACTGGTGGCTCTCCTACCTGTAGGAATGGGGAACAGAGATCGGGATCGTGGCCGGATGATTTCCCTGTTCCCTGTTCCCCGTTCCCCGTTCCCTGCCCTTTAGAACTGCACGCGAAACGCCAGCTGCCCGGTGCGCGGCCGGAACGCATTGCCGATGTTCTGCTGCGGCTGGCCGAACAGCGGCGACGTGACCACGGCGTTATAGCTGCCGAAGTTCTCGTGATTGAACAGGTTGAACACCTCGGCCACGACCGACAGGCTCAGGTTGTTGATCTTGAACGCCTTGGTCACGCGGGCGTCGACCTTGTGAATCGCATCGCCCCTGAGGGCGTTACGCGGCACGCGGTCGCCCGAATTGAGCGTGGTCGGACCATCGTAGCGGTCGCCGGCGAGCGCCGTGTTGATGACGAGCGGCGCGGTGCCGACGTACAACCGGTTGGTGTGCGACAAAGCAGCGCGGTTCTTCCCGTAGGGATTCCCGCCTACCGACGTGTTGAAATAGTTCCCGGAGCCAAACTGGTAGGCGCCGGAGAAGGTCAGGCCCCAACCCGGCGCCCAGATGCCGTTCAGACGCAGGGTGTGGCGCTGGAACTCCTGCGATGTGGCCCACTCGTCGTCGTTGTCGATGTCGAGCGGGTTGTCGGCGTTCGGGCCGAAGCCGTTGGCCGGCTGGTTGTCACGCGCGAAGAACGTGTAGGTATAGGTCAGCCCGGCCTGGAAGTTGTTGGCATACCGGCGCGTGATGCCGTTGGCCAGCGACAGGAAGTCGGCCTTGCCGCCAGACTCGATCCAGATAATCGGTCCCCAGGCCGGATCGGCCACGCGCCCCTGCGCCGGATACCCCGTGGCCGGATCCACGACCATGTTGATATCGACCCCGCGCGTGCGGTTGAACTCGCGCCAGTGGGTCAGGTCCATCTCGACGCCAAGCACCGGAGTGATTTGCTTCTGGAAGCCGATCGCACTCTGCCAGGTGACCGGGAACTCGAAGTCGTGGGCGATGACGCGGGGCGCCTGAGGCACGGCACCGCTCGCGATCTGCTGCGGCGTGAAGTTGCGCGTGGGATTCAGGAACCAGCCGGGCTGATTGTCGTTCGGGAAGCTGTTGACGATGATGCGGTTGCCGAACGACTGCTGGCTGAAGGTGACGTTCGAGACGACCGAGCCGTAGTAGAGGCCGGTGCCGCCGCGGACGACGAGATCGTTGCCGCCGCCGACGTTCCAGGCGAACCCGGCGCGCGGCGAGATGTTGTTGTTGTCGCGGATGTTGTCCTTGAAGAGCGGCCCGCCGAACGGCGCGAACACCGTGCTGTTCTTCGTATCGGGCGGGTCGGTCGCGCCCTGGTCGAGGTCGTAGCGCACGCCGTAGTTGATGGTGAGCTGGTCGTTCACCCGCCAGTTGTCGCCGAACCAGACGGCATAGGTCGGCCGCGGGATGTCGACGTCCCAGTTGCCCGTGTTCTGCAGGAAGTTCGTGGCGAAGGTGTCGAGCCCCGTGATGTCCCACTGCGTGGGGTCGTTACCCGGGAAACGGCGGTCCATGTCGGCAGGGTTGGCGCGGAAGTTGAAGACACCGCGCTCGCCGAGATGCCACTCACCCGAGTCTTTCCAGCCCAGGAACTCGGCGCCGATCTTCATGTCGTGCGAGCCCTTGTTCCACGTGAGGTCGTAACGCGCCGTGATCTGGTTCTGGTTGAACTCCTGCGGGAAGTTCTGCGGCGGCCCGATCGTGCCGTTGATGAAGTTGAACGACGGCGTGCCGGTGCCGAGCCAGCCGCGAGGCGCAGCCGTCACGAGATCATCGAGCGCCACGCCGTTGGTCCAGCCGAAGGTGTTGTAGCCGACACGCACTTCTTCCACCAGGCTCGAGGAGCGCACGTGTGACCAGCTCACCAGGAAGTTGTCAGCCTTGCGCGTGCGCGAGGCCGACTGCGTCGGGTGTTCGGCCTGCTTGTCGTTTGGCCGATCGAAGCGCCAGGACGAGAAGCGGTACGACAGGTGCGAGTTGGAGGTCCAATCCTGGTCGACCCGCGCGAGCGTGCTGTGGTTGATCTGCTTGTCGGCAGCGGAGGTCCGAATCGTGGGCAGGTTCACCGGCGCGAAGAAGACCGTCCCGGGTTCACGCTCGTATTCGTAGCTGAGGAAATAGTGCAGCTTGTCTTTTCGAATCGGCCCGCCGAGCGAGGCGCCGGTCTGCTGGTTCTGATACGGCAGCACCCGCTTGGCCACGAAGTCTGCCGCGTTGAACTTGTCGTCGCGGAAGTACCCGTAGAGCGAGCCTCGGAGGTTGTTGGTGCCCGCCTTCGAGATGGCCTGCACCTGCACACCGGTCGAGCGGCCCTGGGTGATGTCGAAGAGGTTCGTGATGATCTGGAACTCGGCAATCGCCTCGCGGCTGAACTTCGGCTGACCGAACCCAGAGCTCGCCACCTTGTTGGTGATCTGCTGGCCGTCGAGATTGAGCTGGAACGCGTTGTCGTCGCCGACGCCGGGACGGTTGTCGACGTTGTTGGCGGTGATGCCCTTGACCTGAAGGGACAGCTCCATCCAGTTGCGGCCGGCCAGGGGCAGTTCTTCCATCTGGCGACGGTCGACGTTGCCGGCCACTTCCGATGACGTGATGTCGACGAGCGGCGACTCGCCGGTGACCGTGATGGTCTCGGCCAGCGCTCCCACCTTGAGTGACAGCGGCACCGTGGCGTTCTGGCCGACGCGCAGTTCGAGCACCGGAAGGGTCGCCGTGCCGAACCCGGAGAGCTCCGCGGTGACCGAGTAGCGGCCGGGCGGCAGGTTGCGAATCTGATAGTCACCCTGGGCGTCGGTGACGGCCGTGGCGACCCGGCCGGTGCCCAGGTCGGTGGCGGTGACGGTCACGCCCGGCAGCACGCCCTTCGACTCGTCGGTCACGACCCCCGATATGGTGGCGTTCTGTTGTGCGAGCGCGGCCAGCGGCGACAGCAGCAGCATTGCCGCCAGAAGCAGGCGCGAGCCAAGGAGATGCACCATCGAAACCTCCGCTGCGAAGGGCCGGCGCCGGGCACCGGCCTCAGGTGGCGTGGACTATAACACCGTTTCATCTGCGTTGCGCTGGATTCGTTCGCGTTCTATGATGCCGCGCCGCCGGGTGTGCGGCCTCCAGGTGCCCATGCCGTCGAACACATCATCCAACCACGCTGCGCTCGAATCGCTCGCCGCGGCTGTGGCCGGGGGCCGAATCTTTGACGAATCTAGGCGGACAGGTCCGATAACGCTGATTCCGTTGCCTCCCCAGCCCCGTTCATCCCGCCTATCGTCGGGCCTTTAATCTGCTTTTGATCGCTTATGCGGGTTGCTCGCTCATTGCTAGAACCTTTTTCAGCAACGATACTAACCCAACCCGCGCGGCTGTTCATCACGATAATTTCACGTAATCCGAGCAATCTAAACCATTGAAAAATATCCTTTGCTCGATATTGATGGACAATTGCCGTGGAGTAGGAATCCATCGTATCAACCATCGAACAAATAGGTGGTATCGGCCTTGGCATCGCCGTGGCTGTCGAACCACTCGCCGAGTTCGCTCTTGACCGTCGAGAAGAACGCGTCCATGACGGCGTTGTCATAGCAATTGCCTCGGCGGCGCATGCTGCAGGTGATGCTGTGCGTCGCTAAGACCTCGCGCTAGTCCTCGTTGGCGCCGTCGCCGGGTTCGTGAGCAACGCCCTGCTGCGTCGCTGACGCGACCGATACCGCAGGTCGACGGCGCGCTGGCCGAGGCATGCATGCCGATGGGCATGTCCGACCCGCCGAGCACGGCAGGATCTGCGGCTCCCTGGTGCGTGGGCCCCGAGTTCCGCTCATAGGTCATGAACCCCACCTTCCGACCCTCGACCAACGGCGTCATCCCCCAGGGGGCGAGGGGGCGTCCGATGTGGTGGGCTACCGTCGAGGCAAGTCCCTTGTCCTCTTCCCGCGGGTGAACTGGGATCGGCAGGACCAGTGCCCAGGGGCAGCGTCGGGGTAGATGGCTGGGGAGCGGCCAGCCTACTTCCCATACGGGAGCGAATCTTCTGCCACACGCATCAGTGGGGGCTCACCGCTGTCCGCTGCCGCAGCGGTCTGAAACGCCCCCGGCCACCCGCCGTGCTGCTCGATGACCTGGTCGATTTCCTTCATCAGGCGGATGGTCTCGGAGAGGGCGACGACGATCTTCTGGTAGTGGGCGATGTCGTCCTTCGAGAGCGTGCGGCCCTTGCGGTCCTTGAGCCACTTCTCGCAGACCTGGTAGCCACCGATGTGGAAGTTCCACACGTCCTCGCGCACGCCCTTGAAGCCGACGGTCTGCGCCTTGTCGAGCCAGACGGTGTTCTTGGACCAGGACACCTTTTCGACTTCAGGAGCGCGACCGCCGAGGTATTCGGTGATGTGGTGGTCGAGCTTGGGAGATTCGAGTAAGTGCAGGGAGACGAGATCGCCACCGAGCCGGGCCAGCGCGCGGAACAGTTGCATGTTTCCGGTGAACGGCAGGCGCGGGAAATCAATCTTCAGGAACTCCGCGTAACGGCTTCGGTAGCCGGGACTGTGAAACACCGCGTAGGTATAGTGGAAGATGTCTTCGGGCGTCAGGCCAACGGGCAGGCCCTCAACCGTTGTTGAAGTTCCGAGAGCTTTGGAAAGCTTCTCACAAAACCGTAACTGAAAATTGTGCTCGCGATTTGTGGTCGCGCCAAGTCGCTGCTGTGTCGGCTTTAGGTAAAGCGGAAAGCACGAACTCGAACCTTGGTTGCCCATGTAAAAGTGGCCGTGGTCAACGACGCTGTTTACGACTCCGAAAAAAGAATATGCGAAAGTCGGCACGATTTTCCGCATCGCGAATAGAGCCATGTTCTTACCATCAACCAAGTGCGGCATGATTGCTGGCGAAGGTCGCTTCAGCAGATTAGCGTCGTAGTAGATGTAGCGGATGTCGAACGGTCGGTAGAAATATGGGACGAGGAGCTTCGCCTGAAGGGTGGTGCCACGAAGTTGCCGCCTCTTCTGTGTGAAGCTCCAGCCAGAGTTGTCGCCGAGCTCGTAACGCTGACTGACTTCGCTATCGCTTATGGCCGAGTTGAAAAAATCCTCGACGCGCCTAACGACCGTCTTGCTGTCAAACGCAACGCTGAATCCATCGTGACCCGTTTGAACGCCGTTTTGATTCACCCGAAAAACATCCGCCAAGCTGGGCCACTTGGAATAGTCCTCGGCTTGGGAGAAGTCTTTCGGAACGAAGAATGCGTAGTCAGCATCAGGCTGAATTGTCGTTTGTGTGATTGCACCCCGCGACTCCGACAGAGTCGCTAGCTTTGCTTCACCGGTCCCCCATAGTTCAGAGAAGCGAATAGAGGTCGCGCCACCAACTTTGCGACAACCAAGGAACAACGAGACGCCTTGTTGAATTGCGAAAACGTTGGAGTCGCGGATGCCACCGGGCGGATGTTCATTGATGAACGAGTTGCCGTGAAGGTCTGTGACGGCAATCGTATCAAACGTTTCGAGCAGAGATTTCCGCATCGTTCGGTGAATAACGCCGCTGAGGAACGAATGATTTGTGATGAAGCCCAGTACGCCTTTGCCCGTACTATTGAGAATGTGCTCGGCGAGGCAGATGAACTTGATGTAGTCGTCTGAAAGGGGCTGAATATTCCTTTCCCGGTCCAAACCAGTCTTGTAGGCCGCCATTAAGTTCTCGATGAACGGACTCTTGTTGTGCGAGCTGACGGAATACGGCGGGTTGCCAATGACGACCGCAAATCGGCGAAGCCGCTTGATCTCGTTTACCGCCTGCGCCTCGTGCGCCAACGCCAGTACAGCGAACTCGAACCTCCCCGAGAAGTCCTGCGTCGGCTCCAGCGCATTCGTCAGATAGATCCGTGCCCGCTCCTCGCTGCCGAACCGGTAGCCCGTCTCGTAGAGCTTCAGCCCGATCTTGAGGTGCGCGATGGCGTAAGGCGCCATCAGCAGCTCGTAGCCGTGCAAGCGCGTCAGCAGGTGCTTCGGCGCGTACTCGTTCCACAGCGCGTCTATCTTCTTCTCGCCATGGCCATGCGCCTTCCACTTGGCGACGAGCGTCTTGTGGATGAGATCGATGACTTCGACGAGGAAGGTGCCGGTGCCGGTGGCCGGGTCGAGGATCTGGACGAAATCCTGGTCGGGTGAGACGCCTTGCGGGACCTTCAAATCCTTGTGGCGCTTCGCCATCTCGCCCCAGGTGGTCGTGTCGGCGAGGCCGTCAGCAAGGCCGAACTCCGAACGCAGCAGCTCGTCCACCGAGCGAACGATGTAGGAGACCACTGGACGCGGGGTATAGAAGACGCCCCGCTGCATGCGCTTCTTGGCGTCGTACTCCTTGAGGAAGAGCTCGTAGAAGTGGATGACCGGGTCTTCCAGCGGGTTACGGTCGCCGAAGTCACGGACGACAGCCTCCATGTTGGCGTCGTCGAGCAGCTCGACGACCTCGGAGACTCCCAGCTCGTCGAAGTCGATGCCGGGCCCGCCCGCCTTGCCACGCCGCCCGCCGACCTTGAGGAACGTCTCCATCAGCTCGCGCAGGAAGGGGTTCGTGCGCATGTGGGCGGCGAAGTCGTCGGCCGTCTTCTTGTGCGGGTCGGCGATGCGCGCCGAGAGCAGGCCGTAGGCGATGGTCTGCGCGTACATGTCGGCGAAACCATCAGCGTCGAGGTCGTGAACCAGCGCCGCCTGGAACGCCTTCATGAGCCGGGTGAGCGGGCCCTTGTCGGTCTCGATGGCGAGGGCGGTCTTGATGCGGTCGCGGATGGCGCGGGCCAGCTCGGCCAGGCGGATCGAGAGTTCCTTCGACGTCGTAACGACCTCGCGGTGGCCGAGCGTGAACGCGGCGCGCCAGCGCGTGCGCCAGGCCTCGGCGTTGGCGTCGTCGTCGGGCCAGGCAAGGTGCGCGGTCAGCTCACGAGCCACGGCGTCGAGGTGCAGCGCGGTGTCGAGGTTGTCCCAGCCGAGCACCTTGAGAGTGGGCAGGTCGTGGCCGTCCTGCGCCCGGGCGAAGTGGGCGGGAGTCAAGCACGAAGGCATCCACGTGCTGCGCCATACGTTCTGTTCGCACTTGGCTATGCGCGGGGCAGCGGCCAAAGCGATCCAGGAGTTGGCGGGTCACAAGGACCTCACGACGACGCAGCGGTATATGCATCTGAGCCCGGCAGCGACAGTGAACGCGATTCGGCTATTGGAGAAGGGACGTCTCGACCCGCATGGGTGTGGAGACATGCTGGAGACGGACACTGCGTTGAAGTAGAACTTCAACGCAGTCAGTCAGTTAAGTGGTGGAGGCGGCGGGAGTTGAACCCGCGTCCGAGAAACCGTCGTCGCAGAACCCTACGTGCGTGTCTCCATTCTGATGTTGCGACCGGTTCTGAACGGAGCCAAACGCCCCGGCCGCTAGCCCTGATAGATCTCATCCCCCGGCGTCAGCGCGGCACCAGAGGACCAGCCCACTAAATGACGGTGATTCCTGAATCGCAGGCACTTTCAGGGCCACCGCTCACTGGTTATTAAGCAGCGAGAGCGTAGTCTGCTTCCGCAGTTACGTTGGTTTCCACCGCAGTTTAACGAGGCGGAGATGGAATCCTCGGCACGCGCTCCACGATCCCGATCCCCCGTCGAAGCCAAGTCGCCCCCACGGCGGTCGCTCTCGCGAACACAGTCTTCAGTGTAGCACCCCTGCATTGACTTGCACGGATCCCGCTCCCCATAATGTCGCGAGACCCATGCCCCCACGCTTCACCGTCGCCCTGCTGCTCGTCTGCACGGCGCTCTGCACCCTCAGCCAGACAGGCAGGGCCACCAGCTCGACCAGTCACACACGCAGTACGGCCCCAGACGAGGGGCTCGCCCCCACACGCCACCCCGACCTCCCGCGCGATGCCGCCAGTCTCTGGTTCGCCCCCGATGTCAACGGCAGCGCCACCGCCGCCCCCGCAGGGCCCCTCGCCGATCTGTCACGCGCCGTCACCTTGCTGGACGACCCAGCCCAGGCCCGCACCGCCCTACAGCTGCTGTCGCGCCCCGGGCTGCAACGCACCGCCGTTGACGATTACGTCCGCTTCCACCGCGCCCGCGCGCTGCGCCTCACCAATGCCCTGGACGAGGCCGCCCGCGAGTTCACACGCCTCGCCGCCCTGCCTGCCGATCACTATCTGCCCGAAGCCGCCGCCCTCGCCCTCGCCGAACTCCACCAGGCCCGGGGCGACGATGGCGCGGCGGTGGCGGTGTATGAGGGGCTGGCCACGCGCACGGCGCCCACCCCTCCGGTCGCCGCGCCCCAGGTCGCCTGGCTCCGCCTCGCCATCGTCCGACGCCGGCAGGGCGATACGCCGGGGGCCGTCGAGGCCTATCGGCGCGTGTATTTCGACTATCCGCTGTCGGCCGAGTCCGCCACCGCCGAGGCCGAACTGTCGGCCCTGTCGGCCCTGTCGGCGGTGCCTGCCCTCGCCCCGCGCGAGCTGCGTCGGGCCGATGCCCTGTTTCAGGCCCGCCGCTTCGACGCCGCGCGCGCGTCCTACAGCCGCGCCCGTACCGCAGGGCTGCCGCCCGCCGACGACACACGCGCCCGCATCCGCGTCGCCGCCAGCGATGTGCGCCTGAAGCGGTTCCGCGCCGGGTTTGATGAGCTGCGGCAGTTCGACGAGCCCACCGCCTCCGATGAAGTGGGGTTCTACCGCGTGGCGGCCCTCGCGGGCCTGGGGCCGCGCGAGGCCTATCGCCGCGACGCCCAGGCCTTTGCCGATGCCTTCTCCCGCAGCCCCCTCGCGGAGGAGGCCCTCAACGATCTCGCCACCCACTTCATCGTCGCGGATGAAGACGAGGAGGCCGACCGCGTGTTTCGGCGGCTGATCGAGCGCTATCCCTCAAGCCGCTATGCCGAGCGTGCCTACTGGCGCTCGGGCTGGTGGGCCTATCGCGCCCGGCGCTACGACGAAGCCGCGCGCCTCTTTGAACAGGGGATTGCCCGGTTTCCCCGCGCCGATCAGCGGCCGTCGTGGCTGTACTGGAGCGGGCGCAGCTGGAAGGCGCTGGGCGATGTTGTCCGCGCCGACGACCGCCTGCGCATTGCCGCCATCGATTACGCCAACAGCTATTACGGTCGTCTGGCCCGCACGCAGCTGTCGGCCGCCGCTGCAAAGGCTGTGAGTCCGCAATTCAGCCGCACGCTGCCAGCCCCGCCCCCGCCCGCGGGCATCGAGCGCGCGCGCAGCCTGATGGCCGCCGGCCTCAATGAAGACGCCCTGAACGAACTCGCATTTGTCCAGAGAACGAAGGGCGAGTCACCCGCGCTGACCGCGACCATCGCACTGGCACAGCACCGGACTGGTCGACTGCGCGCCGGCATCAACGCCATGAAGCGCGCCTATCCGCACTGGATGGCCGCCGGTGGCGACAGCCTGCCCGAGCCCATGCAGCAGGTCATCTTTCCGCTGGCCTACTGGCCGCTCATTCAGAAGTATGCAACGGCCAACGGCCTCGATCCCTTTGTGGTGGCTGCCCTGATGGCGCAGGAGTCGACGTTCGATCCAGTCATCACTTCGTCGGCGAAGGCCATCGGGCTCATGCAGATTATGCCCGCCACCGGCCGGCAGTTCGCGCGCAAGCTGCGGCTGCCGCGATTCACCCCTGCGCGCCTCACTGACCCCGACACGAACGTGCGCCTCGGCACCGCCATCTTTGCCGATAGCGTGCGCGCGTTTGGCGGCGTCCACTATGCACTGGCGGCCTACAACGCCGGCCCGCACCGTGTGAAGGCCTGGCAGAAAGAGAAGCCGGGCCTGCCACAGGACGAATTCATCGACGACATTCCGTTTCCCGAGACGCAGAACTACGTGAAGCGCATTCTCGGCACCGCCGACGACTATCGCCGGCTCTATGGACGCTGAGGCGCTGCCCGCATGGACCGCCTGCTCGAACTGACCCACCGCGCCGAGCGCGATCATTTCTGGTTCCGCGGCTTTCGGGCGTTTGTCGCGCCCGTGCTCGCGCAGGCGATGCAGGGACGCCCCCGCGGCCCGGTGCTCGATTGCGGGTGCGGCACCGGCGTGAATCTTCCCCTGCTGGCCCCCTACGGAGCGGCGGTCGGCTGCGACATCACCTGGCGCGGCCTGGCGTTTGCCCGGCAGGATGCCGCGCGCGTGCTGCAGGGCTCGGTGGCCGGGTTGCCGTTCGGAGATGCCACGTTCGCGCTGGTCGCGTCGTTCGATGTGTTTTCGGCGCTGCCCGATGCGGTCGAGCAGCAAGGGATCAGGGAAGTGGCGCGGGTGCTCAAGCCCGGCGGGGCGGCCGTGCTCACCGTGGCCGCCCTCGACATGCTGCACGGCGCGCACTCGCGGCTGGCATGCGAGACCCGGCGCTTTACGCCCGCCCGCCTGCGCGCCCTGGTGACCGCCGGAGGCCTCGTGCCCGAGCGCGTCACGTTCACACACGCGGCAATTTTTCCGCTCGTGCTGGCCGCCCGGCTCGGCGACCGCCTGACGGGTGCCGCCTCGACGGCCGACAATGACGAATGGGAACTGGCCGTGCCTCCGGCCCCGGTGAATGCCGTGCTCACCGCCGCCCTCATGGCCGAAGCCGCGCTGCTGCGTGTCGTGAACATGCCCATCGGGTCGTCGCTCGTCTGCGTGGCCCGCAAGCCGCAGTAGAATCGCGCACACGATGCGTGCGGGATCGATGCGAACGGCGCTGGCCGCCTATGGGGCCCTCACCCTGTGGGTGTCGCGGGCGCAGTTCGGGCTCACCGGAGCGCTGCCGCCTGTCAGGGTGGCCGTGCTGCCGCCGGTGTGGTGGCTCGGCGGCTTTCTGCTGACGGCCCTGGTGCTGGCACGCGTCAGCCGTGCCGCGCCCACACGGTGGCTGCCCCTGCTGCTGACCAGCGTCGTCTGGCTGCCGTTCATTCCGGGACCCATTCCGCCCGCCTTCGCCGTGTGGCAGGGGCCGCTACTGGGCGTGGTGTGGCTCGTGGTGGGGGCCGGGCTGCTGTGGCCGTCGCTGCGCGACGCGCGCGCGCCTGAGGTGTTCACGAGTCGCGGGGCCCTGGTGGCCGGCGCGGTGTGTGCCGCGGCGCTGTCGATCAGCTGGTGGCAGGTACGCGACCGCCTGCCCGCCGGTGACGAGCCACACTACCTGATCATCGCGCAAAGCCTGCTCAACGACGGCGACCTCGCCATCGACGATAACCACGAGCGGCGCGAGTATCTGCCGTATTTCCGCGGGGAACTGAAGCCCGACTATCTGCGGCGCGGACGCGATGGCCGCATCTATTCGATTCATGCCCCGGGCGTATCGGCGCTCATTGCCCCGGCGTATGCCGTCGCTGGTTACGAGGGCACCGTCGCGCTGATGATCCTGCTGACAAGCCTCGGGGCCGCGCTGCTGTGGCAGGTGCTGTTCCGGCTGACGGCCGATGCCGGCGCGGCGTGGGTGGCCACACTCGCGGTGATGGGCAGTGTGCCGGTGTTCCTGCACGGCTTCACCGTGTTCCCCGATCCGGCCGGCGCGGTGGCCCTCATCGCGGCGTTGTGGTTGCTCGTGACGCTGCAGCAGGGACAGACGCCTTCATCGCGCCTGCTGCTGGGCGTGGGCACGGTGCTGGCCCTGCTCCCCTGGTTCCACACGCGCTTTGCCATCACCGCCGGCATCGCCGGCACCATCGTCGTGGCGCGCCTGCTCGCACAGCCGCACCGGTGGCGGCTGGTGCGGCGGTTTCTCGCCGTGCCCGTGGTGTCGGCCGCCGCGTGGGTCCTCTTTTTCCAGCTGACTTACGGCACCCCGATGCCGACCGCGCCCTACGGCGGTTATACGCAAAGCTCGCTGTCGCACTGGGGACCCGGCATTCCCGGGCTGCTCTTTGATCAGCAGTTCGGGTTGTTCACCGCGGCCCCCGTCTTGCTGCTCGCCGTGCTGGGCGTCGGGTCACTGGCGCGGCAGTCGCCGCGGCTTGCCACCGAAGTCGTGCTGCTGACCGTGCCGTATCTGCTGGCCGTGGCGGCCTATCGCATGTGGTGGGGCGGCTACAGCGCGCCTGCGAGGTTTCTGGTCGCCGTGCTGCCGGCCCTGGCCCTGCCGATGGCGGCATGGTGGAAGGCGGGGGGCACGGCCCGTCGTGTGTTCACGCTGGCACTGCTGCTGGTCAGCGTCGCGGGCCTCGCGACGCGGGTCGGTATGGACGCGGGCGCACTGATCTACAACCCGCGCAACGGCAGCGACCTGCTGCTGTCGTGGCTCAACCCGCTCGTCAATCTCACGCTCGCCCTGCCGGCGCTGCACCGTGATGCGCCGGGCGTGGCCCTGGTCGACAGCGCGATGTGGCTGGTGGTGCTGCTGGCCAGTGCCGTGCTGGTGATGCGGATGCCCGACCACAGTCGCCAGCACTGGCTGGGCACCGGTGCGGCGCTGGTCGTCACGACGCTCGTGGCCACCACCCTCGTGTGGGCGCGCTACGGCGTGGTGTGGACGCCCGCGACGGCCGCCACCGACATGCTCGAGGTGTTTGCCAACGGCGATGGCCAGCGCGTGTGGACGTCTGATGCCCCGACGCGCCTGCGTCGGGCCGGCGAGCTGCTGCCGACGCTGACGCTCTCGACCAGCGAGCGCATCACTACAAGCCCCGGGGCCACGCTGTTCTCGTCGGCGCGTGTGGCCGCCGGCGAGTACCGGCTCGTCAGTGCCAGCCGCACCCCCGCTGCGGGCACGCTGACGGTGACCATCGGTCGGTCTGACGCCCCGCTGCTGCAGCTCGATGCCGCGCAGCTGTCGCACGGCGACGGCCTGCCGCTGACGCTGCCGCAGCGCGTCAACGCGCTCGTCATCACCGGAGACGACGGCGCGAGGCAAACGATGGCGCGTGTGCGGGTGAAGCCCGTCCACGTGGACGAAGGCGTCGTGCCTGGTGCCGTGGCTGTGCGCGCCGCGCGCTATGGCGCGGTGCAGGCCTGGTTTCTCGACGACCGTGCCTTTGTTGAGGCTCCGGGGTTCTGGACGCAGGGCCGCGACACCACTGGAATGGTGGTCGAGGTTCCTGATGGCGGCGGGCCTGAGCCTGTGATGCGCCTGCGGGCCGGGCCAGTGGCCACGCGCGTGCTGCTGACGGTGGGGGCCTCACAGACGTCCGTGTCGCTCGAGCCCGGCCAGACTCAGGACGTGCGGCTACGCGCCGACGATGTCGGGGGCAATGGCGGGCGGCGCTGGTCGGTGCGTCTGGTTACCGACACGCAGTTTATGCCGGCGCTGATGGATGCGGCTTCCGCAGACCTTCGGCGGCTGGGGGTGTGGGTCGAGTTTCCGTCGCCCTGACCGCGCACGTGTCCGTCGCTCGTGCTCATCGTCTACGCGGCTCGGGCACGACAGGCGACCGACGACAGTCGCGGCGGCTAGAAGCGGACGACGCCGCTGAGGTAGAAGCCGGCGAAGGTCAGCGACCCGGTGTCGAGCCGGTTCCTGTAGAACACGTCAATCGACCGGTAGCCCAGCGTGGCGCCGATGTTGTTGGTCGCATTCACGGTGGTGTAGACGTCATAGTCGAGGTAACGCCCGCGGTAGTTCTCGTCGAGCGACTCGGGAATGCGAAAGTACGACGCCTCGCCGCCCACGGCGAGGAAGGGCAGGGGATAGATGCGCAGTACGCCGCCCACGGTGGGAATGGGCGCAATGGCCGACGTGAACTCTGTGCCCAGGCTGCGCGTGAGGCTGACATCGACGTCGGTGATCTTGACGTCAGTCAGAATGCCGAGATAGCCGCGGTCGGCCCGAATGATGTCGAGTTCATAGCCTGCACGATAGGTCTTGAAGGCGGCGCTGGTGTCGACCGTGGTGCCCGCGGCAAAGCGCTGGCCGTTGAACACGAAGGGCTGTGTGAGCTTTGTGCTCGCCACATACTGAATCGGCACGCGCTCGAAGCGCAGCTTGTGCCGCCCGGTCTTCAGCGTGGCATTGAGGCGCGTGAGGCGCTTTTGCATCACGCCCAGATCGTTGACGAGGTCGACGTCGGTACCCGGAATGCCCAACGATTCCGAGTTGATGACGATGCCCGGTGTCGGGTTCCAGAGGCCGAAGGCCACTTCGAAGGCGTAGTCTTCGCCGATGGCGGCGCGCGGTCCTGGGTTCGCCGGGGGCAGCGAGAGCAGCGGTTGCGCCTCGGCGGCGCCGCTGCCGGTGAGCAGCAGGACTGCCAGTGCCGACAGCAGGCGGCGAATGGAGAATGGCATGCGCGCGGGCCTGTCGACGCGCCGCTTACAGTTTCGCGCCGGCCACGGCCGTGCGCTGGTTCCCGAGGGTCTCGGCCCACTTGGCCATGGCCTGGCCCAGAATGACGACCGCGCACACCATCATGGCCACGGTGCAGATGCTCAGCACATAGCCCTGCACGTGCGTCGCGGGGTTCGGCCCGATGGCCAGGGGCCAGAAGTTGTCGCGCACATTGAGGAAGCCACCGTACAGCGTATTGATCGACAGGAACGACAGCGGCAGCATCGTGACCCACGCGTATTTGACCTTGCCCTCGTTGATGAGGATGGTCGTCGCCACTGCCAGCGCTACGGATCCGAGCAGCTGATTGGCCACGCCAAACATCGGCCAGATAGTGTTGATGTTGCCGGTGTAGATGAAATAGGCCCAGCCCATCACCAGGAGTGCTGTGGAAATCATGGCGCCCGGTACCCACTCCTTGTTGGCGAACGGCGCATAGGCCTTGCCCAGGAATTCTTGCAGCAGGAAGCGGCCCACGCGCGTGCCCGAATCGATCGTGGTCAGGATGAACAGCGCCTCGAACATGATCGCGAAGTGATACCAGTAGGCGAGCAGTCCCTGCATGCCGGGCATCGCCGCGAAGATCTGGGCCATGCCCACCGCCAGCGAGACCGCACCCCCCGTGCGGCCCACGACGGTTTCGCCGACCGCCGCTTCGATACCCGCCAGGTGCACCGGCGCGAGCTTGGCCCCCTCGAACACCAGGTCGGCATACTGCGCGGCCGGCACGTTGATGGCAAAGTAATCGCCCGGTTCCATCGCGCTCGCGGCGACCAGGGCCATGATGCCCACGAGGCACTCGATCAGCATTGCGCCGTAGCCAATGGGGCGAATGTCTGATTCCTTGTCGACCATCTTCGAGGTCGTGCCCGAACTGATCAGCGCATGGAAGCCTGAGATGGCGCCGCAGGCAATGGTGATGAAGCAGAAGGGAAACAGCGGGCCGGGAATGATCGGGCCCCCGCCATTCACATACTGCGTCATCGCCGGCATCTTGAACTCGGGATTGACGTAGATCACGCCGAGCGCCAGGAAGAAGATGGTGCCGATCTTCGTGAACGAGCTGAGGTAGCCACGGGGCGACAGCAGCAGCCACACCGGCAGCACCGATGCGGCGAAGCCGTAGACGGCCAGCGCGATGACGATCTCGGTGCGCGAAAGGTTGAAGAGATTGGCAAACCAGCCGGTCGAGTGGTTCAACGGTTCACCACCTGCCACGGCGGCCAGCAGGCCGATCACGCCAATGATGGTGGCTTCGGCAATGCGGCCCTTGCGCCACACATACATCCAGAAGCCCATGAAGATGCCGAGGGGAATCGTCATGGCAATCGTAAAGGTGCCCCAGCGGCTGTCGGCCAGCGCGTTCACGACGTTGATGCCGAGGCCCGCCATCGCGATGATCAGAATGAAGAGGATGGCCACCGACGCCACCACGCCCGCGGTGGGGCTGATTTCCTCGCGGACGATGTCGGCCAGCGACCGGCCGCCGCGCCGCGTCGACGCCCACAGGATCATCGAGTCGTGCACGGCACCCGCCAGTACCACACCAGCCACCAGCCAGATGAGGCCCGGGGCATAGCCGAACTGCGCCGCGAGCATCGGGCCCACGAGCGGACCTGCACCGGTGATGGCCGCAAAGTGATGCCCGAACAACACCCAGCGGCTGGTCGGGTAGTAGTTGGCTCCGTCGTAATTCGTGTGCGCCGGCGTGACGCGCGCATCATCGAGCATCCAAATCTTGGTGGCGATGAAGGCGCTGTAATAGCGGTATGCAATCGCCAGGATGCCCAGCACCGGGACGACGACGTAAAGAGCATGCATAGCGGGGGATGATATCAGCGTTTTGGCCGGGTGACGCCCGGCAACAGCAACTGCCGAGGGCCGTGCTCGTGACCCTGGCCAGTCAGGGTGTCGTCACGCTCTGTGTGGGCTCCCAGCCGCGACGCAGCACGGTGACCGTCACCGGGCGACGGCCGAAGTCGAGCGCCTCGTAGCAACTCCAAATGTAGAGGTCGACGCGGGTGCCCTTTACCCCGGGGCCAGTATCAAGCACGACCCAGAGGCCATTCGTGCGCGCATCGGTTCCATCGATTCGAATGATTGATCCCAGCGGCAGCACCTTCGGATCGGCGGCAGCGGTGCCGGTGATGACGGCGGTGCCGGCCCGTGTCGTGGTGCCTTTGCAGTAGGCGGTGGCGATGAAGCTGGCCGATTCCCCCGGCCCCAGCACCGAGCCGTTGACCGCGGCGTCTTCGGGGGCCCCATCGCGCGGGCCGCGTGCGGTTGACTGTGACAGAAACACCAGTGCCAGGGCGACCAGGGCCGTGGTCAGCACCTGCCAGACGAGTGACCGGGGATGCAAGGCCATGGCGTGCTCGCGTCAGGGGTGAAAATGCTCGAAGCCCGAGGGCAGCGGTGCGTCAGTGCCGGCCTCTGACAGCAGCAGCGTGCGTGCGCGGGTCAGTGTGCCGATGCGGGTGAGCGGCGGATCGGTGACCTGTCGTCGCAGATGCCGCAGTCGCCCGCCCCATCGCGGGGGCACCGCCAGCAGCAGTTCGTAATCTTCGCCGCCGCTCAGTGATTGGCGTATGGGGTCGAGGCCCTGTCGCGTCCACCAGGCGCGCGCTTCGGGTTCGACCGGCACGGCCGCCGCATCAATGCGCGCGCCGCAGCCTGACGCCTCGGCCAGTTGGGTGATGGCCGCGCCGAGGCCGTCACTGAGGTCGATCAGGCCGCGCGCGGCGCGGTGCGCGGCCACGGCGGCGCCCAGGCGCACCTGCGGTGTCGGCCGGTGCAGACGCGACGCCAGTGCCTTGGGTGGCGCGCCACCGGATTCGAGTATCGCCAGCGCCGCGTGCGCGCCACCGATGGTGCCGCTCAGCCAGAGTTCGTCACCGGGAAAGGCACCGGCGCGCGTGATGAACTTGCGCTGGGCCACCTCGCCGCCCACCGTCACGTCGACGACGATCGGCCCGGGGCTGCGGGTGATGTTGCCGCCGGCCACGGTCACGCCGTGCCGCGTGGCCAGTGCCGACAGGCCGTCGACGAGGCCATCCACGACGTCGACCGCCGTGTCTGCGGGCAGGGCCAGTGACAGCAACGCCCAGCGCGGCAGCGCCCCCATGGCGGCGATATCGCTCAGGTTGACGGCGAGGGCCTTGTGGCCAATCGATGCCGCGGGGCACCACGCGCGCGAGAAGTGCACGCCTTCCACCAGCGCATCCGTCGTCAGCACCTGAAGGGCAGCACGGCCCGGACGCACAATGGCCGCATCGTCGCCGGGACCGACCACGAGAGAGGACGAGGGACGGGGGAGGCGGGCGCGCACACGGGTGATGAGGGCCCGTTCGCCGAGATCACCGGTGGTCACAGAGTGTGTCCCGCCCTGCCGTGTGGGGAGGATTGCTGAACCTGCAGTAGCAGGTGGAGCTGCTGTATACGCCGCGCTTCAGGCTTCCTCTCGACGGAGGCATGCGCACCACGCGGCTGTCGCAACTCGCTTGGAATGAACATTGGCTCAGACAAGCCTCCGGAAAACCATCACGAGCAGCGCAGGACCTTCCGAGCTTAGTGCCTCGGCAGGTGCGGGTCAAGCGCGGGGTGCCGTGTGCGTCACTCGACGGACGACGATCCGTGAGCGAGGGCCTCATCGACGAGATGCTCGAGGGCCATGGCACGCTCGGCGAGGGTCGAGTGCGCCTCGTCGTGGTCGTCGCGTGCGCGGAAAAATTCGTCGGTCACATTCAGTGCGGCCAGAATCGCCAGCGACAGCGTATCGGCGGTCGGCGCCGATCGCGACACTTTCTGGATCTGGTCGTCGACATGCGCCGCCAGGCGCTGCACGTAAGCGGCATCGAGAGACGTGCGGATCGGGAACTGCTGTCCCTGAATCTCGACCGTGACGACGGTGGTGATGCCTGACGCCATACGCCCTGACCTACAGGGGCAGGGCGTCGAGCTGCTCGAGCATCTCGGCCACGCGTCCGCGCATCTGATCGCGCTCGTCGCGCAGGGCGCTCACTTCTGCGGCAGCCGATGTGCCGGCCTCGAGCTGCACGCGCAGCGCATCGAGTTCCTGCTGCAGCCGGGCGTTCTCATCAGCCAGGCGGCCCTGTTCCGTCCGCAGTCGACCGATGTGGGCCACCAGGGTCCTGATCTTGTCTTCGAGCCGGTCGATGGGTTCCAGTCGGGCGGTAGTCGATGTGGTCACGCGGAGGTCTCTCTTTCAGTGAACGGGGGGAGGCGCCTAGCGGCGCACAGCCCCCAGCGATATGTGCAGCACACCCACGACCTCGTCGGTGGCGGTGTCCACCTCGGCATCGGTCAGTGTGCGTTCGCGCGACTGATACGTCAGCCGCAGCGCGAGGCTGACCTTGCCCTCAGGAATGCCTGTCCCCTGATAGCGGTCAAACTCGACGACACTCACCAGTGTGTCGGGCGCCTCGGAGAGGATGGTGCCACGAACCTCGGCCGCCGACAAGTGTTCGTCCAGCAGCAGTGCCACGTCACGCACGGCGGCGGGGAAGCGCGGCAGGGGCTGTGCCATGCGCAGCGCACCACTGTGCCGCGAGAGGGCGTCGAGGTCGAGCTCGGCCACATACGTGGCATCGGTGCCCGGCATGTCGTGGCCATCGCACACGGCGGGTGTGGCCTGTCCCAGCACGCCCACGGCGGTGCCCGCCAGGTGCAGCGTGGCCGCACGGCCGGGAACCAGCACGTCGGCGGCGAGGTCGTGCGCCGCGGGCAGGTCGAATGTCAGGGGGGCATCGAACGCCTCGGCGAGATGTTCGACGACACCCTTCAGGTCGAAAAGATCCACATCGCGCCGCTGGCCCGACCAGTGATCGGGCGTGGCCAGACCGGTCCACGCGAGGGCCAGCGCGCGCGATTCGCCTGACGGCGAAAAGCGCGTGCCCACTTCGAACAACTGCACGTCGCGGCGGCCGTGCCGACGGTTGTGGCTGACGGCGGCGAGCAGGCCCGGCAGCAGGCTCGGACGCATCACCGCAAAGGTTTCCGAGAGAGGATTGGCGAGTGCCACCGGTGCGGCGCCGGCCAGAAACGGGCTGGCGTGCCGGGCATCGATGAACGCAAAGCTGATGGCTTCGGAGAAGCCCCGCGCCAGGGCGATGCGGCGCGCGCGCTGGTCGCGGGCGATGCGCGGATCGGAGGGCTGCGGCGCCTGCTGTACCCCGGGGAAGGTGCTGGGCAGGTGCTCGAAGCCGAAGTGACGGCCGATTTCCTCGATGAGGTCCACATCGCGATGCTGATCGACGCGCCAGCCCGGCGCGATGACCCGCCAGCCCGTCTCGCTGCGGGTGGCCTGAAAGCCGAGGGCGGTCAGGATGCGTTCGACATCGGCCTCGGGCACCGCCATGCCCAGCAGGCCGGCGATGCGTGGCTGCGCCAGGTGCACCGGCTGCGGCGCATAGGGTTCGGGATAGACGTCGATGAAGGGCGCCGTGATGCGCCCGGCCCCTGTCTGCTCGAGCAGTTCACCGGCGCGGGCCATGGCCACGGTCGCGGCCGTCAGGTCGGCACCGCGTTCAAAGCGCATCGAGGCTTCGCTGCGCAGGCCCAGGGCCTTACTGGTGGCGCGCACCGACTGGGGCTTGAACCAGGCGGCCTCCAGCACGATGCGTGTGGTGCCGGAATGCACTTCCGACGCAGCTCCGCCCATCACGCCTGCCACGGCACTGGCGCGTGCGGCATCGCCAATGACCAGCATGTCCCCGCGCAGGGTGCGTGCCTTGCCATCGAGCGTGGTCAGGGTTTCCTGGTCGGCGGCGCGACGCACCACGATGGCCGGCCCGGCTAGGCGCTCGTGGTCGAAGGCGTGCATCGGGTGGCCGAGTTCGAGCAGCACGTAGTTCGTGATGTCGACCACGTTGCTGATGGGGCGCACGCCGCAGGCGGTGAGGCGATCGGCCATCCACTGGGGCGAGGGCCCGATGCGTACATCGGCCACGGCGCCGACATAGCGGCGGCACAGATCGGGCGCGTCGATGCGGATGGACACGGCGGGCGCGGTCATCGACGGCGCGGTGTGGGTGCGGACGGCCCCGGCCAGTCGCGTGTGCGGCGCGCGGAACGGGCGCTGGAACACGACGGCGATTTCGCGCGCGATGCCTGCGACCGACATGCAGTCGGGGCGGTTGGCCGTGACATCGAAGTCGAGCAGCCAGTCATCGCCCTGGGCCTCGAGGCCTTCGAGCGCCAGGCCGCGCAGCGAGAGCCGGCGGCCGATCTCCTCGGCCGGTTCGGCGACGTCGACAAACTCACGAATCCACGACAGCAGCACATTCATCGGCCGAATTGCTCCAGGAATCGCAGGTCGTTCTCGTAGAACAGGCGGATATCTTCCACACCCCACTTGAGCAGCGCCACACGTTCGATGCCCATCCCGAACGCAAAGCCCGTGAACTCGGCCGGGTCGTAGCCGACGGCTTCAAAGACGGCCGGGTGCACCATGCCGCTGCCGAGAATTTCGATCCAGCCGGTGCGCTTGCACATCGCACAGCCCGCGCCCTGACACCGGATGCAGCGGATGTCGACCTCGGCGCTGGGCTCGGTGTAGGGGAAGAAGCTGGGGCGGAAGCGCACCTGCTGGCCTTCGCCGAAGAGGGCGGTGGCCATCGAGGTGAGGGTGCCTTTGAGGTCGGCGAGCGTGATGCCGCGACCGACGACGAGGCCTTCCACCTGATGAAACATCGGGGTGTGCGTGAGGTCGAGGTTGTCGCGCCGATAGACGGGTCCGATGGCCACGAGGCGCACGGGCGGGTCGTGGCGTTCCATCTGGCGAATCTGCATGGCCGAGGTGTGCGTGCGCAGCAGCGTCAGGGGCTGCGGCGTGCGCGGGGCCCGGCCGCGAGTGGGCGGCGGCACCGCGGGGGGCGGCACGGGCGTCGCCAGGTAGAGCGTGTCCTGCATGTCGCGCGCGGGATGCTCTTCGGGCATGTTGAGGGCTTCGAAGTTGTGGTAGTCGTCTTCGATTTCGCCGCCCTCGAGCACCTGATAGCCGAGGCGGCTGAAAATGTCGCCAATCTGTTCGCGGATGAGGCTCAGCGGGTGGCGGAAGCCGAGCGACGGCTGCCGGCCGGGCAGGGTGATGTCGACGGCGCCCTCGGGGCGCTTCGTGGCGGCGAGCGCCGCTTCGCGGTCGCCGAGGGCCTGTTCGACATGGCGCTTCAGCTCGTTGGCCCCCCGGCCCAGGGCCTTTTTCTCGGCCGGGGCGGCGGCGGCCAGCAGGTCCATGAACCCGGCGACCCAGCTGCCGCTGCGTGCGAGCCAGCGATGCCGCAGGTCGCGCAAGGCGGCGTCGGTGGTGATGCCCTGCAGTTCCTCGTCAAAGACCGCACGGGCGCGGTCGGGACCAATGGAAGGGTTGATACGCATCGGCTTGATGATACAGAAAGGGCCTCGCGCGGGTGGCGCGAGGCCCTGTCACAGTCGTGAGGCCCGACGGCCGGACGAACGAGGTCGCCGGCGCGGGGTCTCAGGCGGCCTTCGCCTTGACCTGCTGCACCAGCGACGCGAACGACGCGGGCTCGCGGGCGGCCAGTTCGGCCAGGCTCTTGCGGTCGAGTTCGATGCCGGCCGTCTTCAGACCGTTCATGAACACGCTGTAGGTGAGTCCGTGCTCACGCACGGCCGCATTGATGCGGACCACCCACAGACTGCGGTAATCGCGCTTCTTGCGCTTGCGTCCGACATACGCATAGACGCCCGCCTTTTCGGCGGCTTCCCGCATAAATTTGTAGAGCTTGCTCTTGTTCTGGAAGTAGCCCTTTGTCAGCTTGCTCAGCTTCTTGCGCTTCTGACGACGAACTACTCCACGCTTGACGCGCGGCATGTGTGCTCCTGTTCGCAGTGACTGGGGGGCCGTGTCTCACGGCACTTGGGTCCGCTCCCGGGGGAGCGGGTCGGCACAGGGTGCTGCAGCAGAAATGCCCCAGACTGCGCGCTGCAGCGTGCCGACAATCGGTGGTGCCTCGCCAGGCGAGACACCCCGAATGGCGTTAGTAGGGCAGCATCCGGTGCAGCTTGGGCGCGTCCGCGTCGGACACCACTTCGGTGCCGCGCATCTGGCGCTTGCGCTTGCTGGCCTTGCTCGTCAGGATGTGGCGCTTGAACGCCGCTGCCCGGGTGATCTTGCCGCTGCCGGTCTTCTTGAACCGCTTGGCGGCGCCGCGATGAGTCTTGAGCTTCATGATGCCTGTGCGTCTCCCTCTGGTGCCTCGTCCTCGGCCCGCGCCACGGTCTTGCGCGGGGCCGCCCCACGCTTGCCCGTGAGGATGGTGTGCATCTGGTTGCCTTCCTGACGGGGCATGGTCTCGGGCGTGGCCACCTCGGCCAGTTCCTCGAGCAACCGCATCAGAATCCGGTGGCCGATCTCCGGATGCGCCATTTCGCGTCCCCGGAAAAAAATCGTCGCCTTCACCTTGTCGCCATCAGCCAGGAAGCGCTCGATGTGCTTCTTCTTGAACTGATAGTCGTGTTCGTCCACCTTGGGACGGAACTTAATCTCCTTGACCTCGATCACCTTCTGATGTTTCTTGGCCTCGCGCGACCGCTTCTGCTCCTGATATTGATACTTGCCGTAGTCCATGATCCGGCAGACCGGAGGCATGGCCGTCGGCGAAATTTCTACCAGGTCGAGCCCCTTCTGCCTGGCAATAGCCAGAGCCTGAGGCGGGGGCATGATGCCGAGCTGCTGCCCCGTGTCGTCAATCACGCGGATTTCACGGACACGGATACGCTCGTTGATACGCAGGCGGTCGTCCCGGCGTCCCGGGCGGTTACGGTCGAAGGCGATAGTGGTCCTCCATTGACAAAGACACTTAGGATATCTGCTTACGGTCGACCTCGGCAAGGGCTTCGTGCACAAACGAAGCCACGGCCCTCGCTCCGAGGTCGCCCTGGGCCCGGCTGCGCACCGCCACCGCCCCGTCGGCCGCCTCGCGGTCGCCGACCACCAGCATGTAGGGCACCTTCTGCAGCTGCGCCTCGCGAATCTTCAGATTGACCTTCTCCTGACGGTCGTCCACCGTCGCCCGCAGCCCGGCGGCCGCGAGGGTCGCCTGCACCTGACGGGCATAGTCGAGGTGCCGGTCGGCAATGGGCAGCACGGCGGCCTGCACCGGCGCCAGCCACAGCGGAAATGCCCCGGCGAAGTGCTCGATGAGAATCGCCATGAACCGCTCGAAGCTGCCGAAAATCGCCCGGTGAATCACCACCGGCCGGTGCTCGGCATTGTCGGCCCCGACATAGGTGAGGTCGAAGCGCTGCGGCAGCTGATAGTCCAGCTGAATCGTCGCGCACTGCCACTTGCGGCCCAGCGCGTCGGTGACGTCGAAGTCGATCTTCGGCCCGTAGAACGCGCCGTCGCCCTCGTTGACGACGTAGGCCTGACCGGCCTGCTCGAGCGCGGCCTTCAGCGAGGCCTCGGCATGATTCCACGTGACCACGTCACCCAGGAAGTCGACCGGACGGGTCGACAGTTTGGCCGAGTAGGGCAGCCCGAAGTCGCCGTACACGCGCTGAATCAGCTTCAGCAGGGCTTCCACTTCCGAGGCAATCTGATCTTCCGCCACAAAGCAGTGTGCATCGTCCTGCGAGAACTGGCGCACGCGCGTCAGCCCCGACAGCGTGCCCGAGGCCTCGTTGCGGTGGAGCGGCGTCTGCTCGTGATAGCGCAGCGGCAGGTCGCGGTAGCTGCGCTTCTCGGCCCCGAACACGAGCATGTGGCCGGGGCAGTTCATGGCCTTGAGCCCCATCTCCTCGCCGTCGCGCGATTCGACGAGGAACATGTTCTCGCGGTAGTGCGTCCAGTGCCCCGAGGTTTCCCACAGGGCCTTGTTGAACACAATGGGCGTCTTCACCTCGACGTAGCCGGCGGGGAAGAGCACGTCGCGCATGTAGTCGGACAGCGTGTTGTAGAGCGTGGCCCCCTTGGCCAGCCAGAAGGTCGAGCCCGGCGCCCACGGGTGGAACGTGAACAGCCCGAGTTCCTTGCCGAGCTTGCGGTGGTCGCGGCGTTTGGCTTCTTCAATGCGCGCCAAGTGGTCGTCGAGTTCCTTCTGGGTGAAGAACGCCGTGCCGTAGATGCGCTGCATCGGCTGGTTCTTCGCGTCGCCCTTCCAGTACGCGTTCGACGTGGCCGTTAGCTTGAAGGCCTTGAGCCGGCCGGTCGATGGCACATGCGGCCCTACGCAGAAGTCGAGGAAGGTCTCGCGGTCGCGGATGGTGTAGCACGACACGTGCGACTGCCCGACCGTCTTCTCTTTGATGAGCTGCACCTTGAGCGGTTCGCCGCGCTGGCGGAAGAACGCGATGGCCTCGTCGCGCGGCCACGCCTGGCGTTCGTAGACGAAATCGTTGTCGGCGAGCTCGCGCATCTTGGCCTCGATGGCCGCCAGGTCTTCGGGCACAAACGGACGACTGACGACGAAGTCGTAGAAGAAGCCCTCGTCAGTCGGGGGACCGATGCCGCACTGCACGTCGGGGAAGAGGGCCGTCACCGCAGCAGCCAGCAGGTGCGCCGTCGAGTGCCGATACACCTCGAGGGCTTCGGGGCTCTTGGTCGTCACGAACCGGACCGTGGCATCGTCGGTCAGCGGATGGGTGAGGTCGACCAGGCGGTCGCCGACCCACGCGACACACGCCGCCTCGGCCAGTCGGGGCGAAATCATCTCGGCCACGGCGCGCACGGGCGCGCCGGCCGCGACCTGCTTCTGAGAGCCATCGGGAAGGGTGATGGTGACCTGACTCATGGGTGAACGGCCGGGAATCGGACGATGAAAAGTCTGGTAGGCACGGGCAGACTCGAACTGCCGACCTCCTGCGTGTCAAGCAGGCGCTCTAACCAACTGAGCTACGCGCCTAGACGGTTCCGGGGGAACGTCGAACGAATGCGGAGTATATCACGCGCCCGGTGACGCAGGCGGTGCAGGCGGCTCTGCGGTCAGGGCCTTGTCGAGGATGGGATCGCCCGCTGGCGGTGCCACCCCGAACTCCCGCGTGGGTTGCGCGACGGCCACGTCGGGCGAGAGGCCGCGGGGGCTGATGGCCGCGCCACCCGGCATGAGATAGCGCTGATAGGTGAGCAGCAGTCCGCTGCCGTCGGGCAGCGCTACGAGCTTCTGTCGCGCGGCGCGTCCCAGCGTGCGTTCGCCGACCAGCGACGCGCGTGTGTTGCCGTGCAGCGCGGCCGCAAACACCTCGGCCGCACCCGATGTGCCGTTGTCGGTCATCAGCACCACGGGCAGGCTGATGCTGCCGTCGCCAGCGGCGGCGGCGACGGCCACCTTCTCGGCGTCGCGTTCCTGCCGATAGCTGAGCGTGCCGCTGCGCACGAAGAGGCGTGCGACGGGCAGTGCGGCGTCGAGGTCACCGGTCGCGGTGCCGCGCAGGTCGACGAGCAGTCGCGTGGCCCCGGCCTTGCGCAGTGTCGTGACCTCGCGGGTCACCTGCGCGGCGGTGTCGGCGGTGAACCCGGGAATCCGGATCAGGCCCGCTCCGGGTGCGGCGAGGCGGCTCGAGACGGCCGGGGCCTTCAGGGCCGCGTGGGTCAGCACCACGTCATGCGGGTCGACTGCCGTGCCGCGCAGCACCGTGAGCCGCACCGTCGAACCGGGCGCACCGCGCAGCAGGCGCATGCCCTCGAAGACCGAGGTGTCACGCGTTGACTGGCCGTCGATGGCGCGGATGTAATCGCCCGGTTGCAGGCCGGCCTGGGCGGCGGGCGAGCCGTCGAGCGCCGCAATCACCCGCAGGTAGTACTGGCGCGTCAATTCGAGGCCGGTGTCTCCGGCTGGCGGCGCCGCCTTGCGCTGAAAGGCCGCCACCTGCGTCTTGTCGAGATACGCCGAGTCGGGATCGAGGCCGTCCGCCAGACCGTGCATCGCGCCGTGCATGACGCGGTCGACATCGACCTGCTCGACATAGCTGCGCGAGATCAGCGACACCACATCTTCGAAGATACGGAGGTGCTCGTAGGTCGAGGGCCCCTGGGCCGACATCGTGCGGGCGAGCCAGCCGCCCACGACGAAGAAGAGGGCCACTGGCACCGACAGCACCAGCACGAGAGCACGACTGCGGCGCGTCACCATGGGATGTCATCATTCTAGAGGAAACATCCTCCGCTGCAACCACGCAATTGCTAAGATCGCGGCATGGACTCCTCTCCGTCACCGGCTCCGTCGCTTGTGACCCGCGGCGAACTGTATGGCCTGATGCTGGCCGCCTGGCTCGGCAGCACCTTCGTGCTGACCGCGCTGCCTGCGCTGCTGGTGCCCCGCTTCGGCATTCCCGGTGGCATGGGCGCCAGCTACGCACTGGTGTTCCTGGCGCTGCAGCCGCTGCAGCAGGTGATGCAGCGGGCGTTCGGGCCCGGGGCGGCGCTGATGCGGGGGCTCGGCATTTTTGTGGTCGCCGCCGCGGTGGCCGTCTACCTGCGGGGCCTGCTGGCGGGCCTGCCCCCCGCCTGACCCCTGACGCGTGTCACCGGGCAGCGCCGTGCGGGTCCTTGGAATCGACTATGGCGAGCGTCGCCTCGGGCTGGCGCTGAGTGACGCCTCTGGCATGCTCGCCTCTCCGTGGAAGATAGTGCCGCGCCCGATCGATACCCCGACGTCGGTGGCGCTGGTCGCAGGCATCATCCACGATCTGCAGCGCGACGATGACGGGCTGCAGGCCGTAGTGATTGGCTGGCCGCGCCGCCTCGACGGCAGTGCCACGCACATGACCGTGCCGACCGAGGCCTTCGCCGAGGCACTGGGCGCAGCGGTGTCGGTGCCCGTCACCCTGCAGGACGAACGGCTCTCGAGCTACGAGGCCGACGCCCGATTGATCGCGCGAGGCGAGCGCGACTGGAAACGCCGCAAGACGCGCATCGATGCCGAGGCCGCCGCCATCATCCTGCAGGATTTTCTCGATCACCGTTCGTGAGGAATGCCGATGCGTCGCTGGGTGGGACTGTTGATCGTACTGGCCGTGACCGCGGGGGGCGGTGTGGCCGCCGCGCTGCGCACCGTCGACACGCCGTTTCAGGGCTATGCGGGCCCCGAGCAGTTCGTCGAGATCGCCCCGGGCACGGGTACGTCGGCCATTGGCGGCCAGCTGGCCCGCGCAGGAGTGGTATCCCATCCCCTGGTCTTCCGCCTGGCACTCTGGCGCACCGGGCAGGCACGGGTGCTGCAGGCAGGCGACTATCAGTTCACGCGGCCCCTGAGCGCGCGCGAGGTCGTCGGTCACCTGGCACGCGGCGAGGTGTTTGCGCGCACCATCACCTTCCGCGAGGGCCTCACGCTGCGCGAGATGGCGCAGCACTTCCGTGCGCAGGGCTTCGGCACGGCCGAGGATTTTCTTGAGGCCGCACGCGCCACCGCCTTCATCAGCGACCTCGACCCCGCCGCCACCGACCTCGAGGGCTATCTGTTTCCCGACACCTACGCCCTTCCGCGACGCGCGTCAGCCAACGACCTCATCGTCCGCATGGTGACGCTGTTCCGCCAGCACTACGACGGGCCGCTGTTCGACGCGGTGCGCCGCGCGGGCGTCACCACGCGGGAGATCGTGACGCTGGCCTCGCTCGTCGAGAAGGAAACCGCCCGGGCCGACGAGCGGCCGCTCGTGGCAGCCGTCTACCGCAACCGGTGGACGATCGGCATGGGCATGCAGGCCGACCCCACGGTCATTTACGCCCTCCTGCAGCGCGGCACCTACACGGGCAACCTAACGCGCGCCGACCTGCAGATCGACTCGCCCTACAACACCTATCGCTATCGGGGGCTGCCGCCCGGGCCCATCGCGGCCCCGGGGCTGGCGTCCCTGCAGGCGGCCGTGCGGCCGGCCGATGTGTCCCACCTGTATTTCGTCAGCAGGAACGACGGGTCGCATGTGTTCGCCGATACCCTCGACGAGCATAACCGCAACGTGCAACGGTGGCAGGTCGAGTATTTCCGGCAGCGCCGGCAGGCGACCCGACACGGACGCTGACGGCCGACGCTGCCAGCGGGAGGGTCAGCGCTGGTGCCAGCCGAGCTTCTCGCGCAGCACGTCGAAGTAGCTGCGCGCCGACGCGCGGACGAGCCGCAGCGGATGTGGCGCGCGCCCGACGACGATGTCAGCGCCCGATGGGACGTCGAGGGTGGTTTGTCCGTCGAAGGTCACCAGCATGCCGTCCTCTGGAGCCCGTGACGCCATCTGCACGCGCACGTCGCGCTCGGCAGGAATCACAATCGGCCGGTTACTGAGCGTGTGCGGCGCAATGGGCGTCAGCACCAGCGCATCCATCGCCGGATGGACGATCGGGCCACCCGCCGACAGGTTGTAGGCGGTCGACCCAGTCGGGCTGGCGACGATGAGGCCGTCGGCGCGAATGGTGGTGACGAAGTGGTCGCCGACCCACACGCCCAGTTCCAGCAGACGCGTGCCCGACGGACGGCTGAAGACGATGTCGTTGAGGGCGACGTGGGTGGCCATGGCCGTGCCCAGGTTGCGGGCCCGCAGTAGCATCCGCTCATCGTGGGAGGCCGACCCCGCAATCACGGTCTCAAGCGAGGTGAACAGTTCCGGTCGGGTGATTTCCGTCAGGAACCCCAGCGACCCGAAGTTGACCCCGAGCAGGGGGATGTCGACGTTGGCTGCCGCGATGCGTCCGGCCATGCCGAGCAGGGTGCCGTCGCCGCCGAGCACCAGCACGAAATCGACCATGCGGGGCAGATCGTCTGCAGAGGACACCCAGCGGTCTGCGGCGGGCGGCAGCAGGGCCGCGGCGGCCTCGCTCCAGACGGCTGAGACGTGGCGCTGGGCACACCACTGCTCGAGGGCCATGAGCGTATCGCCCGCGTGTGCGAGCCCGGGCTTGGTGACGACTCCGATGGTCATGTGCGTGCTCCCAGCAGCATCAGGAATTCACGGTTGCCCTGGGCGCCCGTGATCGGTGAGTCGGTCAGCCCCAGCCGCTCGAGACCGGCCTCGGTGGCCGCGGCCGTCGCCGAGGCCACCACGCGCTCGTGTACGACGGGGTTGGTCACGACGCCGTGCTTGCCCACGTCGTTCCGTCCGGCCTCGAACTGCGGCTTGACGAGGGCCACGACGCGCGCGTCCGGGGCCATCAGGGCTGGCAGCACCGGGAAGATCAGGGCGAGGCCGATGAACGACACATCAATCGACACGAGGTCGACGCCTGCCCCGATGTCTGGCAGGTCCGCGCGCGTGAGATGACGGGCATTGCACCCCTCGATCACCGTGACGCGCGGGTCGCTGCGAATCTTCCAGTGCAGCTGGTTGTGACCGACATCGAGCGCGATGACGTGGCGTGCGCCCCGCTGCAGGAGCACGTCGGTGAATCCCCCGGTCGACGCGCCGATGTCGAGGGCCAGTGCCACGGCGACATCGAGTCCGAAGGTGTCGAGCGCATGGACCAGCTTGAGACCGCCGCGGCTGACCCACGGATGGTCGGGGCCGATGACGCGCACGTCGGCGTGCACGTCGATCATGGTGCCGGCCTTCTGCGCACCGTGCCCGTCGACATCGACCTGACCGGCCAGAACGAGGGCACGGGCTTTCTCCCGCGATTCGACAAGGCCGCGGTGCACCAGCAGCGCATCGAGGCGCATGCGCGGCACTTTCATGCACGCCGCTCCACGACCCACGTGGCCAGCTGCTGCAGGTAGCGCCCGTCAACTGCGGCGGCGGCCAGCGCGTCTCCCGCGCGCGCGAGGCAGTCGGCCGCACGCTGTCGCGCGCCGTCCACGCCGTAGAACCCCACATAGGTGGGCTTGCCCGACGCGGCATCCTTGCCTGCGGTCTTGCCGAGGTCTGCCGATGCGCCCTCGACGTCGAGAATGTCGTCAACGATCTGGAACGCCAGGCCGACGGCCGAGGCATAGGTGTCGAGATGCGCGAGCGTCGGGGCGCCGGCCCCGCCGAGGATGGCCCCGGCGGCCACCGAGCCGCGAATCAGTGCGCCGGTCTTCCGGGCATGCATGTCGGTGAGCCCGTCGGCGTCCAGCACCGGCATCGATCCGCTGGGGGCCGGCATCGCCAGGTCCTGCGAAGGGCGGTGGGCCGGATCATGCGCCAGGTCAATGGCCTGTCCACCCGCCATGCCGACGGGCCCCGCCGCATCGGCGATGACCCGCAGGGCCTGCACCACGCGAACCGCCATCGCGGGCGTGGCGCCATCGGCTGCGCGCGCCAGGGTCGCGAAGGCCTCGGCCTGCAGGGCATCACCGGCCAGAATGGCCATGCCGTCGCCGAACACCACGTGCGAGGTCGCCCGCCCTCGGCGCATCGCATCGCCATCCATGGCCGGCAGATCGTCGTGAATCAGTGAATAGGTGTGGATCATCTCGACCGCGCAGGCGGCCGGCATTGCGGGGGCCCAGGCGTCGGGGCCGAACGCCCGGTGTGTGGCTTCACATGCCGCCAGAGCCAGCAGGGGCCGCAGGCGTTTGCCGCCCCCGAGCAGTGAGTACTGCATCGCCGCGATGATGACGGGCGGCGCGGGCGAGCGCGCCAGCGCGAGGGCGAGCGCCGCATCGACCGCCTGACTCCGGACCTCGAGATACCCGTCGAGCGACACGAGCGGTTAGTCCCCCTCGTCCTCGTCGGAGAGCCCCAGGCCCTCGGGGGCTGCGGTGATGTCGCCGCGTTCATTCAGCACCTCGATGCGCCGCTCGGCCGCCTGCAGCCGGTCGTGGCAGTAGCGCGAGAGCACCACGCCGCGCTCGTACAGGGCCAACGACGTTTCCAGCGGCAGGTCGCCATCTTCCAGTCGCTTGACCACCGACTCGAGCTCGGCGAGGGCGGTTTCAAAATCTCGGATGCTGCCGTCCATCGGTGAGCTCCATTCTAACTGTCGTCGGTGACGTCGGGGGGGATGACGCGTGCGAAGAGTTCGCCGGTACCCAGGGTGACCCGCACGGCATCACCCGGCTGCACGTCACTGGCGGCGCGAATCACGCGACGCCGCGTGCCATCCCAGCACACGGCGTAGCCGCGCCCGAGCACGCCGAGCGGACTCAGGGCATGCAGGTGTGCCGCACTCCGCTCGATTTGTCGCCTGAGGCGCTGCCGGCGGGCCTCGATGCCTGCGCGGAGCCTGCCATCCAGCCCGGCCAGCGCCGTCTGGCCGCGCGCCAGGCGGTGTCGGGGGTCGTGGTGCGCGACGAGGCGTGTGGCCTGTCCCAGCCGGCGGAGTCGTGCCGCGACGGCCGTCCTGAGAGCGCGGTCAGCGGTCGCGAGCAGATCATCCAGGCGACGGGCACGCAGCGCCAGCCGCAGGGGGAGGCCGGCCAGCGCCGGATGCGACGAGGCCCGGTGCAGACGGTGGGCGTCTCGTGCGAGGCGTGCGGCCATCGTCGACGCGAGGCGCTCGCGCCATCGGCGAATCTGTGCGGCCCGCTCGTCAGACTTCTGCAGCACCAGTTCGGCGGCCGCCGACGGTGTCGGGGCGCGCAGGTCTGCCACGAAGTCGGCGATGGTGACGTCGGTTTCATGGCCCACGGCCGAGATGACAGGCACGGGCGAGGCGGCGATGGCCCGGGCCACGACTTCCTCGTTGAAGGCCCACAGATCCTCGAGCGAGCCGCCGCCCCGGCCGACGATCACCACGTCGACATCCGCGACCTGCGTCAGGCGTGCGAGGGCCTGCGCAATCTCTGCGGCCGCCCCGTCGCCCTGCACCCGCGAGTGCGCAATCAGCACCTGGGCGTTCGGATGACGCCGCAGCAGCACCGTGAGCATGTCGCGGAGGGCGGCCCCATCGAGCGACGTGACCATGCCAATGCGCCGCGGCAGGGCGGGCAGCGGGCGCTTGCGCGCCTGTGCGAACAGGCCTTCGTCCTGCAGGCGCTGCTTCAGCTGCTCGAAGGCCAGCTGGAGAGCCCCTGCGCCGCGTGGTTCCATGTGCTGAGCCACCAGCTGATATTCGCCCTTCGCCTCGTACACGCTGAGCGACCCGCGCACGAGTACCTGCATGCCGTCCTGCGGCACGAAGCGCAGTCGGCTGACATGGGTGCGGAACATCACGCCGCGAATCTGGGCCGTCGCATCTTTCAGCTGGAAGTAATAGTGCCCGGACGACCACATGCGGCCGTTCGACAGTTCGCCATCGACCCAGATGTCGGGATACCCGGACTCGAGCCGTGCACGCAGCTCGGCCGTCAGTGCCGTGACCGACAGCACCCTGCGGCGGCTGGCGGCCGGCGTCGTGACGGGTGACGCGGCGGCAGGAAGCACGGCCTGGGGGGTGGCCGGTGGGGCAGGGGGTTGGAGTGCGGGTGAGCCCGCCGGAGGCACGGGCGTCGACGGCCTGCGGCCTCGCGGTGGCCGGCGGGGCGACGTCACGTCATCGGCCGGGTCATCGTCGAACGGCAGCGGCGTCATGCGGCCGGTCCCTCGGCGGTGAGACGAGCGACATCGACCTCGTTCAGGGCGACGCGCGTGATAGCCGAGGCGCGGCCTGTGGTTTCATCCGCATCGATCAGCACCCCGTGCAGGCGGATGTCTCCATCGGCTGGTGCGAAGCGCCCGGGGAGTCCGGTGCGGAAGCGTGCGATGACGCCCGCGCGATCCATACCGATGACCCCGTTGTGCGGACCGGTCATGCCGACGTCGGTGATGCAGGCGGTGCCGCCCGGGAGGAGCCGCTCATCGGCGGTCTGCACATGCGTGTGCGTGCCGACCACCGCGGTGGCGCGGCCCTCGAGATGCCAGCAGAGGGCAATCTTCTCGGACGTCACCTCGGCATGGAAGTCGACCAGCGTGACCTTGGCGCCCTCGGCGGCCGTGGCGTCGAGCAGCCGATCGGCTGCCGCGAACGGGTCGTCGAGCGTCGAGAGATACACGCGGCCCATCAGGTTGATGACGCCGACACGCACGCCGCCTGCGGTGTGCACGACGACCGCGCCTGCCCCGGGTGTGCCCGCGGGATAGTTGCCGGGACGGACGATGCGGGGTTCCTGGGCGATGTAGGTCAGCAGTTCACGCTTGTCCCAGATGTGATTGCCACCGGTGATGACATGCACGCCGGCGCGGAAGAGGTCGAGGGCCTGCTCGCGCTGCAGTCCGGCACCGCCGGCCGCGTTTTCTCCATTGGCGATGACCAGCTCGACCTGGTGCGATCGGACGAGGGCGGGCAGGGCCCGTCGCACGATGTCCCGACCGGAGCGGGCAAAGATGTCGCCGATGAACAGCAGGCGAATCATGCGCCGCGCTCGATCGGCACGGGATACACGCGCCCGCGCAGGTCTGTCAGGGTTGGTACGGTGACCCGCAGTTCACCGCGTGCCAGTGTGGCCCTCGCGCGCGAGGCATCGACGGCCGCCGGCAGTGGCACCACGCGCACGAATCGACCGAAATCACGCTCGATGAGGTGGGCACTGACCGGTGTGCGTGTCGGGGCCGTTCGGTATTTTTCTCCGACGATGATGACCACGTCTTGCACGATGGCGATGCGCAGGGCCTCGAGGCAAACGCCCGGGACATCGACGACCACCTGCACGGCCTGGGGCGAGGCGAGTACGTCGACGGGTGGGATGCATTCGCCGGCGACCAGTGAGCGCTGGCCGGGTCGCTGCAGGGCGAGGTCCTCGAGGAGGCGCTGCACCTCACGCGCCAGAACGGCCTCGGAGACGGTGGGGGGGGAAGGCGCCACGCCCCGATTGTAAATGGGACGGCCCGTGAATCTCCGGGTGGGCGCGGATGTGAATGACCCTATTGATATGAGTGTCAGACACTAATAAAATATTATTTACATAGGCGCAGTATGATGTTACATTGTTCCTGCGTGCGTCGCACGCGGAACTGAAGGAGACCCTCAGATGACCTTGACCCGATTTGAACCGTTCCGTGACCTCGCTGTGCTGCAGGACCGGATGCACCGGCTGTTTGACGAGATCGGGCCCCGTGACCAGCAGACGCTGAGCCAGTGGGTGCCGGCCGTGGATGTCTTCCAGACTGAGCAGAAGGAGCTGGTGCTCAAGGCCGAGCTGCCCGACCTCCGAAAGGAGGACGTGTCCGTGACGGTCGAGAACAACGTGCTCACCCTGAGTGGCGAGCGCAAGTTCGACCAAGAAGTGAAGCGCGACCAGTATCACCGCATCGAGCGGGCGTATGGCACATTCAGCCGATCGTTCTCGCTGCCGGCGACGGTCGATGCCGGCCGGATCGCGGCAGAGTTCAGGCAGGGGGTGCTGACCGTGCGCCTGCCGTTCCGCGAGGAAGCCCGGCCGCGCACGGTGGACATCGCCGTCGCCTCGTAGGCGACGACGCGCCCGGGGGAGTCGGCCGGATGGCCGGTCCCCCGGTGTCTTTTCCCTGCGCGGGTCGTCGTGTTACTCTTGACGGCTATGTCAGAAGTTGATCAGCCCATCCAGTCGACCGACCCGAACCCCGAGTCCGAGGTGACCCCCGAGCCTGAGGTGCGACCCGAGGCGCAGGTCATCGAAAGCCGCTTCCTCTTCGTCGATGTGGCGGCACTCCGGGCCAAGCAGCTGCGGCGCGGTGCCAAGTCGCGTCTCGAGCCAGCAACGGGCGAGGCGGCGGCCGTGGCCGCACCGGCATCCTCGACGCCCGCACGGAAGCCAAAGGCTGAACGTGTGGCGATGCAGGAAGTACGGTCGCGCCTGGTCGAGTGGGACCTCCCCGACTTCAAGGCGGTCTTCGATATCCGCTAATGGACACGTGGTCGGCCGCTCAGTCTTCCAAGACCTGAGCGGCGGCCAGCAGTGTGGCCTCGTCAAACATCCGCCCCATCAGCTGCACGCCGACGGGCAGCCCGTCCGAGGTCAGGCCGGCTGGCGCACTGAGGGCAGGCAGGCCCGTCAGGTTTGCGCTGACGGTGAAAATGTCTTCCAGATACATCTGCAGAGGTGAGTCTGTCTTTTCGCCGAGGCGATAGGCCGGCGACGGGGTCGTCGGCATCGCCACGACATCGCACAGTCCGAAGGCGTCGTCGTAGTCGCGCCGCAACAGGGTGCGCACCTGCTGCGCCTTCAGGTAGTAGGCCTCGTAGTAGCCGTGGCTCAGCACGTAGGTGCCGAGCATGATGCGGCGCTTGACCTCGTCGCCGAACCCCTGGGCACGCGTGAGCATGTAGGCATCACGCAGGCCCTGCTCGCGGGTCAGCGACGCGCGGGCGCCATAGCGAACACCGTCATACCGCGACAGATTTGATGACGCCTCGGCGGTGGCAATCAGGTAATAGACCGGCACGGCGTGTGCCGTGTGCGGCAGTGTGATGTCGACCAGCTGCGCGCCAGCGGCCGTCCAGCGCGCGAGCGCGGCGTCGAATCCGTTGAGGATGCCCTGGTCCACGCCGTCCTGCAGCAGCGTCCGCGGTACGCCGATGCGCAGGCCCACCACCCCGCGACCGAGCGCCGCGCGCAGCGACGGCACCGGTTCATGGGACGAGGTGGCATCGTGTGGGTCGTGTCCCGCGATCGCTTCGAGCACCAGCGCCGCATCGGCGGCGGTGCGGGTCATCGGGCCCACCTGATCGAGCGATGAGGCAAACGCGATGAGGCCGTAGCGCGAGACGCGGCCATAGGTCGGCTTGAGTCCGACCAGCCCGCAGAACGCTGCGGGCTGCCGGATCGAACCGCCGGTGTCGGAGCCCAGGGCCGCGGGCACCATGCCGGCGGCGACCGCGGCGGCCGACCCGCCGCTGCTGCCGCCGGGGGTGCGGGCTTCGTCCCAGGGGTTGCGTGTGGCGCCGAGGGCTGAATGTTCGGTGGACGACCCCATCGAGAATTCATCGAGGTTGGTCTTGCCGATCACCACGGCGCCGGCCTCTTGGAGCCGCGTGATCACGGTGGCCGAGTAGGGCGGCACATAGTCGGCCAGCACCCGCGAGGCGGCCGTTGTGCGCACGCCGGCGGTGCAGAGGTTGTCCTTCACCGCCATGGGCACGCCGAGCAGCGGCCGGTCGAGGCCCGCGCCGCGGGCCCGATCGGCGTCGATGCGCGCCGCCGTCTCGAGGGCGCGCTCGCCGGTCACGGTGACAAACGCCGTCAGTCGAGGGTCGTTCGAGGCAATGGCGGCGAGCGACGCCGCGCAGACCTCGACGGCGGTGCGGCGCCCTGTCCTGATGTCGTCTGCGATCGACCGTGCGGAGGGATGTGCGGAGGGAGTCGGCGTCACAGCACCCTCGGCACCTTGAAGAGGCCGGCCTCGAGGGCGGTATCCGGCGCAGCGGCGAGTGCCGACGGGCGATCGAGTGACGTCTGTGCCTGGTCGTCTCGTTCGGTGGGCAGCGCCAATGCCTGCGTGGTGGGTTCGATGCCGGTGGTGTCGAGCTGCGCCAGCGAGGCCGCCATGGCGAGCATGGCACTCAGCTGGGGCGTAAAACGAGCCAGCTCATCCTCTGAGAGCGCCAGGTGCGCTAGGTCGGCGATGCGGCGCACCTCGTCGCGCGTCAGCGAAGACATACAGCCTGCATTCTATCCAAGCGTAGCCGCCGCTGCGTCAGTGAGCGGCACGAGGCGGTGGTCGTCGAGCAGCCATGCATGCGCGATCGGATGCGCGGACACCTGCGTGCGCAGTGCATCCAGGCTGGACGGCCGCGAGTAGCGCACCGACAGATGCTGCAGCACAATCTGGGCGACCCCGGCAGTCGCGGCGACCTGCAGGGCCTCGTCGGTCGTGGCATGGATGCGCTCACGCCGATCGGCCTCGACAAGAAACGTCGCATCATGCACCAGGACATCGGCGCCGGCCACCCACACGGGGTCAAGCGGCATCGCATCGCCCGAGTGGGCGAATCGCACGTGGGTGACCATCTCGGTCATCCGCTCGCGGTCGCCAGCCCGTGCCGCGGCCTCGATGGCGTCGCGCGTCCAGTCGCGAAATTCGGGTCGCAGCTGCCGGCGCTCTTCCGTGACGCGATAGGCAAGTGCAGGTTCTCCGGGGGTGTGCACCGCGGTCGTCGCCTCCAGCGTGCGGCCACCGCCCAAGGCGACGCGGTCGCCGCTCTGCATCGGCTGCCACAGCACCGGAAATGTCACGCCAGCGAAGGCGGTGTCGAGCCACTGCCGCACGGCCAGCACCCCTCGTGACCCCTCGGGATACACCACGGTCAGCGGCTTGTCGGTAGCCCCCTTGCTGAATCGGCGCGCGGCAATAAGCCCAGGCAGACCCAGGACATGGTCCGAGTGTCCGTGGGTGATGGCCAGCACCGATACGGCGAAAACATGGGTGCCGAGGGCCAGCTGCACGCCCTCACCGGCGTCGATCATGAGCTGCAGCGGGCGATGCCAGCACCAGTTGCTGAACATGCCCCGCGAATAGCCCACGAGTTCATCGGGCAGGCGTGTCATGGACAGAGGCTCCCGCAATCGCGATGCATAGCCGTTACTTTACGCCACTGGCGACGGGCCACTATCATCAGAGATTGCCGTGTGCGCTGTGTCGGCATTCTTCGAGCACGGATGCGGAGGTCAGGGGTCTGTGCGCGTGTCTGCCGTTCGAATGTGCGTCGTGTCCGTCCTGGGCAGTGCCATGGTGGCGTGTGGAGGCGGGGCGCCAAGCGCGGCTCCTGGTGCCGCATCGCCGGGCGGCGCCGCCGGGGGACGTCCCCCCATGCCGGTCGAGTCGGTCGTGGTGGCGGTGCGTCCTGTCGAGCAGTCCAGCGAGTTTGTGGCGGTGCTCAAGTCGCGCACGTCCGTCACCATTCAGCCACAGGTGGAAGGGTTCCTCACCCGCATTGCCGTGGCCTCGGGCGACCGCGTCGCACGCGGCGCCGTGCTGTTCGAGGTCGACGCGGCGCTGCCGCGGGCGGCGCTGCCGCGGGCGGCGCTGCGCACCCTGGAAAGCACGCGGGCCCTGCGGCAGACCGACGTCGATCACGCCCAGCAGGAGCTGACGCGGGCCCGCACGCTGTTTGGGGCCGGGGCGTTCAGTCAGCGCGATCTGCAGCAGGCCGAAACGCTGCAGCGCAGTACCGAGGCCGCCCTGCGGGTCGTCGACGAGCAGATCGCCCAGACGCGTACCGACCTCAGTTACTACCGCGTGGTGGCCCCGTCGGCCGGCGTCATCGGCGACGTGCCGGTGCGTACCGGTGATCGCGTCACGCGCGCGAGCACCCTGACCGTGGTCGACGACAACGAGTCCCTCGAGGCCTACGTCAGCGTGCCGGTGCAGCAGGCCGCCGCCCTGCAGGGAGGGTTGCCCACGCGCATCGTCGACGACCGCGGCACCACCCTTGCCAGCAACCGGGTGTCGTACGTGTCGCCCACGGTCGAGCCGACGCAGACGGTGCTCGCCAAGGTGGCCCTGCGCGACGGCCGCGGGCAATTCCGCGCCGAGCTGCTGGTGCGCGTCCAGGTGATCTGGGCCACCGCACCGGCGGTGACGGTGCCGCTGACGGCGCTATCCCGCATCAATGGTCAGTACTTTGCGTTCGTGATGCAGCCCGAGGGGCAAGGCTTCATCGCCCGGCAGCAGGGGCTGACGCTCGGTGCGCTTGTGGGCAACGACGACATCGTGCAGTCCGGGCTCGCCGAGGGCGACCGCCTCATCACCGGCGGCATCCAGAAGATTTGGGGAAGGGGCACCGGTGATGCCGGCCCCTCCCGCGGCCCCGGCCACCCCCGCCACACCGGCCGCCCCTGGAAAGCAGGGCGCCTGACGATGGTGACCGATCGCTTCATTCGTCGACCGGTCCTGTCGACCGTCTGCTCGCGGCTCATCATCCTGGCCGGCGCGGCATCGATTCCCACGCTGCCGATCGCGCGCTCTCCGGAACTCGCCCCTCCGGCCGTGGCGGTGACCGCGTTCTACACCGGCGCCCCGAACATCGGAGGGCCGATGGTGACCCAGTCAGGCGTCCTGTTTGTCGGCGCCTCGATCGACCGCTACTTCCGGGCGTTTGACTCCTCGACAGGAGCGTTGCTGTGGGAGACAGAACTTGACGCGGCGGCCCATTCGGTGCCGATGACATTCCTCGGCAAGGACGGCCGCCAGTATGTCGTAGTCGCAGCGGGCGGGGGCAGTTTTCTTGGGTCGGCAGCCGGCCGCCACATCGTGGCATTCGCTCTGCCGCGAGGGAAATCGTAGGGCCATCGTAGGGCCAGCTTCGCACGCGGGCGGTTTCCAGTGTAAGGTCTCGGGCATGCCCGAACCATTCATTCTCGGGGTCGATCTCGACGGGACGTGCGCTGATTTTTATCCGGGCCTCAAGCCCATCGCGGCCGAATGGCTCGGCGTGAGTGCCGAGTCACTGCCCGACGAGGTGTCGTGGGACCTGCCCGAGTGGGGGCTGGGGTCGGTGCCCGGTGGCTATCCCAAGCTGCATCAGTTTGCCGTACTGCAGCGCGACCTGTTTCGTGTGCTCAAGCCGATGCCCGGGGCGCCTCAGGTGCTGCGGCGCCTGTCGGATCACGGTGTGCGCATCCGCATCATCACGCATCGCCTGCTGCTCAAACACTTTCATCGCGCGGCGGTGCAGCAGACGGTCGACTGGCTCGATGGTCACGACATTCCCTACTGGGACTTGTGCTTCCTCGCGGATAAGGCCGCCGTTGGAGCCGACCTCTATCTCGAAGATTCTCCGCGCAACGTCGAGCACCTGCGGCACCACGGTCATGACACGATCGTGTTCACCAGTTCAACCAACCGGCACCTGCCTGGTCCACGTGCCGATACTTGGGACGAGGTCTACACCCAGGTGATGGCGCGCCTCGCGCACCGTCGGCCCTCCGACTCCTAGGACGCCTGCCCCATGATGCTTCGCACTCGTCTTGCCGGTCCTGTCCGCTGGGCACTCGTAAGCCTGTGGCTGGGGGCCCTGCCGTCGTCAGTGGTGTTCGCGCAGGCACCATCACCGCAGGGAGCCGCACCCCCGCCCCTGCTGAGGACCGCCCGTCAGTTGCTGCTGGTGATTACGCCTGACTGGAACACGGTCGGCGGTGAACTGCGCCGATTCGAACGTCTGGCCGCCACCGCACCGTGGACGGCCACTGGCAGTGGCGTGGCGATTGTGGTCGGACGCAACGGACTCGCCTGGGACCCCCTCGCCACGCCTGTGGTGCAGGGCCCCGTCAAGCGCGAGGGAGACGGACGCGCGCCGGCGGGAGTGTTTCCGATCGGTACCGCATTCGGGTACGCGCCCGCCACGGACGCCACCGCATCACAGCTCGCCTTGCCCTATCTTCCCGTCACCGAAGGCGTCGAGTGCATCGACGATGTGCAGTCGCGCGGATACAACACGATTGTCAATCGGCGCAGCGTAGCCGTGCCCGACTGGGGCAGCTCAGAGAAGATGCGCGAGGTGGGGGAGGAGTATCGCTGGGGTGTCGTGGTCAACTACAACACGCCGGCCGTGGCGGGACGCGGTTCGTGCATCTTCCTGCACATTGCACACCCCTCGGGGCGGGGCACCGCGGGCTGCACGGCGATGAGTGCCGATGCCCTGGTCGACGCGATGCGCTGGCTGTCGCCCGACCGCGCGCCTGTGGTGGTGCAGCTGCCCCGCGCGGCCTACGACCGGCTGCGCGAGGCCTGGCAGCTGCCGTAACGTGGTCCCGGCCCGCGTCAGCGTGCCGCGCCTACGGCACCGAGACGAGTTCGACTTCGAAGAGCAGCGTGGCGTTGGCGGGAATGCCGGCGCCCGGTGACGAACTGCCGTACGCCACATTCGGGGGGCACACCAGTCGGCGCAGCCCGCCGACGCGCATGCCGGGAATGCCCTGATTCCAGCAGGCGATCAGCGTGCCGAGCTGGAAGCTGGTGCCGCGGCCACTGTCGAAGGTATTGCCCTTGTTCTCGCTGGCCGAGGCGCTATAGAGCCACCCTGTGTAGTTGACTGTGACGCGCTGTCCGGCCACAGCCGTGGCCCCGTTGCCGACGCGCAGGTCGGTGGAACTGTAGGCCGCGGTATCGGTCGACGTCGGCGTCGTGGGCGACCCGCCGGACGACCCGTTGCAGGCAGCGGTGAAGGCAGTGAGCGCGGTGAGCAGCGACAGCGTGGTGACGAGTTTGGTCATGGGAATAAGGTTCGGACGGCACAGGCCGAGTTCATCATAAAACGAAACCCGCGCGGCACAGTGCCGCGCGGGTGTCGTCGGTCGCCGTCGAGGCAGGGCGGGCCGTCCTGCGTCACTTCACAAACAGCATCTCGCGGTAGGTCGGCAGCGGATAGAGTTCGTGCGGAATCAGCAGCTCGATCTGGTCGCCGACCTCGCGCAGTGCACCCATCATCGGCACGATCTTGTCGCGCATGTAGCGAGCGTGCTTCTCGGCCGAGGGACTGCCGTGGTCGAGGGCCGTCGACAGGGTCTCGGTCAGTGCACGGAATCGATCGACCAGTCCGACGATGCGTGTGAGGTGCTTGCCACCTTCCTTGCTGGCCACACCGGCCTGCTTGGCGGCCGACACGCTCTCGGCGACGCGCTTCTGATACTCGAGCGCCGCGGGCAGGATATAGCGGTTGGCCATGAGCACCATCAGCTGGGCCTCGACGTTGATGGTCTTGCTGTAGTTCTCGAGATTGACTTCATAGCGGGCGTGCAGCTCGCGCTCGCTCAGCACCTTGAACTTCTCGAACGTGCGCACCACGCCGGGCTTGACGATCTCGGGCAGGGCATCGACGGTGGTCTTCAGGTTCAGCAGCCCGCGCGTGGCCGCTTCCTTTTGCCAGGAATCGGCATAGCCGTTGCCGTTGAAGATGATGCGCTTGTGGGCCTTGACCGTCTTCTTCAGCAACGCGGCGACGGCCTCGTTGAAGGCGGCGGCCCCCTTGCGGCCGGCAAGCATCTTCTCGAGCTCGGAGGCCATGGCATCGAGCGATTCAGCGACCGCGACGTTCAGGCAGGTGGAGGGGAAGGCCACATTCTGTGTCGACCCGACGGCACGGAACTCGAACTTGTTGCCGGTGAAGGCAAACGGCGAGGTGCGGTTGCGGTCGCCGGCATCGCGCGGCAGCTTCGGCAGGACCGAGACCCCCATGTCGAGCAGGCCGCCCGACTTGGTGCGCTTGGCGCCGCCCTTTTCCACCTGCTCGAAGATGTCGGTCAGCATGTCGCCGAGGAACACCGAGAGAATGGCCGGCGGGGCTTCGTTGGCGCCCAGTCGGTGGTCGTTGCCAGCGTGCGCCACGGCCATCCGCAGCAGGCCCTGGAACGTGTCGACGGCCCGGATAACGGCCGTGCAGAAGAACAGGAACTGCATGTTGTCGTGCGGCGTGTCCCCCGGGTTGAGCAGGTTGTTGCCGTGGTCGTCGCTCATGCTCCAGTTCACGTGCTTACCCGAGCCGTTGACGCCGGCAAACGGCTTCTCGTGAATCAGGCAGGCCAGACCGAAGCGGGGAGCCACGCGCTTGAGCGTCTCCATCGTCATCATCTGATGGTCGGTGGCGACATTGGCGCTCTCAAAGATGGGCGCCACTTCGTACTGCGAGGGCGCGACTTCGTTGTGGCGAGTCTTGATCGGAACGCCGACGCGATAGAGTTCGGCTTCGACCTCGGCCATGCAGGCCAGGACACGCTCGGGAATCGAGCCGAAGTACTGGTCTTCCAGTTCCTGACCCTTGGGTGGGCGCGCGCCAAACAGCGTACGGCCCGCGTTGATGAGGTCGGGGCGGGCGAAGTAGAAGTTGTGGTCGATGAGGAAGTATTCCTGCTCGGGACCGCAGGTGGCCGTCACGCGCGACGCGGTCGAGCCGAACAGCCGCAGCACGCGGACGGCCTGGGTCGACAGGGCTTCCATCGATCGCAGCAGCGGCGTCTTCTTGTCGAGCGCCTCGCCGGTCCACGATACAAACGCGGTCGGAATGACGAGCGTCGCATTGTTGCCGTTCATCAGAATCCAGGGCGGGCTGGTCGGATCCCACGCCGTGTAGCCGCGTGCCTCGAAGGTCGACCGCATGCCCCCTGAGGGGAAGCTCGAGGCGTCGGGTTCACCGCGGACCAGTTCTTTGCCGCTGAACTCGGCCAGCGTGCGCCCGTCGCCCGTGGGGTTGTAAAAGCTGTCGTGCTTCTCGGCGGTTACGCCGGTCATCGGCTGGAACCAGTGCGTGAAGTGGGAGGCGCCGTGCTCGAGGGCCCAGTCCTTGAGTGCCGTCGCCACGGCATCTGCGGTCGAAATATCGAGCGCCTTGCCGTGTGTGATGGTGTCGCGCAGCGACCGGTAGACCGCCTTGGGCAGCCGCGCCTGCTGCGTCTTGTCGCTGAAGGCCAGCGTGCCGTACGCCTCACCCACCTTCAGCATCGGGCCCGTCTGGCGCAGGCCCTGCGTCGCCCACGTGTTGATCCCTGCCACGGCGTCTTTCAGAACTCCGGCTCCCATAGCGTCTCTGCTCCCTCTCGTCTGTCTGCGCGGTGCGTCGGGCACCACATCGTTTCAGGCGGGAGGCCCGGCGACGTGGTGTAACGAAAAACATGCCAATCATGCACGAAATGAGAGGCAGCGTGCAATTGGCTGGTCAATTTCGTGGCGAATGAATCAGAAAACATGCCACAGTGGCCTGATTGGAGGCTAATGTGGCATATTGTTGGCGTTCAGATGCCGATGGCCCGCGTCCGGCGCCGTGCGGGGCTGTTTATAAAGATCTCCCGAACCAGCCCCGTGTGCAGGTAAGGTGAGTGTTCATGAACGCCCGTCCCTGGACCGCCGTCTACCATGCGCAGACGGCCCCGGACCTGCCGCCGCGCCCTCATCCCCACCTGCCGGCCCTCATTCGCGAGTCGGCGTCCCGGTTCCGTTCACGTGAGGCATGTGCGCTGGGGCTGCCAAATGGCGTGCAGGGCGGACTGCGCTTCGAGGAGGTCGACGCCCTCTCGGATGCATTCGCCGTGTATCTGCGCGACGTCGCCGGATTTGCCCAGGGCGACCGGGTTGCGATTCAGATGCCCAACTGCCTCGCGTATCCAGTGGTGGTGTTCGGCGCCCTGAAAGCCGGCGTGGTGATAGTGAACACCAACCCTCTCTACACGGCCCCTGAGATGGCCAAGCAGTTTGTCGACAGCGGTGCCACGGGGCTGGTCACGATTGACCTGTTTGCCGACCGCGTGGCTGAGGTGCTGCCGGTCACTACCATCCGTCGTGTGGTGGTGGTCACGCTGAGCGACCTGCTGCCCACCGTGAAGCGGTGGCTGGTGTGGGGCGTCCAGAAATACGTGCGGCGGATGATTCCGGCGGTCACCTTTCCGCACGACACCTTCACGCACGCCATGGCGCAGGGCCAGGAGCGTGTGGCTGCCGGTACCGACGCCACGGCCTACGCCCGCACCCTGAATCACGATAGCCTTGCCGCCCTGCAATACACCGGGGGCACCACCGGGGTGGCCAAGGGGGCGATGCTCACGCACGGGAATCTGCTGGCAAACATCGAGCAGTGCCTGCAGGTGTGGCGGCCCTGGCTGCTGCCCGCCGGCGATGCGATTCTCACCGCGCTGCCGCTCTATCACATCTTCGCCTTCACGGCGAACCTCATGCTCTTCTGGGTCATCGGCGGCCGCAACGTGCTGTCTCCCAGCCCGCGCCCCCTCTCCAACCTGAGGGTGCTGCTCGAGCGCGAGCGCTTCACGTGGTTCACGGGGGTCAACACGCTGTTTGCCGCACTGATGCACGAGCCCTGGTTCACCGCCCGGCGCGAGTGGGGCTTTACGGGGTCGGTCGCGGGGGGCATGGCGCTGGTCCCTGCCGTCGCGGACCGATGGGAACAGGTCACCCGCACCCCGATCTATCAGGGCTATGGCCTCACCGAAACCTCGCCGGTGGTCACGTTGCTCCCGTTCCATCGGGTCAAGCGCGGATCGATCGGTGTGCCGGTGCCCGGCACCGATGTGCGGCTGGTCGACGATGAGGGGCGGGATGTGCCGGTGGGGACACCGGGTGAAGTGGTCGTGCGGGGCCCGCAGGTGATGCAGGGCTACTGGGAAAAACCCGAGGAGACCGCGCAGGCCCTGCGTGACAGGTGGTTCCATACCGGCGATATCGCCCAGATGGATGACGAGGGCTACTTTTTTATCGTCGACCGGAAGAAGGACATGATTCTGGTCAGCGGATTCAACGTCTATCCGAACGAGGTGGAGGCGGCCATCGCCTCGCATCCCGGAGTGCTCGACTGCGCGGTCGTCGGTGTGCCTGACCAGGACACCGGCGAGTGGGTGGTGGCCTACGTCGTGCGGAAGGATGCGTCGCTGACCGACGAAGACATCCGCGCCCACTGCCGCGAAACCCTTACCGGTTACAAGGTGCCGAAGATCGTGGTCTTCCGCGACGACCTGCCGAAGTCGAACGTCGGCAAGGTACTGCGCAAGGATCTGCGGTCGGACGCGATCACGGTGAAGGATGCCTAGGCCGGCATGAAGGCGACGCGTGGATAACCTGTGTCATACCCTGGCCGGCGCGGCTATGGGCCGGGCTGGTCTCGCCCGACGAACGCCCTTTGCCATGGGCGTGCTGATGATCGCCGCCAACCTGCCCGACGTTGACGTCGCGGTGTTCCTGACCGACACGCTGCCCGTGTCGTTCCGTCGGGGGTGGACGCATGGGGTCGTCGCGCAGCTGCTGCTGCCCGTGCTGCTGACGCTGGCGACCGGCTGGTGGGCGCGACGCCGGGGACAGCCGATGGCGTGGCGCGACTGGCTGCTGCTGTCGGTCGCGGGCGTCTATTCCCACGTCGGCCTCGACTATCTGAACAGTTACGGCGTCCGGCTGCTGATGCCGTTCTCGTCGCGCTGGTTCTACGGCGACGCCCTCTACATCGTCGACCCGTGGATGTATCTGCTGCTGGGCGGGGGCCTGTGGTGGTCGTTCCGCCGCGAACGTGCGGGGCATGCGCGGGCCGCCCGACCGGTGCAGGCCGGATTGGCCCTGGCGGTCGTGTACTGCCTTGCGATGTGGGGCTCAAACCTCTGGGCCCGTCAGGACGTGCTGCGCGGACTGGTGCGGGCGGGCCTGCCCGAGAGCACAACCTTCATGGTGACCCCGGTGCTGGTGAATCCCTTCCGTCGGGAAGTGGTCATCACGCAGGGGGGGCGCTACGAGAAGGGCGTGGTACAGTTCGGGCCGCAGCCGAGGTTCCGGCCGGCTGGATTCGGCGTTGACACGGGACTGACCCGGCCCGATGCGGCTGCCGTGCTGGCGACCCCCACCGCCCGTGCCTTTCTGTCGTGGTCGCGGTTTCCGTTTGTCGTGCCCGACCCCGAGGCGCCAGGTCAGCGCTTCTTTCTGAACGACTACCGCTATTCGGACAGCGGCGGTCGCGTGGGCTGGGCCGGCATGCAGGTGACGGTCGACGCCCCGACGCCCTGAGCGGCTCCGCTACAATCGGGACATGCGCGCCCTGCTGCTGATGCTGCTGATGCTGCTGTGCCTCGCGGTGCCCAGCCCCTCGTGGGCGTGGGGCTTCGAGGCTCACCGCTACATTGCCGA
>VFZN01000018.1 GCA_016871195.1 Acidobacteriota bacterium | reverse complement strand
CGTCGAGACTGTTCCGAGGGTCGTGAGGGCCGGCCAGCCCACCACGTTCCGGTTCCATGTGGAAGACCCCGTGTCGCGCTCGCCAGTGACCGACTATGCCGTGGTGCATGACATGCCCTACCACGTCTTCGTCCTGAGCCGCGACACATCCGTCTTCATGCACGAGCACCCGGTGCGCCAGCCCGACGGGGTGTTTGCGCTGACGGTGACCCTGCCCAAGCCCGGGCACTATGTGCTGATCTCCGACTTTTTTCCGGTGGGCGGCAGCGGACAGGTGCTGCTGACGCCGGTGGTCACCGCCGGCTTCGACGGCGACGTGCAGGCACAGGTGCCCACCCTGACGCTCGACACATCCTGGACCAAGCGCGAGGGCGGCGTCATCGCCGAATTGCGCACCTCCCCGACGTCGCTGGTCGCCTCCGAAGACCTTGACCTGCCCCTGCATTTTGTCGACGAAGCCACCGGCCAGCCTGTCAGAGACCTGCAGCGCTACCTGGGGGCCTTCGGCCATGCGCTCATCGTCAACGAGGAACTGACCGAATACATTCACGCTCACCCGGAGGAAACGCTGGAGGGCACGGACATCAAGGAAGGGGGCGGGCCGGACGTCACCTTCCACACCCTGTTTCCGAAGGCCGGGCGCTACAAGGCGTGGGTCCAGTTCCAGCGGGGTGGCAAACTGTCGACCGTCTCCTTCACGTTCCGCGTGCTGCGGCAGGGCGAAATCGTCACGGGCGGTCATTAGCGCCCGTCCGGGGGCGCTGCTCAACTCCGGAACTCAGAACGTACTGGCCGTGGTCGGGATCCGAATGAGATGCACCGCGGGAGTGGCCGTACGCGGGGTGGTTGCGTCGCTGGCCACGTAGGCCGTGACGCGCAGCGTGGCGCCCTTCGGGAGCGGCACCGGATCTTCGTAGACATACGGCGACGGCCAGACGGCCGAGGGTTCCCTCAGCCACAGCAGCGGCCGCACCGAGCCGTCCGGCAGATACGCCGACACGTCCACTGAGACCAGTCCCTCGATCGGGTCAATCCACAGGGCCTGGAGCGCCGAGGTCTCTGGCCACAGCCACTCGCCGCGTGTGCGCGCGTGGGCTGCGCCCGGGGCCACGGTGACGGCAGGCGCGGCAAACGAATCGGCCGTCGCCACGCCTGTGCCACCGTCGGTGCCGGTGTAGAAGCCCACTTGACTTTCGTCGGTCACGGCGGCCTCGCTGCCCACGTAGCCCACCTCAACCACCAGTCTCGCCTGCGCGGGCATCACGAATGCGGCGCTCTCAGGCAGGTGCAGCGCCGTCGACCAGGGCGTCCAGGTGAACAGCCACCTGTTCGTGCGGGCGTCGCGCACCGTCGCGTACCGGACCACGCTGCGGTTGCCGGGGCGGAACGCGATGCCGTGCACTCGGGTCGGGGCCGTGAACGGGGCCGTCACTTCCGTGCGATGCACGGCGGCGGGGGCGCCGGCCGCCACCTGATACGCCGCCAGTGCGGTGGTCGAGGACGGCTGCCCGGCATCCCACATGGCCTCGACCGCGACGGGCACCGATGGTGTTTGCTCTTCGTCGAGGGTCTGGCCACTCGGGGCACCCCCATCCGCCCACGCGACGATCAGGTCGAGTTCGTTCTGCGTCAGGCTCGGATCATTCGCGAAGCGCCCGTAGCCCGGCGCCGCAGCCCAGACGGGCATGTGCCGCTCCAGCGCTTCCTCGCGGATAGCCGCCGCCCAGGGACGGGCATCTGCGAACGAGGCCAGCGAGAACGCCACATTGAACGGGGTGTGGCAGGTGAAGCACTTGCGCTGAAGAATTGGTGCGATGTCCTTGTTCCACACGAGCGTGGTGGAAATGCGGGGATGGGTCTCGACCGTGCGCGTGGCCAGGGCCAGCGTGCCCACGAGCACCGTGGCCCCCAGCCAGATCAACGCGCGGGTCGGTCGGCCCGGGGATGTGATCATTAGCGGGCTCTCCAGGGAGCGCTGATGAGCAGCGCCGGATCGACCCCTGGACGGGGCACAAACTTCTGAGTGCGGCCGTACTGGTTGTCGCCGCCGTACAGGTTGCCGGCCGAATCGACTGAGAACGTGTGCACTTCCAGATAGCCGTCCGGCAGGTCCGAGGGCACGTGCCAGGTGTACAGGTGTCGGCCCTCGAAGTCGAGCTTGATGAAGCGCAGCGGTTTAAGGTCGGTCATCCAGATCGCCGTGTCATTGACGATGAGGTCGAGGGGCAGGCTGAAGCCGGGATAGCTGGCGACGACCTCGACTTTGGCCGGGTCAGCGGTCGTGCGGAAGACGTTGACGCGCCCGCCGGACCGATCGAGAGCGAAAATGCGGCCCTGAGGGCCGATGCCCAGCGCATGCACGCCGTTGAACTGGCCCGGGCCCTTGCCGAAGCCCCCGAACTCGCCCAGGTATCGGGCGTCCTTGTCGAGAATGATCACACGATGGTTGTCGAGGCCATCGGCGACCAGAATACGGCCATCAGGCAGGAACGCCACGTCCTGCGGCTTGGCAAAATGAGTGGCATCGGACCCCGGCACATTACGCTCGCCGAGCGTCAGCAGCAACCGTGCGCCATCGTTCGAGAAGACGTAGATCTGATGCGTCGACTCGTTGATCACCCAGACGCGGCGGTCCGGGTCGTAGGGGCTGATGCGGATGCGGTGCGGCCCCGGCCCGCTGGCGCCCTGACACAGATGATCCCACTGCGTCCAGCGCTCGCGCACGCGCCCCTGGCTGTCGAGCGTGTAGAGGCAGTTGCGCCACACGCGACGGTCGACGGCGTTCAGGACGTTGATGCCGATCGATCCCGCAAAGCCGGCGAAGCCCGACGGCAGCGGGTCGGGCAGGCGGGTTTCGCCGCGCTGGGCGATGAAGATGCGGTCCGGAGATTCGGCGAACACTCCGGAGTTTCCCCCGAAGGCGAAGCCCGGCTCGGCGAAGGGCTGGTGCCAGCCGCGCACCACCGTGTAGGGACTGGGCCCGGGTGTCTGCGTGGTCATCGACTGCGCCAGGGGCTGGGTGAACCCCGCGGCAAGGCCGACAGTGACAACTGCACATGCTGCCAGGGCTCGACATGTCATGGCGTGAGTGAAACGCAGAATGTCCCGGGACGTCAACTGGTGTCTCAGAAGGGCAGCGCCTCTCCGACGTAGGCGACGACAAATCCGGTGACGGTGGCCCAGCGGAACCCGGGATAGATCTCAACCGGATTGGCCGGCAGCCTGCGGCGCTCGCGTTCACGGCGGTGCGTGCGGCACCAGGCGCGCCACTGACGCGCCGAGGCAATGCGCAGGTCGTAGCGGCAGATGTGCACAAACGCACGGTGCGACACAAACGGCTTTCGGGTGTCTGGCCACAGGCGGGCCTGCGCAGGGGCGCGCACGGATTGCGTGCCGAGAAAGTGCGCCCAGCCCTTCCATCGGTCGGCATACACGCGGTCTGGATTGGACGGGAAGCCCTCGGGGCGTGCGCCCGACCGACGCCACTGGCGAAACGCGGCTCGGCTCGGCAGGGCCGCGGTCCGGATGACGCGGGCCGCGTCGCGGAACGGCATCCACACGCCGGTTCGCGTCATGAGGCCAGCCACGCGCCCAGCCACGCCGCCCCGATGCCGAGCGTGACATGGGCCCCCACATACATCAGGGCCAGCACGGGGGCCTCTGCCTGCGCGACGGTCACCGCGTCCATCGCGAAGGCCGAATAGGTTGTGAATCCACCCAGGACCCCTGTGACGATGAAGGCCCGCAGTTCCGGACCGGAGGAGTCGGGCATGCGCGTCACCCATCCGCTGACGAGGCCAATCGCTAGGGAGCCGACCACGTTGACGAGCAACGTCGACGTGGGCAGGCGCCCGGGGGCGCCCTCCTGCGAGAGCAGGAGGCCGACGGCATACCGCAGCATCGACCCGATGGCCCCCCCGAGGGCCACGGCAAAGAACGCTCGTCCCATGCGCGCAGTATAGCGAAGGCGCTTTTGCACGGCTCGTCGCCGCTGACGCACAATGCGCACATGGAACCTCTGGTGTCAGAAGCAGCGCTCGACGCGGCGCTGCTGGCCTCGCAGCAACGGCCGATGCTGCTGTTCAAGCACAGCGCGACCTGCGGCATCAGCGCGCAGGCGCACGAGTCGCTGGTCGAGTGGCTCGCCGGTCAGCACGACCCGGCGCCGGTCTATGTAATCGACGTCCGCGCCCATCGACCGCTGTCACTGGCGGTAGCCGAGCGCTTCGGCATCAGGCACGAGTCGCCCCAGGTGATGCTGGTGGATCGCGGCGCGGTCGTCTGGCACGCCTCGCACTTCCACGTGAACGCCCGCGAAGTCACCGCCGCTCTGGCGGCCCTCGCCCCGGCATCGGCCTGATCGATTCCACGCGATGTCCTCACCCGCACATCCACCGCCTCGGGTTCCAGGCGTCTCGTGGACCGACCGCCTGCCCGCGGGTGTGCGGCCCTACGTCGAACCGGCCCCACTGGCTGCAGCCGCCCTGGGCGTATCGTCGGGGTTAGCGTTCGCCATGATCGGAGCGACCCTGACGACGCGGCTCGCGCAGTACGGCATCAGGAAAGGGGCCGTCACGGCGTTTGCCCTGACCTTCCTCGCCTACAACATCAAGTTTCTGTGGGCGCCGCTCGTGGACGCGGTGGCGATTCCCGGCCTGGCCCGATTCGGACAGCGGCGCTCGTGGCTCTGGGCCACAGGGCTCGCGGTGATGCTGGCGGTGGCCTATCTGGGAAGCCTCGATCCCGCAAGTGCACTGCCGCAACTGGCCACGGCGGCGCTGCTCGTCGGCATCGCGGGCGCCACCTTCGACATCGTCATTGACGCCTATCGGATCGAGCTGCTCGCCCCGCACCAGCTGGGTGTGGGCTCGGGCATGTCGCAGTACGGCTGGCGCATCGGCGCCGCCGGCGCCGGAGCGGTGGCGTTGATCGTCGCGGCTCGCGCAGGGTGGTCGGTGGCCTATGCGGTATGCACCGTGTTTGCGGTACCCGCGATGCTGACAGGCGTCGTGATGGGCGAACCGCTGCGCCGGTCAGCTGTGGCTCCTGCAACAGGCGCCGTCGAGGCGCTGAGGGGATTTGTGAGTCCGCTCGCGGAATTCCTGCGGCGTCGTGGTGCGCTGGTGGTGCTGGCCTTCGTGCTGATTCACAAGGTGGGCGATACGCTCGCCAACCTCACGCTGCGACTCCTGTTTGCCGACCTCGGCTTCACCAACGACGAAGTGGCGTTCTACGACGTGGGCATCGGGTTTGTCGCACTGCTCGCGGGTGTGTTCAGCGGTGGGGTGGTGTATACGGCGCTGGGGATGACCCGTGCCGTGTTCATCAGTCTTGTGCTGATGGCGGCGTCGAACCTGAGCTTCGCCGCCCTGGCGGCGGCGGGGCATTCCAATGCGGGCATGGCCGCGGCCATCGGCTTTGAAAATTTCTCAAGCGGCCTGGGCGGTGTGGCAGTGGTGGCCTACCTGTCGGCCCTCTGCCACCTGCGGTTCACGGCCACGCAGTATGCGTTACTGTCGGCCCTGGCCAGCATCGCCGGTCGCGTGCTGACGGGGACTACAGCGGGCGGGCTCATCGATGCGATGGGCTACGTGCAGTTCTACGTGTTCACCACGCTGGTGGCCGTACCTGGCGTCGTGCTGTATGGCTGGATGGTGCAGACCGGCCTGGCGACCGTCACGAGTGCCGACGCCGGGCGCGAGGGGCTCGTGCCGGGGGGCGACGACTAGGCGGTGCGGGTCGCCGCGCCGGCAATGGCGAGGAACGCGTCGAGGTCGAGGCTGGCACCGCCCACCAGGGCGCCATCAATATCCGGTTGGCCGAGCAGCGTGCGCGCGTTGTCGGGCTTGACACTGCCGCCGTAGAGGATGCGGCACGCCGCCGAGGCCTCGACACCGAACCACTGCGTCAGCCGCTGCCTGATGTGCGCGTGCGCCGCCTGAGCCTGCGCAGGCGAGGCCGTGCGGCCTGTGCCGATGGCCCAGACAGGTTCGTAGGCGATCACGAGCCCGGCCAGTTCGCTGCCGGTCACACCGTCGAGCGCCCGTTGCACCTGGCGATCGAGCACGGCAAGCGTCTCATTCGCATCGCGTTCCGAAAGCGTCTCACCGATGCAGACGATGGGGGTGAGCCGCGCGGTGAGTGCGGCGCGCACCTTGCGCGCGACGGTCTCGTCGGTCTCGCCGAACAGCTGTCGCCGCTCCGAGTGCCCGACGATGACCCAGGTGGCCCCGGTGTCGCAGATCATGGGTGCCGACATCTCTCCCGTGAACGCGCCCTCGCGTTCCCAGTGAATGTTCTGCGCGGCCACGCCGATGCGGTGGCCCTCGACGGCGGCCGCGACGGCTGCCAGCGCCGGGGCCGTGGGTGCAATGAGCAGGTCGACGCTGGTCAGGGCGCCGGCACGCGCGGCGAGCGCCGTCGCAAAGGCGACGGATTCCCGCAGCGTCTTGTGCATTTTCCAGTTGCCGGCGATGAGAGGGGTGCGCATCGGCAAGGCCCGAGGGTCAGGGGCGAACGGGAAGAATGGCGACCCCGGGCAGCGTCTGACCGCCGAGGAACTCGAGGGCGGCGCCACCGCCGGTGGAAATGTGGGTGATGCGGTCGGCAACCCCGGCCTTCCTGATCGCCGCCACCGAGTCGCCCCCCCCGATAATCGTGGTGCCGTGCACGCGGGCGCAGGCCAGAGCGACGGCCATCGTGCCCGCGGCAAACGGGGGCATTTCAAAGACGCCCATCGGGCCGTTCCAGAGTACGGTCTGCGCGTCGGCCAGCATGTCGGCAAACACGTGGGCCGAGGCCGGGCCGATGTCGAGTCCCATGCGGTCACCGATAGCCGGGTCGGCGACGGTCAGCACGGCCGTGGCCGCGTCTGCGCTGATGCGGTCCGCGACGACGTGATCGACGGGCAGTTGCAACTGCACGCCGCGCGCCTGCGCCAGGCTCATGATGCGTCGGGCCTCGTCGATCTTGTCGAGTTCGACCAGCGACCGGCCGACCGGCATGCCCAGGGCCTTGAAGAAGGTGTAGGCCATGGCGCCGCCGATGATCAGCCGGTCGACGCGGCCGAGCATGCTCTCGATGATTTCGATCTTGTCGGAGACCTTGGCGCCGCCGATCACGGCCACAAACGGCTGCGCCGGCGCATCCATCACCAGGCTGAGATAGGTGAGTTCCTTCTCCATCAGCAGGCCGGCACCGGCGGCCGACACGTGTGCGACGATGCCGGTGACCGACGCGTGTGCGCGGTGCGCCGTACCAAAGGCGTCATTGACATACACATCCGCGAGGTCGCCCAGCGCTGCGGCGAAGTCCGGCGCGTTGGCTTCCTCTTCGGGATGGAACCGCAGGTTTTCGAGGAGCACGAGACGGCTGCCGCCCGGCGCATGGGCGGCGGCGACGGCCTGGATGGCCGGCGCGCCGATACAGTCAGCGGCGAAGGTCACCGGCCGCGATAGCAGGGTCGACAGGTGCGCAGCGACAGGGGCCAGACTGCACCTGGGGACGACGGTGCCCTTCGGTCTCCCCAGATGGGAGGCCAGCACCACCGTCGCCCCAGCATCGAGGGCGAAGCGGATCGTCGGCAGGGCCGCAGTGATTCGCGTATCGTCAGTGATGACCCCGTCCTTGATGGGGACGTTGAAGTCGACGCGGATGAAGGCGCGTGCGCCTTGCAGCGGCAGGTCGCGAATCGAGTATCTGGCCATGGCCGGGTGTCCTAGAACAGCCGGTTCAGCAGATCGACGCAGCGGTTCGAGTAGCCCCACTCGTTGTCATACCAGGCCATGACCTTGAGGAAATTACCGCCCATGACCTTGGTGTAGGCCGCATCGACGATGGACGAATGGGGATTGCCCCTGAAATCGATGGAGACGAGCGGTGCGGTGCAGAACTCGAGGACACCGCGCATCGGGCCCTCGGCGGCGGCTTTCAGGGCGGCGTTGACTTCGTCGGCGGTCACGTCGCGATCGACGAGCACGTTAAGGTCGACGACTGACACGTTCGGGGTCGGCACCCGCATGGCGATACCGTCGAGCTTCCCCTTCAGGCGCGGCAGCACCTCACCCACCGCCTTGGCGGCCCCGGTGGTTGTGGGAATGATTGACATGGCAGCCGCACGGGCGCGGCGCAGATCCTTGTGTGGCAGGTCGAGCAGGTTCTGGTCGTTGGTGTAGGCGTGGACGGTGGTCATCCAGCCGTGCTGCAGCCCGAACTGGTCGTCGATGACCTTCGCGACGGGGGCCAGGCAGTTGGTGGTGCAGGAGGCGTTGCTGATGATGTGGTGATCCGCCGCACGATACTCGGCGTCGTTGACCCCAAGCACGACCGTGATGTCAGGTTGGGTCGCCGGTGCCGTCACCACGACCTTCTTCGCTCCCGCCCCGAGGTGGCGCGCGGCCTCGTCGCGCTTGGTGAACCGGCCGGTCGACTCGAAGACCACGTCGACGCCGAGGTCTTGCCAGGGCAGCTGGGCCGGGTCCTTGACCGAGAGCACACGGAACGGGCGCCCGTTGACGCGGATGCTGTCCCCCTCGGCATCGACGGTGGCGGAGAGGTTGCCCAGCACCGAGTCGTATTTGAGCAGGTGTGCCAGGGTGGCCGCATCGGTCAGGTCGTTGACCGCGACCATCTCGATCTCACCGCGCGTCAAGGCCGCGCGCATGATGTTGCGGCCGATGCGTCCGAAGCCGTTGATGCCTACTCGAAGCGCCATGTCAGAAGTCCTCCGGACAAACGATTTATTCTACCAGCTTGCGCGGTTGCGTGACCTCCGAGCTCGGAGTATACTCTTGGCGACGTAAGTCCTTTAATGTATACCCTTTACAGCATTGTTGCGGTCGTCGCGCTGCTCCTGGCGTCGCCGTGGCTGCTCTATCAGGCCCTTCGCTATCGCAAGTATGTGGCCAGCCTGCCTCAGCGTCTGGGCCTGCTGCCGGTGTCGCTCAACATCGATGGTGACCGGTCGATCTGGGTGCATGCTGTTTCGGTGGGCGAGGTGCTGAGCGTGCGTCCACTGCTGGCGGCCCTGCGCGCGCGGTATCCCGAGCTGCGGCTGGTGCTCTCGACCACGACCATGGCGGGACAGCAACTGGCACGCCGTTCGGTGCGCGAGGCCGACGAGGTGTTTTTCTTTCCGATCGACCTCGGGCCCATCGTGCGCCGCACGCTCGATGTCGTGAAGCCCCGGCTGTTTGTGACGGTCGAGACCGAGCTCTGGCCCGTGCTACTGCGCGAGTGCCACCGGCGAGGGGTGAAGACCCTGGTGGTTAACGGACGGCTGTCGTCGCGGTCGTTTCCCCGCTATCGCCTCGTGCGGCCGTTGATGCGCCGGGTGCTGCAGCACGTCGATCGTCTCTGCGTACAGGGTGACGAGGCCGCGCGGCGATTCGCGGAGATCGGGGCTGACCCGTCGCGCATCACGGTGACTGGCTCGCTGAAGTTTGATGCGGTGGATGCCAATGCGGGCGTCCGGGGACGCGACCGCGTGCTGCGATACTTCCGCCTCCCGTCGACGCGGCCGGTGCTGGTGGCGGGTAGCACGATGCGCGGCGAGGAGGCTGCGGTGCTGCGGGCCTTCCGTCGCGTGCGGGCCAGTGTGCCGGCCACGATGCTGCTGATCGCGCCGAGGCACCCCGAGCGCTTCGATGAGGTCGAGCACCTGTGCCGTGACGAGGGCTGGAAGACGCAGCGGCGGTCGACATTGGCCATCGACGCCGAGCCCTCAGCCGACGTCGTCGTGCTCGACACCATTGGCGAACTGGCGACGCTTTATCAGTTGGCGACGGTGGTGTTTGTGGGCGGCAGCCTGGTACCGACGGGCGGCCATAACGTCCTCGAGCCCGCCGTGTTCGGCAAACCCATTATTTTTGGTCCCTACATGGACAACTTCCGGGAGACCGCCGACGCGTGTGTGGCGGCAGAGGCGGCCATCCGCCTTGAGGTGGCCGGGCAACTGGAAGGCGAGGTGCTTCGGCTGCTGACCGACCCGGTGAAGCGGGCGAGCCTCGGCGCCGCAGCCCGGGCGCTTGTGGACGCCAACCGCGGCGCGAACGACAGGACCATGGCGGTCGTTGAGGCCCTGGTGCCTCCCACGGGCACATCCAACGTGGTGCCCTTCCGTCCCATTGCCTGATCATCTGTACGCTCAGGTGACGCGCTGGCGCTATCGGGCGCTGACGGCGGCCGGCGTGCAACGTCGACTGCGTCGGCCCGTCATCAGCATCGGCAACCTGTCGGTGGGGGGCACCGGGAAAACCCCTGTGGTGGCCGATGTGGCGAGGTGGCTGCTCGCAGACGGGCATCGACCGGCCATTCTCAGTCGTGGCTATGGACGGCGAGTCGCGCCTCCGGGCGTCGTGGTCGTGGCGGATGCCGGCGGTGTGCGCGCCGGCCTGGAGGTGTCGGGCGACGAGCCGCTCATGCTGGCGCGCGCGGTGCCCGGGGCCTGCGTCTGTGTGTCGGAGGACCGATACCTCGCCGGTGTGCTCGCCGAGCGCACGCTCGGGGCGACGGTGCACGTGCTCGACGACGGATTTCAGCACGTGCACCTGTGGCGCGACCTCGACGTGCTCGTGACGCGCGTGGGCGAGATTCCGCAGGGGCATGTCCTGCCGCGCGGGCGCCTGCGCGAACCGCGTGATGCGGCGGCACGTGCCCACATCGCGGTGGTGATGGATGCCACAGCCGACGAGGCGCACGAGGAGGCGTGGATGCTGGGCATCGGCGAATCGTGCGGGGCCCTGCGCCGCCTTGGGTATCCTGAGAGGGTGACGACCTCGCATGCCTCGATGTCAGCGCACGATGCCGACGTGCGGCCCGGGCCGCGCGTCATGGCGGTAGCGGGCGTCGCGAATCCCGGCCGGTTTGCCGGCGATCTTGCGGCCGCCGGATACGCGGTGGCTGAACACCACTGGTATCCCGACCATTACCGCTTCACGCCGCGCGCGGTGGCCTCGCTGGCATCACGCGCGGCGGCGGCGCGGTTGTCCGTGCTGACCACCGACAAGGATGCGGTGCGGCTGGAACCGCTGTGGCCTGCCGACGTGCCGTTATTCCGCGTGCCGGTGCATCTCGAGTGGGTCCTCCCCGACCGTCTGCACGAACGGGTGCGCGCCCTGCTGGCAGCCTCGGCCGAACAGGAATCGGTGTGCGCGTCGTAAGGCACCTCGTCGAGTACGGGGCGGTCATGGCCGTGCGCGGCCTGGTAGCGGTTCTTCCGGCGCACGGGGTGCGAGCCATGGGCTCGGGCCTGGGCTGGCTGTTCTACGCCATCGATGCGCGGCATCGGCGCGTGGCTCTGGCGAACGTGGCGATGTGCTTTCCGTCCAAGCGTGCTGTCGAGCGGGAGGCGCTGGTGCGTGCCACCTTCCGGCATTTCGGGCACCTGCTGTTCGAGCTGCTGCGGTTTTCCCAGCTGACACCGCAGACCCGCGCGGCCCTGGTGGATGTCGAGGGCGCCGAGCATGTGCGTGCGGCATATGCGCGCGGACGCGGGGTGCTGCTGTTCACGGGACACGTGGGGTTCTGGGAACTGCAGGCCCTCCATCACGGCGAATACTTCACCCCCATGGGCGTGCTGGCCCGTCCCCTCGACAACCCGTGGCTGCACCGGTTGCTCGAGAGGACGCGCGGGGCCACCGGCAACCACAGCATCTACCGCCAGGGCGCCGTGCGCCGGGTGCTCAAGACGCTGGCGGAGGGGCGGGGCGTGGCCATGCTGATCGACCAGCACATGCACAGCCCCGACGCCATCTGGGTGCAGTTCTTCGAGCGACCCGCCGCCACGACCTCGACACTGGCGGCTCTGGCGCTGCGCACCGGCGCACCGGTCATTCCGGCGTTTGCGCTGCCGGCACCCGGTGGACGGTATCGCTTGGTCTACGAGGCACCGGTGACCCCTCCCGAGGGCGATGGTCCCGAGGCGATTGACGAGTTCACGCAGCGCTGCACCGACGTGCTGGAAATGTACGTCCGGCGCCATCCCGAGCTCTGGCTCTGGATGCATCGCCGCTGGCGTGATGCTCAGGTGCCGGCGCCCTCTGGTGACTCGGGCATGTTTCCGGCGGCGCAGCCGTGACTATTGTCGTCGTGGCCCCCAACTGGCTGGGCGATGCGGTGATGGCCCTGCCGGCGCTCGCCGATCTCCGCAGGCACTTCGCTGACGCACGACTTGTGGTCGCCGCGCGGCGGTCTGTCTCGGCGCTGTTTCCCCTCGTGCCGGGCGTGGACGGTGTCGTGTCTCTGCCAGGGAAGGGCGGAGTCGCGGCGCTCGGCACGTGGCGGGAAGACGTGGCTGCGCTGCGAGACGCCGCCGGCGACGTGGCCATCCTGCTGCCAAATTCGCTGGCCTCGGCAGTGGTCGCCCTGCGGGCGGGCATCGCAGAGCGCTGGGGACTGGCGACAGACGGCCGGAGCCGGCTGCTGACGCGTGCCGTGCCGCGACCGCGTGGGCATCGGCATCAGGCCGCCTACTATCAGGCATTGACCACGGCACTCGGTGTGCCTGCCGGTCCGCAGCTGGCTCGGGTCGTGCCTCCAGTACCTCGGGACGGGCTGATACCGGACGGACGCTATGTCGTGCTGGCGCCTGGGGCGGCATACGGCAGCGCCAAGCAATGGCCCGTATCGCAGTGGGCGATACTGGCCGCCCTGCTCGCGGACGAGGGATGGCAGATCGTGCTGGTGGGTAGTGCCGGTGACCGCGCGACATGTGCGGCTGTTCGGCGCCTGGTGCCTCACTCTCAGCAGGCCCGGGTGATGGACCTTACAGGCGAGACATCACTGGCGGATCTCACGGCGGTCCTGGCATCCGCCGATGGCGTCGTCTCGAATGATTCGGGTGCGATGCACCTGGCCGCTGCGACGGGTGCGCGAGTGGTCGCCGTGTTCGGCGCCACGGATGAGACGCGCACGGCCCCGGTACGAGCGTCGCTGGACCATCCCGAGGCGATGGTGCTGACCGCGGAGGCGTGGTGCCGCCCGTGCCTGCTGCGTGAGTGTCCGATCGATCATCGGTGCATGACCGGCATCACGGCGATGCGGGTGGCCGAGGCCGTGCGTACGGTAGCGACGCGGCGCGAGGGCGGAAGGCGGATCGGGGCATGAGGGTGTTGCGCCCGGCGGTGTTTCTCGATCGCGACGGCACGATCAACGAGGAGGTCGGCTACCTGACTGATGTTGCCGTCCTGCGGATCTACCCGTTTGCCACGGACGCCATCCGTCTGCTGCGACGGGCCGGCTTCGCCGTCGTGGTGGTGACCAATCAGGGCGGCATCGCCCGCGGCCTGATGACGCGGGAGTTTGTCGAGGCGACGCATGCGCGCATGGCCGCGACGCTGGCTCGGGGAGGCGCGCACATCGAGGCCTGGTACTACTGCCCGCACCATCCGGCATCGGTTATCGAGGGCCTGTCAACGCCGTGCGTCTGCCGGAAACCCGGCACCGGGATGGCGACCGATGCGGCCTCGGCTCTGGGACTCGACCTGTCCCGCTCGTGGGTGATCGGCGATCACTGGCGTGACGTGCAGATGGGGCAGGCGGTCGGCGCGCGCACCATCCTGGTGCGCACGGGCCACGGCCGCGACCAAGAGGGTGCCCGCCCCGACGGGCAGCAGGTCGAGGCTATCTGCGATAACCTGATGGCCGCCGTACGCGTGGTGCTGCAGTCATGACTGATCTTCCCAGAACAGCAGCCGGCCTGCGGGTCGTCGTGATCGGCGACCTGATCGCCGACGAATACATCCTGGGCCGCGTCGCGCGCGTGTCGCGCGAAGCCCCCGTGCTCATCCTCGAATACAGTGCGACGCAGGTCGTGCCGGGCGGCGCAGGCAACGCCGCGGCGAATGTCGCGGCGCTGGGCGGTCGGGTGACGCTCGTCACTCTGGTGGGGCGAGACGATGCGGGCAGGCGGGTGCGGGAGGCGCTGCCGTCTGGCGTCTCGCGTCGTGGCCTGCTGACACCGGCCGGCTTTCAGACACCGGTGAAGACGCGCATCCTGGCGGGTGGTGTGCACTCGGCCAAGCAGCAGGTCGTGCGGATTGACCGCATGTCGCCGTCGCGCATCACCGCGGCCGACCGCGCGGCCATCGGGAAGGCCGCCCTCGCGGCGATTCCCTCGGCCGATGCCGTGCTGATGTCCGACTACGGCTCGGGGATCGTCACGCCGGCGCTGGGGCGTGCCGTCGGCTCGGCGGCACGGCGACGCGGCATTCCCGTGCTGGTCGACTCGCGCTATGCGCTGACGAAGTTCCGGGGGCTGACGGCGTGTGCGCCGAACGAGTCGGAAGTGGAAGCCGCCCTCGGCGTCGACCTGAGCGACTCGCTCCGTACCCTCGAGGCAGCCGGGCGCGCACTGCTGGCGCAGACCCGCATGCGGGCCGTCATCATCACCCGCGGCAGCCGGGGCATGGCGGTGTTCGAGCCTGATCAACCCACCGTGCATCTCTCCATCTACGGCAGTGACGAGATCGCCGACGTCACCGGGGCCGGTGACACGGTGATGGCCGCCCTGACGCTGGCCATGGCTGCGGGGGCCTCGGCGGCCGATGCTGCGCGCATGGCCAACGTGGCCGGCGGGCTCGTCGTCATGAAGCGGGGCACGGCCACGGTGTCGGCGGCCGAGCTGTCGCGGGCGCTGGCGAATGGCTGAGGCGTTGACGGGCCTCGGCGGCTACGCGAGTCTGGCGGCACAGACGGCCGTCGGGGCGGGCGTGCTGACATGGCTGGTGCGTCGGTTGGCGCGTGCGCGTGGGTGGCTGGCTCCCGTCCGGCATGACCGATGGCATCGGACGCCTGCAGCGCTCCACGGTGGTGTGGCCATCTTCAGCGCCTTTGCCTCAGGCGTCCTCTGGCTGCTGCCCCAGACACCCTACACGCTGGCCCTTGTCGGCCTGACGGCGCTCCTGTTCCTCGCGGGGCTGGTCGACGATGCCCTTGACCTGCCGCCCAGGATGAAAGTGCTGGTCCAGGTGCTCGGGGGTCTGCTGCTGTACGCGGCAGACTTTCACTTCAACGACGCCTTGCCGTGGTGGATTGACCTCGGGGTGGTCGTGGTGTGGGCCGTGGGCATCACCAATGCCCTCAACCTGCTCGACAACATGAACGGCCTGGCCGCCGGCACGGCGATCATCGCCGGCCTGTCCCGGCTCGCCTTGTCTCATCAGAGCGGCGACGGGGTTGTGGCCGAAGCGAGCGCGGTGTTCGTCGGCGCGGCCCTGGGCTTTCTGGTGTTCAACTTTCCCCGGGCGTCCATCTTCATGGGAGACAGCGGCAGCTTCACGCTGGGCTTCGCCCTGGCGGCCCTGAACCTGAGCAGCGAGGCGGCGTACACGAGGAGCGCTGCCGCCATCTTCGTGTTTCCGGTGCTGGTGCTGTTGCTGCCGATTTTCGACACAACGTTTGTCTCGCTGGCCCGCATTCTCTCAGGACGTGCCATCAGTCAGGGCGGTCGCGACCACACGTCGCACCGGCTGGTGGCGCTCGGCTTCGGTGAAACGGGGGCCGTGGTACTGCTGTGGACGGTGTCGGCAGCGTCAGGGGCCTGTGCGTTCCTGCTGTATCAGTCAGGGCTTCCCCTCGCGCGGCTTGCGGTGGTCGCCCTGCTGCTGGCACTCAGCCTGCTGGCCGTCGTGCTGTGGCGGGTGCAGACCGAGTCACCATCGCCGTCAGCTCACCGCGGCAGCGGCGCTGCGGCAAAGGTCGTGACGCTGCCCATCCTGGCCACTTGGGTACGCGAGGGGCGGCAGCGGGGGGTGACGTATGCCTTCGCCAACGGCGCATTCGACCTGCTCCACGTGGGGCACGTGCGCTACCTAGAAGCGGCGGCTCGTGAGGCCGACCGGCTCATCGTGGCCGTGAACAGCGACGCCTCGATTCGAGGGCTCAAGGGGCCCGACCGGCCGGTGATGCCCGAGGCCGATCGTGCGGAGCTGGTCGCCGCGCTGAGGGTTGTCGATCACGTGGTGGTCTTCGGTGACGCCACGGTGACGCCGCTGCTGCAGGCGCTGAGGCCCGAGGTGCACTGCAAGGGCACCGACTACACCATCGACACGGTACCCGAGCGGGACACGGTGCGCGCGTATGGAGGGCGCGTGGCCATTGTGGGCGACCCCAAGGACCATTCGACGTCGAGCCTGGTCGCCCGGCTCCGGTAAGCTTACGCGCGTGGCTTCCCGGCTGCTGATCGTGCGCCTCGGCGCACTGGGCGACATTGTGCATGCGGTGCCGGTGCTGACGGCACTGCACCGGCACGATCCCGCCCTGCAGATCGACTGGCTGGTCGATGCGGCGTATGCACCCATGCTCGCGTGTGTGCCTAGTGTGCATCAACGCATCATCGTGCGTCGGCGAAGCGCGACCCCGACCGGGGCGTGCGTCTTTGATGCGTCGCCCTCAGGCTATGTGCAGGCCGTGGCGCACCTACGGCGGCAGCGCTATGACGTGGCGCTCGACCTGCAGGGACTGATCAAGTCGGCCCTGTGGGCGAGGCTGTCAGGGGCCCGCCGCGTCATCGGCTTCAGCGCCGGCCACCTGCGCGAGCGTCAGGCGGCATGGTTCTATTCCGAGGCAGTGACGCCGCCCCCTGGTGTGCATGTGGTGCGGAAGAATCTGGCAATGGCCGAGGCCCTCGGTGCATCGGGATCATCGATTGAGGTGAAGCTTCAGGCCGAGTGCTCGCCTGCGATCGAGGCCGCGCGTGCGGGAGCGCCCTACGCTGTCATCAATCCCGGCGCGGCCTGGCCCAACAAGCGTTGGCCAGCGGCGCAGTTTGCGGCGGTGGCGGGCCACCTGCAGGCCCGGCATCAGCTGCGCACGCTGGTGACCTACGGCCCTGGCGAGCAGGCGCTGGCAGGGGCCGTGGTCGATGCCTCCGGTGGTGCCGCCGCCCTGGCTCCGCCGACGCGCATTGGCGAGATGGTCGCCCTGATGCAGGGAGCCCGGCTGGTGGTATCCGGTGACACGGGGCCGATGCACATCGCGGCGGCGATGGACGCGCCGCTTGTGGCACTGTTCGGGCCCACCTGGCCGGCACGCAACGGGCCGTGGAATCCGGCTGATGTCGTGGTCTCACGGGCCGAGCTGTGCCAGTGCCACCACAAGCGGCAGTGCCAGAGTGGATCGCCCTGCATCGAGCGCATTTCCGTGGATGAGGTCACGACGGCGGTTGACCTGCGTCTGGCGCGGGAGCCTGTGTCGTGATGAGGCAATGGCTGACGAGATTCCGGGTGGGCATGGGTTTCGCCCTGGCGGGCCTGGTGCTGCTGCTGGCGCAGCCGACGTGGATGAGCTGGCAGATCGGGCTGGCGGTGGCGCTGGCCGGCGAGGCACTCCGGGTATGGGCGGCCGGGCACCTCGAGAAGAGCCGCGAGGTCACGACGTCGGGTCCCTACCGCTACACCCGGCATCCGCTGTATCTCGGGTCGACGCTGATCGGCATCGGGCTGGCGATTGCGTCGTTCCACTGGGGCGTGGCGCTCATCGTCCTGGGCTATCTAGCCACGACGCTCACGGCAGCGAGGCGCAGCGAGGAAGCCCACCTGCGAGAAAAGTTCGGCGATGCCTACGACGCCTACGCAGAACGCCGGGCGGTGCCGATGGCGCGCCGATTTTCGTGGACGCGAGCGCGGTACAACCGCGAGCATCACACGATGGCGGGACTGGCGGCCGGGTTTGCCGTGCTCGCCTTCATAATCCGCTAGACACGTCCATCACGCCGTCCCACCGGGGGACGTCGACGTGAATGTCGAACTGGTCGAGCAGGCGGGCGACGGTGTAGGTGACCAGATCGTCGAGCGTCTTGGGCCTGGCATAGAAGGCCGGCACCGGCGGGGCAATGACGACGCCCATGCGCGACAGGCGCAGCATGTTGTCTAGGTGAATCTCGCTGAACGGCGTTTCGCGCACGGCGAGCACCAGCCGGCGGCGCTCCTTCAGGATGACATCGGCCGCCCGATGCACCAGCGAATCGCCGAGGCCGTGGGCGATCGATGCGAGTGACCGCGCACTGCAAGGGGCGATGAGCATGCCACGGGTGCGGAACGACCCGCTCGAGATGGCCGCGCCCTCGTCGCCTGCGTGGTAGACGGTGTGGGCGAGGGCCTGCACCTCCTTCACGGTGTACGGGGTCTCGTGCAGCAGGGTACGGGCTCCCCACTTGCTCATGACGAGGTGTGCCTCAATGCCGGCCTGACGCAGCAGTTCGAGGGCTCGAATGCCATAGATGCTTCCAGAGGCGCCAGTAATGGCCACAATGAGGCGGTTCGATTCAGGCATGTCCCTCTCTTGACGGTTTTGACGAGCGGTGGCTACACTTGGGTTCTTCGTCGGACGTGAGGGCGGTTAGCTCAGTTGGTAGAGCACCGGCTTTACACGCCGGCTGTCACAGGTTCGAGTCCTGTACCGCCCACCACATCGTCACCAGACGGGTGCGAGAGGCCGTCGCGGATTCGGTCGGTGATGGTATACTCCGTCTGCTCTGCCGGTCGCAAGGCGCGCTGACAACGCGTCGACTCAGGCGTCCGCCAGTGCCGCGAGGTCGCCTCGACCTCATGCCCTTTCGCGAGGGGTGGTAGTTCAGCTGGTTAGAACGCCGGCCTGTCACGCCGGAGGCCGCGGGTTCGAGTCCCGTCCACCCCGCCATCCTGCTCCGGATGGCTACGCGGGGGCTCTGATGGCCCCGGCGGCCAACCCCTCGGGTATCATCAATCGCACATGTCTTTCCGCGCGCTCATCGGCCATCGCCAGACGGTCGACCGGCTGATGCGGGCCATCGCGCGTGGCTCTCTGCCCCCGACCCTGCTCTTCACTGGCGCTCCGGGCATCGGCAAGTGGCATACGGCCGTGGCGACCGCCCAGGCCGTCAACTGCCTTGACGACGACGCTCGTGCGGCCGGCGATGCGTGTGGCACCTGTCGCAGCTGCGACCGGGTGGCGCGCGGCATGCATGTCGACGTGCTGCCGATCGCACCCGATGACAAGGCGTCGATCAAGATCGATGTAATCCGCGACGTGCTGGCGCGCACATCCTATCGGCCGTTCGAGGGTCGTCGACGGGTCGTCCTGATTCGTGACGCCGAGACCCTCGAACTGTCCGCACAGAATGCACTGCTCAAGTCGCTCGAGGAACCTCCCGACGCGACGATGTTCGTGCTGGTGACCTCGGTGCCCGGCGCCCTGCTGCCCACCGTGCGATCGCGCACCATGCGCGTGCGGTTTGCGCCCCTGACGGTCGACGAGGTCACGCAGGTGCTCGAGCGCGACCATGGGCACGATGCGGGGCCAGCACGTGCAGCAGCCGCCCTCGCCGATGGCAGCGTCGGTCAGGCGCTCGGCCTGGCGGATGCCGATGTGGTGGCGCTTCGTGACGCGGCACTTCGCCTGCTGAGCGAGGTCGCCGTGCGAACCGATGCCCCGGCGCGTGTGCAGGCGGGCGATGCCCTGCTGACGATGGCAGGCGGAGGCAAGAAGGAGCGGTCGCGCGACGAGCTGGGCGTGGTGCTTCGCTGCGCGGCCGCGCTGCTGCGCGATCTTGAGGCGATCAACGCCGGGGTCGACCGCCGCGTGCTGGCGCACCCGAGCCTCGAACCCACGCTGGCGGCCCTGGCCTCACGCTTCGGCGGCGACCGTGCGCGTAGCGCCTTCGCCAGCGTTGATCGTGCGTTGTATGCCCTCGAGCGCAATGCCGGGTCGAAGGTCGTCACCGAGTGGCTGGCCCTCAATCTGTGAGGGCCGCATGCGCGATACTGATCACATGCGGCGTGTGCGCATCGCGGTGACCGAGGGCGACCCGGCGGGCATCGGTCCGGAAATCGTGCGGAAGGCCTGCACCGACAGTCGGGTGCTGGCGGTTTGCGATCCGGTGGTGTTCCCCTCGCCGTCTTCCCGCCCGATTACCCCCGGCTCGGCATCTGCGGAGAGCGGACAGGCGGCCTACGATGCCATCGTGCGCGCGGTCGAGGCGGCCCGCCGGGGTGACGTGGATGCTGTGGCCACGGCGCCCGTCAGCAAGCAGGCGTTTGCGCTCGCCGGATTGCCATGGAAGGGGCACACCGATCTGCTGGCCCATCTGTGCGGTGTTGAGCAGGTGCGGATGCTGTTCTACGCCGGCGGGCGCGCCGAGGGGATGGCTGGTACCCGTGCGGCAGCGCCGCGGCGCCCCCTGTGCGTGGCGCTCGCCACGGTGCATGTGCCGCTGGCCGAGGTGCCGTCGCTGCTGACCGTGACCGATGTGGCGCGCACGCTGTCGATGACGGCCGACTGGCTTAGGGGACGCGGTCTCGCAGCACCGCGCGTGGCACTGGCTGCCCTCAATCCGCATGCCGGCGAGCACGGCCTGATGGGACACGAAGACGATGACATCCTGCGCCCGGCTGTTGCGGCCGCGCGCGCCGCCGGCGTTGATGCCAGCGGCCCGTTTCCGGCTGACACGGTCTTCCTCCGTGCGCTGCGAGACGAGTGCGATGCCGTGGTGGCGTGTTATCACGACCAGGGGCTGATTCCCGTGAAACTGCTTGCCTTCGGTGACGCGGTGAACGTGACGATCGGCCTGCCGATCATCCGCACGTCGGTCGACCACGGGACGGCGTTCGATATCGCCGGGCGCGGCGTCGCTGACCCTGGCAGCCTTGTGGCCGCCATTCAGCTGGCCGCTGCGCTGGCGCAGGAGCGCCGCTGATGGCCAAGGCTTCGACGCACGGCGCCAGCACAGAGGACGAGGTGCTCATCGCCGACAACCGGAAGGCGTTCCACGATTTTCACATTCTCGAGACGTTCGAAGCGGGCATCGCCCTGCTCGGCACCGAGGTCAAGGGGATTCGCGAGGGGCGCGCCAACCTGCGCGATGCCTTCGCCAAGGTCGAGCGCGGCGAGGTGTGGCTCTACAACGTTCACATCAATCCCTATTCGCATCGCGGATATGTCGACCATGATCCCAAGCGTCGGCGCCGGCTGCTGCTGCACCGTCAGGAGATCAGGAAGCTGATTGGCAAGACGGTGGAGAAAGGCCTGACGCTGGTACCGACGCGGCTCTATTTCAAGCGTGGCCGCGTGAAGGTGGCGCTGGCCCTGGCGCGCGGCAAGCAGGCCCACGACAAGCGCGAGAGTATCAAGCGGCGCGAGGCTGACCGCGAGACGCGCGCCGCCATCAAGGAGCGTTCACGATGACACCGGTGCCCTTCAACCGGGCGGCCGTCACCGGTAAGGAATTCGCGTATGTGCAGCGTGCCATCGCGGACGGGCCGATTCACGGCGACGGTCCATTCACGCAGGCCTGCCACACGCACCTGACCTCTATCACCGGGGCGGCGAAGGTGCTGCTGACCACCTCGTGCACACACGCCCTCGAGATGAGCGCGCTGCTGCTTGGCATCGGGCCTGGCGACGAAGTGATCATGCCGTCGTTCACATTCGTGTCCACGGTGAATGCCTTCGTACTACGCGGGGCGCATCCCGTGTTTGTCGACATCCGACCCGACACGCTCAACCTCGACGAGGCGCGCATCGAGGCGGCCATCACTCCGCGCACCCGCGCCATCGTGGTCGTCCACTACGCCGGGGTGGCCTGCGAGATGGGGACCATCATGGCCGTGGCAGAGGCCCACGGCCTCCCCGTTGTCGAGGACAACGCGCACGGCCTGTTCGGCACCTACCGGGGGCTGCCGCTGGGCAGCTTCGGGGTGCTGTCGACGCTGAGTTTCCACGACACCAAGAACCTGTCGTGCGGCGAGGGGGGCGCGCTGGTGATCAACGATTCCGCCCTCGGCGATCGCGCCGAAATCATTCGTGAGAAGGGCACCAACCGCACCCGCTTCTACCGCGGACAGGTCGACAAGTACACGTGGTGCGACATCGGGTCGAGCTACCTGCCCTCCGACATCCTGGCGGCCTATCTGCTGGCGCAACTCGAAGCCCGCGAGCAGATTCAGGCCCGGCGGCAGCAGATCTGGGCGCGCTATCAGTCGGCACTGGCTGACTGGGCCGCGCACCATGAGATCGGCCTGCCGACAGTTCCAGCCGAATGCGTGCATCCGGCGCACCTGTTCTACCTGCTGCTGCCGTCGCTCGACGCTCGCACACGTCTGCTGGCGTCGCTGCGTGCCCAGCAGGTGCTGGCGGTCTTCCATTACCTGCCCCTGCACCTGTCTGCTATGGGTCGTCGCTTTGGCGGCCACGAGGGCCAGTGCCCGGTGACTGAGGCCGTGTCTGATCGCCTGGTGCGGCTGCCGCTCTTCTTCCAGCTGTCCGATGCCGACCAGCAGCGCGTCATCGATGCCGTGATGTCTACGACGGAGGAGCGCTCATGGCGATAGACCGGCCGGTGGTGGCCGTCATCGGAGCCGGTGGCCAGCTGGGCCATGCGCTCAGTGCCCTGTGGGCCGATCGCGCCGAGGTGCACCGGTTTACGCGCGATCGCCTCGATCTGTGTGATGCGCCGGCCGTCGCGGCCATGGTCGCCGATGTGCGGCCCTCGGTCATCGTCAATGCGGCCGCGTTCAACGACGTTGATGGCGCGGAATCGCGGCAGGCCGAGGCCATCGACGTCAACGGCATCGGTGTCGGGGTGCTGGCGCGCGCAGCGGCCACGGTCAATGCGACGTTCGTGCACTTCAGCACCGACTTCGTGTTTGCCGGCCGGTGCCCCGGGGTTTGGACCGAGGCCGACGCGCCCGAGCCCCAGAGTGTGTATGCCCAGTCGAAGCTGGTGGGTGAGTGGCAGGCCGCCGAGTGTCCGGCGCACTATGTGCTGCGCGTCGAAAGCCTGTTTGGTGGCGAGCGGAGACGCAGCAGCATCGACCGCATCACCGACGCGCTGTTGCGCGGCGAGCCCGTGACCCTGTTCGCGGACCGCACCGTCACGCCGAGCTTTGTCGACGATGTGGCCGAGGCGGCGTGGCGGCTGCTTGATGTGCAGGGGCCGCCGGGTCTCTATCACTGTGTCAACGCCGGCGTTACGACCTGGTACGGCGTGGGGGCCGCCATTGCCCGCGCGGGCGGTTTCGATGAGGCGCTTTTGCGGCCCTCGAGTGTGCGCCAGGTGGTGATGAAGGCCGCACGCCCGCAGTACGCGGCGCTGTCGGCGGCGCGCCTCGAGGCTGTCGCCGGGGCCCTGCCCGACTGGCATGATGCGCTGGGTCGGTACCTGAGGCGGCGTGGTGTTGAGGGGGCCGGCGCGCGGTAGCGGGAGCCAGAAGCGGCTCAAGGGGTTGCCGCCAGACACGCTGGCGAGTTACATTATTGGATTGCCATGTCAAAGCGTGCACTGATTACCGGCATCACGGGGCAGGACGGGTCGTATCTGGCCGAACTGCTCCTCGAACAGGGTTACACCGTCTACGGCGTCGCCCGACGGCTCAGTGCCCCCAACGGCTGGCGGATTGCGCACTTGCGTGACCGCATCACCATCATTCAGGCCGACCTGCTCGACCAGCTGTCGCTGATCAAGGCGGTGGAACAGGCAGACCCGCACGAGTTCTATAACCTGGCGGCCATGTCGTTCGTGCCGACGTCGTGGGACGAGCCGATGCTGACCGGCGAGTTCAATTCGCAGGGCGTCACGCGTGCACTCGAAGCCATCCGCCGCGTCAATACGAAGATCCGCTTCTATCAGGCATCGTCGAGCGAGATGTACGGGCGGGTGCGGGAAGTGCCGCAGACCGAGCTGACGCCGTTCTATCCGCGCAGCCCTTACGGCGTGTCGAAGGTCTACGGGCACTACATCACGGTGAATTATCGCGAGAGCTATGGCCTGTTTGCCTGCTCGGGCATCCTGTTCAACCATGAATCGCCGCGGCGAGGCCTCGAGTTCGTGACCCGCAAGGTGACTGACGGCGTCGCCCGCATCAAGCTGGGCCTCGCCGATCACCTGGGGCTCGGCAACCTCGACGCGTGCCGCGACTGGGGCTTTGCCGGCGATTACGTGCGGGCCATGTGGCTGATGCTGCAGCAGGACCAACCCGACGACTATGTGGTGTCGATGGGCGTGGCCCATTCGGTCCAGGAACTAGTCGAAGCGGCATTCGCGCATGCGGGTCTCGACTGGCAGCAGTATGTCCGCACCGACCCGCGGTTCCTGAGACCGGCGGAGGTCGATCACCTCATCGGTGACCCGACCAAGGCCCATCGTCAGCTGGGTTGGCAGCCCTCGGTCGATTTCACGCGGCTCGTGCAGATGATGGTCGATGCCGACCTCGCGCGCCACTCGCGCGAGGCGAAGATCGCCGCGCTCTGACCGCGCGTTCCACGCGGATCCCTCACGGGGGCAGAGGCTTCCGTATCAGTCATCGGTGCGGGCCGCAGCCTTCGGGGCCCTTCGAGTGCGAACCAGCTCGGATCGCCTCGGATTGCCCCGCAGGGCGTCAGCGGGCGCACGCGCCGCGCGGCACGCTGGCCTTCCGTACACGAGCCCGACAGAGATCGTGAAGGCGCCCGGCAGCGTTACGCTGCGTCGCTGACGATCGCCGCCACCCGAGCGGCAATGGCCAGTGACGAGGTGAGGCCTGGCGAGTCGATGCCTGCCACCTGCACGATGTGCGCATTCGCCGTGTCGCGTTGAATCAGGAAATCAGCGAAGGCCTCAGTCGGCGGGCAGAGCTTGGCGCGGATGCCTGAGCTGGCCGGCTGCAGGTCGGCGAGCGTGACCTCGGGCAGCAGCGCCCGCGTTTCGTCGACAAATGCCTCGAGCGGCAGGCGATTCGACTCGTAGTCGTCTTTCCGATCCTGATACTGGATCGTCGGCCCCAGCAGCACGCTACCCCACGTGGTCCTGGTGAGATGGACCCCGAGGCCATGGCCCGGCGCGTGCGGCACCGGGTAGACGAGGCCGTTGACCATGTCTCGGCGTGACGGTGCCAGTTCCGCATAGTCGCCGCGGCACGGATAGATGGTGAAGGCCTCGCCTCCCAGCGTCGCGCTGACAGCGTCGGCCCACAGGCCTGCCGCATTGATGACCAGCCGCGCGGCGATCGACTCGTGGGGGGTGCGCAGCGCGATGCCTGACGGGTGGGGATCGGCACCGATCAGCGGTGAGGCCGGCAGCACATGCACGCCCGCGGCTGAGGCCAGCCGCTGCAGGGTGCGCACATACGCCTCGGGTTCGATGCGGCCCGTGGTGTGCGACCACAGGGCGGCGACGCCAGCCACGTGTGGTTCGTGCGCCGCGATGAATGCGCGGTCGACCAGGTCGACCGGGGCACCGTTCACGCCGGCGCGTTCGGCCAGGCGCTCGAGGGCTGGAATTTCCTGAGCCGTAGCGGCCACGATCAGCTTGCCGCAGCGGTCATGCGGCACGCCGTGCTGCGCCGCGAATGCATAGAGGCGTTCGCGCCCCTCGACGCACAGGGCGGCCTTGAGCGTCTGCGCGGGATAGTAGATGCCGGCATGGATGACACCGCTGTTCCGGGTGCTGGTTTCGTGCCCCATGCGCGGGTGCTGTTCGAGCAGGCAGACGGCGTGGCCCTGTTCGGCGAGCGCCAGCGCACAGGCGAGGCCGATGACCCCGCCACCCACTACGGCAACGTCAATCTCAGTGTCGGCCATCAATTGCGTCCGGGAAACGCTCCAGACTACCATCGAAAGTCTGTGAACGTCCCCCTCCTCGACCTTCAGGCGCAGTATCGTCCGCTGCGCGATCAGTTCATCGACGCCCTCACGCGGGTGGCCGACAGCGGCCGCTTCATCATGGGCCCGGAAGTCGACCAGTTCGAGCAGGACGTGGCTGCCGCGGTCGACGTGCAACACGCCATCGGCGTCTCCTCGGGTACCGACGCCCTGCTGGCGGCCCTGATGGCGCTGGGCATCGGACCTGGCGATGAGGTTGTGACCAGCACGTTCTCGTTCTTCGCCACCGCCGGGTCGATTGCCCGCGTCGGTGCGCGGCCGGTGCTGGTCGACATCGACCCCGACACTTACAACATCGATGTCGTCGGTGCCGCTCGTGTGTGCACGACGCGAACGCGCGCGCTGATGCCAGTGCACCTCTTCGGACAGGCCGCTGACATGAGCGCGGTGCTGGCGCTTGCCGACGAGTACGGCCTGCAGGTCATCGAAGATGCCGCGCAGGCGATTGGTGCCGGTGACCACGGGGGCAAGGTCGGCGGCATCGGGAACCTGGGCTGCTTTTCGTTCTTCCCCAGCAAGAATCTTGGTGGCTTCGGCGATGCCGGACTGGTGACGACCAACGATGATGCGCTGGCGCACAAGGTGCGGCTCATCAGGAACCACGGCATGGAGCCCAAGTACTACCACTCGGTGATCGGCGGTAACTTCCGCATCGATGCCATTCAGGCCGCGGTGCTGCGCGTCAAGCTGCCCCATCTGCCGGCCTGGACGGAAGGGCGGCGACGGAATGCCGCGCGCTACCGCACGCTCTTCACCGAGGCGGGCCTGGTCGGCACGATCGGGCTGCCGAAGGAATGGCCCGACCGCTATCACATCTACAACCAGTTCGTGATTCGCGCTCCGAAGCGCGATGCGCTGAAGGCGCACCTCGAGGTCGCGGGCATCGGGACGGAAATCTACTATCCGGTCCCATTCCATCAGCAGGCATGCTTTGCCTCGCTGGGCTACAAGTCCGGTGACTTTCCGAACGCCGAGCGGGCGGCCGCCGAGGTGCTGGCACTGCCGATCTACCCCGAACTGACGGTGGAGCAGCAGACGCATGTCGTCGAGCAGATCGCGGCGTTCTACGGTGCCACCTCATGATGTCGCCAGCGCCGGACCGGGCATGACCACGCGGATGGAAAAGGCACCGACGCGCGCGGTGTTCTGGGATATTGACGGCACGCTGCTACTGACCGCCCGCGCCGGCATGATCGCGTGGGAAGACGCCTACAGTGCGTCAGGCGACGACCGCGTGTTTCCGCCAGTGCGGCCCGACGGCATGACCGATCATCAGATTGCCGCGTGGCTGCTGCTCGGGCATCCCGGGCCGTTCGGCGAGGTCAGTGAGTCGCTGCAACAGCAGGCCGAGGTGCTGGTGTCTGGGTATGCCTCCCGGTTGCCGCAGGTACTGCCGCAGCGGCAGGGGCGTGTGCTGGCGAACGTGCTGGAGGCGCTCGCGTGCATCGACCGCGAGGCGACGCTCACGTCATGGGTGGTGACCGGTAACGTCGAGGCCGGAGCCGTGGCCAAGCTGCAGCACTACGGGCTGGCGCACTTCTTCGCGTCGGTGCCGGGCCAGCCGTTGCGCGGGGCCTTCTCGACGCGCGTCGAACCGCGACACGCCATCGTCGCCCGCGCCGCTGACGCCGCCCGTCGTCTCGATCCGTCCCTGCAGCTGTCTGAGATGCTGGTGGTGGGCGACACGCCGCACGACATTGAAGGTGCGCGCCTCGCAGGCATTCCGACGCTGGCGCTGGCGACCAATACCCACACGGTCGAGGAACTCGACGCGCACCAGCCGTGGCTCACGCTCACGGCTCTGCCCGAGGCCGACGCGTTCCGCGCGCTGCTGGCTCAGCGCTTCCAGCCAACGACGGCATAGTCCTGCGGGGCGAAGATCAGATCGTTCAGCAGGTTCACGTTGCGGTCGATGCTGTCGTACAGCGCGGCCAGGCCCTGACCGCTTTCGCCAGGTGTGGTCGTCAGGCGCGTGCGTTCGGGCGTGCGGGCCAGCTGCTGGGCCGCAGGAATCGGCGCCCGCAGCTGTACGTCGATGTCGGCGAACCCCGCAGCATCGACGAGGAAGCGCAGTGTGTCAGGGTGGAGCGGACGCACATGCGTGATGTCGCGCAGATAGCTGGAGAAGAATGCCGACCACGAGGCCACGTTGATGGTCTCGAGCAGCATCGGCGAGCCCGGCGACAGCACGCGATGGGCTTCGTCGATCAGCTCGAGCAGGTAATCGGGGGGCAGATGTTCGACGACCTGCAGCGCGATCAGGCCGCCAAGCTCTCCGTCGCGGCAGTGCCGCAAGTACGTCAGGGCGTCTGCCTCGGTGACGTCGAGGCCGTCGGCGCGACAGAGGGCCACCATCTCGTGGTTGAGGTCGATGCCGCGGGCCCAGGTGCCATGGGTGTGCAGCAGCTTGAGGAATTCGCCGCGACCGCACCCGATGTCGAGCACATCCTGCCGTCCGCGGAACAGGTCGACATACGATTGCTGTCGTTCGGCAATCAGCTGGGGGTCGCCCCGAAACACGTTTTCGAAGGCCACGTAGGTATGCGCGGCCAGCGGGTCGGACGACAGGTGCACGGACGCGGTCGTTGAGGGTGAGAGAGGGGTCGCGCCTACGGGCGCGTGCGGCACGTCCGCACGCGCCACCTCAACTGTCGTCGGTGTCACGGTCGCGTGAGGCGAGGGCACCGGGCCACGCTGCTGCAGTTCCCGCCGCAACGCCTGCACGGCCACCTGCAGAGTACTGACCGACCCCCTCAGACTTTCGTAGCGTTCCCAGCGCTTCAGCATGTCGTCAGACACATCGCTCAGGGCGGCCGCGACCCCCTGCACCGAGTCGGCAATCTGCTGCGAGATGGCGTAAAACTCGTAATCTTTCGAGTCGACGAAGGGCGTGACCTGCTGCAGCAGCAGGATGAGCTTCGACTGCAGCCGCTCGATGTGCTGGTGTTGCGCCTGCAGGGCCACGAGTGACGCGCGTGCGGCTTCGGCGTGCGCCCGGGCCGGCAGCACGCTGCGGTTGACGTGGTCGACCAGCGTGGCATTGAACGCTTCCTGCCGCTCGAGGTAGGGACGCATCAGGCTCATCACAAACGCCGCGGCACGTCCGCGCCAGCCCTCGGGCAGCGAGGGAGGATGGGCCGTAATCGCGAAGCGTTCGTTGAGGGGCGTGATTTGAGCCTCGTCCGGTGGTGGCGGGGCCTCGGGCAGCACCGGAGCCTGGAGGGCGGCAATGGCCTCGTCCAAGGCGGTCAGGGCGTCGTTGTAGCGGGTATCCGCCTCTTCACGCTGGTGCTTGAGCCGCGCCAGCTCTTCGGGCATTACCGGCCGCTCGACGATGCTCATCGGCCAATGACTCCGTCGAGCGGACTGCTGGCCGTCGCGTAGCGGCGCCGGGGAATACGGCCCGCCAGGTGTGCCAGTCGGCCGGCGTCGACGGCCAGCTTCATGGCCCGCGCCATCGCGACCGGGTCGGCGGCGCCGGCAATGGCGGTGTTCATGAGTACGGCATCCACACCGAGTTCCATCGCGATCGCGGCGTCGGAGGCGGTGCCGACACCGGCATCGACGATGACCGGCACGCGCGAGAACTCGAGAATGATGGCGATGTTGTTCGGGTTCTGGATGCCGAGCCCCGATCCGATGGGTGCGCCGAGCGGCATCACGGCCGCCGCGCCGGCGTCCTCGAGGCGGCGGCAGACGACCGGGTCGTCGTTGGTGTAGGGGAGCACGACGAAGCCTTCCTTGACGAGCACACGCGTCGCCTCGACGAGGGCCGCCGTGTCGGGATACAGCGTGCGTTCGTCGCCAATGACCTCGAGTTTGACCCAGTGCGACATGCCGGCTTCCCGCCCCAGCCGCGCCGTGCGGATGGCCTCGTCGGCGGTGTAGCAGGCGGCGGTGTTGGGCAGCAGGAAGATCTGCGAGGTATCGATGTAGTCGAGCAGCGACTCGGTCTGTCGCGTGATGTCGACCCGCCGCACCGCGACGGTGGCCATGTCGGCGCCCGAGGCTTCGTGGGCGGCGCGCATGATGGCGTGTGACGGGTACTTTCCGGTGCCGACAATGAGACGCGAGCGGAACTCGCGGCCGGCAATGACAAACGGATCGGCCATCGGGGAATTGTATTACCCGCCGCCCACGAAATTGACGATTTCGATACGGTCACCATCGTGCAGGGCGGTCTCGTCATAGCGCGCACGCTTGACGACGGCCTCGTTGCACTCGACGGCGACGCGGCGGGCGTCAATGCCGAGGTGGGCCAGCAGGCTGGCCACGGTGAGTCCCGCCGGCACCTGATGCGGGTCGCCATTGATCTGCAGCGTCACGGTGCCTATGAGCGTAGTGACCGCACCGACCGGGGGTCAAGCCGCGTCTAAAGGGACCGACAGGCATCAGGGGGGACTCGACTCTGAGTGCTGCCCGGTGCCACCCCTGTGGTCTGAGTGCGAACGTATAATTGGAAGGCTATGGCAGCTGCTGTGCGCGCGTCCGATCCGCTGGGCCTCGACGGATTCACCTTCGCCGATCTGCACGACCCGGATCGGCTGCGCGACCTGTATCAGGCGTTCACGCGCGAGGTGGCGGCCGCAGAGCCTGAGCTGTGGCAGGCCTGGACGCAGTACGCCGAGGTACCCGAGATGCTGACGGCATCGGCCCGGGGTCACCTGCTGGTGCAGATGGCCCCGCACGTGTCGCGCTTCATTGCGCATCTCTTCGGGGTGGGTGACGCAGCCCAGGCGCTGAAGGCCTCGACGGCCGCCTACGATCAGCTGTTCCGCTTCAAGATCGATCTGGTGCGCCGACGGGTGCTGCCGCTGCTGAAGGCGGGGGCACACGTCGAAGCCTCGGCCGACGACCATACCCGCATCGAGGCGCTGCTGCGCGCAGAGGGCATCGCCGACCTGTGGACTGATCGTGCAGCGTCGGAACTGGCCCTGGCCCGGGCGGGCTGCGCGCTGCTCGACCGCGAGGCGGCGCTGACGGCTGCGGGTGCGGACGGATCGGCCGAAGAGAAGGCCTCCGTTGCCGCCGACATTGACGCGCTGCGACGCTGGGTGGCCGCGCACGTGCACGCGCCGCAGCTGCGCGAGTGGGTCGTGTTCCGCTTCCCAGAGACCATCAACGCTGACCAGCTGGTGCGTGTGCAGCGACCCCGGGCCGACGTGCCCGAGCTGATGACGGGGCCGGATGCCACGCTGCGGCGCCGGCAGGGTTTTGCGCTGACCGACGGGCGATACAGCCCGCGCGAAGTGCTCAGCGAACTTCATTACTGCGTGCTGTGCCACGAGCGCGAGAAAGACAGCTGTTCGAAGGGCATTCGAGACAAGGCCGGCACCGTGTCGCGCAATGCGCTGGGTATTCCGCTGGCAGGCTGTCCGCTCGACGAAAAGATCTCCGAGATGCATACCGTGCGCAAGCACGGCGATGCCATCGGGGCGCTGGCCATTGTCGCCATCGACAACCCGATGTGCCCCGGTACTGGCCACCGCATCTGCAACGACTGCATGAAAGCCTGCATCTACCAGAAGCAGGAGCCGGTGAACATTCCCCAGGTGGAAACCGGTGTGCTGACCGATGTGCTGGCGCTGCCATTCGGAGTGGAAATCTACGGGCTGCTGACGCGCTGGAATCCCCTGAACATCGCGCGCCCCTACGCCTTGCCCTACAACGGGAAGAACGTGCTCGTGGTGGGCCTGGGCCCAGCCGGTTACACGCTGACGCACTACCTGCTCAACGAGGGTTTCGGCGTCGTGGCCATCGACGGTCTCAAGATTGAGCCGCTGCCGCGTGCGCTCACCGGTGGGAATGGCGAGCCGCCTCGCCCGGTGCGCGACTGGGCCGAGTTGTATGCGCCGCTGGATCAGCGCATTCTCGAAGGCTTTGGGGGCGTATCCGAATACGGCATCACGGTGCGGTGGGACAAGAACTTCCTCAGCCTCATTCACCTCACGCTGGCCCGGCGGAGCAAGTGCGCCATCCACGGGGGCGTGCGCTTCGGCGGGTCGATGCCGATTGACGATGCGTGGGCGTGGGGATTTGATCATGTGGCCATCGCGGCAGGCGCGGGTCGGCCTACCATCATCGACATCCGCAACAACCTGCTGCGCGGCATCCGCAAGGCCAGTGATTTTCTCATGGGCCTGCAGCTGTCGGGTGCCTTCAAGCCCGAGTCGCTCTCGAACCTGCAGGTGCGACTGCCGGCGGTGGTCATCGGCGGCGGACTCACCGGCGTCGACACAGCGACCGAGCTGATGGCCTACTACCCGCTGCAGGTCGAGAAGATTCTCGATCGGCACGAGGCGCTGTCTGCCGCCCTCGGCGAGTCGGTCGTGCGGGCGCATCTCGACGAAGAAGAGCAGCAGATTCTGGATCAGTTCCTAGTGCACGGACGCGCCGTGCGCGCCGAGCGTGCCCGTGCCTTCGGGGCGGGTGAGGCGGCCGACTTCGTGCCGTTGCTGCGCGCCTGGGGTGGCGTCACGCTGGCCTATCGCAAGCGGCTCAGCGACTCGCCGGCGTATCGGCTCAATCATGAGGAAGTCACGAAGGCCTTCGAGGAAGGCATTGTGTTTGCCGAGCAGATGAAACCGGTGGAAGCCGTACCCGACGCGTATGGCCACGTGCGCGCCATGCGTTTCACGCGGACGGACGGGGCCGAGGACGAGACCCCCATCGAACTGCCGGCCCGCACGGTGCTCGTGGCGGCAGGCACGACGCCCAACGTCACGTATGAAAAGGAATATCCGGGGACGTTCGAGCTCGATGGACGCCAGCGCTTCTTTCAGGGCTATCGGGCGACGCGTCGGCCTGACGGGCAGGTGGCGCTCGAGCCCGATGCCGAGGGCTTCTTCACATCGCACCTGACCGCCGACGGCCGCTGCGTGTCGTATTACGGCGACAACCATCCGCGCTATAACGGCAACGTGGTCAAGGCCATGGCCTCGGCCAAGCATGGCTATCCGCACGTCGTGGCGCTCTTTGCCGACGAGATCAGGCGGCAGGACCCTGCCGGGCAACCGGCCCGCGAGCAGGTCTGGCGGCAGCTGACGACGTACTGTGCCGACCAGTTCGATGCGCGCGTGGAACGCGTGGTGCGGCTGACGCCGACGATCATCGAAGTCATCGTGCGCGCTCCGGCCGCGGCTCGGCACTTCCAGCCCGGCCAGTTCTATCGTCTGCAGAACTTCGAACGCGACAGCCGACGCGTGCACGTTGACGGGTACGACACATCGATGACCCTCGAGGGCATCGCCCTCACCGGTGCGTGGGTTGATGCCGAGCAGGGTCTGCTGTCACTCATCACACTCGAGATGGGCGTCTCGAGCCGGTTGTGTGCCTACCTGCAGCCTGGCGAACCCGTCGTGGTGATGGGTCCGACCGGTGCCCCCACCGAGATCCCCGAACAGTCGGCGGTGCTGCTGGCCGGTGGGGGACTGGGCAATGCGGTGCTCTTTTCGATCGCGCGGGCCCTCAAGGCCCGTGGCAACCGGGTGATTTATTTTGCGGGCTACAAGAACGGCGCCGATGTCTTCAAGCGCGAAGACATCGAGTCGTCTACGGATCAGGTCATCTGGGCCAGCGATGCCGGCCCGGTCATTGCACCCGCGCGGCCGCAGGACACACACTTCCGGGGCAATATCGTTCAGGCAATGGTGGCCTATGCCGAAGGCCGGCTCGGCACCCAGGTGGTGCCCATCGAAGCGGTGACGCGTATCATTGCGATCGGCTCCGACCGCATGATGAACGCCGTACGGCAGGCGCGGCACGGCGTGTTGCAGCCGTATCTGCAGCCGACGCACGTCGGCATCGGCAGTATCAACTCCCCGATGCAGTGCATGCTCAAGGAAGTGTGTGCGCAGTGCCTGCAGCGGCATGTGGATCCGGTGACCGGGCGGGAAGCGTTTGTCTTCTCGTGCTACAACCAGGACCAGGAACTCGATCGCGTCGACTTTGACAATCTCTACGCCCGGCTGCGTCAGAACAGCGTGCAGGAGAAGCTGTCGAACCTGTGGCTCGATCGAGTCCTGTCGGCGGCCCCTGCGCTGACCCATGCCTGAGACCACGGTCATGGCGGGCCTTCCGTTTCCCGACGGGCAGGCCCCGCCGCTCGCCGGTGCGCGGGTCGCCATTGTCGGGCGCCTGTGGTCGCTGTCGCGACGCGAGACGGGGGCGGCCCTCACCCGCGCCGGTGCGCGGCTCGTCGGCTCGCCAGACGAGGCCACGGTGATTGTGGAGGGCGGCGATGCGCCCGCAGGCGAATCCCACGCGCGGGCCATCGACGAGCGCACCTTCTGCCGCTGGCTGGGCATCCCCGACTTTCTCGACGAGCGCGCACAGATTTTCGGTGTGGCGGAGCTGCGCGCGCGCTATCCGCTGGTGCAGGCCCCGCACGTGCGACAGCTGCGCGCGGGCGGCTGGCTGCGTGTGGTCTTCGAGAATGATCGCGACGCCTGGGTCCGTTTTGACGGGGCCTCGCTGCTGCGGCGCGTGCATGACGCGCTGGCGCGCGGTCAGTCGTTCAGGGCGGTGCTCGATGATCTGCGCGCGGTGCGCGCCGGCCAGCTCAGCTTTGATTTTTCATCGCAGGTCACGCAGTCGCGCGTCGTCGAAATGCCGCAGCGCCGCGCGCCTGAGGTGCCGCCGTTGCCAGATGCCGCGACGGACGACCAGGCGCTGTCGCTGGCCGAGCAGTGGTTCCTGCGCGCGTCGCTGCACGAGGACGAGGGCCCCGAGGCGCGCGAGGCGGCGCGCACGGCCTACGAGACCGCGCTGTCGCATGACCCGGCGCTCGTGCCGGCGCTCATCAACCTCGCTAACCTGCACTACGAGGCGGGTGACGCCGCGCAGGCACGGCCGCTCTACGAGCGGGCTGCGGCCCTGGACGCCGAGTCGGTCGAAGCGCATTACAACCTCGGCAACCTGCATGCGGATGACGGGCGCGTGTCCGAGGCCGAGCGGTGGTACGCCGCGGCGCTGGCGCTCGACCCCGATCATGTGGATACGCATCTGCGGCTGGCCCTGCTGTGGCAGCAGGTCGGACGGGCTCGCGCGGCGCAGGCCCACTGGAAGGCCTACCTCGCGCTCGAGCCCGAGGGCGAGTGGGCGGCCCGGGCGCGGGGCTATCTGGCCCAGTCGTCGGTCGACTGACGATCGGGGCGCCGGACGATGCGCCGCGCCTTGTAGAAGGCGCAGTCCCCGCACCAGGCGTCGGGCGAAAAGCCCTGGGCGCCGGTCACCGGCAGCACATCACGATGGGTGCAGTGCGCCGGCAGGCCATCGGCCGCGGCCTGGTGCCAGCGGCAGCTGGCAAAGCGCTCAGACGGGCTCACCGGAGGTCGGCTCGACCGTCATGCCGACGGCCCGCTGAATAATCTGCCAGTTGCGCTCTTCCACGGGCGCCACCAGCGTCACGGCGTGCCCCGAGGCGCCTGCGCGTCCCGTGCGGCCCACGCGGTGCACGTAGGTATCGGGGGTGTCCGGCACCTCGTAGTTGACGACGTGCGCGATGCCTTCGATGTCGAGGCCGCGTGCGGCGATGTCGGTGGCCACGAGCACGGGATGCTTGCCCGAGCGGAAGCCTTCGACGGCGGCGAGGCGATCCTGCTGTGAGCGATCGGCATGCAGGGCGGCGGCCCTGATGCCGCGGGCCTGCAGGTGGCGCGCCACGCGATCGGCACCGACCTTCATGCGGACGAAGACCAGCACCGGGCCGGTGCGCTCGCGCCTGATGAACTGCGCCAGCCAGTCGATTTTCTGGTCGGTCTCGATGGCCTTCATCTCGTGCCGGATGGTGCGGGCCGCACCGCGCTGGCCCACCTGCACGAATTTCGGCGCCTTGAGCATCTCGGTCGCCAGGTGCAGAATCTCGCCGGGCAGCGTGGCCGAGAAGAGCAGGGTCTGCCGTTCGGGCGGCAGCGCAGCCAGAATGCGCTGCACATCGGGCCAGAAGCCCATGTCCATCATGCGGTCGGCTTCGTCGAGCACGAGCGTGTGCACGCGCACCAGATCGATGCCGTCGTGCCGCATGTGGTCCATCAGTCGCCCCGGCGTGGCGACGACGATGTCGACGCCGGCCTTGAGGGCGCGTTCCTGCGGCCCCATGTCGACGCCGCCGTAGACGGCCGCGGTGGTGACGGGTGCGTGATAGGTCAGGCCCACCAGCGTGTCTTCAATCTGCACGGCGAGCTCGCGCGTCGGTGCCAGGATGAGTGCGCGCGTGTAGGCCTCGCGGGCCGCATCGCCGTAGTGCGGCTGCTCGAGGAGCAACCGCTGCAGCAGCGGGGCGGCAAAGGCCAGCGTCTTGCCCGTGCCGGTTTCAGCGCAGGCCACGACATCGTGGCCGGCGAGGGCGAGTGGGATCACGGCACCCTGCACCGGTCGTGTGCCGTCAAAGCCCAGGTCATTGAGCCCGGCTGACAGGCGCGGGTCCAGGTTCAGCGAGGCGTAGGGGATGGGGGCCGCCGCCGCATCCACGGCCTGCCAGGGCAGGTCGGGTGGCGGAGCCACCGGCGTGGGAATGGTCACGGGGCGTCGCGGCCCGCGAGGACCGCGGCTCCCGCCACCGCCGGAGCGGCGTCTGGGACGACGAGGAGCGCCTGATGAAGAGGTCAACGTGCGTGCTAGCGGGCGCGGAAGGTGATGATGCCGCGCTGGGGGTCGTAGGGCGAGATGCCGACCGTGACGCGGTCGCCGGGGACGACCTTGATGCGGAACCTCCGCATGCGTCCACTGAGCTGCGCCAGCACTTCGTGACCGGCATCGACCTGCACGCGGTAGAGGCCACCGCTGTGCACGGCCATGACGGTGCCTTGCATGTCTATCAGGTCGTCTTTACTCATGAAATCCCACTGATTGTGTCACGGTGAGGCGGAACCACGCAAACCTGGCTGCGGAGGGGAAGGTATCCATCGGGTATCATGGAGTCCTCGTGCCAACATCACGGCTACCACCCGCCAGTGCCGTGGGGGTGCGCTATGACGGGTTCCTCCAGCGGGCCCTGCGCCGCTTCTTCGAGCGCGCCATCTTCGAATCGGAACCGGTCGACTCGGAGGCGGCCGAGGGGCGGCTGACCATCGAACCGGGCACCGATCCGTCGGTGATGTCGGCGCTCTGGTATGGCCGTCGCTATCGCCTGCGCGTCCCCGAGGGCCGACCCTTCACCGACAACGAGCGTCGCACCGCGCGTGCCATCGGGGCGGTGCTGTCGGCCAGAGTCGAGGCCATCCTCAACCCGGGCGGCATGATCGAGCAGGGAGACCTGTTCCGCGGGGCTATCGAAGACTGCTACATCGGGGCCTTCTTCGATCCCACGCACTACGAACTGCCGGTGCCTGCACCCATGGTCGACCGTGTGGTCGAGGTCATCGACGTGCTGCGCATGGCCGCGTTGTCCACATACGAGAACCGTCCCATCTCGACTGGCGTCCTGCTGCTGGGCACCGACTATGACCCGGTGTCGCCTCCCGAAGTGGCAGCGACCGGCCCCTACTACTCTCAGGCACTGACGTCGATCAAGAGCTTCTTCCGGCTGGCCGACGGCCAACACACCGTGTTTCTCACCGGACGCGACGGACGCCTCCTGAGCATTGTCGACGTCGACCGCTGGGCCACGCAGGTGGCGCAGGGGGCCACGCTGGCCGTGCCATGCGGCGCCGACTATCGGGCGCATGCGCGGGCCACGCTGCTCGGCGGACATGTTGCGGTGGTGCTGAGTCCGCAGCGCGAGATCAAGGTGTTTGCGGGCGGTGAGCAGGTGTTTGCGTTCCGCAACGCCCACTGGCACCTGCTTGACCTCTCGGCCAAGTATCAGCTGTGGGAACGCGCGGTTGGCGACCGTGCGCTGGCACGGCGCCTCTTCCAAACGGCTCTCGACCTGTCCGATGCGCGGGACGGCGCGCTGTTTGTGGTGCTGCGGCGGCCCCTCGAGAGTCTGGGCACACTGGTGACGCCGAGTGATCGGCTCGACATGGAGCCGGTGCCTGCCTCGGGCAACGACAGCGGACTCGAGCGGCGACACCTGTTCCACCTGTTCGCCGGGCGCACGGCGACCGACCTTGATGAAAGTGTGCTGGCCTCGCTGGCGACGCTCGACGGGGCGGTAGTGTGCGACCCGCATGGACAGCTGCTGGCAGTGGGCGCGATTCTGCGGCACCCGGTGCCCGCGTCCGCTGATGCGCGGGTCGAGACCGAGGGCGCGCGCACGACGGCGGCCCTGGCCGCGAGTCAGGCGGGCCCGGTACTGAAGGTCAGCGAAGACGGAATGATTACCTTTTTCGACCAGGGCCGCGTGTGGGACATCTAGTCCCTGCGCTGGCGCACGAAGCAAGGTAGATGTGCTGATGGCGTTGCGTGTGTGTGTGACCGGTGGCACCGGATATATCGGGTCATCGGTGGTGGAGATATTTCTGAAGGCGGGCCACTCGGTGGTGGCCATCGGGCGGTCGCAGGAGCGGCTCCGCCTGCTCGAATCGCTCGGTGCCGAGGCCGTGCCCGGTGACATGGAACACCCGGCGGACCTCATCGAGGCCGCAGCGGGTGCCGATGTGGTGGTGCACACCGCCTTCGAAGGCTCGGCACGCGGACCGGCACTCGAGCGCGCGCTGCTCGACGCGTGGCTGCCCGCGCTGAAGCAGGCCACCGCCCCCCGGGCCTTTCTCTACACCTCGGGCATCTGGGTACTCGGGCAGGCGCCGGTGGCGGTGGATGAATCCGCGCCGCTAGCACCGGCCGCCATCTCGGCCTGGCGTGCGCCGCATGAGGCGCTCGTGCGCTCGGCCCACGGCGGGGCCCTTCGCACCGCCATCATCCGTCCCGGCATCGTCTTCGGCGGCGGGCAGGGCATCGTCAGTGATCTGGTGAAGCAGGCGCTGAATGGCCTGATCAGGGTCGTCGGCCCCGGTACCAACCACTGGCCGGGTGTGCACCACCGTGACCTCGCCGAACTCTACCTGCGCATTGCCGAGACGACCGATGCCGACGGCGTGTATCACGGCACTGATGGTGCGGAGGAATCCGTCAACGACATTGCCGAGGCACTGGCCGACCATCTGGCGCAGCGCCCTGACATCAGGCACATGCCGCTCGAGGAAGCGCGCACCAAGCTGGGCCCCTTTGCCGATGCGCTGGCACTCGATCAGCGGGTGCTCAGCACGCGCGCGCACGCCCTGGGCTGGCAGCCGACAGTGCGGGGGGCCTCGACGCACGTGGCACGGCTGGTCCAGGAGTATCGGAACACGAACAGCGGCTGACCCCGCAGCCCGGCAGGCAGGGCATGGGCCGGGGCAGACCGGCTTGGTATGCTGTCGCTCATGCGACATCCTGCTGCCCTCCTGCTGACGCTGTCTCTGGTGGCGTGCTCTGCCCCGCCGCCGCCTCCGGCTCCACCGCCGGGGCCGGCCCTCGACGCCATGACCACCGCGTCGCTGACGGCGCACCTCAAGATGCTGTCGTCCGATCTGTTCGAAGGGCGCGCACCGGCCACGCGCGGAGGTCAACTGGCCGAGCAGTACATCGCCACACAGCTCGAGGCCCTCGGGCTCGAGCCCGCGGGTGACAACGGCACCTTCCTGCAGGCGGTGCCGATTGTCGAGTCGAGGGTCGACCGCGGCTTCACGCTGAGCATTCCCGGCGCCACGTATCGCTACATGAAGGACGTGCTGGCGTTTTCGGGGAAGGAAGACGCGCGCGTGCAGGTGCAGGGCGATGTGGTGTTTGTCGGCTACGGCATCAATGCCCCCGAGCTCAAGTGGAATGACTACGACGGCGTCAACGTCAAGGGCAAGTGGGTGCTGATGATGGTCAACGACCCGCCGGCCCCGGACGATGAGCCGACGCTGTTCGGGGGCAAGGCGCTCACGTACTACGGCCGCTGGACGTACAAGTTTGAGGAAGCGGCGCGGCAGGGGGCCGCCGGTGCGCTGCTGATTCACACGTATGAATCGGCCACCTATCCCTGGCAGGTGGTGCAGTCGTCCTGGAGCGGTACTCAGTATTCGTTGCCGCCGGGTGAGGGCGCACCCGCGCTTGGCGTGAAAGCCTGGATTTCGGAAGAGGCCGCCATCGACCTGGCGAAGCGCGCGGGCAAGGATCTCGATGCGCTGCGGCGCGCCGCCACCCGTCGCGGGTTCACGGCCGCACCGCTCGGCATCAGGGCGGCTGCCACGCTGCAGCAGCGCACGGCACGGAAAACCGCACACAACGTCGTCGCCAGGCTGCGTGGTGCCAACGATCAGCAGGCCGTCGTGTGGACGTCGCACTGGGATCACTTCGGCGTACGCGAGGCGCTGCCCGGCGAACCGAAGGATCTGGATCGCATCTACAACGGGGCCTACGACAATGCCTCGGGTGTGGCCGGACTGCTCGAAGTGGCCAAGGCCATGGCGCGTGCGACGACGAAGCCGGGGCGGTCGATGTATTTCGTGTTCACGACGGCCGAAGAGTCGGGACTGCTGGGCGCCGAGCATTTCATTGCGCATCCGCCGCTGCCGCCGGCGCAGATGGCTGCCAACCTCAACATCGACGGCCTCAACTATCTCGGGCCCACGACCGACATGGTGCAGCTCGGGTCTGACCGCTCGACGCTGGGGCCGATGGTCGAGGCGCTGCTTACCGCCGAAGGACGTGTGCCTGGCACCGACACGCATCCCGAGCGCGGCTACTTCTTCCGTTCGGATCACTTCCCGCTGGCGAAGGCTGGTGTGCCGGCGCTGTCGATCAGCGAGCCGAAGCAGTTCATCGGTCCCAATGCCGAGGCACTGCTCAAGCGGCAGGAGGCCTACAACGGCAAGGAATATCATCAGCCGTCCGACCAGTACGACCCGACGTGGGACTTCACCGGTGGCCTCAACGATCTCACGGTGCTGGCGCGGCTCGGCTGGCAGATTGCCGCCGCGCCCGAGATGCCGCGCTATCACGACGGCGATCAGTTCGCCAACGCACGGGCGGGGCAGCGATGAGCGCCCCTCAGCCGATGCCGCTGGTGACCATTGATGAGATTCGCGACGCGCACGTGCGGATCCGTCCGGCGGCCCGCGTCACGCCGCTGCTTGAAGTGCCCTATCCGTCAGGTGCACCGCGCACCAGCGAGGCCGCGCGTTTCTTTGTGAAGTGCGAGAGCCTGCAGCCGATGGGCGCCTTCAAGATTCGCGGGGCCTACAACATGGTCGCGCAGCTCGATGCAGACGCGCGTGCGCGCGGCGTGATCACGTATTCATCAGGGAATCACGGGCAGGCCGTGGCGCTGGCGGCGCAGCTGCTGGGGGCACCGGCGGTGATCGTGATGCCGACGACGGCGCCGCTGGTGAAGGTGGAAGGGGCGCGCAGCTACGGGGCCGAGGTGATCTTTGCCGGCACCACGTCGACCGACCGGAAGGTGGCGGCTGAGGCACTGGCAGCCGAGCGTGGCCTCACCATCATTCCTCCGTTCGACCACCACGCGATCATCACGGGGCAGGGCACGGTGGGCCTCGAGATTCTCGAGCAGTGCCCCGAGGCCGACGTGATCTACGTGTCGATCGGCGGCGGCGGCCAGGCGACGGGACTGGCGTCAGCCATCAAGCAGGTGCGTCCGTCGGTGCGAGTGGTGGGCGTCGAGCCGGAAGGGGCGCCGACCATGAAGACCGCACTGGCGGCCGGCGCGCCGGTATCGCTGCCGTCGACGGCGTCGATTGCCGACGGCCTGCTGACGATTCGCGCAGGTGACATCACCTTTGCACATGCGCAGGCGTTTCTCGACGAGGTGGTGACCGTGCCCGACACGGCCATTGCCGACGCGGTGGCGTGGCTGTCGCGGTACGCGCGTCTTGTGGCCGAACCCAGCGGGGCCGCAGCGACGGCAGCCGTGCGGATGGGCCTGGGACTTCCCGCTGATGCGCGCCATGTGGTGGCGATTGTCAGCGGGGGCAATGTGGCGCCCGAGGCATTCGCGCGCTACGTGGCCCTAGGCGCCGGCGCTGTCGCCTGAGGCCGGCGGCGGCGCGAAGGACGGGTCGCGCAGCCACTGCGCGGCTGCCTCGGCCGCCTCGTCGGTGGTGCGCACGCGTCCGTCGAGCTGCCACTCGTAGACCGTGGCCAGCACGCGACCGACGGCCGGACCCGGGGCCACGCCGAGGGCGAGCACATGCCGGCCCAGCAGCAACGGGGCGGGCGGCTGATGCTCGACGCCCAGCGAACGCGCGCGGGTGATGAACCAGTCGGCAAAACTGCAGTCGAACGTGCCGCCGCGGCCGTGGCAGTCGGCCACTGAAAAGCGCGTCAGCCATTCGAGATTGACGCGCTGGGCCAGTCGCCGGAACGCGCCGTCGCGCACGGTGTCGCGCACTTTCCAGAATGCCGAGGGACGCAGATGCTCGGCCGTGATGGCCAGCACTTCGCGCCGCACGTCGATGCCGTCGAGTGTGTGGATGCCGAAGCGATCGAGCAGCGCGGTGGCGAGCGGCACGCCTGCGGCTTCGTGTCCGGGCGACTTGATGCGGCCATCCACATGGATGGTCGTCAGCCGCTTGCCGAGATCGTGGCACACGGCCGACAGCATCAGCACGGCCAGCGGTCCGCGCGTCAGGTCGGCGTTGCGGCGGCGGGCTTCGTCGATGACCATCAGCGTGTGCGTCCACACGTCGCCTTCGGGATGCCATTCCGCATCCTGCGGGCAGTCGAAGAGCGGCACCATCTCTGGAAAGATCTGGGGAATGACCCCGAGATCGCGCGCGACCTGGAACCCGAGCGAGGGTCGTTCGGCAACCAGCAGCAGCTTTTCGACCTCGCCCCAGAGGCGCTCGGCCGGCAGGTCATCGAGGCGCATGCCGCGCATGAGCGTGGCGCTGTCCGTGTCAACGCGCAGCGCAAAGCGCGCCGCAAACTGCACGGCGCGCAGCAGGCGCAGCGAGTCATCGGTGAATGTGCGCGCATCGACGACGCGCAGCAGTCGAGCCTCGAGATCGGCGCGGCCGTTGAACGGATCGAGGTACGCGTCGGTGAGTGGATCCCACGCGATGGCATTGATGGTGAAGTCGCGGCGCCGTGCGGCCTCGACATACGGCATGTGCGGATCGCCTTCCACCACAAAGCCACGATGTCCGCGGCCCTGCTTCGATTCGCGGCGGGGCAGGGCCACATCGACGGTGCCGAGCTTGTAGACGGGAAACGCCTGGCCCACTGGTTCGACACGGCCGAGGGTGTGCAGCACCTCGGCGAGCCGGGCCTGTTCGAGGCCGAAGACCTCGACGTCGAGATCTTTGGCGGCGTGGCCGCGCAGGCGATCGCGCACAAAGCCGCCCACCGCCAGCGCCCGGCCACCGGCCTCGGCCACGGCGAGAGCAATGCGGCGGGCCTCGGCCTCCGGGGTGCGATTGGGTATGGCGGGCGGCAGGGTCACGTCCTGCATTCTTTCATGGCGGCGCAGGCACCTGTGGCGAGCGCTGCGGTTGGCGCGCGTGGGGGCCTGACGCGACGGGCCTGCGGAGGGGGTCGCGTGCGATGCCTCCTTGTGGCAAGCTGTCGCCCATGGATGCCGCCCTGACGTTGCTGAACGATCTCATTGCCATCGACTCGGTGAATCCCTCGCTCGTCCCCGGCGCACGGGGGGAAGCCGAGGTGGCGCGCGCGCTTGTGGCGGCTCTGGAGGCTGCGGGTCTCGCGGTGCACGTGCAGGAGGTCGCACCAGGACGGCCGAATGTGGTGGGCGTGCTCGAGGGGCGTGTCCCGGGACGGGCGCTGATGTTCTGTGGGCACATCGATACCGTCGGTGTGGAGGGCATGGCGCAGCCCTTCGTGCCGGTCGCACGCGACGGACGCATCAGCGGTCGTGGCTCGCAGGACATGAAGAGCGGTGTGGCGGCCATGGTTGATGCGGCGCGCGTGCTGCAGCAGACCGGCGGGCTCGCCGAAGGCCGGCTGGTGGTGGCCTGCGTCGTCGATGAAGAGCATGCGAGCATCGGCGCTGATGCGCTGGTCACGCAGTGGCGCGCCGATGGGGCCGTCGTGACCGAGCCGACCGACCTGCAGATTGCCGTGGCGCACAAAGGCTTCGAGTGGGTTGAGATCGAGACGCACGGGGTCGCCGCGCACGGCAGCCGCCCCCGCGATGGACGTGATGCCATCCGCATGATGGGGCATGTGCTCACGGCACTCGATGCGCTCGATGCCCGGCTGCAGGGCGGTGCCTCGCACGGCCTGCTGGGCACCGCGTCACTGCATGCGTCGCTCATCAGCGGTGGTCGCGAGCTGAGTTCCTATCCCGATCGCTGCCAGCTGCAGTTCGAGCGGCGCACCATTCCCGGAGAAGCGCGGGGCTGTGCGGCCGACGAGGTCACCCGCATCCTGGCGGAACTGACGGCTGCCCATCCGCACCTCCGGGCCTCGTCACGCGAGCTGTTCACGCGGTCGCCATATGAGATTGCTGACGACCACCTGCTCGTGCGCACCATGGCGCAGGCGGCCGCTTCGGCTGGGGTCACCACGGGCCTGACCGGCATGAGCTTCTGGACCGATGCCTCGGTGCTGGGCGATGCGGGCATTCCCTCGCTGCTCTTCGGGCCGACCGGAGCCGGGCTGCATGGCCTCGACGAGTGGGTCGATGCCCGCAGCGTGTGCCAGTGCCGTGATGCGCTGGTGGCGCTGGCGCGGCAGTGGTGCTGACGAACGGGCGCGCCGCCGGCGTTTCTTGACAATTGACATCGGGCCACGTACAACCGCACCTCTAGGAGGAAGCATGCGATTGTTTGCGGTGATGGTGATCGTGGCAGCGATGGCAGCCCCCGCCATGGCGCAGGGCACAGCCAAGGCAGCGGAACCCTACAAGGTCGGGACGTATGAGATTGGCGGCACGCAGACGGTGGGTCTGGTGCTGCGCGACCGGTTCGTGGTCGACATCGGAGCGGCGCACAAGGCGGTGCCGAACGGCGGGGCGCTTGCAGCGCCGCGCGACATGATTGATCTCATCGAGCGCTATGACAGCGGCGTGCGCGCGCGTCTGGTCGCCATCACCAACTATCTGGTGGCCGGCGACAGGCTCGGGGCGGCGCGGCCGGCCTATGTGCATGACCTCGCCAAGGTGAAGACGCTGGCGCCGATTCTGTATCCCAGCAAGATCCTCAACGCGGCCGTGAACTTCTACAGCCACGTGAACGAGGCCGGCACGGCCGAAGAGCAGGCCGCCGCCCGCCGGCTGCGCCGCGAGCAGCGCGGGGTGCCATATCTCTTCCTCAAGCCGGGGCGCGGTGCCGTCATCGGCAATGGCGAGAACATCGTCATTCCGTACGGCCGCGATCGGACGGACTGGGAAGTGGAACTGGGGGCAGTGATCGGACGCACGGCGAAGTATGTCGACGCCAACAGTGCTCCGAACTATGTGTTCGGCTACATGGTGACGATCGACGTGTCTGACCGCGGGGGCCGTCCTCCCGGGGGATATGGCTCGGGTTCAGACTGGTTCGTCGGCAAGGGCCACGACACGTTCGCGCCCCAGGGGCCGTGGATCGTGCCGGCCGAGTTCTACGGCGATCCGATGAAGAACCTCAGGCAGACGCTCAGTGTGGGCGGCACGACGCTGCAGGAAGCACGCGCCGGCGACATGATTCACTCGCTGTGGGAACTCATCGAGTACGGCTCGTCGATCGTCACGCTCTATCCGGGCGATGTGATCAACAACGGCACCTCGGGCGGTACGGCGGCCGGCTCGGCGCAGACCCGCACCGGCAGCCGGTTCCTCAAGCCCGGTGAAGTGCTCGAGGCCAGCATCGACGGCATCGGCACGCTGCGCATGCCGGTGATGGGCGAGTCAGCCCCTCAGGGCGGCACAGGGGCGCGCCTGCCTCCGGTGGCCACCTACCGCAAGCAATAACGCAGTCCCCCTCACGGCAGCTGCACGCATCCCCTGCGTGCGGCTGCCGCGATGCTTGACAGCGTCGTTCGATTTCATCATAATCCATCCATCGCCGTTGTGCGATCGCATCAAGAGTGGTTGAGGGACCGGACCCGTCGACGCCACAGCAACCTGCCCGAGCCATCAGGCAAGGTGCTCACTTCCGCCCGGGCAGCCGGGAGAGATACGAGGACACCAGTGACGGCCATCCCAACATAGCCCCGAAGCAGTTCGTGCAGTAGTTCACCTGCTGCACCCGCAGTTGTTCCAGTCGCACTGTCACGCACACGTGTGTGTGCGTGATCTCATCCAGACGACCCGAGGGGCGCAGCCCGACGACGGTCACCAACCCATGCCAGATGGGTGGTCCTGCTGCGATCGATGAGGTAGAACGTGTCTGATTCCAATTCGCCGTCTGTACTCGCACGCCTGGGCGCCTATGGCTTCGGGGCCCAGGAACCTGTCATTCTCGCGGCCCTCGTCACAGGGGATCCGCTGCTGCTGATTGGCCGCAGCGGCACGGGCAAGACGTTCCTGCTCAACTCGATCAGCGAAGCGCTGCAGCTCAACCATCGCCACTACAACGCGAGCCTGCTGTCGTTCGATGATTTGGTGGGCTTTCCCTATCCAGACGAGGCACGCACGACCGTGCGCTTCCTCGAAACGCCGGCGACGGTGTGGTCGGCCGAGTCGGTGCTGATTGACGAAATCAATCGCTGCAAGCCCGAGCACCAGAACCGGCTGTTCTCGCTCGTGCATGAGCGCCGCATTCAGGGCGTGGCGCTGCCGTCGTTGCGGTATCGCTGGGCGGCGATGAATCCGTGCGTGCTTGATGACACGGCCGTCGACAGCTATGCCGGCGTCGAACCGCTCGATCCCGCGCTTGCTGATCGTTTTGCGCTGCTGGTGCCGGTCGGTGACTGGACCGACCTCGGCGAGGCTGACCGTCGTGCGGTGGCCGATCCGGCGGGCGAGGGGCGCGTGGCCAACGATGGAGGCGCGCTGCGTGTGCAGGTGGCAGAGTGGCAGGCCATCTTCCGGGAAGAAGTGGAGCAGTGCCCCGACTCAATCATCGGCTACGCTGACGAAGTCACCACGGTGCTGACGTCCGCGGGGGTGCGCGTGTCACCGCGTCGGGCGCGCCTGCTGGCTCGCACGCTGCTGGCGGCGCTCATCGTGCGCTTCGGCCGGCAGTTGCGGCCCCTGCCTCAGGATGCGGCGACCGTGGCCCTGCAGGTGCTGACGTGCAGCCTTCCTCAGCCGGCGTGGGGGGAACAGGTGCCTTCCGAGCGGATTCTCGCGGCCCATCAGGCGGCGTGGGGCTATGCCGTGCTGACGGGCCGAGACCGCTGGCTGTATCGGGTGCAGCACGAGACGACGCTTGATGGCAAGGCACGGCTGCTACTGCAGGCCCCCGACCCCGATCTGGGCACGCTGGCCGTTGAACAAGTTCTCGCGAACGAAACGCCGGCGCGTGCAGCGGCGTTTGCTCTGGCCGCCTTTCCGGCGGCGGTCGACGGCCGACTGCCGATTGGCGCCGAAGCAGTGCACGACCTGGGCCGCGTGGCGCAGCCGGTGCTCGACGTGGATGGGGTGGTGCGCTGGTCCGACGCACCGGGACGTCCGCAACAGCCGCACCCGCGACTGGCCGAGTTTGCGCAGGTGCTCGAGAGGTTGACCGGGGCGAGACGGCTGCGTGCGCAGCAGTGGCTGTTTCACTGCGCCGTGCAGTCGCTTGATGTCGGGGATGCGTCAGCCGGCGAGGCTGAACTGCACCGCTGCATCGAGATATTCCGCACCGGGGAGGCTCTGTGATCGCCGCCCTGGAGGGACACGTTGAGGGGGCAGGCCCTGCCGGCCTGCCCCCGTGGCTCTATGACTGCAACACCGGGGGACCGAGCAGCCGGAGCCGTTCGGAAGTGGTACGCGCGACGGTGCTGGGACATGACGAGGGACCCATCCGGTGTCCCCGGATCCTGCGGGTCTCGATGACCTACGGTCGGCGCTCGCCGCTGACCTGGGTGGCGCAGTGGCTCAGGGCCTGCGGCTGTTCGGACGAGCAAGACGCACGCGCCCGGGTGGTGCTGCCGCCGAGGCCGTGCCTGTGTCAGCCCGATCGGTCACCCGTGCCGGTGGAGGCCGCCACCCTCAGTGCGGCCGACGGGCTGTATCTCGCGTTGGTGCTCGGCCTGTGCACGTCGACCTACTACGACCCTCGACGGCCGGTGCTGTGGACACGCACGAGCCTGTCGAGATCGCTGGTGCTCTACGACGGCGGAGGGTTCTACGCATGAGACGTCACGAATTTCTGTCGATCTACCGCGAACTCATCACCGACAACCCGCTGGCAGCCCGCGCCGTGCTCAAGCTGCTCGACGTCGAATTCACCGACCGCGTCGAGACGCTGGCCGTGACGTGCGAAGACCGGCCGGTGCTCAAGGTGAACCTGGCCTTCATCACACAGCACTGCCGTGGCGATGCCGAGGTGCGCGCGGTCATCATGCACGAGTTCCTGCATGTGCTGCTGCGCCACACCCAGCAGCGCACGCCCGTCACCCCCCAGGAGAACATCGCAACCGACGCCGTCATCAACGCCATCATTCACCGCACGCTGGGCGAGGTCGCCAGCGGATTCATGAGCCGCTATTATGCCGAGGCCACGGGCGTCTGCCGGCTGCTGCGCCGACCCACCGAGGCCGAAGAAGACGGCCGGGTCAACTGGTGGAATCTGCCACCGGCCCGCTCCCGCGAACGTCGTCTGGTGAAGCTGTGGCTGGCCTTGTACGACGGCGATCTTGTCGCCGAAGACATCCTCGCTATTGCACAAGACCTCACGGCACCGCGCACCCCGCCCCGGCTGCTCGGGAATCACGACCCGTCGTCCACCACACACAGCGCCGAGGCGACGTCGGCGCTCGCCGAGGCCGTGGCGCAGTCGCGGCGGTCACTGGCATCGACGCGTGTCTTCCGCTCGCCGGCACCGATCGCGGGCGCAGGTGCCGCGCCGATGCGCGAGGTGATCACGCCCAGCGCACTGGCACTCCGTCGCTGGCGGCGTGAGACGGCACAGGTGCTGCGCCGACACCTGCAGCCAGACTGCGATCCCGCGGGCGACCGGAGCGAGCGGCTGGCCCTGCTGCCCCTGCTGTCGCTCTCCGACCGTCGCGCGGCACTCAAGTCGCTGTGGAGTCCGTTCATGCCCGAGGCGGCGTGGACATCGAGTGCGACGACGCCCGTGGGCCGGGCCATGGTGTACCTCGACGCCAGTGGCTCGATGGATGACGAACTTCCGCATCTGGTGGCACTGCTCGGTCAGCTGGGGCATCTGGTGAGCCGGCCGCTCTGGGCCTTCAGCACGATCGTGCAGCCGGCACGCGTGGTCGGTCGACGGCTCGAGGTGCCGACGACCGGAGGCACCGCACTGGCCTGTGTGCTCGACCATGTGGCACAGCGGCAGCCGAGAGCCGCGGTGGTGATTACGGATGGCTTCATCGAAGACCTGAGGCGGTCGCAGGTGCGGGCCATTGGCCGCACGCGGCTGCATGTGCTGGTGACCCGCGACGGTTCCACTGACGCCGTCGAGCGGGCCGGACTTCCATACACGCAGTTGGGAAAGGTGCCGTCATGATTCGGATGAGTGAAGTGGTCTTGCCGGGGCATCCCGATCGCTTCTGCGATCAGGTGGCCGACGCGATTGTGCGGGCGTGCTATGAGGCCGACCCGCGTGCCTACTGCCAGGTGGAAGTCAGTGCATGGTCTGACCACATCTTCCTCACCGGCGGCATCGTCACGCGCACGCCACTGGCGTGCGCACTGCCGGAGATCGTGCGTCAGGTCGGGCTCGAGGTGGGCTATGTGCCGGGCAGTGCGATTGATGCGACGCGGTATGTGGTGACCGATGTCGTGTGCCAGGAACGGTGTGATCCGCGCACCTGGACCGACCGCGTCAATGACCAGTGCATCACCGTGGGCTGGGCAGGCTATGACGCGAAGGTCGGCTGGCTGCCGCCCGAACATTTCCTGGCGCAGACGCTGGGCGCTGCACTGGCCGAGAGCTGCCGCGTGGGGCGACTCGCAGGGGAAGGGCCGGACGGCAAGCTGCTGGTGCGCCTGCGCGAGCACAGTGACGGCTGGCAGGTCGAGCATGTGCTGGTGACGCTGCAGCAGCGCGAGCAGACGCGCTTTGTCGACATGGCCGCGGCCGTCGGCGAAGACGTGCGAGCTGCCTACGAGGCCCTGCGGGTGGCAGACCGTCGATGGCTGGCCAGCGCCGGTGACGTCACGCTGCTGATCAATCCGAACGGCCCGCTCATCAACGGCGGCAGCGACGGAGACAACGGTCAGACCGGGCGCAAGCTGGCGGTCGACTATTACGGCCCGCGGGTCGCGATTGGCGGCGGGGCGCTGGCGGGGAAGGATCTGAGCCACATCGACCGGGCGGCAGCCTATGCGGCACGGCAGGCGGCGGTGCATGCCGTATCGACCGGCGCGCTCGAGTGCCGCGTCGTACTGGCCTACGCTCCCAACATCGATACACCGCTCGACATCGTCTTCGAGATGGATCGCCGGGGCGAGCGGTTGCCGGCACACTGGTTTTCACACGCGGCCGTGCGCCAGCGCTATACGGGCGACCAGTGCCGACTCTCGCTGGGCCGCGGGCAGCATTTCTTCGATCGCTCATGTGTCTGGAATGCCCCGGTGCCTGACCTGATAGCCCCGCAGGCTCTGACCTGATCTGTCACGGCCTCGGGTCACACTGACCGTAGACGCACTCAACGCCGCACGACATCACGACGCGACTGGAAAGCGAGGGACCATGCGACACGAAGACGATGAACAGCCGGGTGAGGACGAGCGCGGAAGCAACGATGCCGGGGACGGACCGCACGACGCTGATGGCCAGTCGGGTGTGCCGTGGACCATCGAGCGCGAGCGCGCCTGGATGACGGCGCTGGCGCTGGCCGGCGTGGAGCCGGCTCAGTTGCTCGTGCTGCAGCGGGTGCAGGCGGATGCCACCCCCACCGATGCCCAGACGCTCGAGGTGTGTCAGACGCTGGCCGAGACCAACCATCCGGCGGCGTGTCGGATGGTCGCCCGGGCGTATCTTGCGGGCCATGTCGTGCCATCTGACGCCGTGGCCGGTTGGGCCTGGATGAAGAAGGCGGCCGATCTCGGAGACCCGGAGGCGATGACGCAGTGGGCCCTGGAACATCTGTTCCAGGACGTGCCGGAGGGCGAAACGCGCCCGGTGGACTATCTGTATCGCGCGGCCGTCAACCAGCAGCCGGACGCGGCCTTGATGCTGGCGCGGATGCAACTCGCCGCAGTGCCGCAGACGGCGGCCCATCGAGCCGAGGCGTACGCGTGGTTGACGGTGGGGGCCAGGCGAGACCATGCGTGGTCGCTGTACGACCTGTGGCGATTGAGCGGGATGGCTGACGATGTCCCCAGCGACGAGACGTGGCGAACCCACTGGCTGCGTCGGGCGGCCGAGCTCGGGCTTCCTGTGGCCCAGCGACTGTGGGGCAGCACGCTGTGGCGGCAGGCCGGCTCGGCGGCCGGGCGCATCGAGGCCGAGGGCTGGCTGCAGAAGGCGGCCAGTGCGGGTGATGCCGAAGCGGCATTCCAGCTGACGTCGATCATGTGCCACGAGCACCGCCCTCACGATGTCTGCCTCGGGTGGATGCTGACGGCGGCCCGCCGCGGGCATCAGCAGGCGCAGTGGGAGGTGGGACGGACGCTGGCGGATGAGGCCCAGGGTCCTCGTCGCCTGTCCGAGGCTGCGATGTGGCTGAGCCGTGCGGTAATACCATCTGATGAGCGTGATGGGGGCATTGGCAACCAGGCGCTCGAGCGGCTCGAGCAGCTGCATCGTGAGATGACAGACGTGCAGCGCGCCGATGTGCTCGACCTGCTGTCGGGCGACGATGATGACGATGCGAGACGGGTGTTTGCGGGGGTATGCGATCTGGCGACGCAGCTGCAGACCTCGGGGGGAGCATTCTGATGCGCGATCCTCTATGGATAACCGAGTCGTTCCGCTGGTGTGTCGAGGTGCTGCGGGTGGCGGCCGCGCATCTCGGCATCACCTACGAAGCGATCAACATCTATCTGTTTGTCATCATCTGGCCGCTGCTGAGTGTGGCTTCGGTGGTGCTGCATGTGCGCCAGTGGCGCGAGCTGCGGCGGTGGCGCCGGGGCGCGTCGGGTCGTGGATGAAGGCGCGACGGCGCGGGTGCCGGTGCGAGCGGGTCGTGCACCGTGCCCCGGGCCGGGACGGCGTCCGGGGCGCACGCGAGGGCGGGTGCGTGCGGTTGGCGGCTTCTGGCCTGCGGACGTGGGTCACGCGCCGCGTGTGCATGCGGGCACGTGGCTAGGGCTCGGCGATGCGCAGCTTGCGGCGTGCGTGGGCCATGCGGTCGGCCGTATCGGCGAGCACGAAGCCGCGTTCGGTGAGCATGCGGGTCATGTACTGTCGGTTGTAGAGGAAGGCCATGATCAGCTGCCAGATGCCCACGGTGAACAGCGTGGCGATGAAGTGCAGCACGCCCACGCCGATTTCGCCGCGCACCAGCGGCACGACCGGCCCGAAGAACAGATACGTCCAGCTGAAGCCGACGTAGCCCGTCTTGAGCATGCCCGACGGCGGATGCTTGATGATGACTGCCTTTGCCATGTGCTCCTCACTGTGAGTATTTCGAGTCTCCGCTGCGCTGGCCGCCTGTGATACAACCAGGCCCAGCGACACCCGCACCTCTGACGATGCCCCGCCCGTACGGCCCCTTGTATGAAGCACTCTACACCCAGCGGCTCCGCACGGCGCTGGAGGGGGCGGCCGATCCCGAGCTGAGGTCCCTCGACGGTCACGAAGCCCCAGGACTGCTGGCCAGGCACGTAGCGCAGGAGCTGGTGCGTGTCCTCCAGGGCCTCCATGGGAATCCGGCGCAGCAGGCTGATGTGGCCAATCAGGTACTGGAGTTCCTGAGGTCAGGCGCGGCGCATCCGGTGCCCGAGGATGTGGCCGTCGTGATTCCTCCACAGGAATTGCTGTCGGCAGATCGCACGCACACGCCTCCTCGAACCGTGTTGCCGTTCTCGAGCAGCGCCCTGCTCACTCGCGGACGACACGAGCCCAATCTCGCACACGAACTCGCGCGTGAAATCGCCACCGCCGATCGCATCGACGCCATCGTCAGCTTTGTGACGATGGGAGGGGTGCGGACGTTGGTGGATGCGCTGGAAGGCTACGCCGCGAGCGGGCGTCCGCTGCGACTGCTGACCACAACCTACATGGGCGCCACTGAAGCCGTCGCCCTCGATCGCCTGGCGCGTCTTCCTGGTGTCGAGGTGCGCGTGTCGTTCGATGCCCGTCGATCGCGCCTGCATGCCAAAGCTTGGCTCTTCCGGCGTGACTCGGGTCTCGATACGGCCTATGTGGGTTCAGCGAATTGGTCCCGCGCCGCATTGACCGAGGGACAAGAGTGGATGATCAAGGCGTCGTCCGGTGATCTGCCGGATGTCATCAAGAAGTTTGTCGGCACGTTCGATACGCTCTGGTCAGACCTCGAGTTTGAGGCGTATCACCCTGATCACCCCGAGCAGCGGGCCCGTCTTGTGGCTGCGCTCTCCGCTGAGGCGGGTGGTGCCAGCGGGGATGGGGCCTTGACGTTCTTTACGCTCGCGCCGTATCCGTTTCAGCAGGCGATCCTCGATCGCCTCGCGGCGGAGCGCGAAGTGCATGGGCGCACGCGCAACCTGGTCGTCGCCGCCACAGGGACAGGCAAGACCATGATCGCGGCGTTTGACTATGCGCGACGCATCAGCCAGGACCGTCAACTGCCTCGTCTGCTGGTGCTGGCACATCGAAGGGAACTGCTGGAGCAGGCGCGCACGACGTTCCGGCACGTGCTGCGTGAAGGTTCCTTCGGGGAAGTGCTGGCAGAGGGTCGTGACCCCGTGGACGTCGACCATCTGTTCGCGACGATTCAGAGCTTCGGACGACGGTCGTTCATCGAGCGGCTCGGTGCCTCCTACTGGGATCACGTCATTGTCGATGAGTGTCACCACGCGCCGGCCGAGTCGTATCGGTTGGTCATGGAACAGCTGCGTCCACGCGTGCTCGTCGGCCTGACCGCCACGCCGGAACGCCAGGATGGGCGGTCGCTGCTTGATGACTTTGATGGGCACATCGCAGCGGAACTCCGCCTCTGGGAGGCGCTGGAACGTCGGCTGCTGGTGCCGTTCGAGTATCACGGCCTTCACGACAGCGTCGACCTCCGCGACGTGGCATTCACGCGAGGGCGCTATGCCGTCGACGGCCTCGATCGCGTCTTCACCGGCGACACCACACGCGCAGCTCTCGTGCTTGCGCAGCTGCAGAAGCGGGTCGCCAGTGTGCGTGACATCCGTGCCATTGGCTTCTGCGTCAGCGTCGCACACGCCGACTTTATGGCCGCCACCTTCAATCGGTGGGGCGTGCCCTCCATGAGCCTGCACGGGGATAGCAGCGACGAGGAGCGTCGGCGTGCGCGGGCACACCTGGCGTCGCGTGAGGTGAACATCATCTTCACGTGCGACCTCTACAACGAGGGCGTCGACCTGCCCTTTGTCGACACATTGCTGCTGCTCAGGCCCACCGAAAGCGCCACGCTCTTCCTGCAGCAGCTGGGCCGCGGGCTGCGTCTTAGCGACGACAAGTCGAGCTGCCTGGTGCTCGACTTCATCGGCCTGCACCGTCAGGAGTTCCGCTTCGAGATTCCCCTGATGGCCCTGACGGGACTGCCGCGTGGCGTCTTGAGAGAGGCCGTTGAGCAGCAGTTTCCGCTCTTGCCCAGTGGCTGCCAGCTGGTGCTCGACCGAGTCTCGCAGCAGCAGGTGCTCGACAATCTCCGGCGATCACTGCAGGGCGGCCTGAGGCGGCTGGTGGACGAGCTGAAGGCGGTCGCGAGTCGCGCGCCGGGAGCGCCGGTGTCGCTCGCTCAGTTCCTCAAGGAATCGGGACGCGATGTCGGGGAGGTCTTCACCAGAGACCGCTCGTGGTCCACCCTGCGCCGCGCGGTTGAGTGGTCCGTGCCCCCGGCGGGTTCGGACGAAGCCGACCTCGCCGGTCGATTGCGTATGCTGCTGCACCTCGACGACCCCGAGCGCCTACGGTTCTATCGCGACTGGCTGAGGAGTGTGCCCCAAGTGCATGTGCACGGCGATGCATGGACGCAGATGCTGGCCTATGCCATGTTCGAGCAGCCGAATCGCTTCATGACGGGCGCACAGCTCAGGGATCTCTTCGAGGCGCACCCGGCCGTGCGTGAAGATGCCGAGAGCCTGTGTGACGTCCTGCTCGATCGGGTCGGACGCACCACGCCTGCCGTACCCGGGCACTGGCCGTGGCCGCTCGCCTTGCATCGCACCTATCTGCGTCGCGAGATTCTGACGGCTGTGGGGCACTGGCATCCGCACGCCAAACCCCCATCGCGTGAGGGCGTCCTGCGCATCAAGGACCGGAAGCTCGAACTGCTGTTCGTGACGCTCAACAAGTCGGATCGCCATTTCACGCCCACGACCAGCTACGACGACTATGCGGTCGATGCCACGCACTTCCACTGGCAGTCACAGAGCCAGACGAACGCTGAGGGTGAGGCGGGGCGGCGTTATGTCGAGCAGGCGACCAACAGCTGGCAGTTTGTCCTGTGTGTGCGTGCCACCACGGAAGATGCGTTCACCGTGTTGGGACCGGTGCACTACGTCAGGCACGAGGGCAACCGGCCCATGAGCATTCTCTGGAAGCTCGAGGTGCCCATGCCCGGAGACTGCCTGCGCGAGTATCTGCAGTTTGCCTCGTAGGGGGCACGACGCCAGCGGCACTGGGGCACTAGTGCGGCGCCCCCCACTTCCCATACACTGTGCGCACACGGGCGGGGCTTGATCACGCGGCGTCCCCACGGAATCGAGCCCCCTATGCTGACCCGTTTTCGTCGTCCCGTCACTGTGCTGCTCACGATCGTGCTGGTCTGGGCGCACCTCGACCCCACTCAGGCCTGCACCGGCATTTCGCTCAAGTCCACCGACGGCGCCGTCATCGTCGGGCGCACCGTCGAGTGGGCCCTCAGCGATGCCCAGCACAACCGCATCATGGTCGTGCCGCGCGGCAAGGCCTTTGTCGCCATGACGCCCGGCGGCAGCAACGGGCGCCGGTGGACCGGTCGCCACGGGTTCGTGTCGATGACCGCCTACGACCAGCCCTATGGCCCGGATGGGCTCAACGAGAAGGGTCTCTACGTCGGGATGTATTACCTGCCCGGCTATGCCAGCTATCACCCCTACGACCCCGCACAGGCCAGCGCGTCGATGAGCGTCGGCGACTTCATGCAGTGGATGCTCTCGTCCTTCGAGACCGTCGCCGAGGTGCGTCGCAATCTCACCGGCATCCGGGTCGTCAATGTCGACGACCCGCGGTTCGGCGGTGCCGCGCTGCCCTTCCACTGGAAGATCGCCGATCCGACAGGCGCGTCGATCGTGCTGGAACTGGTCGACGGAGGCCAGATGAAGATCTACGACGCGTTCCTCGGCGTCATCACGAACACGCCCACCTACGACTGGCACCTCACCAATCTGCGCAATTACATCGGGCTGCGCCCCCAGGCCAGCGAACCGTTGTCGATTGCCAATCTCACACTCGGGCCGCTCGGTGCCGGGTCGGGCATGGTCGGCCTGCCCGGCGACTTTACGCCGCCATCGCGCTTCGTGCGCGCCGCAGCCCTGACCGCCTCGGTGCGTCCGCTGCCCACGGCCGGCGACGCCGTCTTCGAGGCGTTCCGCATCCTCGACAGCTTCAATATCCCGCTCGGCGCCATCGCCCCGCGCGAGCAGGTGGCCACCGACATCGACAGCGCCACGCAGATCACCTCGGCGTCAGACCTGACCAACGTGCGCTACTACTACCACACGATGCACAACCGTCAGGTGCGGGTGATCGATCTCAAGAAGATCAACTTTGCTACCGTCCGCGAGCAGATCATCGACGATGATGCCGGGCCGAAGCACCCGGTGCGCGAACTGACCGTGAAGTAGGGCGGGACTGCGCGAGCCGCAGTCGGATCAGCGTCCGCACCAGGGGGCGCGAAAGTGTGCGGTCAAGCGGCACATGCAGCGCGCTCTTGGTCTGCCTGAACGACGCCAGCGCCTCGGGCAAGGCCGGCAGGACGGTGCCGCTGAACGGGTAATAGCCGACGTAGGTCTTGTTGGCCAGCAGCCCGGCCACGATGGTGCCGTCGACGCGGAAGGCGGGCATGCCGTAGCTGATGACCTCCTCGGCGTCGGGCACGACCGACAGGATGCACTCGCGCAGCTGCAGCATCAGCACGCGATGCGCCTCAGGCGCCCCGAGGTAATGCGCGCGGACAGTCGCCGGAAGGCGAGCGGGTGTCGAACGCGACGTGGCCTTCGCGGGCGCCCCTCGCGCCGCCCTGGCCATTACTTGAGCCGCTCGCCCGGGCGCACCGTCTGGCTCGCCGGCGGAGCGGTGCCGCGTTCGACCCAGGCCACCAGATGGTCGAAGGCCTCCTGCACTGTGGGAATGTATGACGGCCCGTCACGCATGGCCTTCGCCACATCGGGGGCAAGGCCCATGCGCGTGGCGATGAACATGAACGACTGCGTACCGTCATCGTCTCCCGACATGTGCCAGACGCCGTCGACGAGGTAGAGCCGATGCTGCTCGCGCGTCGACACACGCGCCGCGTAGGCCCGCAGCTCGCCGATGACAAAGTCGTCCCACGTGCCGGCCACCTCGATCGTCGGCCGACGCACCACACCCGAAGAGGTGCCTGCGGCACCAGAGGCCGCCGGTGCCCCCGACGCCGAGGCCCGCACGGAGTTGCCCGCGGTGTAGGGCCACAGTCTGCGCGCGGCGACCGGCGTACCGATGATGTCCGCAAACGCGCGGACCCTCGGGTCATCGTCTGGTAGGCCGGGATGCAGCTTCGGATCGATGGCGGGCCACGCGGCCGCCATCGCCCGCTGACGACGCTCACGCGTGGGGGCATCACCGTTGGCGCCGGCCACAATCACGATGCCGGCGTATGGTGAGTCGGCTGCCTCGGCCGCGGCCCGCGCAATGCCACCGCCCATCGACAGGCCCAGCAGATAGCGGTGCACCGGCGCCCGCGCGAGGCGCTGCGTGACCTCGCCGGTCATGATGCGCGTGAAGGCCACCGTCAGCGCGAGGCCTTCGTCGGCCGACATGGCGCCGTCGCGGTCGACGCTGGCATAGGCGTGGCCGCGCGACACGGCATGCTGCCCGATGACATCATCGAGCGCGGTGTCGTCGGTGCCGATGACCTTGCCGGTCGGGTCGAAGTTGTTGCCGCCCGACCCGCCATGCGCGCCGATGACGAGGGTGCCCGACCAGCCGGTGACGGGATAGCGCAGCACAAACCGCTTCGAGGCTGGCGCGCCGCGGAACGGCACCTGCACCTGGCCCTTTACCTGCACGACCCCGGCAGTCCGGGATTCCTGCAGGGCCGACAGTTCCGTCACCTGCGCCGCGTCGCCGACGGCACCCATCGCCGCCTCGGACGCCGACGTGAGCCCCAGCGCCAAGGTACCCACCATCATCAAGACCCGCGTGCACATGCCGGACACAATAGCGCAGGTGCGGCGACTTCAGCCGGTCTGACGGCCTTTTCACGGAACGTCGGAAAGGTGCTTAAATGTGGCTCTCTCTCGGAAGGAGTCTCTCAATGAACCGGTCTCTTCAGATGCGTGGTGCGATGGCAGTGTGTGCGGTGCTGCTCTCGGTGACGATGGCGGCGGCGCAGTCGGTGATTGGGGCGAAGGGGCCCGCACCGGCGCCGGTGGTGCTCGACCCGACCGGGCTGTTCCAGGAAAAGTACGCAACGGTCGGCGACGACCTGTTCATCGGCGGGCAGCCCACGGAACAGGCGCTGCGCGATCTGAAGGCTAAAGGCGTCACCACAGTCGTCAACCTCCGGATGCCCGAGGAGA
>VFZN01000017.1 GCA_016871195.1 Acidobacteriota bacterium | reverse complement strand
AACGGTCTGCTCGAGCGGGATCGTCGGATGCCAGCCGGTGTCCTCGGACAGACGCGCATGGCTGCCGCATTGGAAGGGCACGTCACTGGGCCGCATCTTGCCAGGATCCTGCTCGATGGTCACGGTCGCCCGTGCCTGCGCGAGGAAGAGGTCGACCAGATGCCCGATGCGCAGTGCCTCGCCGCGACACACATTGTAGGGACGCCCCGGCGTGGCGGCCCGCATCATCTGCACATAGGCCTCGACGGTGTCACGCACATCCATCAGATCGCGCAGCGGATCGAGATTGCCGAGACGCAGCACCGGTGGCAGGGCGCCACGTTCGATGAGGGCGATCTGACGGGCGATGCTCGATGCGACATAGGCCGGTGACTGGCCGGGACCGATATGGTTGAACGCGCGCACGAGCAGCGTCGGCAGGTGCCACTCGCTGAAGGCCTGCGCCGCCAGACGTTCCTGCGCCAGCTTGCTGGTGCCGTAGGGACTCGAGGGTCCCAGGGGCGAGTGCTCGGTCAGGGGCGTGGCCGACGGCGCATAGATCGTGGCCGAGCCGCTGACGAGCACGCGCGGCGACTGGTGCAGCAGGCGCAGTGCCGTCAGCAGGTGCTGCGTGGCCAGCACATTGCCCTCGAATGTGTCGCGTGTGTGGTGCCACGAGTCAGCCAAGTGGGCCGAACCGGCGAGATGATAAATCGCCGTGGGCCGGAGATCGTCGAGTGCGGCCCTGACGCGTGCGGGATCGAGCAGGTCGACGGCCTGCCACTCGATCGACAGGCGATCGAGCGGAGGGGCATCCGGCCTGCACCAGCCGGTGACTCGCACGCCCTCGCGCTGCAGCCGTGCGACCAGGTGTGCGCCGACAAATCCGGCCGCGCCGGTGACCAGCACGTCGCTGCGGTCGGCCATGACTAGAAGGACTGGCCCCCGAAGGTGCCGAAGAAATTCGAGAACGTGCCGAGGCCGGCCAGCGTGAAGGTGAAGTTGAACCGCCGGTCTTGCGGAATCAGGAAGCGCGGATCGATGCCCGGAAAATTGAAGGACTGATACTCGAAGCCCACGCTGCAGCACTGCGCGCTATAGCTCGCGATATACCGCTGGTTGAGCAGCGTCGAGCGGCTGATGTCATAGTTGAACGAGGCGGTGCCACGCAGCTGTCCACCAAGCAGACGCACGGTGGTGGCCTGCTGCAGATAGTGGCTGGACGTCAGCGTGCCGGCCAGGGCGACGCCCCCGAATACCTGCCGACTCCAGCCCGCGGTGATGTCGGCAATTGATGACTGAATCGTGCCGTTCAATCCGACCCCGACAAGTTTCGCCGACTCGGCCCTCGGGTCATACTCGGCTCGGGCTGTAATCGATGAGGTCGTGCTCAGTGCCGATCGGGCATTAAAGGCGATGGTCGAAAACGGACTGGCCTTCCGATAGAACGTCGAGAACCCGTAGGCGTTGTCGTAGACGCTGGCCGCCTTGTCGGTGTAGTAGCTCTGGGTGACGCCGACCGATAGCAGTTCACGCGGGGCCGAACTGGTTGACGATACCGCCGCCGGGTCGACGCCTGCGGCCGGGGCCGCGGCTTTCCGGATCAGGACACGATTGGCCAGGCCGTAGGTGACGCGCGTGACGCCGCCGATGATGAATTCGGACGAGGCCGCTGTCGGAATGCGGCGCTGCTCTGGAATGAACGTAATGCGCTGCAGTGAGACGCTCGGCTCGACCACGTGCTTCAGGCGATCGGCCAGGGCATTGCGCGGGCTGTACACGCGCATGAAAATGGGGCCGATCAGGTCGGTGCGCAAGTCGAAGTACTTGCGCGTCACCGGGTCGGGAATCTGCACCCCCGTCGTCGTGTCGAGGCTCTGGCTGAAGTAGGTGACGCGATAGGTCGCGGTGGCATTGGCCGACAGGTAAGGCAGCGAGCTGAGCGGAAACCGGATCGACGGCCGGATATCAATCCGGCCCATGCTGAGATCGGAGACGCTGGTACCGGACTTCTGCTGATAGAGCACACGGCCGGCGTCAGTCACGGCCGACAGGTAGAGCGGAAGCCGGCCGAGACGCTGGCCGGTGTAGGACAGCTGCACGTTCGGCGCCTGCCCGCTCACAAATGAGCTGGTCGACGAATAGAACGACTCGGTGCGCTGGAACGCCCCCGAGGCGCTGAGCGGTCCCCAGGACCCAGACAGGCCGCCGCCGATGCTGCGGTTGCTGAAGGCCATCTGGTAGAGATTGTTGTTGTAGAGCTGCTGTGCAGAGACATCCGAGAAGTAGTCTACGCGTGCGGTGGCCCGCAACCCACCGGGCAGCGGCTGCACTAGATTGCTGATCAACATGTAGCTGCGGCGTCCGGGCTCCTCCACAGGTCCGGTGATGGTCTGCAGCGTTCGCGTCCGCTCATTCAGCCAGTACGCGCGGAAATTTCCCTGTGCCGCCGGTCCGGAGATGTAGCGATACTCGGCCCCGACACCGTGTCCGCGCGAGGTGAACCAGTCGTGCATGACCGTCAGGTCCTGGCTGCGGTTGAGGGCCCAGAAAAAACCGTTGCTGATCGACAGGCCGCGATAGGTCGACCGCCCATAGGTGGGCATCAGAATGCCCGTGGCTCGCCCGTCCTTCTGCAGCGGCACATACAGCGCTGGCAGATAGAACAGGGGCACGTCCTTCACGCGCAGTACCACTTGCCGCAGCGCGGCGTAGTCGTCGAGGTCGATGGTGGCCGAACTGCTGACCATCTCCCAGCGGGGTGTGGGCTGTACGCAGGTCGTGAAGCCGCCCCTGCGAATGCGGTACTTGTCGACATCGAGCTTCTCGATGGTTTCACCGTAGAAGTACACGTCCGGATCGAGCGAGCCGAACATGGCCTGGCTGCGCTGCCCTGCAGCACCCAGCGACGCCATGCCTGACGCACTGTAGAAGGTACCTGTGCGCGTGCGGGTGTTGAAGACCACGCGGTCGGCGGCAATACGGGAATCGGCTGACGAGAACACCACGTTGCCCGACGCGGTCAGCTCACCAGTCCGGGTGTTCCACTCCATCTCGTCCGCAAAAAACTTCTGGCCGGCATTCGGCGAGGAGGGGTCGCCTTCCACTTCGACTTCCCGTGTCATGCGCACGCGGTCGGCATCGAGGCGCTCAAGCGTGAACTGACGTGTTGTCCAGCCGGGTACGGTCTGCGCGCGGGCCGTCGTCGGCCACAGGAGGCACCCTGCCACCACGAGCAGCCAGACGGCTGGAAGAGGGAGGATGGAGCGTCGCACGGTCGCCGTCGAGGATATCAAATCGATGCGTCACCTGAGGTGAGCAGTCGGGCCCGTGCCGGACCGATGAAATAGATTGAGCCGGCGGCCATCGCGCGTCCCTGCTCGCGCATGGCCAGGTGAATCGCGTCCATCGGATCAGGCGTCGATGACACAGGCGTGTCCGGGAACAGGGCACGCACCGACTGCGCCAGCGCCTCGTGGGTGCGCGAACGCGCCATCGGCACCTGCGTGCACCACCAGTGCGACACGTGCGGCCCGAGCGGCCCGACGATACCTTCGAGCACCTTATCCTCCATCACTACCAGCGCCATCGGCATCGGCGCCACTCGGGCATCTGTCAGGTAGTGGCCGAGGGCGGCGGCGCCGGACGGATTGTGGGCCGCGTCCACCAGCAGGCGCCCGCCGCCGACGCTCAGCCACTCAAGTCGCCCGGGCCAGTGCGCCTGCGTGAGGGCATGCGCCACGGCGGCGGTCGGTATCGTGAACCCTGTCGCATCGATGATGCGCAGCAGGGCCACGGCGGTGGCCGCGTTGGCGCCCTGATGCCGGCCTGCGAGCGACAGACGCAGATCGCCCGTGGGACCCCACGACGCACAGCGCACCACGCATCTCCCCGCGTCAGTATTCACCACGTGCGCGGCAGCACCGGCATGGATGAGGGGCGCCTGAACAGCCTGCGCCTGGGCTTCGACGACAACACCAGCCTCATCCGCGAGCGCACCCATCACCATGGGCACGCCGCGCTTGGTGATGCCCGCCTTTTCGAACGCGATCGATGCCAGCGTGAACCCGAGGTGGCGTTCGTGGTCGAATGCGACGGAGGTGACTGCCGTGGCGATGGGAGTGACGACGTTGGTCGCGTCCATCCGTCCGCCCAGCCCCACTTCGATGACGGCCATCGACACGCCTGCCTCACGGAAGGCCACGAACGCGGTCGCAGTGACCACCTCGAAGAATGTCGGCGTCACGGCGAGCTGACCGCGGCGCTGCAGCGCGTCAATGGCTCCGAACACCTCGGCCAGCGCGGCATCGAACGCCTCGGGGGGCACTGGCGCATCGTCCACGGCGATGCGCTCCTCGATGCGGTCGAGGTGCGGAGAAGTGTAGACGCCCGTGCGATAGCCGGCAGCACGAAGGCCCGCGGACACCATGGCGCAGACAGAGCCCTTGCCGTTCGTGCCGGCGACGTGCACGGTCTGGTAGGCACGCTCGGGATGCTGCAGTGCCTCGACCAGCAGGTGCATCGAGTCGAGCCCGAGCTTGATGCCGAAGTGCTCGAGCGACGTCAGCCGATCGCGCAGGGTCACGTGTGCAGGAAGCGCAGGGCCCGAGCGATGACTGCCTGCTGCTCGCGTCGATCGACCACCAGATCGAGCATGCCGCGTTCCAGCAGAAATTCGGCGCGCTGGAAACCCTCGGGCAGCTTCTGCCGGATGGTCTGTTCGATGACGCGCGGGCCGGCGAACCCGATGAGGGCCCCAGGCTCGGCGATATTCAGGTCGCCCAGCATGGCGTAGCTGGCCGTGACGCCTCCGGTGGTCGGGTCGGTCAGCAGCGAAATGTAGGGCAGGCGCTCGCGGTCGAGGCGGGCGAGCGCAGCTGATATCTTCGCCATCTGCATCAGCGACAGCGCGCCTTCCATCATGCGCGCGCCACCGGAGCACGACACAATGACCACACCGGCGCGGTGGGCGATCGCGTGCTCGATGCCGCGCGTGATCTTCTCGCCGACCACCACACCCATCGAACCGCCGATGAAGCTGTAGTCCATCGAGGCCACCACCGCGTCGCGTCCACCGATGCGCCCGCTGCCCACAATCACAGCGTCATTGCGCCCCGTGGAGGCGATCGTCTTGCGGAGGCGCTCCGCGTAGGGTTTGGTGTCGGTGAACCGCAGTGGGTCGTTCGAACGGAGGGCGGGGGCCAACTCGTGCCATGTGCCGCCGTCAAAGAGGAGTGAGAGCCGTTCGACAGCACCCAACCGGAAGTGATGGCCGCACTTATCGCAGACCTGATGGTTGGCGACCAGGTCCTTGGTGTAGAGAATGGCTTCGCAGCCCGGGCACTTCTCCCAGAGGCCTTCGGGCACCCGGCTGACTTTCTGGGGGGAGGGCAGCGGCTTGCGCGCCTTCTTGAACCAGGCCATAAACAGCCCTCAGCTTACCCTACTTCCTCGCGATGTAATACCGCGTTCCCTTGCCCATGCCCCTGATCTGCCGCACCAGTTCATCCAGGGCCTCATCGTCGGTGTCGGGATCGAACTGGGAGGTATCGACCACGAGGAGTGGAGTCGCGGAGTAGTGGAAAAAGTAGTGCTGGTAAGCCTCGTTCAGTTCACGCACGTACTCGTCGCCAGGCTGGGGTGCCTCAGGATCGCCGTCAGGTGTCGCTCGTGAGAGCCGTTCGAGCAGCTGCTCGGTCCGCGACTGCAGATAGATGACCAGATCAGGCGACGGCACATCACGCGCCAGCAAATCGAACAGGCGTTGGTAGATGAATAGTTCGTTGTCGTCGAGGTTCAGGTAAGCGAAAATCTTGTCCTTGTCGAACACATAGTCGACGACGGTGGATTGCAGGAAGAGGTCGCCCTGGCGCAGGTGGGTCAGCTGGCGATGGCGGTTCAGCAGGTAAAAGAGTTGCGCCTGCAGGGCAGCCCCGGGACGTTCACTGTAAAAGTCGCCGAGAAAGGGATTCTCGGGGTCTTCCAGGATGGTCGTGGCATCGAGGCAGCGGGCCAGGCGGCGCGCCAAGGCCGTCTTGCCCGCACCAATGGGTCCTTCGACCGCCAGATGACGAAACACCACGCGGCCCGAGTATATTGCAGGAGTATGTTTCCGGAGACCCGATGAAAATAGAACGCCTCGAACTCTTTCTCTGTCGCCTGCCGCTCGTGCAGTTCTTCGAAACCAGTTTTGGCCGATCCTACGAGCGCGAGTTCATCCTCGCCCGCATCGAGGGCGAGGGACACGAGGGCTGGGGTGAAGCCGTCGCCGAAGGGCATCCCTACTACTCCGGGGAGACGACAGAGACGGTCTGGCACGTCATCACGCAGTTCCTCGCACCGCTCGTAGTGGGCCGCGAGTTCGCCCATCCCCGCGACGTGTTCCCGGCCCTCAAGCGGGTGCGCACACACAACATGGCCAAGGCCGTGCTCGAGATGGCCGCGTGGGATCTCTATGCGACAGGGCAGGGGCAGCCGCTGTCGGCCGTGCTCGGCGGCACCCGCACGCGCATTGCCTCGGGTGTGTCCATTGGCATCCAAGACTCCCTTGACCAGCTCGTCGAGAAGGTCGACCGCGAGCGTGCAGCGGGGTATCAGCGTATCAAGATCAAGATCAAGCCCGGATGGGATCTCGACGCCGTCGAGCGCGTGCGCGCCCGCTTCGGCAACATTCCGCTGATGGTCGATGCCAATGCCGCCTATCAGCTGTCCGACGCAGCGCATCTCGCAAAGCTCGATCCCTACGACCTCATGATGATCGAGCAGCCGCTCGACTACGACGATGTGATGGATCACGTCACCTTGCAGCGGGCAATCGGCACGCCGATCTGCCTCGACGAATCGATTCACACCGTGCGCATCGGCCGCGATGCAATTGCGGCTGGGGCGTGCCGCATCATCAACATCAAACCCGGGCGCGTCGGTGGTCACCAGCAGTCGATCGAACTGCATGACCTCTGCGCCGCACACAACATTCCCGTGTGGCACGGCGGCATGCTCGAAAGCGGTATTGGCCGGGCCCACAACATTCACCTGGCCAGCCTGCCGAACTTCCGCCTGCCCGGGGATATTGCCGCGAGCAAACGCTACTACGTCCCCGATCTCATCGAGCCGGCCATCGATATCGCGGCCGACGGCACCATCGCCGTGCCGACCGAACCGGGCATCGGTGTGCGCGTCATGCGCGACCGCGTCGAGAAGGCCACCGAACGGCATCTGGTCATCGACGCTGACGGACACCGCTGATGCGCCTCCGCCTCGTCCTGTGCGGGCTCGTCGCGGGCCTGTGGGGATGTGCCTCGGCGCCCCCCATCGTCGTGCCCGCCGGGCCGCCGCCGCCCACCGCCCAGCAGAAACTCGAGTGGACCCTGTCGCTCGAGGACGAGCGCCGGGTGCGCGGCGAAGCCGAGGGACAGGACTTGCTGGTGCTGCTGGCCGACCCGCAGGCGCACATCCGGCGTCGCGCCGCGCAGGCGCTCGGGCGGGTGCGTGCGACAGAGGCGATCGGCCCACTGGGCGCCCTGCTGACGGCCGAGCCCGATGCCGAGGTGCGGCAGATGGCGGCCTTCGCCTTGGGGCTCATCGGCGATGACCGGGCGGTGCCCGCACTGACAGCCGCGCTGGGCAGCGATGATGTGGTGCTGCAGGGACGTGCTGCCGAAGCACTCGGGCTCATCGGGCACGTGGCGTCGGGCACCGCCGTGGCCGCCATGGTGCGTCGTCATGTCGATGCCGGGGTGCTCGAGGGCATTCCGCCAGATGACCTTGGCTATCCGCGCGCACCGGCGGTGGAAGCGGTGCGGCTGGGCGCGTATGCGCTCGCGCGGATGTCGGCCTACGAGGCACTGGCGTCGGCGGCCGTCAGTGCCGAAGGACAGCCACGAAGCCACTGGTGGCCCTTGGCCTACGCGGTGCAGCGCATGGCTGATCCGCGTTCGGCTCCGGTGCTTGAGGCGCTGCTGACGTCGGCAGGGCAGATCACTCGCAGTTTCGCAGCGAAGGGGCTGGGTGGCATCAGGCACGCTGGTGCACGTGCGACCCTCACCGCGCTGGCCACAGAGCACGCACAGCCCGTGCCGGTACGGGTGGAAGCGATCCGCGCCCTCGCGCGCATCCGCGACGGCGTCGACGCCGCACCACTGCTGGCACTGCTGACGAGGGGAGTGACGCCGCCGGTGATTCAGCGCGAGGTCGTGGTGGCCCTCGGACAACTGCGTGCGCGCGCGGCGGTTGAGGTGTGCTACGACCTGGTGTCGGCCGGTGCGCCGGCGATGCGTGCTGCGGCCCTGACGACACTATCGCAAATCGATAGCGAGGCGTTTTTCACGGTGCTCTCGAGCCTTGATGCCGACCCGCACTGGTCTGTACGCGCCGCCGTCGCGACCGCCCTCGGCACGCTGAGGGCCGATCGCGCCGAGCCGCGCCTCACCGCCATGCTGGGGGACAGCGATCAGCGCGTCGTGCCAGCCGTGGTCGCGGCCCTTGTGGCGATCAAGGCTCCCACGGCCGCAGAGGTTGCACGGACACGGCTCGGCAGTGATGACCCGGTCGTGCGCATGGCTGCGGCGCGGGCACTCGCGGCGCTGCAGGCGGCTGATGCGGTGCCCGCCCTGCGTGAGGCGCTGGCGCGCGCCGCGAATGACACGACGTATGTGGCGCGCGCGGCGATGCTTGAAGCGCTGCAGGTGATCGCCGGGGCCCAGGCCACCGACGTGCTGACCGTCGCACTCGGGGACCGCGACTGGGCCGTGCGCCTCAAGGCCGCCGCACTGCTGCGGCAGATGCAGCCCGAGGTGCCTGTGCAACCGGTGACGCCGGCACCGGCGTCTACCCTGCCCGAAGTGACCGACCTCAATGCACTGCTGCGTCCGACCGTGACACCGACGGCGTATCTCGACACCACACAGGGCAGCGTGCAGATCGAACTCGCCGTGGTCGATGCGCCGCGCACCGTGGCGCACGTCACGGCGCTGGTGCGCCAGGGGTTCTATACCAACGTGCCGTGGCACCGGGTGGTGGCCGACTTCGTGGCGCAGGCGGGTGATCCGCGCGGCGATGGCGAGGGGGGCCCCGGCTTCACGATGCGCGATGAGCTCAATCAGCGTCCGTTCCTGCGGGGCACCGTGGGCATCGCGCTCGACTGGGCCGACACCGGCGGCAGCCAGTTCTTCATCACCCACACGCCACAGCCGCACCTCGACGCGCGGTATCCGGCCTTCGGCCAGGTTATTGGCGGCATGGATGTCGTGGATCGGCTTGAGCCGTGGGACAGCATCCTGCAGATCCGTATTTGGGACGGGGTGCGCTGGATCGGATCCGATCGCTAGCACCACGCGCGCGGACCCGAGGGGGCGTGCGGCGTGTGCCTGTGGTGGCTCCCGGCGCCGTACAGCAAAAAAGGGGGCGCAGGGCCCCCTCTTTTGGCGAGTTCGCAGCGAACAGCCTGCGCTACTTCTTCGCAGCCTTCTTCTTGGCCTTCTTTGCAGCCTTCTTCGCAACCTTCTTGGTGGCCTTCTTTGCGGCCTTCTTCGCAGCCTTCTTCGCCATGATGCCTCCTGACGGGCGCACCCTGCCTTTTGGCAGCCCCGACTTGTCAATCACAAGCCGTGGCTTGAGTTTCACGCCCTCATACCAGATGTAGATTATGAGTGCAAAAACGCGCTTGTCAAGCAGAAATCTTTTCTTGGTTGTATTGCGAAAGCGTTTTTGCTAAGCCGCGCACATGGTGTCCGCGCCCTCACGCCGCTGATGCGGTTGTCAAGTTCCTCACGGACGCACGCGTGATGCGCGGTCCATCTGGCGCGCGATACGCACTACATCGACTGGTGCCGTGCGCGCATCCGCGATGATGGCGGCAACGAGCGGACGCGCCGCTTCGCGCTGCCCGAGGGCATCGTAGGCCTGCGACATGATCAGGCGGGCGCGCGGCGCTGCCAGCGCCGCTTCATGCACGCGGCCCTGCATGGCCATGGCCAGCAGTCGCTCGCCCACCTGCAGCGCCGCGCGATGGTCACCGCGATAGCGGCGGTGAATCGCTGCCTCCGCATCCTGGAAGTGCGGATTGCGCGGATAGCGCTGCTGCAGGTGACGAATCTTCGCGAGCGCGTCGGGAATGCGTCCCTCATACCAGAGGTAGATGAGGTGCAGCTGATAGTCGGCTTCTGCCGTGACGAGCTGCCCGCCGCGACTGGCGCGCTCCATGCGCGCGAGTCCATCGGCCCGATCGCCGCCAGGCAGCGAAAACATCCATTGCAGCCAGCGCATGTAGGACGGCACAATGCCGGCGTAATACCGGTACATCCCGGTCCCGAACTCGGCATCCTGCAGCGAGGGATCGAGGGCGAGGGCGCGGTCGAGTGCCTCCTTCACGCGCTTGCCCTCGCGTGCCGCCGCGAGTTTCTCCTCATGCAGCACACGCCACTGCCCTCGCGCCCCGAGCGCGACGCCGAGATAGAACCAGGCCTCGGCGCGCCGGGGTTCACGCACGGTCCACGCCGTGGTCTCAGCGACGGCGCGCTGCACGGACGTCACAAAGCGCGCATCGCGTCCCGGATGTTCCGGGTCGAGCATCAGCTCCCACCACCGGCTCATGGTCATGAGGCCCGTGCACACCTCGACAGGCGCCGGGCCGCACGTCTCGGCCACGACGGCAGGCATCCGGGTGAAGTCGGCGTCGAGCACGACGTCGTATGCGCGTGCCACAGCGTCGCCGGCGGTGAGCCCGCCCCCTGCGGGCGCCTGTGCGGCCGGGAGCGACCAGAGCGCAGTCGTGATGGCCAGCGCCGCGAGGCCGGTGGCGGCGCGCCCGGTCCAGTGAGACGTGTTCACAGCGGGTTGGTGCGTAGCGCCTGCCGTGCCGCGTGTCGCTCGCGCGCCAGTGCAATCAATACGTCGAGCAGCGGACCGAAGGCCACACCGCTGGCCGCCCACAGTTTGGCGAACATACTGATGGTGGTAAAGCCCGGCATGGTGTTGATCTCATTCAGCAGCAGGGCACCCGTCGACCGGGATAGCAGAAAATCGACGCGCGACAATCCCGTGGCGTCGATGGCGCGGAATGCCGCCACGGCGAGCCGCTGCACCTCGCGGACCTGCGCCCCGGACAACTCAGCGGGAATCACCGACACCGACGTGTCATCCAGATACTTGGCCTCGTAGTCGTAGAAGTCGCGGCCGGGGATGATCTCGCCGGCCACAGACGCGCGCGGTTCGTCATTACCGAGCACGGCACACTCGATTTCGCGGGCCTGGTCAACGCCGGCCTCGATGATGATCCGACGGTCGTAGTGCAGTGCCTCGCAGATGGCGGCATCGAGGGCGTCGCCGGTGAGCACCTTCGAGATACCGACGCTGGACCCGAGGTTGGCCGGCTTCACGAACAGCGGAAGGCCGAGGGCCAGTGCGCGCGCACGCACGGAGGCCGCAGCCTGCTGCCATTCGAACGCCGTGCAGGCGCACCAGCGTACCTGCGGCATACCGTGGGCCTCGAAGACCTGCTTCATCAGCACTTTGTCCATGCCGACAGCTGACGCGGCCACCCCTGGGCCGACGTATGCGATGTCCGCCAGTTCCAGAAGGCCCTGCAGCGTACCGTCCTCGCCGAAGGGCCCATGCAGCACTGGAAAGATCACGTCGATCGGACGACGGTCTGCAACCGTCCCGTCGGCCGCCAGTACCAGCAGCGGCTCGGTGGACCGATATGGCCGCAGCATCACCACGGCACCCGCTGCGCCTCCGGCATCGCCCTGCTGCGCCGCGGTGATCACCTCGGCCGCCGACACGCGCGTCGGGCCCGCGCCGTCGAGGCGCCACACGCCATCGCGCCCGATACGAATCGCCACAGGGTCGTAACGTGAGCGGTCGAGATGCGCCAGCACCGAGGCGGCCGACGCCAATGACACTTCATGCTCGCCCGACCGGCCGCCATAGAGCACGCCTACGCGCAGTCTGTTCACGTCAGCGATAATACACAGCGTTTACGCAATGTCTGAAGGCTTCCAACTGCTGGCCCGCGACGGCCAGGCCCGCCGCGGTCGTCTGCGCACGGCGCACGGCACCATCGAGACGCCGGTCTTCATGCCTGTCGGCACGCAGGGCGTCGTCAAGGCCCTGACCCCGAGGGATCTGTTCGAAGCCGGGGCGCAAATCATCCTCGGGAACACCTATCACCTGCATCTACGGCCCGGGGATGCGCTCATCGCACGGCGGGGTGGCCTGCATGCGTTCTCGGGATGGCCGAGACCCATCCTCACCGACAGCGGCGGATTCCAGGTCTTCAGCCTCGCCGATCGCCGGCGTCTGACGGAAGACGGCGTGGCCTTTTCGTCACACCTGGACGGCAGCCGCCACCTGCTCACACCCGAGTCGGTGGTCGACATCCAGCTCAATCTGGGCTCTGACATTGCGATGGTGCTTGATGAGTGTCCGGCCCTGCCCGCGCCGCCGGATGCCATTGCCGCTTCGGTCGGGCTGACCGCGCGCTGGGCGGCGCGAGCCCGCGCACATTTTCTCCAGCGACGAGATGGCTCGGCTCATGGCGCCGGGCAGATGCAGTTCGGCATCGTGCAGGGCGGTGCCGACCCGGCGCAGCGGATCCGGAGTGCGGCGCTCACCCGCGAGGTGGGCTTCGACGGATACGCCATCGGGGGCCTCAGCGTCGGGGAACCCAGCGCCGTGATGTACGACATGGTGGCGCACACCGCACCGCTCCTACCCGAGGACCAGCCCAGATATCTGATGGGTGTGGGCACGCCGCTCGATCTGATCGAGGCGGTGGGTAGCGGCATCGACATGTTCGACTGCGTGATGCCCACACGCAATGCACGCAACGGCCGGCTGTTCACGCGTCACGGCGTGCTCAACATCAAAAATGCCGTGCATGCCGAGGACGATGGGCCCGTTGACCCGGCGTGCGGCTGCTATGCGTGCCGCACCGTGTCACGGGCCTATCTGCGACACCTCTTCGTGGCCGGAGAGATGACGGCCGGCATCCTCAACACGGTGCACAACGTCTTCTTTTACCTTGACACGATGCGGAGGGTAAGGGACGCTATTGTGTTTGGAACGTTTGCCCGTTTCAGACAGGAGTTTCGCCAAACTTTTTCCGCTGGCGCGCTGAACGCATGACCCCGACCGCCCACAGTCTGCCCGGCCTGCTCGCCATGGCTGCGCCCCCGGCGCTGGCCTCGAGTCCCCTCCTGCAACTGCTGCCCTTCGTCTTCGTCATCGCCATCTTCTATTTTCTGGTGATGCTGCCGATGAAGCGGCGCCAGAAGAAGGTCGACGAGTTCCTGTCGGCGCTCAAGAACGGCGATCGCGTGGTCACCTCTGGCGGCATCATGGGCGAGGTGACCCGCGTGTCTGAGGATGGCATTCAGCTGCAAATCGCCCCGAGCGTCCGCATCACGATCGTGCGGACCGCCGTTGTCGGCTATCAGGGACAGCCGCCCGTGGCCGACCAGTCCGCCTGATTCCCCCTCATTCCAGCAACCATGGCCAAGAACATCCAGACCCGTGTACTCATCATCGTCGGCGTCATCGCACTGGCGGTGTTTGCGTTCTATCCCCCCGACCAGAAGGTGCGGCTCGGCCTCGACCTCAAGGGCGGCGTGCATCTCGTCCTTCGTGTCCAGACCGACGATGCCCTGCGGCTGCTGACGGAGGGCACGGCCGACCAACTGCGCGAGGCCATGCGCTCGGCCAACGTCCCTGGCGTGACCGTCACGCCGACCTCGGCCACCGCCTTCACCGTCACGGGCGTGCCGGGTGATCAGGACGCGGCGTTCCGCACCGCCACGACGGCGATCGAACTGTCGTACGACCGCGCGTCGAACGGACCGGGCGCCTACAGCTTCCAGATGAAGCCCAACATCACCGTGGACAACCGTGAGAGCACGGTCAATCAGGCCCTGCAGACCATCGAGCGTCGCGTCAATGAACTTGGCGTGGCCGAACCCATCGTCGCCAGGCACAGCGAGGCCGACCAGATTCTGGTGCAGCTGCCCGGCGTGTCCGACGTGAATCGCGCCAAGGAAATCATCCGGTCGACGGCACTGCTCGAGCTCAAGCTGGTGGAGCAGGGGCCCTTCGCTGACGAAGCGGCAGCGCGGCAGGCGTATGGCGGCAGCGTTCCGCCCGACGTCCAGATTCTGCCGGCCCGGCCCGATGTGGTCGTGCCCGGCCAGCCTGCGGTGGGCTACTTCTATGCCGTGCGGCGCGTGCCGGCGGTGACGGGACGCGACCTGCGTGCGGCTACGCAGCAACTGGACGAATACAACCGTCCGGCCGTGGGATTCAGCTTCAATACGGAAGGTGCGGCCAAGTTCGGCGCGTTCACGGCCGCGAACATCGGTCGCCAGCTCGCCGTGGTGCTCGACGGACGCATCCAGACCGCGCCGCGCATCGAGAGCCGCATCGACTATGACGGCCGCATCACCGGCACCTTCTCCCCGCAGGAAGCGGCCGACCTGTCGCTGACGCTGCGATCCGGCGCGCTGCCGGCGTCGCTCACCTATCTGGAAGAGCGCACTGTCGGCCCGTCGCTCGGTGCCGAGTCGATTCGTGCCGGCGTGACCGCCGCCGCCGGCGGCCTGCTGCTGGTGATGCTGTTCATGCTCGTGTACTACAAGCTCGCCGGCTTCAACGCGTTGACGTCCATTGTGGTCAACCTCATCCTCCTCCTCGGCCTGATGTCCTATCTGGGCGCCGTGATGACGCTGCCCGGCATCGCCGGCTTCATCCTCACCATCGGCATGGGCGTCGACTCGAACGTGCTCATCTTCGAGCGCATCAAGGAAGAACTGGGTGCCGGTCGCGCCGTCAAGCAGGCGGTCTCATCGGGGTTCGATCGCGTCTTCCTCACCATTCTCGACACGCATGTGGCCTCGCTCATTGCGGCGGCGTTCCTCTTCCAGTTCGGCACGGGCCCCATCCGCGGGTTTGCCACCACGCTGACTATCGGGCTGCTGTCTAACGTCTTCACGGCCGTCTTTGTTTCACGCACGATGTTTGATCTGGTGCTCTCCCGCCGCCAGACCACGACCCTGAGCATCTAGTCATGCGCATCTTCGAGCACGCCAATTACAATTTCATCCAGTGGCGGTGGCAGGCCCTGGGCCTGTCGACACTAGTGATCGCCGCGGGCATCGCCCTCATCATCACGCGCGGTCTGCCGCTCGGTATCGACTTCTCGGGAGGTACGAGCCTCGTCCTGCGCTTCCAGCAGCCGGTCGCCGAAGACGGGCTCCGGCGCGCTCTCGACACCATTCCGGGCGAAAAGATCGTCCAGCAGTACGGTGAGGCGCAGGCCCATGAGTGGCTGGTGCGCCTGCCGCTCGTCGAGGCAGCAGAGCAGGGCACGAGCCTCGAGCAGGGGGCCCGTCAGGTGGTCGATGCCGTGACCTCCGCCAATCTGGGCACCTTCGAGGTCATCAGCCGCGACATCGTGGGTCCGGTCATCGGGCGTGACCTGCAGCTGAAAGGCATCTACGCGACGCTCGCCTCCATTGTCGGCATCACGATCTACATCGGCATCCGGTTCCGGTTCGCCTTTGCCATCGGCGCCATCGCCGCGACCCTGCACGACGTGCTCGTGACGCTCGCATTCCTGGTGTTCTTCGGATACGACCTGTCGCTGAACATCGTGGCCGCCATTCTCACCATCACTGGCTACTCGGTGAATGACACCATTGTCATCTTCGACCGCGTGCGTGAGAACCTGAAGTCACGCCGTCGCGATCCGCTCGAGGCCGTGGTCAACGCCAGTGTCAATGAGACCCTGAGCCGCACGGTCATCACGGCAGGCACCACGTTCCTGTCGGTGCTGTCGCTGTATCTGTTCGGCGGAGAGGTGCTCGAGGGCTTTGCTTTCACGATGCTGGTGGGCATCATTAGTGGCACCTATTCGACCGTGTTCATTGCAGCGGCCATCGCGATTGTGGTCAGTGGCCGGCAGGCCGAGGGGCGCCCCCAGCCGGCTCGCAAGGCGTAAGGCTTGGAACTGGTTGCCGCAGCCCTGCTCGGCGTCATTCAGGGCCTGACCGAGTTTCTGCCGGTCTCGAGCTCGGGACATCTCATTCTGGCGCGGGCCGTCACCGGCTGGGATTCGGGCCGGTTTGGCCTGGCGTTCGACGTCGCGTGTCACGCTGGCACCCTCCTGTCGGTCTCCTGGTTCTTCCGGGCTGAGGTGGTCAGCCTGACGGTGGCGGCGCCCCGAGCCCTGCTGGGCCACCAGGGACGCTGGGAACATCTGGGACGGCTGATCGTGGTTGGGACGATGCCCGTCGGACTGGTGGGGCTGGGATTTTCCGACCTCGTGTCGGGCCCCCTGCGTTCGCCCGGGGTGGTGGTCGTCACCATGGCCGTTGGGGCGGTGGGGCTGTCGCTGGCTGAGTGGCGGGGTGCCCGCACTCGCGAGGCCGCGACGCTGGGATACGGGGAGGCCCTGCTAATTGGTCTCGCGCAGGTGGCCGCTCTGGTGCCTGGCGTGTCGCGGTCGGGGGCGACGCTGACGGTGGCGATGCTGCTGGGGCTCACGCGTGAATCGGCGGCGCGGTTTGTGTTTCTGCTGGGACTTCCGGCGGTCACCGCCGCGGCGGCGAACGAAGTGGTGGAGGTCGTCCAGGCCCCGGCCGACGCACCCGTCCCGGTGGCCCTGCTGCTGATGGGGTTGGCGGTGTCGGCGCTGGTGGGATACGTCACGGTGAAGTATTTCCTCCGCTATCTGGTTGGGCATACACTTCACGGGTTTGCCGTGTATCGGCTGGTGGTGTCAGTGGCAACCCTCCTGTGGCTGGGACGGGACTGACGATGGCGATGGCCTGGTTGCGTCGACGTTTCCTGACGGGCATCGTCGTGATGGTGCCGGTACTGGTTAGTGTCGTCACGCTCGGATGGTTTTTCCGCGCGGTCGACGGCGTCGCCATTCCCCTGGCGCAACGCTGGATCGGGCGTCCGGTGGCCGGACTCGGGGTGCTGCTGACCGCCCTGGTGGTGCTGCTGGTGGGCACACTGGCGACCAACGTGCTGGGGCGGCGGTTGTTGTCGAAGGCTGAGCACTGGTTGCTTCAGGTGCCGGTCTTCAGGACAATCTATGCGCCAGTCAAGCAACTCGTTGTGGCGTTTTCGCCAGAGAACGAGCAGGGATTCAAGCGGGTCGTTCTGGTGGACGAGCCGCGACGCGGATTGCTACTGGGCTTTTTGACCCGCGAGTTCACGCTCGACCGAGGCCAGGGCCCCGAGGCATTCGCGGCCGTGTATGTGCCGACGAACCACCTGTATCTGGGCGACATCGTCGTGGTGCCCAGAGGACAGGTGTCGGCGCCGGACATCACGGTGGAAGAGGGCATACGGATCTTCCTGACCGGGGGCATGGCGCTGCCCGGCCGGGTGGGGGGGCTGACGCCGCCGCCTCCGCCGACGAGGGAGCAGGGGCGGTAGAGGCAGAACATGGTGGCGTCTGGTTTCACTGAGGACAGGAGAACATGCTGACGAGACTTCGCGCGCAAATGATGGGACGCCGTGCGGCGGCACTGCTGCTGGCGTTGACGCTGGCGGGGGTGGCCGCTCCGGTGGTCGTGGCGGCTCAGGAACACGCCGGGCAGGAACACGTGACAGCGGCTCACGCCGGTGGCCACGCCCCCGGCGGGGAAATCAACATCCAGCTGCCCGACCTCAACCAGGGCAACTTCCTGGGCATGACCGGGCACGACATTCTCCTGACGGGTCTCGTGGTCTCGGTTCTGGGCCTGCTGTTCGGTGCCTGGGTTTACCGGGGGGTGAAAACCCTGCCGGTGCACCGCTCGATGGCCGAGATCTCCGAGCTCATCTACGAGACGTGCAAGGCCTACATGGTGCAGCAGGGCAAGTTCCTGCTGATTCTCGAGCTGTTCATCGGCGTCGTGATGGTCGCCTACTTCTCGCTGATTGGTCTCGAGGCCTGGAAGATCGGCATTGTCCTGCTGTTCAGCCTGGTGGGCATTGCGGGCAGCTACGGCGTGGCGTGGTACGGCATCCGCATCAACACCCTGGCCAACTCGCGCACGGCGTTCGCCAGCCTGCGGGGCGAAGCGTTTCCGGTCTGTGATATTCCGCTGCGGGCCGGCATGAGCGTCGGCATGATGCTGATCTCGGTCGAGCTGCTGTTCATGCTGGCCATCCTGCTCTTCATTCCCGGGGAATACGCCGGCGTCTGCTTCCTCGGCTTCGCCATCGGCGAGTCGCTTGGTGCGGCGGCCCTGCGCATTGCCGGCGGGATTTTTACGAAGATTGCCGACATCGGTTCCGACCTCATGAAGGTCGTCTTCAAGATCAAGGAAGACGATGCTCGCAACCCCGGCGTGATTGCCGACTGCACGGGCGACAACGCCGGCGACTCGGTGGGCCCGACCGCTGACGGCTTCGAAACCTACGGCGTCACGGGTGTGGCGCTCATCTCGTTCATCATGCTGGCGGTCAGCGACCCGGCGATACAGGTGCAGCTGCTGGTGTGGATCTTCATGATGCGCGTGATGATGGTGCTGGCCTCGGCCGGGTCCTACCTCGTCAACAACGCCATCGCGGCCGGCAAGTACGCCGGCGTGCAGAAGATGGACTTCGAGGCGCCGCTGACCGTGCTGGTGTGGCTGACGTCCATCGTGTCGATGGTGCTGACCTATGTGCTGAGCTACCTGCTGATTCCCTCCCTAGGGGGCAACACCGACCTCTGGTGGCAGCTGTCGACGGTGATTACGTGCGGCACCCTGGCCGGCGCCATCATCCCGGAATTCGTGAAGGTGTTCACGTCGACCAACTCGTCGCATGTGCGCGAGGTGGTGACCTCGTCGCGTGAAGGCGGGCCTTCGCTCAACATCCTGTCGGGCCTGGTGGCGGGCAACTTCAGTAGCTACTGGCTCGGTCTGGCCATTATGGGCCTCATGGCGATTGCCTACTGGGTGTCGGGCATGGGCCTTGGCAACCTGATGCAGGCGCCTGCCATCTTTGCGTTCGGCCTGGTGGCCTTCGGTTTCCTGGGCATGGGCCCGGTGACCATCGCGGTCGACTCCTACGGCCCGGTCACTGACAATGCGCAGTCGGTGTACGAGCTGTCGACCATCGAGCAGCTGCCCGGCATTGAGCAGGACATCAAGAAGGACTTTGGCTTCGCGGTCAACTTCCACGTCGCCAAGGACCTGCTCGAGGAAAACGACGGCGCGGGCAATACCTTCAAGGCCACGGCCAAACCGGTGCTGATCGGCACGGCGGTGGTGGGCGCCACCACGATGATCTTCTCGATCATTATGGCGCTGACCGGCGGGCTGACGGACCAGTCGGCGATCAGCAAGCTGTCGATTCTGCACCCGCCCTTCCTGCTGGGCCTCATCACGGGCGGCGCGGTGATCTACTGGTTCACGGGTGCCTCGATGCAGGCTGTCACGACCGGGGCGTACCGGGCCGTTGAATTCATCAAGGCGAACATCGATCTCGAGGGCGCCACGAAGGCCTCGGTGGAAGACAGCCGCAAGGTGGTGGAAATCTGCACCCAGTATGCCCAGAAGGGGATGTTCAACATCTTCCTCGGGGTGTTCTTCTCGACCCTGGCGTTCGCCTTTGTCGAGCCGTTCTTCTTCATCGGCTACCTGATCTCCATCGCGCTCTTCGGGCTCTATCAGGCGATTTTCATGGCCAACGCCGGTGGCGCGTGGGACAACGCGAAGAAGATTGTGGAAACCGAGCTGAAGATGAAGGGCACCGACCTGCACGCCGCCTCGGTCGTGGGCGACACGGTGGGCGACCCGTTCAAGGACACGTCCTCGGTGGCGATGAACCCGGTGATCAAGTTCACCACGCTGTTTGGCCTGCTGGCGGTCGAGCTGGGGGTCTATCTGTCGGCGCAGTCGGGGCCCCTGCTGACGGGCGGCCTGGCGGCGGTGTTTTTCGTGGCGAGCATGGTGTTCGTCTACCGCTCGTTCTACGGCATGCGGATCGAGCAGTAACCACGAAGAATCGTTGACGCGGTGACGCCGGGCAGCTAGAATCGCCGGGCGTTGGAAAAACCCCCAACGACCCCGGGAGCAAAAATGTTCCCCTGGGGTCTAAGGGACTATCCGAGCAGTGACAGCGGCCTGACGAAGGCATATTCGTTGACACTGTTTTTTCGGGCTGGCTATAATCGGTGACCTTTGCGGTTGCCGCCGGGAATGTGAGGAGGATTCGTGCCACGCGACATGTTTGGCGACATTGTTGACCCATCGATCAAGATGGGAAACAAGATGTGGTATACAGTGCCGCTGACGATGCTGATTCAGGCATCGATTCTGGCGACACTGGTGATTGTGCCGCTCATGGCCGTGGGAGCCCTGCCCGCTATGTCAGATTCTCTGATGATGGTGTCGGTGGCCCCTCCGCCTCCGCCCCCCCCGCCTCCGCCTCCGCCCCCACCGGCAGATGCTCCGCCTCCGCCGCCGGTCGATGTGAATCCGAACGCGGCGCCCGTCGAGGCTCCGTCGGAGATCAAACCGGAAACGGGTCTGGAAAACTTCGAACGCAATGTCGGCATTGATGGCGGCATCGTGGGTGGTGTGGCCGGTAGCATCAGCGGCGGCATCCCCGAGCCTCCTCCGCCGCCTCCGCCGGCCGCGCCGGTGCGTGTGGGTGGCAACATCAAGCCCCCGGCCAAGATGAAACACGTCAATCCCACATACCCCCCGATCGCTCAGTCGGCGCGTGTGCAGGGCGTGGTCATCATCGAAGCCACGATTGGCCCTGACGGCGCCGTCAAGGACGCCCGGGTGCTCCGCTCAATTCCGCTGCTGGATGCGTCGGCCCTCGACGCCGTGCGCCAGTGGCAGTTCACGCCGACGCTCCTGAACGGCGTGCCGGTGCCGGTCATCATGACCGTCACGGTGCAGTTCACGCTGCAGTAGTTCAGGAGATGGTGGCAATGGTTTCAACTGGGTACTCGGTCTCTTTCGGGAGGAACGCAATGAAAGGTCGGAAGATGGTTCAGATGGGGCGTATCGCATTCGCCGCTCTCGTAATGGCACTGGTCAGCTCGCCTGCGTTCGCGCAGGAACTCGACTGGATTGAGATGTATGAGCAGATGGGCGTCGTGGCCAAGATCATCGCGTTCATGCTGTTCGCCATGTCGTTCCTGTCGGTGGGCGTGGCCATCGAGCGCATCTACACCTTCGGCCAGGCCACCAAGCAGTCGAAGGCCTACGCGCCTCAGGTGGCCAAGCACCTGAAGGACGGCAAGCTGAAGGAGGCCATTGCGCTGTCCTCATCGAAGGACTACCGCTACAGCCACCTCGCCAAGGTGGTCGGTGCCGGTCTCTCGGAATACCAGTTCCAGCAGGAGAGCGGTGGCCAGCTCGGTCGCGAAGACGTGCTCGACACGGTCCGCCGTTCGATTCTGCGCGCAACCGCGCTGACCTCGAACGACCTCAAGAAGGGCGTCTCGAGCCTGGCGACGATCGGCGCGACCGCGCCGTTCGTGGGTCTGCTCGGCACGGTGGTCGGCGTGATCAACGCGTTCGTCGGTATCGCGTCAAGCGGCTCGGGTGGTATCGGTGCCGTGTCGGCCGGTATCGCGGAAGCGCTCGTCGAAACCGCGCTCGGCCTCGTCGTTGCCATCCCGGCGGTGTGGTTCTACAACTACCTCTCGGGTCGCCTCGAATACTTCAACGTGGAGATGGACAACTCCTCGTCGGAGATGGTCGACTACTTCATCAAGAAGACGGCCTAAGTACCTGCCCTGGGGATGGTGGTCCTGTGCAGCAGCCATTCCGCGGCTGCACACGACCACCACCGAGGCCTGACAAGGAGGACCTGCCATGGGTATGGATATAGGCGCGTCAAAAGGCGGACCGAAATCAGACATCAATGTCACCCCGCTGGTCGACGTGATGCTGGTGCTGCTGATCATCATGATGATCGTGGCACCACTGCTGCAGAAGGGCGCCGACGTGCGACTCCCCACCGCAGCATTCAGTTCGGAAAAGCCTGAGACCCAGGATCAGACGGTTGTTGCCATCGACAACCAGGGCCGCTACTTCGTGAACGGCGTGCCCGTGCGCGAGGAAGAGATGCGGCAGCGCGTCGATGACATCCTCGCCGACAAGTCCGAGCGCATTGTGCTCATCAAGGCCGATGACGAAGCCCAGTACGGCGCCATCATGGCCGCGATGGATCAGCTCAGGCTCGTGGGTATCGAAGACATCGGGCTCATCACCGACCCGAAACCGAACGCAGGGGGGAACTAAGCCATGGCCGCATCAAAGCACCACGGCGCCGACAAAGTGATGATGGCGAAGAAGCTCGAAGCTTCTTCGGACATGAACATCACCCCCATGATCGACGTGCTGCTCGTGCTGCTCGTCATCTTCATGGCCGCGCTGCCACTGTCGCAGAAGGGCCTCGACATCAACCTGCCCGCCGAAACGCAGCAGGCGCAGCAGCAGCAGGTCGACGTCTCGCAGATCGTGCTCGAGTACACGGCTGACCGCCGCATCTCGGTCAACAAGCAGGACGTGACCATTCAGGAACTGGAAAGCCGTCTTAGAACCATCTTCGAAACCCGTAAGGACAAGACGATGTTCATTGCCGGTGCCGGTTCGCTGACCTACGGCGAAATCATCGCGTGCATCGACGCCGCCAGAGGTGCTGGTGTGGAAAAGGTCGGCATCGTCACCGAGGCCATGCGCCGCGCCGCGGGCGCCAGCGCAGGAGCCAACTAGCGACAGTGGCATCCCCACAAGGGGGGCCCTATCGGAATATGAACGGCCACTCCGCTCTGGCGGAGTGGCCGTTGACGTTTGTGGTGGGTTCGCGGGTGCGAGCGGCGTCCTAGGGTTTCGCCGTCACTGTGACTTCCGCAATGTCCGACCAGTTCCGGTCGCCTCGCTTCCAGACTGAGGACAACTGTGCCCTGGCAGCGGCGGCACGGTCGATGTCTCGCGCGAGCGTGGCGGCACGATAGAGCCCCAGCAATGACAGGGGACGCATCGGCCAGCGGTTCAGTGAGTCCTGATACGCAGCCATCGCCTCCAGTGGCCGTCGGGCTTCGAGCAGCAGGTCACCCACCAGCTCGTGCGACGGCTTCACAGGAACGGGCCACATGGCCTCTGAAGGCAGCTCGTCTGCCACAGCAGCCGCCTGCCGGGCCAGCACAATGGCCTCGTCCCGGCGACCTTCAGCAAAAATAGAATAGGCCTCAAGCTGCTGGGCCATCACCGCGGCACGCCGACGCTGAACACCCAGTCGCACTGCCGCAGGCTCTTCCGTGACCGGTGCAGTCCCTGTGGCACCGGGACGCATCGGCCGCGACGTGGGGATGGCGGAGACGCCTGGACGGTTGACGCCCGGTCTGCCCGGTAACGGTGCGGGCCGAGCCGCTGTCACCACGGGCAGCGCCTGATCGCCGTCGCCCACAAGGAGGGCCATCCGCGCCAGCGCATCCATCGCCTGCTGCTGATTCCCCACCCGCACCCCGGCCACGCCGGCGGCCAGCAGCTCGCCCGCGACAACGTCGGGTTCCATCCCCGTCACAGAGGGAACCAGTCGGGCATCGACCCATCGCCGCGACTCGATGACCCAGAGCGCCCTCGCGCGGGCCTGGCTCACACGAGCCGGCAGCGCCGAATCCGCTGGAATGGCCCAGAGCGGGCGAAGCAGCGCCTCGGCCTCACCCATGCGCCCTTCCTGCAGCAGAAGATAGGCGTGCCAGAGGTCGCGCGTGGAATCAGGCAGGCCGAGTGACGGCCCAATCGCCTTCATGGCGTCGGTCGCCCCGGCCCAGTCACCAGCCGAGGTCAGGGCACGCAGCGCGGCTTCCGCGAGAGGATGAGGCGGCTGCTGCGCGAGCAGCACACGCGCATGCCGTCTCGCCTGCGGGGCCTCGCCGCGCCGAAGATACATCCGCACCAGAGAATGCCGGACGTCGATATCATCCGCCGACGCCGCGAGCCATTCTTCCAGGGCCGCCACCGAACGCAGAAGCACTCCGTCCTGCGGAGCTGATCCGCCAGTGGCAGGCGCCGACACGATCAGTCTCGCCGCCAGAAGCACCGACGACCGGTGGTCGACCGCACCAGTCGCGCCCAGGGCCTCTGCCGCCTGAATCAGTTCGGGCCAGGAGTGAGAGGGCTGCTCGCTGCCAAACGCCGCCTCCAGCATACGCAGCCACAGCCGGTCTGCATTGGTGCTGGTGCGCGCGAGTCTTGCCTCGCGGGTGGCACCCAGTGCCAGCAACGCCTCGCGCCCGGCCACATACGAGCCAGGCTGATAAGGGTGGGGAAGCCATGTCAGGGCCGACCCGGCGGTTGCCGCGAACGATACCGCGCCGGGGGAGGAAGCCCGGGCAAACGCCTCACGCGCCCCCTCATCATCGAATCGATGGAAGAGCGTCCACGCCTCGGACGTGGTGTCCTGCGTGGCACCCCGCAGTGCCACGACCCTCGGGACGGGCGGCGCCATCAGCGCAAGAAGAACCACCATCGCCACTGCCGGTCCCTGCCTCAATGCACGACCTCCCTCTGCCCGCAGTCTAGCGTACGGCACTGAGCGGGATGCCGTACAAGGAACGGGCTCCGTGGAGACCACGGAGCCCGTTGTGAACACGAGCGACCCGCCGGGCGGGCGCCGCCTAGTTGAACGAGTAGCGCAGCATGAACTGCACGCGGTAGACGTCGCTGAGATCGGCCGTCTGCTGGTAGCTCTTCGACAGCAGGTTGGTGCCGATGTTGCGCAGCCGGTAGAGCGCCTTACCCTCGGCATCCGCTCCGCGGGCGATGAGGGGCTGGTTGGAAATGAGGCGTTGGGCCACGCCCCAGTTCTTGTTCAGCAGGTTCCCGAAGTTGAGGACGTCGGCGCGGAACTGGAGCTCGTGCCGGCGACCCTTCAGCGCCTTGAACAGGTCCTGCGTCACGCTGAAGTCCATGCGGTGGACCAGCGGAAGGAACACGGCACCGCGCTGCGCGAAGCGCCCGCGGTTGCGGCTGAGATACTTGTCCTGGTCGATGTAGGCATTCCACGCGGCTGCCTGCTCGGCGGCCGTGAACGTACGGCCACTGGCCGTGAACGTCTCGAAGTTCGTCTCCGACGTGTTGCGGGCCACGTAGACCAGGTCGTTCAGTGTGCCGCCATCACCGTTGATGTCGCCCGAGACGAGGTAGCTGGTGTTGCCGATGGTACGGGCTTCGTAGAAGAACGAGAAGCCCGTCGCACCGAAGCCGAAGTACTCGCGGGTGTATGAACCGGTCAGGAAGGCGCGGTGGCCGAGTGAGCCTCCTGAGAAGCCGACGCCGGGGTTGTTCGGATCGCCGGGGTTCGGGTTACCGTTCCACGAGCCGAAGGCGATCGATCCGGCGTCGACGGTGTTCTTGGCCTCGCCGTAGCTGTAAGCGGTGCGCACAAACCCGCCGCGGAACGTCTTGTTTGCCGAGAAGGCCGCATTCCACGAGCTGCCCACGTTCTGGTTCTTGAGCACCACCGCGTTGGCGACGTTCGAGAAAATGCGGTTGCTGGTGTAGCGCGGACGGTTGTCGGCACCCGTAAAGGACGCCTGCGCAGCCGGCAGATTGGCGTTGATGTAGTACACGCCGTTCACGTCCTTGTTGTACAGGAACTCGGCTGTCACCGACACACCCCAGGGCAGGCGCTGGTCGACCGCGAAGTTACTGCGCCACACCTGCGGGAACTTGAACTCGGGATCGGTGAGCGCCAGCTCGTAGGTGGCGGCCGGCGCGCCGGTCACGTTCGTGGGCTTGTAGCGGGCCGGGTCAGGATTGAAGGGGAACGCCGTCGTATTGTCGGCCTGGGCAAAGCCGGTCAGCACGCCGGTGTTGCCGATCTGGTTCGAGATCCAGACATACGCCGGGCGGCCGGTGAAGATGCCCGTGCCGCCGCGGAACTGGGTAGTGCGGGCCTCGTTGGCGTTCCAGTTGAAGCCGAGGCGCGGCGACCACAGAATCTTCGGGTCGGGCAGCTTGGCGGTCTGATACCGGACCGGCTGGCCGTTCTCGTCCCGGAAGGTGAGGGCGTCGGCCAGCGCATTCTGGAAACCGGTTTCGCCGAACTTCGGCACATCGAGGCGCAGGCCTGCGGTGACCTTGAGGTTGTCAGACACGCTCCACTCGTCCTGACCATACACGCCGCCGTAGAGCACCTCGAGGGGCTGCACGGGCTTCTCCTGCCCGGGGATGTTGTTGTAGCGCACCTGGAAGCGGCGCAGCGTCACGGGCGACGTGGTGCGGTTCGGGTTGGCCAGGTAGCCGTTGAGGTCGGTGTAGAAGTCGCTGAGCGAGTTGTACACGTAAACGCTCTGCGACCCCGGGAAGAACACGTTCTCAGACTCGTAGCGTTCGAGCGTGGCACCGAACGTCATCGTGTGCTTGCTGGTGAACTTGGTGAAATTGTTCTGCAGCTGGAAGGTCTTGTAGCGCAGCTCGTTGTTCGGCGTGAACGGCTCGAAGCCGGTCGAGATGTAGCCCGTATTGTCACCGCCCAGGATGTCGATGGTCGGGAAAAACGTGCCCCGGGCCTCGCGGCTCTCATCCTGATAGGTGTAGCCGACAATCAGCGAGTTGGACATGCTGTTGCCGATGACCGAGTTCCACTCGCCGATGCCCGACTTGATGTTTTCGAGGATGCGGTAGTTCGAGTTGTCGTAGCTCATCGAGAACAGGCTGTTGTTGCGGCCACCGAACCCGAGTGAGCTCGAGTTGGACATCAGCACGTCAGTGTTCGAGTCGAGCTGCGTGTAGCGCATCGTGATCTTGTTGCTGGCGTTGAGGTTGTAGTCGACCTTGGCCAGCGAGCGGCGCGCAGGGGTCTGGAAGTTGTAGCCCTCATACGCACCGGTGTCGTAGTTGAAGCGGTTCTTGAGGAAGCTGCTGACGCCGTCGAGGTCTGAGGCCATCACGCGGGTAATGGTGCCTGCCGACGCCTGGCCGGTGTTGGCGCGGAAAATCGTGCCGGGACGGGTCAGGGCCTCGTCCTCGAAGTTGCCGAAGAAGAACAGTCTGTTCTTCACGATGGGGCCACCCAGCCAGCCACCGGTGTTGGCAAAAGTGAAGGTGCCGGGGTTGACCGTGGCGTCCTTGGCCTCGGTGCCCACCAGGCTCTGGTCACGCTGCTGGCGGTAGACCGACCCGCGGAACTGGTTGGTGCCGCTGCGGGTGACGGTGTTGATGCCCGCGCCCACGAAGTTGCCCTGCCGGACGTCATACGGGGCGATGTTCACCTGGATTTGCTCGATGGCCTGCGGCGAGATCGGCGCGACACCCGAGCGGTCGCCGGGCGCGCTGCCCAGCCCGAATGAGTTGTTGAAGTACGAACCGTCAACCGTGATGTTGTTGAGGCGGCTGTCCTGGCCGGCCATTGACAGGCCGCTGGCCTGCGGGGTCAGGCGCGTGAAGTTCTCGAGGCGGTTGGTGATGTTCGGCAGCGTCTGAATCTGGTCGCGGCTGACGGCCGTGGCGGCACCGGTGCGGTTCGAGCTGAACACGGTGTCTGACTGGCCGACGACCGTCACGGTCTCCTGCACGGCGATGTTGCGCACAGCCACCTTCACGTCGGTGGAGACGCCCAGGTTGACCGTGATGTTCTCGACGGTCTGCGGCTCGAAGGCGGTGCCCGAGCCGGTGTAGGTGACAGTCACGACATAGGGACCGCCGACGCGCATGCCGATGATGGTGAAACGGCCGTCGGTGCGGGTCGTGGCTTCGTAGTTGGTGCCGGATGGCGTGTGAATGGCGATGACGCTGGCCCCGCTGACGGGCGCGTTCTGGGCATCGGTGACCACCCCGGTCATCGAACCGGTGGTGACACCCTGAGCGTGGGCGTGCACTGAGGCGACGAGCAGCAGGCAGGCCAGAAGGGGCATGACGAAGCGAAGGCGATTCACAAGTGCATCCATAGAAGCGTCGGGGTCCTCTCTCAAACAGAAACGTACCATTCTACTGTGACCGCGATGTAAACGGGGAAGTGGCTTCGGGCGTACAGCACAACGCCGCCCCCCGGGGGAGGGGGCGGCGTCGGGCCGTGCTGAGCGGCTGTCGTCCGGACCGCGAGGCGACCCGGCGCGTGCATGCCGTTACTCGGTGCCAGCCGGCGCCTTGGCGCCTTCCTGCTGCTTCTTGCGCAGGTCGTTGGCCATGTCGCGCAGGCGGTCGGCTTCCTTGAGCAGCGCCTGCTGCTTGGCCGGGCTCTTCTCGACGTTAGCCTGTAGGCGGAGCAGGAGGTTCTTATAGGCAATGGCCTCCATGTAGTCGGTCTTGATTTCGATGGCCTTGTCGACCGAGGTGAGACCGTCCTGAATCATCTGCATCTTCTCGGCGTCGCTCAGCCGGAAGTCGCGGTTGGCCTTGTCCCAGTAGTAGGTGGCCACGGTGTAGTGAGCTTCGGGGTTGTTCGGCTCCACCTTGATGCGCTCGTTCAGGAACTGAATCGTCTTCGGGAAGTCGCCCTGCGTGTTGTAGAAGCTGGCGAGCTGCAGGTAGACGTCGGGCGAGTTGGGGCTGGCCTGCTGGGCCTGCGTCAGCGCCTGCTCGGCCAGCTCGTACTCACCCGAGTCCTGGTAGAGGCGCGACAGCATGAAGTAGTTCGTCGGTTCCTTCGGTTCGAGCTGAATCATCTGCTGGATAATCGGCTCGGCCGACGTCGGATCGTTGATCTTGTCGGGGCCGTAGGCAGCCACGAGGTACTGCAGCGAGCGTGACTTCATCAGCGGGTTGGTGATCTTCTCAGCCGCCAGTTTGTAGTTGGTGACCGCCTTCGTCAGCAACTCGTCGTTCTCGGGCGTGCCGGCGCGGGCCGGACGGTAGAGGCGCTCGTACGAGTTGGCCAGGTAGAAGTACACGCACCCCGGGCTGTCACCGCACGAGTTGAGCGTGCCGTTCGGGTCGGCAGCCAATGCATCTTCGTATCTCTTGGCGGCGCCACGGAAGTCGTTCGAGGCGAACATCTTGTTGCCGTCCTTGAACGCCTTCATTGCCTGAACCTGGCCTAGGCGTTCGCACCCGGCCATCGCCACACTCATTCCGACAACCAGAGCCAGGTACGCTCCTGCTGACCGAATCCTCATCATGTCCCCCTGTCGAGCTGTGAAACTCCCGTTTCGTCAACCATCCGGCCGAAACCTGCGGACGGAGAGCCAACGGAACGCAGAGTATAGCCCCGTTTCTTGACCCCCTGCAACCCCGCCCCTATCATTGACCCAACCGCCCCATGATTCGCTTTGAGGACCTGCTCGATCGGGTCCGTGCCTACCATCCCGACGCCGACCTTGAACTGCTGCGCCGGGCTTACGTGTTTTCAGCCCTCGAGCACAAGGGGCAGGTGCGCCATTCCGGCGAGCCATACCTGGTGCACCCGCTCGAGGTGGCCGACATCCTGGCCGGCATGAAGCTCGATGCCGTCTGCGTGGCCGCCGGGCTGCTGCACGACGTGCTGGAAGACACCCTGACCACCCCGGACACGCTGCGCGAGCGTTTCGGCGGCGACGTGGCCCACATCGTCGAGGGCGTGACCAAGCTCGGGGCCATCCCGCTGTCGTCGCGCGAAGAACGGCAGGTCGAGAACTTCCGCAAGATGCTGCTGGCGATGGTCGACGATATTCGCGTCATCCTCGTCAAGCTGGCGGATCGCCTGCACAACATGCGAACGCTGCAGCACATGACCGAGGACCGGCGGCAGCGTATCGCGCAGGAGACTCTCGACATCTATGCCCCGATCGCCAACCGCCTGGGCATGTCGAAGATCAAGAACGAACTCGAAGAGCTGTCGTTCCGCTTCCTCGAACCCGTCGGCTACGAAAGCCTGAAGACCCGCGTCGAGGCACGCCGGCAGGCAGCCGAGGACAGCATCGACGACCTCAAGCGCCGCATCGTCACCACGCTGCCCGAGGCCCAGATTCCCGTCGTGTCGGTCGATGGACGCATGAAGCGCCTCTACAGCATCTGGGTCAAGCTCAAGCGGCAGAAGATCGATCTCGAGCAGATGTACGACCTCATTGCGCTGCGGGTGGTCACCGGCTCGGTCAAGGACTGCTACGCCGCCCTGGGCATCATCCACCAGACGTGGACGCCCGTGCCGGGGCGGTTCAAGGACTTCATCGCCATGCCGCGGCCCAACGGCTACCAGTCGCTGCACACCACGGTCATCAGCGAGCGCGGACTCGCCTTCGAGGTGCAGGTGCGCACCGCCGACATGCACCACCGGGCCGAGGAAGGCATCGCGGCCCACTGGAAATACAAGGAGGGCCGCGTCGGTTCAGGCCGCGACGAGCAGTACTTCCAGTGGCTGCGTCAGCTGCTCGAGTGGCAGCAGGAAGTACGTGACCCGCAGGAGTTTCTGTCAAACCTCAAAGTCGACCTCTATCCGGAGGAGGTGTACACCTTCACGCCCCGGGGACAGGTCAAGGTGATGCCCCGCGGGGCCACGCCCATCGACTTCGCCTATGCGGTGCACACCGACGTGGGCCACCAGTGTGTCGGCGCCCGGGTGAACGGGCGCATGGTGCCGCTGCGCACCCGGCTGAAGAACGGCGACATCGTCGAGGTGATGACCTCGGCGGGTCATACGCCCAGCCGCGACTGGCTGTCGTTTGCCGTCACGGCGCGGGCCCGCAACCGCATCAAGCACCTGATCCAGCAGGAAGAGGTGACAAGGGCCATCGAGCTCGGACGGAAGGTCTTTGAACGTGAAGCGCGGCGGTTCGATCTCAATGCCACGAAGCTCATGGACGGCGACCGCCTGACGGCGGTGGCTCCGGATTTCGGGGCGACCCGTGCGGACGATCTGCTGGCGCAGATGGGGTACGGCAAGGTCTCGGCGCGGCAGGTGATCGAGAAGCTGGTGCCGGCAGGAGACCTGCGGGAGAAGGCCCCGGAGCATCCGGTGCTGAAGGCCGTACGACGGGTGCTGGCCCCGGGCGATCGTGTCGACCGGGTCAAGGTCAGCGGGGCTGACGACCTCATGGTGGTGCGTGCGCGCTGCTGCAACCCCATTCGCGGCGAACAGATCGTCGGCTACATCACCCGAGGCAAGGGGGTCTCGGTACACTCCCTGCAGTGCCCCAACGTGGTCAACCTGCAACTCGATCCGGCACGGCGCATCGACGTCGAGTGGGACAAGGGCGGTGACCCGGCACCCTATACGGTACGGCTGGTGCTGACGGTCGAAGACCGCAGGGGCATGTTGGCCACCCTCAGCGCGAAGGTGGCCGACATCAACACGAACATCAGCAGCCTCGAGGCGACGACAGGCGACGACGTCCACGCGACCATTGCGATGACCGTGGAGATCAGGGATCTGACACACCTCGAGAAGGTCGTCAGGGCGCTGCGGGGCGTGGAAGGGGTCCTCGACGTCAGTCGAGAATCGCGATAGCTTCGATTTCGACGCGGCAGTCGCGCGGCAGCCGGGCGACCTGCACCGTGGACCGGGCAGGATATGGCGCCGAGAAGTAGCGCGCATACACCTCATTCATGGCCGCAAACTCATTCATGTCGGCCAGAAACACGGTGGTCTTGACGACGTGGCCGAAGCCGACACCGCCAGCCGCCAACAGGGCCCTCATGTTCTGCATCACGCGCTCGGTCTGTGCCGTGATGTCTCCGGCGACCAGTTGGCCTGAGGCCGGATCGAGAGGAATAGACCCCGACAGGTATAGAGTACGGCCGACACGCACCACCGGCGAGTAGGGGCCGATGGCCGGAGCCGCCCCCGACGGGGTGAGGGCCTCGTGAGCCACTAGGCGGCCTTCGTCACCTTCTGGGAGCGGATGCAGCGGGTGCAGACGCGCATCTGACGGGTCGCCCCATTCACCTCAGCCCGCACGTTCTGCAGGTTGGGTTCAAAGCGGCGGGGACGGACATTGTGGGCATGGGACACGCGGCGACCGTAGGACGGTCCCTTGCCGCAGATTTCACAACGCATAGCCATGGTCAGGACTCCAGAAACAAACCCAGAGCATACCACGGGCTCACGGCAGAATGATCGGTGAGCGGGCCTCTGGCGGGTCTTCCGCCGCAGGCAGCGGCATGATGCGCCGCAGCAGGGTCAGAAAGGCGACGGGGTCTCCGGGAGTTGCGACATGCAGCGCCCGCGCGCCCTGCGCCAGCCCGCGGAGCACGCTGGCGGCCAGCGGGGCGACCGAGGGTCCCCCCTGTTGGCCCAGCACGGCGACCATCTCGTCGAACGCCCGACGCAACCCCTCGCTGACCGTATTTGCGCCCGTCAGGTGGGCCACCAGCCCCTGGGACGCGGCCTCGAGGGTACCGGCCATGGCCGCCGCCGCGTCTGCGACGTCTTCGTCATGCAGCGGTGCCAGGCTGTCAGCGCGATACCGGACCACCTGGCTGGCCAGCAGGAAGAACACCTGGAGTTCCGCCTCGGTGAACCGGCGACCCACGGCGGTCATCAGCCGTGTGACGTCCGACTCTTGCCGGCGCCTGACCTGGGCTGCGGGATGGGCCTGTGCGGCGATGAGATGCCGACAGTCATCCGGACACGCGATACGCACCTGGCGTTCGGAGGCGCAGCACGTCGCGCAGATGCGGGTGACCAGGGCAGGGCAGTCTCGTTTCGCCGGTCGGCGTTCACAGCGGGGGCACATGGGTGTGTGAAGCTTACCTTCCTGCGACGGGACGTTCCGCACCGCCCGGGCCCTTTTCCGCAGCACCGCGACGCGACGCTTTGCCCCGCGAGCGCGCCCCGTGCTAACGTCTGGCGGTTTGTGGTGTCTCTCGCGGAGGACATCAGCAGGGGACAAATGTCCGAGAACCCTGCGGGGGCCGGCGGCGTCTAATGCCTGTAACCGGACAAAACATCCGGCGGGTGCAGTCGGGGTAACATCTCTGAAACTATTGATAATTAAGGACTTGTCAGTTTCATTATGCCTCAGAGGGCTCGTGCCCCCCTTCCGAGGCCGGTTCAGCGACGACTTCCAGTTGTGGAAGCCGACACCGAGTGAGGTTCAGGGCAGGGTTGACGCGAGGCGAGCGGGTTTTGCAGTGAGACCCGAAGACGGCATCGCAATTGCCAGGAAGCGTTTAAAGGTGCACGCCGAAGTGACTCGGCGGCACCGCAGGAAGGAGTGGCTGACATGGCCAGGACAGCAAAGCGGCAGGCAGCAACCATCATCGATTCGCCCCGTTCGCGATATGCCGAACTCCGGCAGATCCTCGAAGACCGTCGTCGTGACATCGTGCGGGAAGTGCAGGGTCGCATCCGCGGCGTGCGCGCCGAAGGGTCCGAGAAGGCGCACGAGGGCATGGACCAGGGTGAGACCAGCGAGGTCGACATCCAGGAAGATATCGAATTTGCCCTCATCCAGATGAAGGCAGAGACGCTCAATAAGATCAATGAGGCGCTCTCGCGCCTTGAAGAAGGCACCTACGGCAACTGCTTCGAGTGCGGTGAAGACATTGCCGAACCACGCCTCCGCGCCCTGCCCTTTGCCGTCCGCTGCAAGGACTGCGAGGAAGCGCGCGAAAATGCCCAGAAGCGCGAGCGTCTGGCGCAGCGTCGCGGGTCGAGCAATCTGTTCTACGAATTTCAGGGCTAGGTTCCGCGTCCTTCCGACCGCAGGCCCCGCCGGAGTGGCGGGGCCTGCCCCTCTTCCCACCCGAACGAGGCCCCCGGAGGGGCGCCGGGGCTGCCACTCGAGGAGGGTCGCATGAGCGATCACACACAGTCTCTTCCGTCCGACGCGTCCGAGCGGACGCTCACGCCTGTTCCCGGGGAACTGGCGATTCTTCCGCTGCGCGACACCGTGCTGTTTCCGCAGGCCTTCATGCCGCTGGCCGTGGCCCGAGACAACTCGGTCAGGCTCATTGACGAGGCCGTGACGGCGGGACGCATGATCGGGGTGTTCGCCCAGACCGACCCCGCCGAAGACGACCCGAAGCAGGCGGACCTCCAAAAGGTCGGCACGGCCAGCCATATCCACAAGATGTTCAAACTGCCTGACGGCAGCCTGCGCATCATCGTGCAGGGCGTGGCCCGCGTGCGGCTCGATGAGGTGGTGGCGACCAGCCCCTATCTCAAGGCGCGGGTGACGGAACTGCCCGATGTGCCAGGGGCGACCGATACCCTCCAGATTGATGCGCTGCAGCGGAACATACGCGCCAACTATCAGCAGGTGGTCACCCTGTCGCCGCTGATGTCCGACGACCTGCAGACCCTGGCCATGAACATCGAAGAGCCTGGTCGTCTGGCCGATTTCATCGCGGCCAGCCTTGGCAGTCTCAGCACCGACGGCAAGCAGGAAGTGCTGGCGACCGTCGATGTGCGTGCACGCCTCGACCTGCTCAACCGCCTGCTCATCAAGGAACTGGAAGTGCTCGAACTGGGTTCGAAGATCCAGTCGCAGGTGCAGTCGGAAGTCGGCAAGAACCAGCGCGATTACTTCCTGCGCGAACAGCTCAAGGCCATTCAGAAGGAACTGGGCGAGGGCGACGATCAGTCGCGTGAAGTCGACGAACTGCGCGAGAAGATCGAGGCCGCCGGGCTGCCGGAGGCGGTGCGGAAAGAAGCTCTGCGCGAACTCGATCGGCTCTCGAAGATGTCGCCCTCGGCGTCGGAGTACACCGTCGCGCGGACGTATCTCGACTGGGTCGTGGCGCTGCCGTGGTCGAAGAAGACCGACGAGGTCATCGACCTCGCCCGCACCAAGCAGGTGCTGGATGCTGATCATTCCGGCCTCGAAAAGCTGAAGGACCGCATCCTCGAGTACCTCTCCGTCCGCAAGCTCAACCCGTCGCTGAAGGGGCCCATCCTCTGCTTCGTCGGACCGCCGGGCGTCGGCAAGACATCACTGGCGCGCTCCATTGCACAGTCGATCGGCCGCAAGTTCGTGCGCATTTCTCTCGGAGGCGTGCGCGACGAGGCCGAAATCCGCGGACATCGCCGTACCTACGTCGGGGCGCTGCCCGGCCAGATCGTGCAGGGCCTCAGGCGCGTCGAGTCGAAGAATCCGGTATTCATCCTTGATGAGATCGACAAGCTCGGCAACGACTTCCGGGGCGACCCTTCGTCGGCGCTGCTCGAGGTGCTCGATCCCGAGCAGAACGCGACGTTCCGCGACCATTACCTCGATGTGCCGTTCGATCTGTCGGATGTGATGTTCATCACCACCGCCAACGTCCTCGACACCATTCCGGGCCCCCTCCGCGATCGCATGGAGATTCTCGAACTGGCCGGGTACACCGAGCACGAGAAGCTGGCGATTGCCCGTGATCATCTGGTGGCCCGTCAGGTCACCAACCATGGCCTGACGGCGAAGCGGCTGAGCTTCACCGATGCGGGGCTACGTCTGCTGATTCGCGGCTACACCCGCGAGGCCGGGGTGCGCAATCTCGAGCGCGAGGTGGGAGCCGTTTGCCGCAAAGTGGCCCGTCGCCTGTCCGAGGGCGACGATCGGCGCGTGAAGGTGACACCCGAGCTGGTGATGGAATTGCTGGGGGCCCCGCGATTCGTCGACGAAGAAGTGGCGATGCGCACGAAGGCGCCCGGCGTGGCCACAGGCATGGCCTGGACCCCGGTGGGTGGTGAGGTGCTCTTCGTCGAGGCTACCCGCATGGCCGGAGCCGGCACGCTCACGCTGACCGGTCAGCTCGGCGATGTGATGAAGGAATCGGCCCGTGCGGCGTTGTCGTGGGTGCGCACCCACGCGGCCGAATGGAGCATCGACCCCGAGTTTTTCAAGGCGTCAGAGATTCACCTGCACGTGCCGTCCGGCGCGATTCCGAAAGACGGGCCGTCGGCGGGCGTTACCATGGTCAGCGCTCTCGTGTCGGTGCTGACGCGGCGCGCGGTGCGCAGTGATGTCGCAATGACCGGCGAGATTACCCTCTCGGGCAAGGTGCTGCCGGTCGGCGGCATCAAGGAGAAGGTGCTGGCAGCCAAGCGTGCCGGCATCACCGAGGTGATTCTTCCCAAGCTCAACGAGAAGAACGTCCAGGAAGATCTGACCGACGAGTTGCGCCGGGGCCTGACCATTCATCTGGCCTCGACCATCGACGAAGTGCTGCTGCTGGCACTGGTGCGACAGAACGATCAGCCGAAGAAGACCCGCAGCCACAGCGTGTCGGTCCCGCGTCGCCCGGTACCGCCGCGCCGCAGCGCGACGGCACGCGGACGCTGAACGGAGAGGCGCCTGACATCACCAGATGCTGGTGACAGGCGCCTGCCTTCTTCCCCCGGACGGCATCAGGCGTCGGGCAGCACGCCCGGAAACAGCAATCCCACCAGCGAAGTCATGGCGCGCGGTGTGTTCTCGAACCCCGTGGCGCGCTCGTACCGGTGCAGCACAGAGAGCGCCTCGTCTACCGATGCCGCATGCACGGCTTCGAACTCGATGCACGCGATGGTGCGTACGTCGGTCGAGGCCGTGTAGTGCACCACCTCGCAGTCATCGAAGTACCAGACCCGAATCGTCTTCTCGATACGGCCGTGCCACTCGAGCTCTTGCGGCTGCAAGAACGCATCGACGGCCGCCACCTGGTCACCCGCATGGTGCCCGAGGTCGAGCGAGACCTCCGTGCGTGTTTCGGGGTCATCACCGAACGACTTCAGCGTCAGCTGATGCAGTTCGGCATCGAAGCGGTGCCGGATGACGTAGCGCTGCTGGCGGCCGTGCCTGGTGAGGAAGTAGCGATCGCGGACGTCGAGCGCCGTTCGGCGCCGCGGCTGCAAGGCTTCGACGGCGGCCGTGAACGCGGCCAGATCAAAATCAGGCGGCACCACAAACTTGTGCTCAATCTCGAGGAAACGCATCACATCCACCATTTGAAGCGGCCAAGGATGCGCACGCGTGCGTGAAGGCGGCGCGGCCACTGGCGATAGAGTTCCGGAGTCACATGCACCTGGGCCGGGTCATCGGTCAGCTGGCGGAAGATCTCGCGGACTGGTGCAACCACGCGGGAATCGCGCGAGGCGAGCATCGCCTCAGCCAGCCGATCGTGTGCCGCGTCTTCACAGTTGTAGCTGCCGAATGCCACCCACTCATCGTCGACCAGGATGAGCTTGGAGTGTTCACCCGTGGGATGTTCGTAGATCTGCACGCCGGCATCAAGCAGATCGGTGTAGGTCGAGGCGGCAGCGATCCAGGCGAGATCGGTCGTCGGCAGTGCATCGCGATGTGAATGGAACACTTCGACGCGCACACCACGCCGGGCGGCGGCGGCCACAGCACGCAGCAGCGAAGGCGTGGGCTTGAAGTAGAAGCTGGTGATGCGCAGCGTGTGCCGGGCAGATTTGACCATGCCGATGACCTGCTGCGTCACCTCATTGTGGCCGCGCCAGCCGAAGGGGCCGCGCCACGCTTGCGTCAGGTTGGGATTGCAGAACCAGTAGTCGAACGCCAGATCGTCGCGACTGTCGTCCGGTGGCAGGGCGTCAAGATGCGTCGGGTCGACGATGCCGCCAATGTGCTGCAGGCTGTCGAGCAACGTCCGAGCAACGGGCCCGGTCATGGCCACCGAGTATTCATGCCAGCCTTCGTAGGACGAGGCCGTGATGTTGCTGCTCCCAAACAGCACCTCTCCGGTGTCGCTCACCTGAATCTTCACGTGCTGACCACCACCGGTCAGACGCTGCACCAGTGACGCCGGTCGATAGTGGGTCACGACGCCGCCCGCCCTGATGAGTTGTTCGCAGTGCAGGGCCAATGCCCGCCGCTGGGCGGCAGTCATGAGGACGCCGCCCAGCGTCTGCCCGAACGCATCGAGGATGAGTTGGACAGCCACCCCCCGACGCTGCGCATCGAGAAGGGCGTTGAGCATGTCCTGACCGTAGCGGTCGAACTCGAGATAGAACGCCGACAGGTAGAGAAACCGTCGGGCATCACGGATGTGCCGCAGGCGATGGGCCCACTCGTCGGCGCGGTCCCACAGGGGCACAAACGTGGCGGCGGTCGGCATCAGAGGCGATAACCGCCGGCGACGTCGATGTTGGCTCCGGTCACATAGTCGGCGCCGATGAGGTAACGAACGGCCGAGGCGATATCGTGCAGCCTGCCGGCGCGACCGAGCGGAATCAGGTGAGGTAGCGTGGTCGCGTCCGGAAGGTCGATGGAATTGTCGAGCTGACCGGGCGACACCATGTTGACCCGGATATGTCGTGGTCCCAGCGACACCGCCAGCGATCGGGTGAGCGAGAGCAGACCGGTCTTGCTCACGTAGTAATCGGCTGCGATGGGATTGGCCCGGATGCTGTCGAGCCCCGCCATGCCGATGCTGATGATGAGCGAGCCTTCGGGCATCAGTGGCAGTGCGGCGTGCACACAGTAGAACGGACCTGACAGGTTGGCCGCGATTGTGGCATTCCAGCTATCGACGGTGATGGCATCGAGGGGCTGCGGGGTGTAATTGCCGACGTTATTGATGAGCAGATCGACGCGGCCTTCGTGGCGGGCAATGTTCTGGAACGCGTCGGCGACCGAGGCGGACTGCGCCACATCAATGTCGACGGCACGGGCATGGCCACCGCGTGCCGTGATGCCGTCAGCCACGGTCTGTGCCTCAGCGCGCGAGTGGCGATAGCACACGACGACCTGGTAACCGGCCTCTGCCAGGTCGTCGCAGAGGTGGCGGCCCAGCCGCCTTGCGCCCCCGGTGACCACGGCGACAGGAGGGGTAGCGGTCTGGCTCATGGGCGCACCCGCTCGACGCGGACGAACGAGCACTCGGCCGCAGGGACAGCCGCAGGCTTGCGCACTTCGATAGCGACGCGACGGGCCTCTGGAATGTGTGCGAACACCCAGGCAGCAGAGGCCTCGGCCATCGCTTCGATCAACTGGAACTGGCGATCGACCAGCAGGCGGATGAGGCCGGAGGCGATGCGGTCGTAGTCGACAGCGTCGCTGATGGCATCGGACGCCGCCGCAGGGCCAAAGTCATAGTCGAGGGCGACGTCGAGGAACACGGTTTGGGTGCGCTCGCGCTCGTGGGGGTAGATGCCGACGATGCAGTCGACGCGCAATGCCTTGAGTCCGGTCGTGCCCAGCATGGTGTCTCCCTGAGTGAACCCCCCGGCGGCGCTACTCGTCGTCGGGGTGGCCGAGTCCGGCACCGTCCTCGGGCCGTGCAAAGAGCGTCGGCTGGAGTTCGAACGGGGTGACGGCCATCAGCACCTCCAGCAGGTCGTCTGGCAGGGGGGCTGTAAAGGTTAGACGCTCGCCGGTGCGCGGATGGGTGAAGGCCAGGCGTTCGGCATGCAGAAAGGGTCGGGTCAGCCGCTGCAAGGCACGAAACTGCCCAGGAACGCGCCGGTGGACGCCTCCGTAGAGGGCGTCTCCGACAATCGGGTGGCCGATGCCGCTGAGGTGCACCCGAATCTGGTGCGTGCGTCCCGTGGCGATGCTCACCCGCAGTAACGTGAGGCCCTTGAGGTCGCGCGCCCATGTGATGCGCGTGACAGCTTCCCGTGCGCGTGTCGCGCGGGTCGACATCTTCTGGCGGTGCTTCGGATCGCGCCCGATCGAGGCGTCGATGCGCTTACGCTGCTGGACCAGGCCCCACACAAGCGCCACGTACTCTTTTTCCACTTCACGGTCATGAAACTGTCGCGACAGTTCCTGGTGCGCCGCGTCGTTCTTGGCAACCACCATGACGCCGCTGGTGCCCTTGTCGAGTCGGTGGACAATGCCGGGCCTGATTTCGCCGCCAATCGCGCTCAGGTCCTTCACGTGGTGCAGCAGGGCATTGACCAGCGTGCCGTCGTGATTGCCGGCCGCCGGGTGCACCACCATGCCCGCCGGTTTGTTGACGACCACGACGTCCTGATCGTTGAAGAGGATATCGACCGGCAGGTCCTGGGGCTCGGGGCGCGCCGCTCGTGCGTCGGGCAGGGTGATGTGCACGGTGTCGCCAATGCGCAGGGCACAGTTGGCTTTCGTGACCTTAACCCGTGGTACCACCACGTGGCCCTCGTCGATGAGGCGCTGAATCTGCGAACGCGAATAATGCGGAATTTCTCCAGCCAGATATCGATCGAGTCGCTCGCCCTCGGCTTCGGCAGCGATGGTGAGGGTCAGCGTTTCCATGATCCGGCGAGTCTTGGCCGGCTCAGGTACCACAGCATGGCCAGGCTGAGCGGCGCCAGGGCCAGCGAGATGGCCTGTGACGTCGAGACCATGTCGAATACAAAGCCCCGTTCGTCACCACGATAGAACTCGATGATGAAGCGCGACACGGCATACAGCAGGACGAACAGCCAGAACGATCGGCCGGCAAACTGACGGCCGCGCCGTTCGGTGACCATGAGCACGAGGAAGATCATCAGGCCGGCCAGTGATTCGTAGACCTGCGTGGGATGCAGCGGCACGTTGAGTGGTGTGCCGACGTTGATCGCAGCCGCCGGATCGGTGAACGTGATGGCCCAGGCCACCTGGGTGGGCTTGCCGTAGCAGCAGCCGGCCATGAGGCACCCGAGGCGGCCCACCATGTAGCCAAGGGCGATGCCCGGGGCAAACAGGTCGCCGGCCGGCCATACGGGCAGCTTGTGCTTGCGCAGCTGATAGATGCAGGTGACGGTCGCGGCAATCAGGCCCCCGTAAAACACACCGCCCGACCGCAGCAGTTGCGTGAAATCGGCCCAGCTGCTCGTGAAATGCCGGAAGTCGACGATGAACAGCAGGGCTTTGGCGCCGACGAGCGCGGCGATGATGACCCAGATGCCGAGGTCGAGCACGCGGTCGCCGTCGAGGCCGGCGGCCCGGGCGCGGCGGACGGCCATCCACAGCCCGACCAGATAGGCGGCGGCCAGCAGCACGCCGTACGAGTAGATGGTGAACGGTCCGAGATCAAACAGGATGGGATGCACGGCGCCCGACCCCCAGCACATCAAGAAGTAGACAGACCACGCCGATGCTGATCGCGGCATCGGCGACATTGAACGCCCAGAAATGCCAGTCGCCCCAGTAGGCGTCGACGAAGTCGAGCACGTAGCCAACGGTGGCTCGATCGATGAGGTTGCCGATTGCGCCACCGACGACCCCGGCCATGCCCCACCGGGCGAAGCGGTCAGTCGCAGGGATGGTGAGTGCGAACCACAGCACACCGAGCATCGCCAGCACGGCGAGGGCGGGCACGACGATCGCCTTGAATGGAAAGTCGGTGCTGTTCATCATCCCGAAGGCGACGCCGGTGTTGTGCACCCGGGTCAGGTCGAGCCACCCGGGAATAACCGTGACGCTGTCGTACAGGGCCAGCCGTTCGCGCACCAGCGACTTGGTGATCTGGTCGGCCACAATCACCGTGACCACCAGCCCCGTCTCGAATCGGGTGGGACGGGTGAGACCCGTCACGCGGCACCCGCCACCGGCAGGGCATCGACGCAACGCGGGCACAGGCCGGCCGTGGCCTCGACGGTGCTGACTTCGGGCACATAGCGCCAGCAGCGCTCGCACTTGTGGCCCTCGGCCTTCTGCACGTCGATTTCCCGGGTCTGCCCGTCAGCCACTGCGTGCAGGGTCACGGCCGAGACCCCGAACAGGGTCGGCAGAAAGTCACGGTGCGCGTCGAGCAGCGCGAGGTCGTCGCCGCCGGTGCGCACGACCACCTGCGCAGACAGGTTGGCTTTGATGAGCTGCTCCTGGCGTCGCTGTTCGAGCGCCAGGTTGACCTCATCACGAACGGCACGCAGTCGTGCCCAGCGCGCCAGACGGTCTGCATCACGCCACGGGGCGAGTTCGTCGCCCATGGGGAAGAGCGCCAGGTGCACGGACGGCAGGCGTCCCCCCGGCAGTGCCCGCCACAGCTCGTCCATCGTCACCGACAGGATCGGGGCGAGCAGGCGCGACAGCCCTTCGACGATGAGGTACATCGCAGTCTGGCCAGAACGGCGTGCCGTCGAGGCGGCACCCACCGTGTACATCCGGTCCTTTGTCACGTCGACATAGAAGGCGCTGATGTCGGTGGTGATGAGGGTGTTGGCGGCCTGATACATCGCCGGATAGTCATAATCGTCGTAGGCCTGCACGATGCGTTCGGCCGCGGCGGCGTAGGTGGCCAGCGCCCATCGGTCGATGTCGAGCATGTCGTCGACGGGGACGAGATCGGTCGCCGGATTGAAGTCGAACAGGTTGGCGACGAGCACGCGCAGCACGTTGCGGAACTTCCGGTAGGCCTCGACCGTGCGCGCGAGGATCTCCTTGCCCAGTCGGATGTCTTCGCGGTAATCGACCATCGACACCCAGAGCCGTAGAATTTCGGCGCCGCTCTGACGGATGACATCCTGAGGCGCCACGGTGTTGCCCACCGACTTGGACATCTTGCGGCCGTCTTCATCGACGACGAAGCCGTGCGTCAGCACCTGGTTGAATGGCGCACGCCCGCGCGTGCCGATGCCGACCAGCAGTGAGCTGTGGAACCACCCGCGGTGCTGGTCACTGCCCTCGAGATAGATGTCGGCGGGCCAGTGATGGTGCTCGCGGAAGGGCAACACGGCCTCGTGGCTTGAACCCGAGTCGAACCACACGTCGAGAATATTGTGCTCGCGCTCGAAGTGGGTGCCGCCGCACGAGGGGCAGGCGAGTCCCTGGGGAATGAATTCGCCGACCGGGCGCTCGTACCAGGCATCGGCCCCGTAGGTGTCGAACACGGTGGCCGCCTGTTCCACCAGCGCTGCGGTGAGCAGGGCATGGCCGCAGGCCGTGCAGTCGACGGCAGGAATCGGCACGCCCCAGGCGCGCTGGCGTGAGATGCACCAGTCGGGGCGATTGGCAATCATGCCCTCGATGCGGGCCTGACCCCAGGACGGAATCCACCGCACGCGGCCACGGATTTCCTCGAGGGCCCGCGCGCGGAGCTGGTGTGATTCCATGGCGATGAACCACTGCGCGGTGGCCAGGAAGATCACGGGATGGTGGCACCGCCAGCAGTGGGGATACTGATGGTGATATTCCTCCTGCGTCCAGAGGCGTCCGCGTGCCGTGAGCGCCTCGGCGACCTTCGGGTTTGCCTGCCAGACCTGCAGGCCGGCGAACAGTTCCACGGTGTCGTTGAAGTGGCCACCGGCATCGAGTGGTGCGTAGATGTCGAGGCCATAGCGCACGCCGCTCTGATAGTCGTCTGCGCCATGGCCGGGCGCGGTGTGCACGATGCCGGTGCCGGCCTCGAGCGTCACGTAGTCGGCCAGGATGGCCAGCGAATCGCGCTCGTAGAGCGGATGCCGGAACGTCAGCCGGTCCATCACGGCGCCCTCGAACGTGACTACCGGTTCGCCCAGGGAGTGGCCGGTGCGCGAGGCCACGGCCTCTGCGAGGTCGCGGGCGATGATGACCGCTGTCCCGTTGACGTCGTATGCCCCGTAGACGTAGTTCGGGTGGAACGCCACGGCGAGATTCGATGGAATGGTCCACGGCGTGGTCGTCCAGATCAGCACCGAAACCTGGCGACCGGCAAAGGCCGGTACCCGTGCGGCGAGGTCGGCGTGCGCGGAGTCGGCCAGCGGAAACTCGACGTAGATGGAGGGCGACACATGCGCCTCGTACTCGACTTCGGCTTCGGCCAGTGCCGTGCGGCAGTGCGTGCACCAGTGCACGGGCTTCTTGCCCTTGTAGACCATGTCCTGCGCCACAAACTTCCCGAGGGCCCGGACAATCGACGCCTGATAGCGGAACGCCATCGTCTTGTAGGGGTCGTCCCAGAGGCCGAGGATGCCGAGACGCTTGAAATCACGGCGCTGGATGTCGAGGTATTTCTCGGCATAGGCGCGGCACTCGCGCCGGAAGTCGGCCGTCGACAGCGTCTTCTTCTTCGGCCCGAGTTCACGGTCGACCTTGAGCTCGATGGGCAGGCCGTGGCAGTCCCACCCCGGCAGATACGGCGCGTCGAAGCCGGCCATGTTGTGCGACTTGACGACCAGATCCTTCAGAATCTTGTTGAGGGCCGTACCGATGTGGATTTCGCCGTTGGCGTACGGCGGCCCGTCGTGCAGCAGATACATTGGGGCGCCGGCGCGGGCCTGGCGAATCTGACCGTAGAGGTCCATGGCCTCCCAGCGGGCGATGGCCTCGGGTTCGGCCGTCTGCAGGTTGGCCTTCATCGAGAAGGCCGTGCGGGGCAGGTTGCAGGTGTCTTTCCAGTCAGCCATGGCGAGACCCTATTGTAGTGTCAGGGGCTCGGGACGCGAGGGAGGAGCCACAGGCGAGACATGTCAGACACACGGCCGGTCACCACGGTGTTCTTCGATGTCGATTTCACACTCATCTATCCCGGGCCGACCTTTCAGGGGCCCGGCTATGCGGAGGCGTGCCGGCACTTTGGCGTCGAGGTCGACCCTCTGCGGTTTGATGCGGCCGTGAAGGCCTCGTCATTCATTCTCGACGAGGTTGAGGAGCCGCTCTATCAGGATGACCTGTTCATCCACTACACCGCCTCGATCATCGAGCACATGGGAGGGCGGGGCGCTAGGGTGGTCGACGCGGCACGCAGCATCTATCTCGAATGGGCGGTCATCCACCACTTCGAGCTTTATGACGATTCGGTCGAGGTGCTGCAGGCCCTGCTGCAGCGAGGCTTCCATCTGGGCCTCATTTCCAACAGTCATCGCAGCCTCGATGCCTTCCTCGACCACTTTGCCCTGACCGATGTGGTGAGCACGACCATTTCCTCACACGAGCACGGGTATCTGAAGCCGCATCCCAGCATCTTCACGGAGGCCCTGGATCGGGCCGGTGCTACGGCCGATGCATCGCTGATGGTGGGCGACAGCCTCAAGGCCGATGTGGGCGGCGCATTGGCGGTGGGCATGCGGGCGCTGCTGTTGCGCCGGTCAGGCGACCATCCCCCGGGGGTACCGCCCGGGGTGCCGGTGATTCGGTCGCTGCACGAAGTGCTGCAGCACGTCTGATATTCTCTTCGCCGATTCCATGTCAGCCATCACTATTCGCCAGCTGTCGACATACGACGATTACCTGCGGGTCTACGACCTTGAACGCACGGTGTGGGGATTTTCCGACCCGCTCGACATGGTGCCGCCGGTCGTGTTCACCATCACTGTCAAGCGCGGTGCGATTCTGCTCGGCGCCTTCGATGCGGACGACCGCATGGTGGGATTCTCGTATTCGCTGGTGGGCATGAAGGGGCACACGCCGCTGCAGTGGTCACACATGACCGGCGTGCTGCCCGAGTATCGGGGAGGGCTGGGGTTGCGGCTCAAGCTCACGCAGCGTGAGCGCGCCATTGCGCTGGGCTATCACCTGATTGAATGGACATTCGATCCCCTGCAGACGATGAATGCGCACCTGAACGTGGCGAAGCTGGGCTGCGTGGCCGAGGAATATCATCGGAACGTCTACGGCGAATCGACCAGCGACCTGCATCGCGGCACGCCAACCGACCGGCTGGTGGCCCAGTGGCACATCACCGATGCGCACGTCGAGCGTCGGCTGCAGACGCCCGAGGCGATGCGTGTGGCCAGCGCCGAGGTCGCAGCTGTCCCGACCATCAACCGCACGGTGCACGCGGGAGCCTGGCGGGCGTGTGAGTCGATCGATCTTGCCCTCGATGCTCCGCGCCTGTGGCTTGAGATTCCCGTGGGCTGGACCGAACTGCAACGCGATGCCCCCGAGATGGCGATGACCTGGCGACTGCAGACCCGCGAGGTCTTCGAGGCCTATTTTTCCCGTGGCTATCGGGTGGTCGACTTTGCGGTCAGACGTGAGGACGGCGTGGGTCGTTATCTCCTGGCGGATCCGTCACGCGCAGGCACGACTCCGACCCCCTAGCCCGGAGGCCAGGCCAGCGAGCGGCCGGCGAGCAGGTGCAGATGGATGTGGAACACCGTCTGCCCGGCGTCGGCGTTGCAGTTCATGACGGTGCGGAACCCCGACTCGCCGTAGCCGGAAGCCGCCGCGATTGCTGCGGCCCGGCGCTGCAGTCGGCCGACCATGGCATCGTGCTCAGGCGACAGGTCGTTGAGCGTGGCCACATGCGCCCGAGGCACGACCAGCACGTGCAGCGGTGCCTGCGGGTGAATGTCGTGGAAGGCGACCATTTCGTCGTCTTCGTACACTTTCGATGCGGGAATGCTTCCCTCGGCGATGCGGCAGAAGAGGCAGCTCATGACCCGTCATGCTGCCCCATGGCGGGGGCTGGCGACAAGCGGTCAGGCGGTGCGCACGGCGATCACCATGCGCGGGATGCCCTGCTGATCGGGCCGGACGTCCTCGAGGCGCAGCGAGGGCTGCGCGTGCACGAGTGCGGCGACGGCGCGGTCCTGGCCGGTTCCCATTTCCATCAGCAGCGTCCCGCCCACAGCCAGCGCAGTTGGCGCACCGGCAATGAGCCCGGCGATGACATCGAGGCCTTCGGCTCCGGCAAAGAGCGCCTGCGGCGGTTCATAGTGCACGACATCGGGCATCAGCGTGGCGCGGTCGCGTTCGGCGATGTATGGCGGGTTTGACACGATGAGATCCCAGTGGCCTGTGGCTCCGGCGAACAGCGCACCGTCGTGCCATGCCACCTCCGCGTGATGACGGTTCGCATTCCGCCTGGCGATGCGGAGGGCGTCTGCGGAAATGTCGGTGGCAGAGACCTGCGCGCGCGGGCGCTCGCAGGCGATGGTGATGGCGAGGCAGCCGCTGCCGGTGCCGATGTCGATGACGCGTGTGTCCTTGTGCCGGGGCAGTCGCCGCAGGGCTTCGTCGATCAGCAGTTCGGTTTCGGGGCGGGGAATCAGCACGCCCGGGCCGACCTCGAAGATTCGACCGCAGAAGTCATGCTCGCCGACGATGTACGCCATCGGCTCGCGTGCACAGCGACGGGCGATCAGTGTCATGAACGCGTGGTGTGATTCGGGCGAGGGCCAGTCGTCGCGCAGTCGTGCGAGCAGTGACGCGCGGTCGAGGCTGAGGGCGTGACAGGCCAGCCACTCGGCATCGCGTGCGGCCTCGTCCGAGAGGCCGGCGGTGTGCAGGGCCTGGCGCGCCTGGCGGAGTCCCTCGTGAATCTGCATGCCCGGTGGCTAGAGTCCCGTCTCGACGGCGGTCACTTCCTTGAGTTTTTCGGCGGTGTAGTAGGTCGTCAGGGCGTCGATGAGCTCCGCGAGGCTGCCGTCGAGGACGGCCGTCAGCTGATGCGTCGTGAAGTTGATGCGATGGTCGGTGATGCGGCTCTGCGGGAAGTTGTAGGTGCGAATCTTCTCTGACCGATCCCCCGAGCCGACCTGGCCGCGGCGTTCCTTCGCGATGGCATCCTGCTGCTTCTGCATCTCGAGATCGTAGAGGCGCGATCGCAGCACCTTGAGTGCCTTGGCGCGGTTCTTGATCTGCGATTTTTCGTCCTGCTGCGACACGACGATGCCGGTGGGCAGATGTGTGACACGCACGGCCGAATACGTGGTGTTGACACTCTGTCCACCCGGGCCGCTCGAGCAGAACGTGTCGATGCGCAGGTCCTTGTCGTTGATCTGGATGTCGATGTCGTCGGCTTCGGGCAGCACGGCCACGGTGGCGGTCGACGTGTGGATACGGCCCGACGCTTCGGTCGCCGGCACGCGCTGCACGCGGTGCACGCCGCTCTCGTACTTGAGGCGGCTGTAGGCGCCCTGCCCGGTGATGCTGACGATGACTTCCTTGAGGCCTCCCTGGCCGGCTTCGCTCATGCCCAGCACTTCGAGCTTCCAACCCTGTCGTTCGGCGTAGCGGGTGTACATCCGATACAGTTCGCCGGCAAACAGCGCGGCTTCCTCGCCCCCGGTGCCAGCCCTGATTTCGACCAGCACGTTCTTGTCGTCATTCGGATCTTTCGGAATCAGCAGAATCTTGAGCTCATCAACGATGCGTGACTGACGGGCCGTGAGATCGGCCAGCTCCTCCTGGGCGAGATCGCGCATCTCGGGGTCGCCGCTCTTCATCAGGTCTTCGGCCTGTGCGATCTCCTCGGTCACCGTGCGGTGCTCGCGATACTTGAGCACGAGCGCCTCGATGTCGGCGAGCATCTTGGCCTGCGTGCGGTACTCGGTCGGGTCAGACTGTACCTCGGCGGTGCCGAGTGAGGAGGTGAGCTCCTCGTAACGCATTTCCACGGCGGCAAGCTTGTCAAACACGATCGGGGCCTCTGAAGAATCCGGAACACGAGCGCTCGCCTCGAGCGCATGAACACGATGACGGCTGCACTAACCGCCGGAGACGGGTGGCAGGAAGGCGACCTCGTCGCCGTCGGCGACCGGCGATGTGCGCCGCGCATACTCGGCGTTGACCGCGCATGACACGGCGCGTTCGTAGGGCGCGAGGGCCGGGTACCTGGCGACGAGCTGTTGCCAGACATCGGCCACGGTTGCGGCGTCTCCCGGGCACTCGCAGTCGAGGTCGCCACGGCCCGCCAGTTCGCGCAGCCGGGCGAAGAGCCGAACGGTTACGCGCATGCGCGCCTCATGGCCTCGGCACGGGCCCCGGCGTCGTCCGGATCGGCGGTGGCCCCTTCTACCCACTCGGTGCCGCCGTCGAAGAACTCGTGCTTCCAGATGGGCACGATCTGCTTGAGGCGTTCGATGCTGTAGCGGGTGGCGGCGAAGGCCTCGGCCCGATGGGGCGACCCGGCGGCGATGACCACGCTGGCCTCGCCAATGGCGAGCGGCCCGGTCCGGTGATGGATGGCGACGCGGGCGGTCGGCCAGGTGTCTGCGCATTCGATCAGAATGCGGTCAAGGGCCTTCAGGGCCAGCGGTTCGTACGCTTCGTAGACGAGGTGCGTGACCTGCCGACCGGCATGGTGGTCGCGCACCACACCGACGAAGGTGCACACGGCGCCGTGGCCCGCGGCCTCGACGAGATGCGCCAGCGCCACCGGGTCGAGCACGGACGGCGTGATGGCCGTCAGGGAAGTCATGCGTGTCACGAGTATACGCGTGATGCACCGAGTCTTCAGGCCGTGCCGACGCCCCGCCAGAAGTGGTCGAGAGGCTGGTGGCCATGACCGACGCTGACGCCGTGACGCATGGCCCCGGCGATGTACACCTTGGCGCCGGCCACTGCTTCGACGAGGGCAACGCCCCGCGCCAGCTGCGCGGCCACCGAGGCGGCCATGGTGCAGCCGGTGCCGTGGGTGTGCCGGCTGTGCAGCCGAGGCCCGTCCAGCTCGTGCAGGTCTCCCGCATCGCAGACTACGTCGACCAGTGTCGCTCCGTCGAGATGGCCCCCCTTCACCAGAGCGGCGGTCGCCCCGAGATCGACCAGCTGCCGGGCGGCGTCGCGCATGTCGGCGACGGTGCGGATGGGGCGGCCGGTGAGCACTTCGGCCTCCGGAATATTCGGAGTGACCACGCGTGCCAGGGGCAGCAGGTGACGAATGACGGCCTGCACGGCATCATCACTGAGCAGCGCATCGCCGCTCTTGGCCACCATGACCGGGTCGACGACGACGTGTGGCAGCTGGTGGCGGCGCAGGGCGGAAGCTACCGCGTCGACCAGTGCGGCCGTGCCGAGCATACCGGTCTTGACGGCATCGCATCCGATGTCGGTGACGACGGCATCGATCTGGGCCGTGACGATCTCGGGGGGGACGAGTTGCACCGCGGTGACGGCGACGGTGTTCTGGGCGGTCAGTGCCGTGATGGCTGAGGTGCCGTAGACGCCCCATGCGGCAAATGTCTTGAGGTCGGCCTGAATGCCCGCTCCTGCGCCGGAATCCGAGCCGGCGATTGTCAGGGCCCTCGGCCTGCCGATAGAATCCATGGTCATGTCGATGACTACTGCCTCTTCAGCCCTGCCTGCGACACTGCTTGATCGCCTGACGGTGTCGTCTCCCGTTGCCCACATGCTCGCGGTGGCGGGTGTGGCGACGGCCACGGCCGTGGCCTCGCAGGTGTCGGTGCCGCTGCCATTCACGCCCGTGCCGCTGACCCTGCAGCCGATGGTGGTGCTGCTCGGGGGCGCGATGCTTGGGGCCCGGCTGGGAGCCGCCAGCCAGTGCCTCTATCTTATGGCGGGTGTCGCCGGACTCCCGGTGTTCGCCCTGTCGGGCGACCTGTCCATGGGCCTGCTGCGGCTGGTCGGGCCGACCGGCGGCTACCTGATGGCCTATCCCCTCGCCGCCGCACTCGTGGGCGCCCTGGCATCGCGGGGCCTCGATCGGCGCGTCAGTGGCGCTGTCCTGGCGATGCTGGCCGGCCTGGCGGTGATCTTCGCGGGCGGTGTCGCGTGGCTGGCGAAGGATCTGGGAGTGTCGACGGCGCTGACGCTGGGCTTGTATCCGTTCGTGCTGGTCGACGTTTTGAAGATCGCGGCCGCGTCGACGCTGCTGCCGGCAGCCTGGCGGCTACTCGGCCACCGCGCCGAGTGAGCCGGTCGCTGACCCTAGCGACGGAAGACCAGCAGATACTGGAACGGCAGGAACGACTCTGACCGTTCAAGGGTCAGACCGGCGCGTGCGGCGTCGGTCTGGACCCGTTCGGGAGCCACGCGTTCCTGGGCGTCAGGCCCGGGACCTCCCTGCCCCGGATAAAAGTCGATGATGGCCAGGCGCCCCTCTGGGGTGAGTGACTGGGCCAGCCGACGCAGCAGCGCGGCCGCATCAACCAGCTCGTGATAGGCATCGACGACGAGGATCGCGTCAATCGTGCCGGCGGGTAACCGGGGGTCGGTGGGTGTGCCGAGCACCGTGCGGACATTCCGCCGCCCCTGCCCCTGCACACGCCGTTCGATCGCCGCCAGCATTTCAGGTTGCACATCCTGGGCATAGACCGTCCCGCCAGGACCGACGCGCGCCGACAGGCGCACCGTAAACCACCCGGCCCCGGCGCCGACATCGGCCACCACGGAATTGTCGCCAATCGACAGCGCGTCCATGATGCGGTCGGGCATCTGCCACTGATCGCGGTCGGGCGCTTCGAGCACGCCCAGGTCGATCGGAGCCGAGCGCCTGGGCGTCGCCGGTGACTGCACCGCCAGCGCGGCCACCGGGGCGACGAGGACACAAAGCACGGCGAGCCGCAGGCTGACGCGCTGCATGGGATGTTTCATAATACGACCTGCATGCTGCCTGATTTCTTTGCCTCTGTCCTCGATCTGATCATCAAGACGTCGACGGACCTGCCCCCCGATGTGCGGGCCGCCATCGCAGCGGCCCGAACTCTCGAGTCTGGCGATTCGCGCTCGGGCATGGCCCTGCGCATCATCGCCGAAAACATCGACCAGGCGTCCACGGGCGAGGGGGCCATCTGCCAGGACACCGGGATGCCGACCTTCGAGGTGAAAGCCCCCGTCGGTGCCAATCAGGTGTGGATGAAGCAGCAGATCAAGGCGGCCGTGGCCGAGGCGACGCGCCTCGGCAAGCTGCGTCCGAACTCGGTCGATTCCATCACGGGTGAGAACAGCGGTACCAACCTCGGGCCGGGTACGCCGGTCATCCACTTCGAGCAGTGGGAGCGCGACGACATCGACATCCGCCTCATCCTGAAGGGTGGCGGCTGCGAGAACATGAACATCCAGTATTCGCTGCCGGCCGAGTTGCCGAAGCTGGGCCGGGCCGACCGCACGCTCGAGGGTGTGCGCAAGTGCATTCTGCACGCGGTCTGGCAGGCGCAGGGCAAGGGCTGCGGTCCCGGAGCCATCGGGGTCGCCATCGGGGGTGACCGCACCAGCGGCTACTCGGAAGCCAAGCAGCAGCTCTTCCGCACGCTCGATGACGTGAACGACGATCCGCGGCTGGCGGCCCTCGAGGCCGAGGTCCTGCGCGAGTGCAACACGCTCGGCATCGGCACGATGGGGTTCGGCGGGAAGGTGTCGCTCATCGGCTGCAAGATCGGGGCGCTGAACCGACTGCCGGCGAGCTTCTTCGTGTCGGTAGCCTACAACTGCTGGGCGTTCCGCCGGCTCGGGGTGCAGCTCGATGGACAGACCGGCGCCCTGCGCCAGTGGATCTACCGCGACCCCTCGATACCGACGACGCCGATGTTCGATCAGTCGGGGTTTGCGCGGACCGGTCGGGAAATCGTGCTGCAGTCGCCCCTGAGTGAAGATGACGTGCGGCCGCTGAAGGTGGGCGACATTGTGCTGGTCTCCGGGCCGGCCTACACGGGCCGTGACGTGGTGCACCACCACCTGATGTCGCACGAGGCACCCGTCGACCTGCGCGGGGCGGTGCTGTATCACTGCGGTCCGGTCGTGGCGAAGACGGCTGACGGGGGCTGGCGCGTGACCGCCGCAGGGCCGACGACCAGCATCCGCGAAGAGCCCTATCAGGCCGACATCATCGGGAAGTTCGGGATCCGGGCGGTGATCGGCAAGGGCGGTATGGGGGCGAAGACGCTGGCAGGGCTCAAGCAGCACGGCGCGGTCTACCTCAATGCGATTGGCGGCGCGGCGCAGTACTACGCACGGAGCATCGACCAGGTGACCGGGGTCTCATTCCTTGAGTTCGGCACGCCCGAAGCCATGTGGCACCTGCAGCTCAACCGGTTCCCGGCGATTGTGACGATGGATGCGCATGGCAACAGCCTGCATGCCGAGGTGGAAGCCGAGACGGGCACGGCGCTGGCCGGTCTGGTCTCGCCGTCTGCCTGAGCGCGGCGCATTTGATAGAATCCCCTCATGCACACAGAACAGCAGACCTCCAGCGCGGTGGACATGCCGGTGATGCCTCCTGCCGCGAGTTTCATCACGGTGACCGAGGCGGCGGCCAGCAAGATCCGCGAGCTGCTGGCTGAGGAGAACAAGAGCGACAGCGGCCTGCGCGTGTTCGTGCAGGGCGGCGGGTGCTCCGGATTCCAGTACGGCCTGATGATCGAAGAGTCGGGGGCCGGCGTCGGCGATCAGGCGTTCGAGTCGAACGGCGTGCGGCTGTTTGTCGACCCGGTCAGCGTCAGCTACCTCAAGGGTGCCGAAGTCGACTTTGTCGACACCATCACGGGCGGCGGGTTCACCATCAAGAACCCGAACGCGACGTCGACCTGCGGGTGCGGCCAGTCGTTCAACGCCTAGGCCGGCCACGGGCCGTTTCGAAGGAGCCTGTGGGCGTCATTTCCCGCCTCCCCGACCTCGACCGGCTGCGTCCCGCCGGTACGAAGCGTTCAAGCAAGCGCGACTTCATCGTCTCGGTGTTCCTCCGCCAGGAGGGACACCTGAGCGCTGATGACCTGGTCGACCTCATCCGCCGTGAAGATCACCGCATCAGCCGTGCCACGGTGTATCGCACCCTGCACTGGATGGTCGACGCCGGGCTGGCCCGCAAGGTCGACTTCGGCGAAGGCCGGTTCCGCTTCGAGCATTCCTACCGGCATCCGCGGCACTTCCACCTCATCTGCAAGACCTGTAATCACTCGTTCGAGTTTCTGAGCTCCGATATCGAATCGATCATCGAGGAAGTGGCGCTGGCACGGGCGTTCACTGCCGTGCAGAGCGTGGTGCACGTCTACGGCGAGTGTGACGCATGCCGCACGGGCCGGACGGCGTCCGAGTCGGTGACTGCCACGTCGGAGCGCCTGTTTGCGCGCGATGCCCTGCGCATGGCGATTGCGACCGAGCGCAGCGGCCTCGACTTCTATACGCGGGCGGCCCGCATCGCTCAGGATCCGCGGGGGCGGCAGATGTTCGAGGCGCTCGCGGGCGAGGAGCAGGAGCACCTGACCACGCTCGAGGCGCGCTATCGGGAACTGCTGGCGGAAGACCCGTCACTCGAGGCGCAACCGACGTTCCTGTTTTTCAAGGGGGCCGCCAACGGGCTGTTTGCAGCCGGTGCTGAGGAAGTGCAACGGGAGGGGGTCGACGACCTCGAGGCGTTGCGGATTGGCATTCGCTGCGAGCGCGGGTCGCACCGTTTTTTCAAGCGCTACGGCGCGCGGTTCGAGGATTCGGAAGGCAAGCAGATCTTCCTCGAATTTGCCGAGGAGGAACGCCAGCACCTGGCGTTGCTGATTCGCGAATACCGGGCGCTGCGCGAACGGCGGCGCGCGTCATGATCGATCTTCACATGCACACGACGGCCTCGGACGGACGGCTCACGCCGGCCGAACTGGTGGCCCGCGTGGCGGCGGCCGGCCTGACGATGATTGCCGTCACCGACCACGACACGGTCGGGGCGGTCGACGAGGCCACGGTGCTGGCGGCCGCGCACGGCATCCGCGTGATTCCCGGCGTGGAACTGACGGCGGTGGACGAAGGGCGTGACGTCCATATGCTGGCGTATTTCATCAATCACCATGACGCGGCCTTCGAAGCCTTTCTCGCGCGGCAGCGCGAGCGCCGCGTCGAGCGGGTGCAGGCCATCGGCGAGCGACTGGCCCGTGCCGGCGTGCCGCTCGATGTCGATGCATTGCTGCGCGACGCCCGACGGCAGCCCGGCACGTCGGTGGGGCGTCCGTGGATTGCCCGGGCCCTCGTGCGCAGCGGTCATGCCTCGAGCGTGGCCGATGCCTTCGAACGCCTGCTCTCGACGGGCCAGCCGGGTTTTGTCCCCCGGCAGGGGCCGAGCCCATTCGAGGTGCTGGCCGTGGTGCATGGCATCGGGGGAGTGGTGTCGTTTGCGCATCCCGCCGTGACCCGGCGCGACGATCTCATCGAACCGCTGGTCAGCGAGGGACTCGACGCGATTGAGGTCTATCACTCGGATCAGGGCCCTGACGTGCGCGCGCGCTACCGGGCGCTTGCCGACGGGCTGGGGGTGGCCGTCAGCGGCGGATCCGATTTCCACGGCGCGGGTGACACCCGCGCGTTTCTGGGACGGGTCTGGCTGCCGCCGGCAGACTTTGCCCGGCTGGAGGCCCGTCGACCGGCACCGGCGACCCGCCGCGAATGAGCGCGGCGCACCTGCTGGAGATGCGCAACCTGACGCGGGCCTATCAGGGCCTGCGGCCGCTGCGCGTCCGAGAACTGCAGGTGGCCCCCGGGGCGGTGCTGCACCTGACGGGGTTTGATGCCGAGGCCGCCGAAATGTTTGTGCACCTGCTGACCGGCGCGGCACTTCCGGACGAGGGTGACGTACGGCTGTTCGGCACCAGCACGCGCGACATCACGGATGCCGACGGGTGGCTTCGGTCACTTGATGCCCTCGGCCTAGTCAGCCACCGGGCCGTGCTGGTCGACATGCTGAGTGTGCGGCAGAACATGGCCATGCCGCTGACGTTGCAGATCGACCCGATGTCTGCAGAGGTACGAGCGCAGGTCGATGCGCTGGCCCGCGAGGCGGGCGTGGCCGAAACGGCGCTCGATCGCCCCCTCGGCGGCATCGACCCCGAGACGCACGTGCGCGTCCGACTGGCACGGGCCCTGGCGCAGTCACCCGCGCTGATTGTCGCCGAGCATCCAACGGTGGGGGTCCCGCGTGAGGCCGTCGCCGGTCTGGCGAGGGACGTGGCTGCGGTGGCCCGACGAAGGCAGGCGGCCCTGCTGACGCTGACCGCCGACCCTGACTGGGCGGGTCATGCTGGCGGCGAGGTGCTGACCCTGAGTGCGAAGACCGGGGAACTGGTGCCGGGAGGCAGCTTTCTTGACCGCGTCAGACGTGCACTGAGCAGGGGGTAGGCGTCCGCACGCGTTATGATCGCGGGTGGAAGCGAACGGGGCCCGGTGGCCCTCCCGGTCTTCAAAACCGGCCGCTGCCTTCGCGAGAGGGCGGGCTGAGTTCGACTCTCAGGCGCTTCCGCCACGCCTCGGTGGCCGCTGCACCGCCGGCCCTCCCCGGGGCCGGACGGGAACAGTCGACGCAGTTATTCGATGAGGCGGATGTCTCCGGCGCGGGGGCCTTTCTGGGATTCCTCCGGCGTGAACTCGACGCGCTGTCCCTCGCGGAGCAGTTCGAAGACGCTTCCGCGTACGGAGCTGCGATGGAAGAAGTGCTCACTGCCTGATTCATCGCGAATGAACCCGAATCCCTTATCAATCAAGAGTCGTGCAATCGTCCCGGTCGGCATACACGTGTCCTCCGATTCCAATCAGGCGAGCGGGGCTCACCTGCGGCCACATCCACGGATACTTGAAGTATCAGACACTGCGGCCGGGATGCGGCCAAGGTCCGGGGGGCGTGGGCTGTGCCTTCTGCGCGCAGTGTAGGAGTGCCCCCTCGGGCAAGTCAAGATGATTACGATCGGAGACAGGTGGATGGAAGGGATGCCATGAGCAGGTGGGATGCAATGCCGCAGCGAGCCCGTGAGTTGTCACAGGTTGGTGGGGTCATCCTGGCGGCCGGTGCGTCATCCCGCATGGGCCGGCCGAAGGGGGCCCTCCCGCTCAATCCTCAGGGCGAGACGGTCATCCAGCGCGTCGTTCGGGTGATGTTCGAGGCGGGCGTACCGCGCGTCGTGGTGGTGGTGGGGGCGCATCCAGGGGTCGCCGATTCCGTGGATCTTGCCGACCGTCGCGTGCGTATCGTGCCTCATCCGGGCTGGGCTGAGGGGCAGCTCTCCTCGTTGCAGTGCGGCCTTCGCGCGCTGCGGCAGGACGGCGCGGTTGAGGGTGCCATGGTGACCCTCGTTGATGTGCCACTGGTCCGGCCCGAGACGGTGGTGCAGCTGCTCGAGGCCTGGCAGCGCACGGGTGCACCAATCATACGACCGATGCGTGGAGGCAGCCACGGACACCCGGTGCTGTTTGATGCGGCCGTGCTTCCGGCACTGCTGGCGGCTGATCCGCAGTATGGCGCCAAGCCTGTGCTTCGGGCGCACGAGCCGCAAATTGTCAATGTGCTGGTGGAGGACGCTGGCGCGTTCTTCGATCTTGATACGCCAGACGACTATGCGCGGGCGCTGAGGATGGGGGCACCCGACCTGGCCTGACGGGCCGGGTGCTCCGGGGTCCGGTCGTATCCGGACACCGGAGCGCTGGCGGTGTTACATCTTCGGCATGACGGTGAACGGCGTGGTCACGCGGGTGGTGCCCCACTCGATGACCAGCAGGCCCCCGGCCTTTGTGTCTTCCATGGAGATCGTCAGCGTCTCGACCGGCGCAGCGGTCTTGCCGACGGTCATGAGGGCACGGCCGAGGTCCTCGCCCTTCGGATAGGGAATGCCCCACTGGCCGGTCTTCTTGCTGATGACGAGCTGCCAGTTGCGCTCGCCGGGAACGGTGTAGAGGGTGTAGGTGCCCGGGTTCACGTGCACGGGGCCGAACATGATCCCGGTGCTGGTCTTCAGCGTGGTGGCTTCGTCAGCACCCGTGCGCCACTCGGCGCCCGGAGGCATCAGCGTCGCTTCGGGGCGGCCCTTCAGCGACGGGCGGCCGTACTCAATCGAGACGTTGGCCCCGTCAATCGTAAACTCGCTGCGGACGTGCGGGCTGCCTCCACCACCGACCTTCAGCTGGGTCATCTGCTGGGCGATCAGTCCAGTGGTTGCGGCCAGGGTCAGGGTCAGGGCGGCGACGGTCATCCGGATACGCATGGGCGTTCTGCTCCTTGAAAAAGACACGCTTATGAGACGTCAGCGATGGCCGAGGCGATTCGCCTGACACCGTCGGCCATCTCATCCGGGGTCAGGAGGCTGAATGCCAGGCGCAGCTGATGCTGTCCGCGCCCGTCGATGCACACGGCAGTGCCGGGCACAAACGATACGCGATGCCGTTCAGCGGCTGGCAGGAGCCGGTCAACCGTCACGGGTGGAGGCAGCGTCACCCAGACGAAATACCCGCCCCCCGGTCGCGTCACATGACAGCCCGGTGGCAGATCGCGGTCGAGGGCCCGCAGCAGCGCATCGCGACGTACGCGCAGCGACTGGCGCAGCAGGCCGAGGTGCGCGTCAAAGCCTCCCGCGCGGCACAGCGTGGCTGCGATCATTCCCATGGCAAAGCTGGGAGCCCCCCCACTGTCACGCACCCCGTCGTCGGCAAATCTCAGGGCCTGCGCGGCACTGCAGGTGACGAAGCCCAGTCGCAGCCCCGGGGCCAGCGTCTTCGAGTAGCTGCCCAGGCGAATCACGCGGCCGCGGGGCGCCAGCGCAAACAGCGACGGCGGCGGCGGCGCATCGAACCACAGTTCGCGATACACGTCGTCTTCGATGACGAGCAGGTCATGGCGCTCGGCGAGGGCCACGAGCTGGTGTCGTCGTTCCAGTGACAGCGAGATGCCGGTGGGGTTATGGAACGTCGGGATGGTGTAGAGCGCCCGGGCCTTCCTTCCATCAGCCTCGAGGGCACGCAGTGACGCCTCAAGCAGGTCGACCCTGAGACCCTCGGCGTCGATGGGAACGGGACGCAGGTCGAGCTGATGGTCACGCAGCGTCTTCAATGCCAGGTGATACGTCGGAGACTCGACGAAGCAGAGGTCACCCGGCCTGGTGAAGAGGGTGCACACTTCGTCGAGGCCCTGCGAGTTGCCGGCCGTCCCGATGACTTCTTCCGCCGACAGGTCAATCTGCTCAAGCGCGGCGGTACGCTGGCGCTGCCACTCGAGCAGCGGCCACACGCCCTCGGGCGATCCGTAGGCGAGCGGAGCGCTGCCGACGGCGGCGAACGTGTCGTGCGCTGCCCGCTGCATCGCGGCGACCGGCAGCAGCGAGGGATGGGGCTGTCCGAAGACGAATTCGGCCCAGCCGTCCCGCAGCACCATCTGCACGGCCGAGCGGATCGGCACCTCGGTCATGGCGTCTCCATCGTCATCACGCTCGCCATGATGTCGATGCCCTCCCACAGGTTGCGCAACTGGAGGTTCTCGTCGGGACCGTGCTGGTTGTTGTCGTGGTTCACCAGCGAGATGCCGACGGTCGGCATCACTTCGCTGAAGCTGGCGAACGGCATGCTGCCGCCGAGTGTGGGGGTGCGGATGATCGGCCGTCCACCGCGGGCCACGGCGGCTGCCACGGCGCTGGCCATGGGGTCGTCCATCGACACGCGAGGCGCATACGATCCTGCGCGCTCGTCTACACGAGCCAGCAGCGGATGCGTCAGCCGCTCTTCCTCCGAGGGATCGCGCCCCACGACGATGTGGTAGCCCTGGCTGCGGATGTGCGCGATCAGGCGCCGGTTCATCACCGAAGGGTTGAGGCCGTTGACCAGACGCATTTCGAGGCGCGCACCTGCCCAGCCCGGGATGGCTGTGCGCGAGGGCGACTCGAGGCCGTCGCCCGATTCCATCGTGAGCACGCTGAGGGTGGGCTCGCTCAGTTTCCGCTCGAGCCGCACTTCGCCACGTTCAGGCATCGCGACGAGGAAGTCGCGCTTGAGTGCCGCCTCGACGTTGGGCATCTCGTCGAGGGCCTTCTGCTCGGTCGCCGTCAGCGGCACCACATCGTCGTAGAACCCCTTGACGGTGACGCGCCCTGTGTCGTCCTTCATCGACGCCAGCAGGCGTGCCAGCCGCATGGAGGGATCGGGTGCCCAGTTGCCGTAATTGCCCGAGTGAAGTTCCTGGCGGGCCCCGAAGATGCGCACGGTGATGCCGGTGCTGCCACGCACGCCGTAGTAGAGGGTGGCGCGGCCGCTGGGATGACGCGGACCGTCGAGGGTGATGGCCACATCCGCCTTCAGCAGCGCTGCGCGCTCGGTAGCAAAGCGACGGAAGTTGGCCGATCCGGCTTCCTCTTCGCCGTCGAGCACGACCCTGAGATTCCAGAGCGGACCCTTGCCGGTGGCCTTGAGTGCATCGACCGCGTTCAGTACCGCGATGATGGGACCCTTGTCGTCAGACGTCGATCGCCCATACATGCGGGTTTCGGGGTCGAACGTGGTGACTGCGGGTGTCAGTGTGAGGGGCCCTGACGGCGCAACGAGGCAGGGGGCGAAGGGCGGGCATGTCTTCCATTCCCCCGGGTTCACGGGCTGGCCGTCATAGTGAATGTAGAGCGTCATGACGCCGCGCGGGTTGGGCACATCAAGCGTGGCCAGGACGACGGGGGCGCCGGCCCCCTCGGTGCTGGTCACGGTGAATCCCCGGGCGCGGAACAGCCCGGCGACATGTATCGCATTGCGGCGCATATCGGCGTCGCTCGTGGCAATGTTCGGCAGGGCCACGAACTGCATCAGTTCGTCAACGATGGCGCGCTCGCGCGTGGCGCGCCAGGCATCGACCGGCGACATCTGGGCGGACAGGGTCGGCATGACCCCGACGGCGAGCAGCAGGGCAAGGCCGAAGGCGCGGCGGACGGGCATCGCTTCACTATACCCGGATGTTCTTGTGGTCTGTCTGCGCGAGGGATGGCTCGGTGCCAGCGGCCACCTGTGACGAATCAGTCCGGCCCGGTCTGCGTCGTGCGAGATAGTGACCGTGGTGCATCCGACGGGCGGCCCGGCCTGCCGAGCTGATCGCGCCGGTCGACGGCGTCGTGTCGCCGAACGACGCGCGTCTTGCCGGCGTTCCCGGCGTCGGGTATCGTCCGCCCATCAGTTCGGCGCTCTCGGGCTGAATTTCTCACACGAGGTACGAATGAAACGCTTGCTGCCGATTTTTCTCGGCGCTGTTGCCGTCGCCGCCGTGGTGTCGATGGGGGTACCACCGCTGGAGGCCCAGTCGCGTGCGAAGGCCACCGACGTTCCGGTGATTCCTCACGAGGCCGTGCCGAACTTCTTCAAGCATCCGCCCGGGATTTACACCGGCGAGAACATGGGCATCGCCACCAACTCGAAGGCGCACATCTTCATGTATCACCGTGCCTACGAGACACGCCTCTTCGAGTACGGACCCGATGGCACGTTCATCCGGGAGATCGGGCGCAATAACTACGGCTTCGCGTTCGCCCACTCGGTGCGCGTCGACGCCGAAGACAACATCTGGGCGGTCGATGAAGGCACCGACATGCTCATCAAGTTCAATCCCCGAAGGTCGGGTGATGATGGTCATCGGCCGGCGCGAGGATCCGGTGCAGTCGATTCTGAACATGCCCGGGAGCGGCTCCTACCACGGCCGAAACGAGCGCTACCGGTTTGGCCGTCAGACTGACGTGGCCTTCGACCAGCAGGGCAACATCTTCGTGTCTGACGGCTACTTCGACGCGCGCGTCGTGAAGTACGACAAGACCGGGCGTTTCCTGAAGGCCGTGGGCAGGCGCGGCACCGGGAACCTCGAGTTCAACACGCCGCATTCGATTGCCACGGATTTTCAGGGCAACGTCTACGTCGGCGACCGTGGCAACGCCCGCGTGCAGGTCCTCGACAACAATCTGAACTGGAAGGCGAAGTACCCGAATGTCGGCAATCCATGGGCGGTGTGCGTCTCGGGTGGACCTGGACCGAAGAATCTCGGCAAGCAGTATCTCTACTCGTCGAATTCCTGGCAGGACAGCGCGCCGGCCGCTGGCGCCGAGTTCACCGGCGAGGTCTACAAGATGGAGCTCGATGGCACCATCGTGGGCAAGTTCGGACGCGCCGGAAAGGCCGCGGGCGAGTTTGCGACCATTCACCAGATGGACTGCCGCGATCCCAACGTGATCTACACCGCAGAGATCAACAACTGGCGGTCGAAGAAGATCCTGCTCATGGGTGCGACGACGCCCAGTGCACCGGCGGGAGGTGTGCGATGACCCGCACGCCTCAGGGGCTGTTCCTGGCACTGGCGTTCGGAGTGGTGGCCACGGGTGGGGCGCTCGTCGCCCAGGCGCCGGTCCCCGAGATTGCCTTCGACACCAACGCCGACTTCCTGCGTACGCCGCCGGACACGTTCGTCGGTGAAGTGGGAGGCGTCGGCGCCAACTCCAAGGGCCAGATCTTCGTCTACACGCGCACCGGGCATCCCTGCGCCACGCTCGGCGACAACCGCACCTTCTACCGCGGCGGCTCGCGTCTGTTCCAGTTCGACCCGACTGGCAAGTTCGTCCGCGAGCTGGGCCAGGACGTCTACGGCTTCAATGCCGCCATCGGCTTGCGCGTCGACCCGCAGGACAACGTGTGGACCATCGACGCCGGCGCCAATCAGGTCGTCAAGTTCGACACCAACGGTCAGGTGGCGCTCGTGCTCGGCCGCAAGCCCGAGACGATGCCGGTGCGACCGGCCACGCCTCCCGCCGGTGGCGGGCCTGGCGGCGGTGGACCGGGTGGCCCAGGAGGAGGCGGCCAGGGTGGCGCGGCGGCGAACCGGCTTCCCGGCGAGGGTACGCCAGGGTCGACCTTCTTCCGCCCATCGGACGTGGCGTGGGATTCGGCCGGCAACATCTACGTGGCCGACGGCATGGGTGCGAACAACCGCATTGCGAAGTTCGACAAGGAGGGCCGCTTCATACGCCAGTGGGGGGCCGCCGGCTCGCAACCCGGCGAATTCCGTGGTGTGAAGGCGTTGGCCATCGATGCCCGGGGCAACGTCTACGCCGCCGACTACGGCAATCGGCGCATCCAGGTGTTCGACGCGGACGGCAACGTGAAGAACCAGTTCGCCAACATCGGCACCCCGCTGGCGATGTGCATCACCAGGGGGGCGACACAGCATCTCTTCATTTCGCAGGCGGGCGACTCCGACGGGATGGATGATGCCGCCATCTTCAAGGTGACGCTTGATGGCCAGGTGGTGGGCCGCTTCGGCAGCGCCGGCAAGATGCCGAAGCAGTTCGGCCTCGCCAATTCCCTCGACTGCCGGAGCGACACCGAGCTGCTTGTCGGCGAGATGACCAACTGGCGCGTACAGCGCGTGACGCTGCGCGGCACTCGGTAGCCAGCGCCCGCACCGCCGTTGAGTCGGCGGGGTGTCCCGTCGGCGCGCGACTCTCCGGGAGTAGTCGCGCGCTGACCGGTCCCGACCGCAGGAACGAGGGAGTGCCCGTTGCGCCCCCTCACCCATGAGGGCGCCCGTGTCTCGCGTGGTGATGTGCAACGCCTCGAGCTGGCCCTAGCGCGCGATGCCGGGTTCTCGACCAGTGTGGCGGTGGTGGCCTCGGCGCCGACCGCCGCCCCTGCGGCGGAGACCGTGCAGCCGGTGCAAGTGCTCCGCACGCCGGGAGCCCTCGATAACATCTATCGCACCCTGCAGACGCTGCCCGGCGTGGCCCCGACCGACGAGTTCGGCAGCCGCCTCTCGGTCCGCGGCGGTGCCCCCGACCAGAACCTGACGATGATGGACGGGGTGGAGGTGCATGACCCGTTCCGTCTGTTCGGGCTGACAAGTGCGTTCAATCCGGAAACGATTCAGCGCTTCGAACTGGCGACCGGTGGCTTCAGCGTGAAGTACGGCGACCGCCTGTCGTCATTGCTCGTGGTGGAAAACCGCGACGGCCGATCGGGCGGCATGAATGGCTCGGCGAGCCTCAGTGTCACCGATACCAACACGGTGTTCGAAGGAGGTCTGCCGGGCGGGCAGAAGGGGTCGTGGCTCGTCACCGGGCGGCGCACGTACTACGACCTCGTGGCCTCGCGCATCACGGGGCAGGACTTTCCCCAGTTCCAGGACCTGCAGTCGAAGGTCACCTGGGCACCGTCCGGCGGGACGCGGCTGTCGGCCTTCGGGATGATCAGCCGGCAGGCCGCCAACGTCGAACTCGACTCAGATGATGCGCGGGGCGAGTTCCAGGACGACACGGACAACGACCTGTCGTGGCTGCGGCTCGACCAGACGCTCGGGACGCGGGCCCAGTCCCGCACCATCCTCGGCTATTCGGACACGCGGTCGACGCTCGGCGTGGATGCGGCGTTCCAGAACGCGAGCCGCCGGTCGAATTCGCCTTCCGACCAGGCGATTGGGCTGGCCAACGTGGTGTTCGAGCGTTCGCTCGGCGTGAAAGACGTGTCGCTGCGGCAGGAGTTCACGGCGAGTGCCGGTGCCCA
>VFZN01000016.1 GCA_016871195.1 Acidobacteriota bacterium | reverse complement strand
GGGTCGATGGAGGGGAACTTCGACCGCGGCTACGCGGCCTACGGCGAATTCGTGAAGGGGATTGCGCAGTCGGGCCTCTTCACCCGCACGCCGACGCACCGACTGCATCATCCCCTCATCGTGAAGGCGCCTGAGATCGCGCCGAATCCCACGCTCGCCGCCAGTCAGATTAGCCGCCAGCTTGACCTCGGAGTCAGCGGCGTGATGTTCGTGTCTGCGGAAAGTGCCCAGGAAGTGAAGACAGGCCTGGCGGCGATGCGCTTTGCCTCGAAGGGCGGCACACGCCCTGACAGCGTCGGCTCGGCGCCCGCGGTGTGGGGCCTCAGCGAGGCCGACTACAAGGCCAAGGCCGATCTGTGGCCGCTGAACCCCCAGGGCGAGCTGATCAACTGGACCATCGTGGAGAGCCGTGAAGGTCTCGCGCGGGTGCGGGAGATTGCCGCCGTGCCCGGCATCGGTGTGCTGTGGCCCGGCGCTGGCACGCTGCGGCAGGTGTTCTCGACGACCGATGACAGCGGCAAGCGCGTGTTCGACGAGGCCGGCTGGGAAGCCGCCATCCAGCAGGTACTGGCCGCGTGCAAGGAGTTCAAGGTGGCGTGCGGATACCCTGCCAGTGCCAACGATATCGAGACGCGCATGACGCAGGGCTTCAGCGTGTTTGTCATGGGCTGGGGCGAGCCCGGGCTCAAGGCTATCGACCTCGGGCGGAAGGCGGGCGGCCGCTAATCAGCGGTGCCCGCCCGTCGTGCGGTGACGGCTACTTGGCCGTCGCCGCCACGCTGAACGGAATCTTCCCCGTCAGCACATGCCCATCGTCGCCGGCGGTCTTCCACTCGAGGGTGTAGGCCCCGGCGGCTAGCTTTCCCGAGACACTGGCGACCAGCGACCGTTCGGGGCCGGTCTTGACCGGTCCCAGCGCGACGGCGCCCTGCGGTCCGGTCAGGGTCAGGCCGCTCTTTTCCATTTCGGGTTCCTGCGTGAACCACACCTGCATCGACGAAGGGCTCGAGGTCAGCGAGGCTCCTTTTTCGGGCAGGCTCTTCCGAACCGCGAGATGGGCGAACACGACCGTGCCGGCGAGGGCAACGGCGACGGTGACGGCAGCGAGGCGATGCATCATGGCGGCTAGTCTACGATCACCCCTGCCGCGTGTCAGCCGCCTGCGACGAAATGCCCCAGACGGGCGGCGATGTTACGCTGAAAGCCCCCTATGAGTGCTTACGACGACCTGACCCGCGCCCTGCCCGGGGCGCCACGCACGTGGCTGGTGACCGGGGTCGCCGGCTTTATCGGCAGCCATCTGCTGGAAACCCTGCTGCGCCTCGACCAGCGGGTGGTGGGCCTCGATAATTTTTCCACGGGCCATCAGCGGAATCTTGACGAAGTGTGCGCCCAGGTGACGCCAGCCCAGTGGGCCCGCTTCACGATGCGGCACGGCGACGTCTGCGCGCTGGACGACTGCCGTGTGGCCGTCGCGGGGGTCGACTATGTGCTGCATCAGGCGGCCCTAGGCAGTGTGCCCAGGTCCATCGAAGATCCCGTGGCGACCCACGCGTCGAACATCACCGGCTTTCTGCATCTGCTGGTCGCAGCGCGCGACGCCGGGGTACGGCAGGTGGTGTATGCGGCGTCGAGTTCCACCTATGGCGACCACCCGGGGCTGCCCAAGGTCGAAGACGCCATCGGTCGTCCGATGTCGCCCTACGCGCTGACCAAGCTGGTCGACGAACTGTATGCCGAAGTCTTTGCCCGTACGTATGGCACACGCGCCATCGGGCTGCGCTATTTCAACGTCTTCGGCCCCCGGCAGGATCCGCAGGGTGCCTACGCCGCGGTGATTCCCGCGTGGACGGCGGCGCTGCTGCGCGGTGACACGGTGTGGGTGAATGGCGACGGCGAGACCAGCCGCGACTTCTGTTATGTGGCCAACGTCGTGCAGGCGAACCTGCTGGCCGCCACCACCGAGGACCCGGCCGCCATCAACCAAGTCTACAACATCGCACTCGGTGACCGTACGACGCTCACCGATCTCTACGCGGCCATTCGCGATGCGCTGGTGCCGCACCGTCCGACCCTGACTGGACGTCTACCCGCCTATCGCGAATTCCGCGCCGGAGACGTGCGTCATTCGCAGGCCGATATCGGCAAGGCACGTCGGTTGCTCGGGTATGCCCCGACGCACCGAGTTGCCGAGGGCATCGCCGCGGCGATGGACTGGTATCGGTCGAGGCTCAGCGGCGTCGCGTCGGCTTGACCAGATCGATGAGGGCCTGCACGGTCCGGTGCGATTCCACCGGATGGCGCATGGGGCCTTCTCCGGCAATCTCGTATTCATTCTGCCGGCCTGTACGGTGCCGGATCAGGTAGCCGCCTTCCTCGAGGTCGGCCACGATGCGCTGCACAGCGCGCTCGGTGACACCGACGCGCTCGGCGACATCGCGCAGGCGCAGCTCGGGCTCGCGGGCGAGGCACAGCAATACGTGCGCGTGATTGGTGAGGAACGTCCACCGTGTGGGTTCGCTCGACGACGTCATGACCTCAGTATAGACATAAAAATCATGATTTGCATAGCACGAATAAATTGACGCGACTTTATTGTCGTATATTATGAAGGCTATGTCGGCTACGCGCGGTCGACCTGTCGCTATTTCTCAGACGTGAGATGGCTCACCCGTGCGTTCGACGACGGATCAGTTGCCCCCGCTGCCCTCCGCTGCAGACGCCATGACCGCTACCGAGCAGGACCTCATCAATGTGGCAGGGACACGACGCCCCGAGCTGCTGAGCGTGCAGGCCAAGCGCGCGCAGCAGGAAGTGGCGCTGCGCCTCGCACGGAACCAGCGGCTGGCGTCGCTCGATTTCTTCGGGGAGACGTGGCAGGGCACCGAGGATGGACCGACCAGTCGACAGGGCCAGCACGCGCAATTCGGCGTGACCTTCTCGCTGCCGTTCCAGCGCCGCCAAGCCATCGGCAAGGCCCGGCAGGTCGAGGCAAAGCTGACCACGCTGCAGCTCGAGTGGCAGTGGGTCGCCGACCAGATCAGCGCCGATGTGCAGGACGCGATCAGCGCCGTCGACGCGGCGCGTGGCAGTCTCGTGCTTCTGCAGCAGGAAGTGGCGGTGGCCATGGAACTCGAGGGACTCGAGCGCGATCGTTTCCAGCTGGGAGATTCGACCCAGTTTCTCGTGAACCTGCGCGAGCTGGCGGCTGCTGATGCCCGGCTCCGAGAGGCGCGGGCCCGTGCCGACTATCAGAAGGCGCTCGTCAGCCTCGAGGCCTCGACTGGCCAGCTGCTCGACCGTCGTCCGTCGGCGCCCTGAGCCACACCCGGCGCCGTCGCGTATGATGGCGTTTTCGGGAGTGTGACGTGGCGACGATTCTTCAGCATCTTCCCGCCGGCGACAAGGTCGGCATTGCATTTTCCGGGGGCCTGGACACCAGCGCCGCCCTTCACTGGATGCGGGCGCACGGCGCGATTCCCTACGCGTACACGGCCAACCTCGGCCAGCCGGACGAAAAGGACTACGACGATATTCCCCGCAAGGCGATGGCCTATGGGGCGGAGCAGGCCCGACTGATTGAATGCCGGCCGCAACTGGTGGCCGAGGGACTGGCCGCCATTCAGTGCGGGGCCTTCCATATCTCCACCGGCGGCGCCACCTACTTCAACACCACCCCGCTCGGTCGCGCCGTCACCGGCACCATGCTTGTTGTCGCCATGCGCGAGGACGAGGTGAACATCTGGGGTGACGGGTCAACCTTCAAGGGCAACGATATTGAACGGTTCTACCGCTACGGCCTACTGGCGAATCCGCAGCTGCGCATCTACAAGCCGTGGCTCGATCAGCGCTTCATCGACGAACTCGGCGGCCGCACCGAGATGTCGAATTACATGATCGCCAACGGCTTCGAATACAAGATGAGTGTCGAGAAGGCGTACTCGACCGACTCGAACATCCTCGGCGCCACGCATGAAGCCAAGGACCTCGAGTTCCTCAACGAGGGCATCAGGATCGTGCAGCCCATCATGGGCGTGGCCTTCTGGCGTGACGACGTGGCCGTGAAGCCGGAAGAGGTGACGGTGCGCTTCGAGGACGGGCACCCGGTGGCCCTCAATGGACGCACCTTCAGCGATGCGCTGGCGATGTTCACCGAGGCCAATGCCATCGGCGGTCGTCACGGCCTGGGCATGTGCGACCAGATCGAGAACCGCATCATCGAGGCGAAGAGCCGCGGCATCTACGAGGCGCCGGGCATGGCCTTGTTGCATCTCGCCTACGAGCGCCTGGTCACCGGCATCCACAACGAGGACACGATTGAGCAGTACCGCCTCAATGGCCGCCGTCTGGGCCGCCTGCTCTATCAGGGACGCTGGTTCGACCCGCAGTCGATGATGCTGCGCGAGACGGCGCAGCGCTGGGTGGCCCGCGCCGTGACCGGCGAGGTGTCGCTCGAGCTACGGCGCGGAAACGATTACTCGATTCTCGACACCAGCAGCCCGAACCTCACGTACAAGCCGGAGCGCCTCACCATGGAGAAGGGCGAGGCATTCTTCACACCGCAGGATCGCATCGGGCAACTGACGATGCGCAACCTCGACATCATTGATACGCGCGACAAGCTGCGCATCTACACCGAGACTGGCCTGATCGGGTCGGCTTCGTCCGGGGTGCCGCTGCTCGAGGGCGACTGAGTCGCCCCCGAGACATGCCTAGGTGGTTTCGATCGCGACCTTCTCGATGACGATGTCGGTGGCGGGACGGTCGCCGGGGCGGGTCGGGGTCTTACCGATGGCCGAGATGATGTCCATCCCCTCGACGACCTCTCCGAAGATGGCGTGGCGATTGTCGAGCCAGTCGGTGGGGGCCAGCGTGATGAAGAACTGCGAGCCGTTGGTGTTGGGGCCCGCATTGGCCATCGACAGCAGTCCCGGCCGGTCATGGCGGAGTCCGGGTCCGAATTCGTCGTCGAAGCGATAGCCAGGGCCGCCGCGGCCGTTGCCCTCAGGGCAGCCGCCCTGAATCATGAAACCGTCGATGACCCGGTGGAAGATGAGGCCGTCGTAAAACGGACGCGTCACCATGGTGCCGGTCTTCGGGTCTTTCCACTCCTTGGTGCCGGTGGCCAGTCCAACAAAATTGGCCACGGTCTTCGGGGCCTGCTCGTCGAACAGCCGCACTTTGAAGGTGCCGGCAGAGGTCGTAAAGGTCGCGTGAGTCATGCGGCCATGTTACCCCGCCTGCCGGCGCTCCCGCCCGCGCTATCCGAACGTGATGCCCTGTGCGAGGGGCAGACTGGTTGACCAGTTGACGGTGTTGGTCTGGCGTCGCATGTAGCCCTTCCAGGCGTCAGAGCCCGACTCGCGGCCCCCGCCTGTTTCCTTCTCGCCGCCGAAGGCACCACCGATTTCGGCACCCGAGGTGCCGATGTTCACATTCGCGATGCCGCAGTCGGACCCGCCGGCCGACAGGAAGGCCTCGGCCGTGCGCATGCTCTCGGTGAAGATGGCACTCGACAGGCCCTGGGGCACGCCGTTGTGCAGGGCGATGGCTTCGTCCATGTGTTCATAGTCGAGCACGTAGAGAATCGGTGCGAACGTTTCGTGACACACCACATCGGTCTGTTCGGGCATGCGGATGATGGTCGGTTCGACAAAGTGCGGCCCGAACTCGGGCCGGCGTCCGCCCCCGGTCAGCACGGTGCCGCCCTGCGCCACCGCCTGGGCAATGGCGGCCTCCATCTGCGCCACGGCCTGCGCCGAGACCAGCGGGCCCATCAGGGTGCCCTCGGCAAGCGGGTCGCCGATGCGCACCTGCGCGTAGGCGTGCACCAGCCGCTCGGTCAGGGCGTCGACGATCGACCGGTGCGCGATGATGCGCCGCGTCGAGGTGCAGCGCTGACCTGCGGTGCCGACCGCGCCGAAGAGAATGGCCCGCACCGCCATGTCGAGGTTGGCATCGGGCGCGACGATGATGGCGTTGTTGCCGCCGAGTTCGAGAATGGTCTTGCCGAAGCGTCCGGCCACGGCCGAGGCCACCTGCCGCCCGACGGCGGTCGAGCCCGTGAACGAGATGAGGGGCAGACGGGCATCGCCGACCATCGCGGCCCCGACCTGCTGACCGGTGCCGACGGCCAGCGTGAAGATGCCCGACAGCGAGTGATCGGCCATCACACGGTTGGCGATGTGCTGCACCGCGACGGCGGTGAGCGGTGTGGGTTCGGCCGGCTTCCAGACGACCGTGTCGCCGCACACTGCGGCCAGAGCGGCGTTCCACGACCAGACGGCGACGGGAAAGTTGAACGCGGTGATGACGCCGATGGCCCCGAGCGGATGCCACTGTTCCATCATGCGGTGGCCGGGCCGTTCTGACGCGATGGTCAGGCCGTAGAGCTGGCGTGACAGACCCGTGCCGAAGTCGCAGATATCAATCATCTCCTGCACTTCGCCGTGGCCTTCTGCCCGAATCTTGCCCATCTCGAGCGACACCAGATCGCCAAGCGGCTCGCGTGCAACGCGCAGGGCCTGGCCGAGGTCGCGCACCACGTCGCCGCGCTTCGGGGCCGGCACGTGGCGCCACGCCGCAAAGGCCGAGACGGCCGCCGAGACCACCTGGTCGTAGAGCGCCGGGGTCGCCAGCTGCACGCGGGCGATGGCGTCGCCGGTGGTGGGGTTGAACGAGGTCAGGGTGTGACTGGCCGGGTCGGTGAGCCAGCCGTCGGGACCGGTGCAGGCCCCGGCATTCACGTCGCGCAGGCCCAGGCGGGTCAGCAGAGCAGCAGTGGAAGACATGCCTTCATTGTGCCCGATGCCGGCAGAGTTCGTCTGCCCCGTGCCGCTACAATCGGCGCATGTCCTCCTCGTCGTGGCAGCTGGAAGAGGCCGCGCGTGTCCGCTGGGGCAGCGGCACCGAGCTCAGGGCGTGGCGACACCTGGGCCCGGTGTGGGTCGAGGACGCCGGGACGCCCTCGGTGCGGTTTGCCGTGTGGGCGCCCAACGCCCGGGGAGTGTCGGTCGTCGGTGACTTCAACGACTGGAATCCGGCGTGGCATCCGCTCGCCATGCACGACGGCGGTGTCTGGGAAGGCGTCGTCCCGGATGTGCGTGAGGGCCAGGCCTACAAGTTCCACGTGACGGGTGTCGACGGAGCGGTAACCCTGAGGGCCGATCCCATGGCGCGGCAGACCGAACCGCCGCCTCGCACTGCCTCGCGTGTGCCCGTGCGGGCACCGTATGTCTGGAACGATGCGGCCTGGATGGCGACTCGCCGGGCGCGGCACCGGGATCCCCAGCCCCTGTGCATTTATGAGGTGCACCTCGGCAGCTGGCGGCGCACCGTCGATGGACACTGGCTGACGTATCGGGAACTGGCTGAGCAACTGGTGCCCTATGCCCGAGACCTCGGCGTCACGCACCTCGAACTGCTGCCGGTGATGGAGCATCCCTTCTACGGATCGTGGGGTTATCAGGTCACCGGCTTCTATGCGCCGACGGCGCGCTACGGGGCCCCGGATGATCTGCGGGCCTTCATCGATGCGTGTCATCAGGCGGGGCTGGGGGTGCTGCTCGACTGGGTGCCGGCGCATTTTCCTGCGGACGATCATGCGCTGGCCCGCTTCGATGGGACGGCGCTCTACGAGCACGCCGATCCGCGGCAGGGCGAGCATCCCGACTGGGGCACGCGCATCTTCAACTATGGCCGCTCGGAGGTGCAGTCGTTCCTGCTCTCGAACGCGCTCTACTGGATCGAGGAGTTTCATATCGACGGGCTGCGCGTCGATGCCGTAGCGTCGATGCTCTATCTCGATTACTCGCGCGCACCCGGGCAGTGGATTCCCAATCGCGAGGGTGGCCGCGAGAACCTCGAGGCGGTGGCCTTTCTGCAGCAGCTGCACCGCGTGCTGCAGCACGAACATCCGGATGTGATCACGTGCGCCGAGGAATCGACCGCCTGGCCGGGCGTGACCCGCACCGTTGACGAGGGCGGCCTCGGCTTCATGTGCAAATGGAACATGGGCTGGATGCACGATGTGCTCGACTATCTGGCGCGTGATCCGATGCATCGGCGGTGGCATCACCGGCAGCTGACCTTTCCGATGCTGTATGCCTACACCGAGCGCTTTGTGCTGCCGCTCTCGCACGACGAGGTCGTGCACGGCAAGCGGTCGCTGCTGAGCCGCATGCCGGGTGATGCGTGGCAGCAGCGGGCCTCGCTGCGCCTGCTGCTGGCGCTGCTGTATGTGCACCCGGGGCGCCCGCTCTTCTTCATGGGGGCCGAGCTGGGACAGCGGCGCGAATGGGCGCACGAGGGGGCGCTCGACTGGGCGCTGCTCGAAGACGCCGCACATCGGGGGCTGCACCGTTGGGTGCGCGACCTGACGCATGTCTATCGCGGCTCTACGGCCCTGTGGGCGGCCGACGATCGGCCCGAGGGTTTCCAGTGGATCACCTGTGACGATGCCGAGCAGGGTGTGGTGGCGCTGATGCGCCGTGACCCGGCGGGTGGTGCGGTGATGGTGGCGGTGCTCAATGTCACACCCGTGGTGCGTGACGCATACGCGATCGGGGTGCCGGTGGCGGGCCGCTATCGCGAGTGCCTGAACAGTGATGCCGTCGAGTACGGCGGCAGTGGCGTCGGGCATGGCGGCTACGTCGAAACGGAACCGCACGCGATGCACGGCTTCGCGCAGCGGCTGGTGTTGCGCGTGCCGCCGCTGGCCATGCTGCTGCTGGAGCCCGAGGCGATCGTCCGAGGGACACGGTGACCGGCGTGGGGTGAGCGGCGTGCGGTGAGGAAGACCCGTGCCGCGCGGTGAGCGGCGTACGGTGAGCGGTACACGCGGCGGGCGCGCCGCGTGGTGGAGGGCAGAGAGCCGCCGGAGGCAGGCGGGGATGCGCCCGCCTCCGGTCGGATGACGCGTCAGAACGTCAGGCGCAGGCCGAAGCGCAGCACGCGCGGCGCCACGATACCGCTGATGCGGTTGGCGTTGGCGGCCGCCTGATTGCGCTGGCGAGACAGCACCGTGTTGATGTTGCTGAGGTTGAAGGCCTCGAGCGAGGGAATCAGCCGCACACGCCCCAGGGTGACGGGCCGGTCGAGGCGCAGGTCGACGGTCTGCAGCCGTTCGTTGCGCACGTCACCGAGCGGGTCGAGCAGCACGGTCGCCTGACCGGCTCCGTTGATGCGGTTGGGTGACAGGATGCCCTGGGGGAAGGGGAAGCCCTGGCGCGCGTTGAAGAACGCCGACAGGTTGGCTTCCAGGAAGGGAATCTGGTACACGCCGCTCGCCTTCACCAGCCACTTGGCGTTGGTGAAGATGCCCGAGATGCCGCTGCCCGTCTGCTCGGGGGCGTACTGCGACCCGTCGAGCTTGTCGATGTTGGTCGGGTCTTCGTAGGCGTTGACTGAATCCCAATGGTCGACGGCGTTGTTGTAGGCGTAGCTCGCCGTCGCCGACCAGCGGTTGGCCATGCGGCGGCTGACGACCAGTTCGACGCCGTTGTAGTCACGATAGCGGTCGGGCACGTTGGTGTAGACAAACGGCAGCCCGGCCAGCTGGATGTTCGGCTGGAAGTAGGTGACGGCCTGGCAGCGCGCCCCGGTGGGACAGTTGGTGGGCGTGAAGCTCACCGGAGAGTAGTTGGCGCTGGTCAGCCCGATGCGGTCCTGCCAGGCGAACTGGTCATACTTGCGCCAGATGTAGCTGGCACTCACACCCACGCCCTCGAACAGCTCGTGATCGAACCCGACGATGGCTTCCTGCGTGCGGTCGTTCTTCACGTTCGGATCGATCGAGCCGGGTGAGCGGAAGTTACTGGGGTTGGCAGCGTTGTAGGTCGAGGAGGCCGCGAGAATCGAGGCATAGTTGATTTCGCCGGTCTGCACAAAGCGGTCGCCGTTCGTGTCGGTCCAGGGAAAGCGGATGAGCGTGGCGCCGGTGGTGGTGAGCTGGTTCGACAGCTGGCCCGGGGCCATCTGGCCGAAGTACATCGAGTACGACACCTTGGCCACCGTGCGTCCCTTGCCCGACAGGTCATAGTTGAGACCGATGCGGGGCGAGATGTTGGTCCAGATGACTCCTGCGGACAAGCCCGGGAAGTCGATGGCCGGCAGCTGCGTGGGTGCCAAGGGGCTGGCGGGCACGAGGGCGGCCTCAGCGCGGTCGGTCTGGCGGTCGATACGGAACCCGACGGTGAGCGTCACCCGCTTTGCCGTGTAGGTATCCTGCGCAAACGCGGCCCAGGTGTCGAGGTGCGATTCCGAGTTGCCATCGCGATAGACGTCGACCGAGTTGGCGACGCCGTTGGTCAGGCGGGCGATGGCGTTGCCGCCCACGTGATTGCGGCTGATCGAATGGGCCGTGCGCCAGCGGCCGCCGAACTTGAATGCATGGTCGCCGCCCAGCACGTTGGGCTGGAAGTAGTTGGCCATCACGTCGACGCTGTTGGTCGGTCGCAGGAAGATCGACTGCTGGAACGAGCGCGAATATGCGCCGGTCGTGGTTTCAAGCAGCGGCTGCACACTGGTCAGCTCGTCCTTGTTGAAGTCGAGCGCGAAGTTGTTGCCCAGGTGCGCCGCCAGCACGTCGACGAGGAAGCGATCACTGAACACGTGCTGGTCGCTGAGCTTCCAGAAGGGCGACGGCCCGGTCAGCCAGCCGAAGCGGCCGAACTCTTCGCTGACGGCCCGCTGCCTGTATGTTGTCTCGATGGGGCGCGTGTCGGACGCATCGCGCACGTTGCGCACCTTCTCGGCCCAGGTGTTCTGCAGGCCCAGGCGGTTGCCCTTGAACGGGGCAAACGTGAGCTTCCAGTTGTAGTTGTTGAGCGTGGTCAGGTCGCTTTCAAGGCAGTCGCGCAGGCCCTGCGTATCGGTGGGCGGCGTCGGCCGGCACGCGGACGTGTTCTTGTAGAAGCCGACGACACCGACCCGGATGTCCTGGGTTCCATAGCTGCCCCAGTACCACGCCTTGCCCTTGCGGATGGGACCGCCGATTTCAAAGCCATAGTCTTTGATGTTCTGGATCGGCGCACCCGAGCCCGCACCCGCCGCCCGCACCTCATCGTCGATGTTGTCGGCCTGGAACTTCTCGTCGGTCAGATAGCCGCGGGCCGAGCCGCGCAGCCGATCGGTGCCGCCCTTGGTGACCAGGTTGATGCCGACGCCGCCTGTCTGCTGCGTGACGTCGGCGCCGCCTGTGGTGACCTGCATTTCCTCGAGCATGTCGAAGTCGTAGTAGATGGGCGAAGCGCCTGTCGCCGACATGTCGGTGATGTCGACACCGTCAATCGACCACTTGTTGTTGCCCGTGGCCGCACCGCGTGCGACATAGTTTGACTGCTGTCCCGACTGGCTGCCGCCGACATTCACGCGGTCCATGGCAATCGAAGGCGAGCGCTCGAGCATGACCCACGGGTCGCGCGCCGACGGCAGGTTCTGCAGCGTCTCGAGGTCGAACGAGGTACGCGTGCCGACGGCCTTGGTGTCGATGAGCGGCGTGGCCCCCGTCACGGTGATCGACTCCTGCACCGTCGAGATCGCCATCTCGGCATTGACCTGCGCCGAGAAGCCGATCGTGATGCGAACGCCGGTCGACTGCACGGTGCGGAATCCGGTCAGCTCGAAGGTGACCGCGTAGGTGCCCACGGGCAGTTCGGGCACGCGATACGACCCGGTCTCCGAAGTGACCGAGATGCGGGGCTGCAGCAGTGTCGGGCCAGACACGGTGACCGTGGCCCCAGGAAGCACGGCCCCCGAACTGTCGGTGGCGCGGCCATAGATTTCACCCGTTTGCTGCTGGGCCCACGCGCTGGCCGCCCCCACGGCCAGCAGCGCTGCGAGCAGGGCAGTTCTGAACAGAATTGTCATGGAGTTCCTCCACTCCCCGAACGGGCACACGAAACCCCCGGCCGGTGTCGAACGGCCGGAAGGCATCAGGCGGGAGCACTCTCCACCAGAGCGCCCCGCATCTGCTTGCCAAGGTAGTAATGGACGTCGGAAGGGCTGACGTGTCACACGTGTGACATCAGAGTCTATACCCGACAATCGGTCGGCGCGGGCCGCTGGCCGCGGCGGTCAGTTCCGCAACAGGGGCCAGGCCGTGACGATCGAGGCCAGCAGGGCGATGACGGTCGCCGCGAGGCACACGGCGCCGATGGCGAGGTGGTCGATGCGTTCGCGCCGCAGGGGATTGAGGCCCAGGCTGGCGAGATAGCCCCCGGCGAAGCCGCCGGCATGGGCCCAGTTGTCGATGCCTGGGAAGATGAGTCCGAAGACGCCCATGAACAGCGCATACTGCAGGCCCGCGTCGCGGGCATGGCTGTGGCCCGTCGCGCGGCCATAGTGCACCAAGGCCCCGAGCAGCCCGAAGATCGGGGCCGAGGCGCCGACCGAGAAATTCGCCCCGCCGATGACCGGCAGACCGGCCAGATAGAGACCGGCCACGGAACTGGCGACAAAGCCCGTGACGCCCGACACAGTGTAGATGATCACCATGCGCCCTGGCCCATAGAGCTCTGCAATGGCCGGCGCCAGCTGCCGAATCCACATGACGTTGAAGAAGACATGCAGCACGCCGGCGTGCAGCCAGCCGGCCGTCAGCACGGTCCACCAGCGGCCGTATTCGAACACGGGCAGCGCGCCCGAGGCGCCGAGCAGGAACAGCACCTGCGAACTCGGCGCGAACATGCCCCGCATGTTCAGCCCCGACAGCAGGAGAGACACTACGTAGAGCGTGACCGTGCCGCCGATGACGAGCGGCACGAAGCCGAGGTCATTCCCCAGACGCCGGAGGGCGGGACCATAGCCCCATAAGCCCGGATTCCACCGGCCGCACGCGTAGCAGGTGTCGTCGTTCACCCCCACCAGCACCCCGCATGAGGTGCAGATGACCGATCCTTCCCGCTGTCGCCTCAGCATCGTCGTTCGAGTTTAGTGCAGTGGAGACGAGGCGGGCCGGAAGTGTTCGCGATACCACGCGATTGACCGGTCGAGGGCATCAATGATGTGGCGGGCTTCCTGCAGCCCGTGCCCCTCGCGCGGGTACCGCACCATGACGGTGCGCGTGCCGACATCGTGTAGCGCGATATAGAACTGTTCGGCTTCTTCGATCGGGACATCGTTGTCGTACTCGCCGTGCAGGAAAAGCACCGGCGTTTTGACGCGATGGGCAAGGCGAATCGGTGAGCGTTCCCACAGCATGTCGATGATGCCGTCCTTGTGGGGAAAGTCGCCGTACTCGACTGCAAGATAGTCGTGGTAATAGGCGAGATAGTTCTGCGTGACGAGGTTCGAGATGCCGGCGCTCGGCACGGCCGCACGGAAGCGCTCGGTCTGGGTGACCAGCCAGTTGGTGAGTTGCCCGCCATAGCTGCCGCCTTCGACGGCCAGCCGCGATGCGTCGAGCCACGGATGCCGCGCCAGGGCCGCGTCGAGGCCGGCCAGCACGTCGCGGGCTTCGGCGCCGTTCTGGTCACGGAAGATCGCATCGGCAAAGGCCTGGCCATAGCCCGTCGATCCGCGATAGTTGACCATCAGCGTGGCCCAGCCCTGCGCGGCATAGACCTGTGCCTTGTGGTTGAAGGCCGGGCCCTGCTGCCCGTGCGGTCCGCCGTGAATCATCACGACCAGCGGCACACTGGCCGGTGCGGTGTCGATGGTCTGTGCGGGACGCGTCAGGAAGGCTTCCACCTGCAGACCCTCGTTGATGAAGGTCAGCGACTCGACGCGCGCGAGGGGGTGTGCCTGCAGCAGTGCGGCATTGACCGAGGTGAGTGCGCGAGGGCGATCGGCGTCAGCCTGCTGACTGGCCGGTGACGCCGCCGTGTTACGGGCCGCCGCCGTCGAGGGAACGGGGGCGGCATAGAGTTCGGCCGGGCTCTGCGGGGTGCTCATCGCCAGCAGCAGTTGCGTGCGTCCCACCGACACGCTGGTCACCGTGCCCTCGGCCCGTACGATCATCGTGGCCGAGGCGGGCGGTGCGGTGGCGGTGGCATCGAGGGCCATCAGGTGCACGCGCCCGTGTTCCTGCAGCGTGAAGTACAGCCGGCGTCCGTCGGGCGACCACTGCGGCACACCTTGCCGATTGTCGATGGCGCGGCCCAGTTCGAGGCGTTCTGTGCCGTCGGCACGCATCACCCACACATGGGTGTCTTCCTTCGTCGTTTCCGACGAGGTGAGCGCGCGCGTCGTTCCCGAGAATGCGATGCGCGTGCCGTCGGGCGACCACGAGGGGGCGTACTCGGCGCTTCTGGTCTGCGTCAGGCGCTCGGTGGCACCCGTGTCGGCGTCGACCGTGAAGATGTCGTAGTTGAAGACCCGATCGGCATCCGGCTCGCGGTTCGACACAAACAGAATGCGTGTGCCGGTCGGCGACCACTGCACCGAGTGCTCGTAGTGCGGTCCGTCGGTAATCTGCCGCACGGCACGGGTTGCCACGTCGACGATGAAGAGATGGGTGCGGCGGTTGTCGTTGAAGCGCGTCAGCCCTTCGCTGGCGGTGGGCTTGTAGAGATAGCGCGTGATGACCATCGGATCCTGATCCGGTGCCGCTGCGCCCTCGGGACCGTCGACGGCCGAGACAAACACGAGGCGTCGCCCGTCGGGCGACCACGACAGGCGCTCGCCGGACGAGGGCAGCGGATGGTTGGTGCCGCCGACCGGTGCCAGCAGGCGCGGCCGGGTGCCGAGGCGATCGATCACGACGAGTCCGGCCCCTTCGTCGGTGCGGCCGATATAGGCCAGCTGCTGGCCGTCGGGCGACCAACGTGCGCCGGAGGCCCCGGTCAGGGTGCGTGTCTGTCCGGTGGCGAGGTCACGGATGAGGGTGCGCCTGGTGGGACGTCCGGGCGCATCGTTCGAGACGAGCGCGTAGGCCACCTCGGTGCCTGTGGGCGAGAGCTGGACGTCGGCGACCGACTGCAGGGCGCGGTGATCGGCAGAGGTCCACGGCGTGAGGGCCTGCGCGTGCAGGGCGGAGGCGGACGCCAGTGTGAAAACGCAGGCAAGCAGTCGGGCTCGAACCATGTCGGCAGTATAGGCGGAGCGATGCGGTAAAATCGGGCATCGCGTTCGAACTGATCGTCATCCTCGTGCTCATCCTCGCCAACGGGGTGTTCGCCATGTCCGAGATGGCGGTCGTCGCGGCGCGCAAGGTGCGCCTGCAGCAGCGCGCTGACGAAGGCGATGCGCGTGCGAAAGCCGCGCTGGCGCTGGCGACGCATCCGGCGCAGTTCCTGTCGACCGTGCAGGTCGGCATCACGCTGGTGGGTATTCTGGCGGGTGCCTACGGCGGCGCCGAGCTGGCCGAGCCCCTTGCCCTGGAAATCGGCGCGGTTCCCCAGCTGGCCCCCTATGCCGAAGGCATCGCGCTGACGCTGGTGGTGACCGTCATCGCCTTCCTGTCGCTGGTCATCGGCGAGCTGGTGCCGAAGAACATTGCGCTGACCTGGCCTGAGACCATCGCGTCGTGGGTGGCGAGGCCCATGGGCGGCCTCGCGACGCTCGGCGGCCCGTTTGTCTCGCTGCTGACCGGCACCACGCGGCTGGTGCTGCGCCTGATTGGCGTGAGAGAGCAGGCCGAGTCTCACCTCACGGAAGAAGAGATCAAGGCTGTGATCAGCCAGGGGGCTGAAAGCGGCGTGCTCGAGGCCGAGGAAGAGTCGATTGTGCAGCGCGTGCTGCAGCTCGGCGACCAGCGGGTGGCGGCCATCATGACGCCGCGGCCCGACATCGAATGGATTGATGTTGACGCCACGTCCGACGAACTGCGTGCATTTCTGGCGAGTCATGCGCACACGCACTTTGTCGTCTGTCAGGGCGGGCTCGACAATGTGCTCGGGTTTGTGCGCGCGGCCGAGCTGCTGCCGCGGGCGATGCGGGGCGAAGACATCAACCTGCGGGCCCTGACACGCGATGCGCTGTTTGTGCCCGACTCGATGCCGGCGGTGCAGCTGCTCGAGGCGTTCCGCAAGTCGCACACGCACCTCGGTCTCGTGATGGACGAGTTCGGGGCCGTGGAAGGCCTCGTCACCGTGACCGACATGCTCGAGGCGCTGGTGGGGCACATGCCGGCCGACGTCAGCGAGGCGGCCGGGTTCTTCGTGCAGCGCGCCGACGGCTCGTGGCTCATCGACGGGTCGGCCCCCATCGAACAGGTGCTCGACCGCCTCGGGCTCGATGCGCTGCCTGAGGATGAAACCGGCGCGTACCACACACTCGGTGGATTTATCATGGCGCGGCTCGGGCATGTGCCGCACACAGCGGATCTCTGCGAATGGGAAGGCCACCGCTTCGAGGTGGTCGACATGGATGGCCGGCGCATCGACAAGGTGCTCGTCGCGCGCCTGCCGGCCTGAGTCTTCTGCTACACTCGCGGCCCATGAGAGCCCGCGATTCTCTCATTCCGGGCGCCCTGGTCGTCGGGCTGGTGCTGTCGCTCACGCACGCGGCCACGCGCGGGCAGGCGCTGACGCCACCGTTGCCTGCCGCTGCGCCTCGAACCGCCGACGGCTATGTGCAGGACCACTGCCTGTCGTGTCACAACGATCGCGCCCGCGTGGGTGGGTTCAGCCTGACCGGCGCGCGTGCCAGCGAGGCCGCGCAGCACCCGGAACTCTGGGAACCCGTGCTGCACAAGCTGCGCACGGGGCAGATGCCCCCGCCGTCACGCCCGCGGCCCGATGCCGGGTGGACGGTCGAGGTGCAGCGCACCCTAACCGATGCGCTCGATGCGCAGGCCCGGCAGCACCCGAGGCCGGGCCGCACCGGCGCCCACCGCCTCAATCGTGCGGAATACGCGAACGCGGTGCGCGATGTGTTCGGCCTCGAGGTCGACACGCGGGCGCTGCTGCTGCCCGACGAGGCCGACGAGGGCTTTGACAACGTGGCGGCCAGCCTCACCCTGTCGCCCGCACATCTCGAACGCTACCTGACCGCCGCGCGCGACATCAGCCGCCTGGCGGTGGGTGATGCATCACTGTCGGCGACACCGGCCGCGGTGTCGTATCGCGTGCCCAGGCTGCTCGAGCAGGACAGCCGCGTCGATGCGGCGCAGCCGTTTGGCTCGCGCGGAGGAGCGACGGTCACGCATCATTTTCCCGCGGATGGCGACTATCGCATCGCGGTGCGTCTGCGACGGCAGGTGTACGACTACATCATCGGCCTGGGGACGCCGCAGACACTCGACGTGCGCATCGACAGGCGCCGCGTCGGACGCCTGCGGGTCGGTGGTGCGGCGCCGGGTCTGCCCGGTCCGCTGACGTGGAACGGTGAAATTGTCGGCGAGACGCCGTGGGAGCTCTACATGCACGCCGCCGACCGCGACCTGGCGGTGAGCACGGCAGTCGGGGCCGGTCCGCACGAGGTGTCGGTGACCTTCGTCGACACGCCGTGGGTGTCTGACAGCGTTGCGCAGCCGCTGGCCGTCGACTTCGGTCGCGGGTCTGACGAGCAGTACGACGGACTGGCCGCTGTGGATGCCGTGACCGTGATTGGTCCGCAGCGCCCGGGCCCGGCGGGTGACACGCCGAGCCGGCGCACCCTGTTTGTGTGCCGACCGTCGCCGACGCTGCCGGCGCGCGCCTGCGCCGAGCGCATTCTTTCGCAGGTGGCGCGGCGCGCATACCGGCGTCGCGTGGGCGCCGATGATCTGGCACCCCTGCTGGCGTTCTATGAGCAGGGCGCCACCCGCGGCGGGTTCGAGGCCGGCGTGCAGGCCGCGCTCGAGCGGCTGCTGGTGAGCGTGCCCTTCCTCTTCCGCCTCGAGCACGATCCGGTCGGCGGCGAGGCAACCGCCGCTTATCGGCTGAGCGACGGCGATCTCGCCTCGCGGCTGTCGTTCTTCCTCTGGAGCAGCGTGCCGGACGAGTCATTGCTGCGGCTCGTCGAGCGCGGGCAGCTGTCGACGCCCGCCACTCTCGATGCGCAGGTGCGGCGGATGCTGGCCGATCCGAAGGCCGAGGCGCTCGTCACCAACTTTGCATTTCAGTGGCTCGGGCTTCGGAAGGTCGAGGCCGCGCTGCCTGATGCGAATGTCTTCCCCGAGTTCGACGAAAACCTCAGACGGGCGCTGCTCGAGGAAGCCCGGCGCTTCCTCGGCAGCCAGCTGCGTGATGACCGGCCCGTCACCGAGCTGGTGTCGGCCGACTATTCGTTCATCAATGCACGCCTCGCGGACCACTACGGCATCAGCGGCATGCACACCGACCTGTATCGCCGGCACACGTTCACCGACGGGGTGCGCGGCGGCGTACTCGGGCTCGGCGCGATGCTGCTGGCGACGTCGTATCCCGATCGCACTACACCGGTGCTGCGCGGCACCTGGATTCTCGACACGTTGCTCGGCATGCCTCCGCCTCCACCGCCGCCCGACATTCCCGATCTGGCGGCGACCGACGAGGACGGACGTCCCCTGACGATGCGGGCGCAGATGGAACAGCATCGCCGCAACCCGGCCTGTGCGTCGTGTCATGCGCGGATGGATCCGCTCGGGTTTTCCCTCGAGCAGTTCGACGCCATCGGGCGTGTGCGCACGCACACGCTGGGGCAGCCGGTCGATGCCTCGGCGGTGTTTGCCGATGGCACGCCGATCAGCGGCGTAGTCGGACTGCGGCGATTCGTGCTGTCACGCGCCGACGGGCTGCGCATGACACTGGCCGCACGCATGCTGACCTATGCCATCGGGCGCCAGTTGACGGTGCACGATCAGCCGGCGGTGCGGGCCATTGCCGAGGCCACGCTCGCCGGGGGCGATCGATGGTCGGCCCTGGTGCGGGCCGTGGTGAGCAGCGTGCCATTTCAGATGAGGAGCCGGGCGTCATCATGATCATGAAGAAAGCACTTTCGCGTCGCACGCTGCTGCGCAGCCTCGGGGCCGCCTTGCCGCTGCCGCTGCTCGATGCCATGGTGCCGGCATTGACCCCGCTGGCGCAGACGGTGGCTTCGCCCCGGCGCCGCTTCGGTGTGGTGTATGTGCCGAACGGGGTCATTCCGGGACAGTGGTTTCCGGCAGACACGGGCAGCAGCTTCACACTGTCACCCACGCTGATGCCCCTGGCGCCGGTCCGCGATCGCCTGCTGGTGTTGAGCGGACTCGACAGTCTGCCGCCGGCGCCGCCGGGCGAGCGCCAGTTCAACAATCACGCCGACGCCAGCACGCGGTTCCTGACCGATGTCACCCCGAGCCGTACGCTGCGCGCGGGTGTCTCGATTGATCAGGTGGCCGCCCGCACGCTCAGCGCCGACGCGCTGCTGCCGTCGCTCGAGCTGGCGCTCGAGTCGGTCGACTCAGGGATGTCGTGCGATTTCGGCCGCAGCTGCGTGTACACCGGCACGATTGCGTGGGCCGGCCCGACGGCGCCGCTGCCGATGGAGCGAGACCCCGGCGTGGTGTTTGCGCGCATGTTCGGCGACGGCGCGGCCGATCAGGCCACGCGCCTGCAGCTCAAGGGCAGCCTGCTCGACTCGCTCGTGGGCGAGATCTCCGGGCTGCGCAGCCGCGTCGCTGCGGCCGATCGCGTCACGCTCGGCACCTATCTCGACAGTGTGCGCGACGTCGAGCGCCGCATCCAGCGGACGATGACCGAGAACATCACACTGCCGCGATTCGATCGCCCGGCGGGTGTGCCCGAGAGCTTTGCCGAGCATGCGCGGCTCATGTTCGACCTGCAGCTGCTGGCCTACCAGGGTGACGTGACGCGCGTGACGACCTTCATGCTGGGGCGCGAGTTCAGCGGCCGCACCTATCCGGAAATCGGCGTGCCCGATGCGCACCATCCCATTTCGCATCACCAGCGCGACCCGGTGCGCATGGACAAGTGCGCGCGCATCAACCACTATCACGTGTCGCTCTTCGCCGAGTATGTGAACCGGTTGCGCGACACACCTGACGGCGACGGGTCGCTGCTCGATCACGTGACGCTGCTGTACGGCGCGGGCATGAGCGAGGGCAATGGGCACGTGCCACGCAACCTGCCGCTGCTGCTCGTGGGCGGGGGCAGCGGCACGATTCGCGGTGGCCGCCATGTCCGCTACGCCGAGGGCACACCGCTCGCCAATATGCACCTCGGCCTGCTCGATACCCTCGGCGTACGCATCGACGTACACGGCAACAGCACCGGGCCGCTGTCGTTCGACTGATGCTGCCGGCTCTGGTCCTGACACTGGCCGTGGGTCTCGGGGCCGCGGCACCGCCTGCGCTGCCGCCGATGATGGCGGCCGCGCGCGACGGCGATGCGGCCGCGGTGACGCGCCTGCTCAACGAGGGCGTGTCGGTGCGCGCTGCCGCGCCCGACGGCAGCACCGCGCTGCACTGGGCCGCGCACGCCGGCCACACCGCCATCGTCTCGCGCCTGCTGGCCGCCGGCGCCGATGCGGGTGCGGTGACCGATCTCGGCGTGGCGCCGCTGCACCTGGCCGCGGCGGCGGGCCATGCGGCGATTGTGCAGACCCTGCTGAACGCCGGCGCATCGGCGACCGCCCTGACGGAGGCCGGCATCGATCCCCTCATGGAAGCCGCCCGCGTCGGCGATGCCGCAGCCGTGCGGGCGCTGCTCGACGCCGGTGCCGATCCGCGCCGTACCGAGCCGGTGCGTGGACAGACCGCCCTCATGTGGGCGGCCTCCGGTGGACACCGCGCAGCCGCCGAGGCCCTGCTCGCCAGGGGAGCCGCCGTGCACGCCCGTTCGCTCACGCGGCCGCTGGTGGTCATGTTCGACCGCGGCCCGAGCCGCAGCGTGAAGACGTCGGGGCAAGATGCGCACCGCGTCACCGCCGGCGGCCTGACACCGCTGCTCTTTGCGGCCCTGTCAGGTGATGTGCCGACCCTCGAGGTGCTGCTGGCGCATGGCGCGCCGTCCAACGATGTGGCCGCCGACGGACGTTCGGCCCTCGTGCTGGCCGCGTTTGACGGTCACGGAACGGCGGCTCGTCGCCTGATCGAGGCCGGTGCCGACGTGCAGGCCGATGGGGCCGGCTATACCGCACTGCACGCGGCCGTGCTGCGCGGCGATAACGACTCTGTGCGTGCGCTGCTGGCCCGCGGGGCCAATGTGCATGCGCGTCTGCGGCAGGGCAGCCCGGTGCGGCGTTTCGGGTCGCAGTGGGCCCTGTCGCACACGCTGCGCGGGGCCACCCCGCTCATGCTTGCGGTGGCCTATCTCGAAGTCACGCTGGTGCGTACGCTGCTCGCGGCAGGCGCTGATCCATCGCTGGGGCTCGCCGACGGACACACGCCGCTCACGATGGCGGCCGGTGCCATGGTCGAACGGGAAGCGCGTCCGTCTGATCTCGTGCGATGGAATGTCACCGACGCCGACACGCCGCTGATTCCCCGCGACCGCCGCGATGTCGAGGCGGTGGTGCAGGCGCTGCTCGATGCCGGAGCGTCTCCCCGCGATGCCGGACCCGGAGGGCAGACGCCGCTGCATCTGGCGGCGGCTGATGGTCATGTCGGGGTGATTCGTGCGCTCGTGGCTCAAGGCGCAGTGATTGACGCGCAGGATGCGCAGGGGCAGACGCCGCTGTCGCTGACGCTGCCCCGCCCGGCCCAGCCGGGTCGCGCACCGGCACGCGCAGGCCAGCCCGAGGCTGAGGCCGTGCTGCGCGCACTCGCAGCAGCCCCGCGTCCCCCCGCCTAGCGACGGGGCGAGTACCGCTGCGGTATCTGATCGGGCCCGGGGCCGAGCAGCAGGTCGCCGTCGGGCGTCACCGCCATGCCGTGATTCCCCGATGACTCGACGAGCCCTGTGACGCGTCCCGTGACCGGGTCGACCGCCATCAGCCAGCCGGGCGCGGTGTTGGGACCGCGGGGGATGGTCGAGAGCCACAGCGTCGGTCCGGCCAGCGTCAGCCCGAACGTCTTGCCGAGATTCCTCCACTCGCCGATGAAGGTGCCCTCGCGCGTGAAGCGCTGGATGCGGCCGTTCTCGCGATCGGCCACATAGATGGTGCCGCGGGCGTCAATCTGAATGGAATGCGGCAGGCGGAATTCGCCGGGGCCTGTGCCCGCGCGTCCCCACTCGCGCACCTTCTGCCCCTCCGCGGTGTACTCGAGGATGCGTGCGTTGCGATACCCGTCGGCGATGAGCAGGTGGCCGTCGGCCGCAAAGGCAATGTCGGTGGTGCTGCAGAACCCGCCGCACGGCGACGGCTGCCCACCCACCTCGATGGTCATCAGCAGTGTGCCGGTCGGGCTGAACTTGAACACCTTCGAACTGGCGGCATCGGTGGTCCACACAGCGCCCTGCGGATCGACCCGGATGGCGTGCGGCATCGTATAAAGTCCGCGTCCCCACGATCGGACGATGCGGCCGCCGCGGTCGACGACCAGCACCGGGTCGGCTTGCGCGCCGCGCTGCAGCAGATAGGTGAGCCCATCGGCGCCGGCGGCGACCCACGACACCATGCCGAGCGCCCAGTCGGGGTGCTTCGGGGGGGTGAGGGGCAGCGGCGCAGCCACCAGCGGCAGTCGCGGGGCCGAACGGACGGTCTCGTCGAGTGCCCGGTTCTGCGCCTCGAAGGCCGCACGCTCCTCGGGCGGCAGCGTGGCAGGGTTCTGGGCGGCGAGTGAGGTGGCCAGCAGCAGCGTAGCCAGGGCAGCGGATGCAGGACGCAGCAGTCGCATGGCGCAGACGGTAGCACGGTTCACGGCTGCGTTCAGCGCCTGACCTCCACGCCACCAGGTCGACTGCGCTACACTCAGCGCCGTCGAGTCGAGGCAGGCGGCGTGCCGGCGGATCAACCAGGCGGCACGGGCGATGAGGCCACGCGCCTGCGAGGATGCAGGGAGAACGTCAATGCGACCCATCAGAGTGGCAGCGTGTGCAGCAGCGGTGATTCTGGCGCTGGCGTGGCCGGCGTCACGCGTCGAGGCACAGGGAGAGGCATATCGTCTGGTGCCCAACTGGCCCACGTTGCCTTCGGGAATGTGGTTCGGCTTGCGCGAGGCGCCACCACCTCCGGCCGAGCGCGAGGCGCAGGCAGCGGCCCGACGTGCCCGCGGTGCCAGTGGCCCCTCAGGTCCGCCGACCAATCAGCCCGGCATCTCCGGTCTGGCCATCGATCAGCAGGACCGCATCTTCGTCTTCAATCGCGGGCCCAAGCCCGTCATGGTGTTCGACACCGCAGGCACGCTGATTCAGACCGGCGGCGACGGCGAATACAACGGGAAGAAGATCAACTCCGACTGGCAGCATTCGGGCGGTGTCGACTGGGAGGGCAACGTCTACATCATCGAGCGCGATGCCCATCGCATCGTGAAGCTCAACCCGTCGATGGATCGGCTGCTGCTCCAGATCGGCACCACGCTCGAGAAGGGCAACGACGCGACGCATCTTGATTTGCCGTCTGGCATTGCGATCCTGAAGAACGGCAACATGGTCGTCACCGATGGTTACGGCAACAACCGCGTGATTCTCTACGACCGCCAGGGCAAGGTCATCCGCCAGGTGGCGCGTGGCGCAGGTGGGCCGGCCGACCGCGGTACTGGCCCCGGCGAGTGGCATCTGCCGCACAAGCTGGCCGTGGATGCCGAGGAGAACCTCTACATCATCGACCGCGAGAACAAGCGCCTGCAGATTTTCGACCGCAACCTGACCTACAAGCGCGAGCTCAGGAACGACTGGAATCCGTGGGATGTGCACATCTCGCGGAAGGGCACCGAAGGTGTCGGCTACATGGCCGATCACCTGCGCGAGCGCGTGCACAAGTTCTCGCTGGCAGACGGCACGCTGCTCGCCACCTGGGGTTCGCAGGGGCTCGGGCCCTCCCAGTTCGACTGGGTTCACGGCATCGTCGTCGACTCGAAAGGCGCGGTGTATGCCGCCGATACCTACGGGCAGCGCATCCAGAAGTTTGTGCCTGCGACCGGCAGCGCGCGGTAAGGCACACGGCGTCCGTGCATGACGCAGACAGGGAGGCTCCGCCGGCCGCAGCCGGCGGAGTCATCCCTGCATCAGTCGGGTCACTGCCCAGTAGAGACCGATGAGGGCGATGCCCAGCGAGGCCGGCGTCACCATCCGCTGGTGATACCAGACGCGGTGCCTCAGAGGCCACGTGAGCAGCGCGAGGCTGCCCAGCACGGCCAGCTGTCCGAGTTCCACGCCGAGATTGAAGCCCAGCAGTCCGGGGACCAGCTGCGACGCCGGCAGGCGCAGGCCCTGCATCACGCCGGCGAATCCGAGGCCGTGCAGCAGGCCGAAGACGAACACCAGCCCCACGCGCGTGCGCGTCAGCTCGCGCGTCCGCACATTCTCGAGGCCCACATACCTGATCGACAGGGCAATGAGCGGCTCGACCACGGCCGATGGCAGCGCGATGACACCCGTCAGTGCCAGGCCCAGCGTGAGGGTGTGCGCCACCGTGAATGCCGACACCTGCCACAGCAGCGACCGCCATGCCGCCGTCAGCAGGAACAGCCCTGCAATGAACAGCATGTGATCGAGACCACCCGGGACGATGTGCGTGATGCCGAGCCACACGTATCGAACCAGATCATCGGTGAGGGTCGGCTGAGGAGCCGTGCCGAGGGCGAGCGCCGTGCTCCAGGCATCACCTTGCACCCATTCGGTCACGGTCGTTCCATCCGCGAGGGTGAGCGTGAACGGATACGGATCGGCCACGAGCCCGTAGTACCAGCGAAGGGTTGTACTCGAGGCCGGCAGCTGCCCGCGCAGTGTGTACGATGCCAGGGCGAATTCACCAGCCGGGACGGTGTCGGGGGGTGGCGCATAGGTGCTCGACTCGGGACGGACTTCGCGACCGTCGATGAAGAGCACGACCCGATCGATGGCGTCGGGTGCCAGCGCCGTCAGGCGGGCATCGCGTGCCTCGGCCGAGTCGGCGGGGCGGCCGGGCTGGCCTGCGAGCGAGTCCATGCGCAGCAGCAGCCACTGAGGGTCGTGCGCCAGCCTGAGCTCGAAGCGCCCGTCACGGGCGATGGTGAGATGAACGGTGGTCCGCTCGAAGTCGTGGGCCTGAAGGCCGGTCGAGAGGGGCAGTGTCGCCAGCGTCGCCAGCAGGGTCAGGCCCGCCGGCAGGCCCAGGGCCCGGCCGCTCAGGTCACTTCGGCGCCGGGGCACACGATGTCGACAGACGGCTCACTGACGTGACATTGAGCCGGCTGGTCGGCGAGGCTTTGATGAGCAGCCCCTTGATCAGCACGGTGTGGCCGACGTGCGCGGGCATGTCGAACTCGGAGGTGCCGATGAGCTGGAACGTGTTCGGGCCGACGGTTGGTCCCTTGTAGACGTCGCCGGTCGGCAGTCCGTTGGCGATGCTCGGAGTGGGCTCGGTGGCCGATCGCAGGCCATAGGCGGCGCCCTGCTGCGTGACACACCCCGCCACGGCCACGACGGGTACGCGGCTCGACGCAGGTTCCTGGGCGGCGGCCGCACCGATGGTGCCGGCGAGCAGAAGGACAAGGCAGGACAGTCGTCTCATCGCGGTGCCGTCTCCTTCCGCCACCAGGGATTACCGAAATTGGTGAACGGGCCGTTGCCGGTGGACAGGGTGAACTGCACCCGGAAGTTGAAGGGCGACAGCAGTCGCATCACGGCATTGATGCGGACCGTCTGTCCCTGATGGGTGAAGGGCTTGCCGTCGAGTCTGATGGTGAACTGCCCGCCGAGGTCACCGGTGACGCTGCCCGTCTGTGTGTAGGTGAAGCCCCGGCTGTCGACGACCGTGCGTGTGATGGTCTGCTCGGCCCGCTGATACTCGAAGGTTTCCTTCACCGTGAAGGCCCCGGCTGCGCTGGTCAGCGCACTCGATGCTTCGAAGGTCGAGGGCCCCACCTGGCGAAAGGTGGTGGTGCCGTCGACGACATCGGCCGGCCCGAGGGGGCTTTCCGGATATTCCCAGCTGACATTCCACGTGCCGTTGAAGTAGCGGCCGAAGTCGAGCAGCGGTGCCGGGTCGTCTGGCCGTGTCGGCCGTCCCAGCGTCGGCACCTGACTGGTCGGCCGCTCCTGCTGTGCCTGAACGGAGCCGTGTGTGTCGGTGGTGCCCGCGACCGCCAGCAACGCGAGGGCCACCGCGACCGCCGCGCGGCGAGCCGCGCGACGGCGATGAGCGTGTGGTGACGTAACCGGCCGCATCGGCGTTACTGCTGCTGGTGCTGCTGCTGGCGCTGCTGTTCGCGGGTGCCCCGTGCGGCGGGCCGCGTCAGATCCTGGCGGTCGATTGAGAACTGGGTCGTGGGCTGGTACATCTCGTCCCAGCTCTGCTCCGACCAGTAGACTTCCTTCTCGGGCGCCGGATTCCACTTGTTGTTCACCGAATTGTCGAAGATGGCGATGTTGGTAATCTTGCTGCCGGCCGGCACCTTGAGCGGCGTGGCGAGTTCGTACTGGATCTGCCAGTTGAAGTCGAAGTTGGGCACGTTGAGAATGACTTCCTCTCGGCCATCGGGATAGGTCACCCACCACTTCATGCTCTTGCCGCGCAGGTGCATGTGCGGGGTGAGGGCGTAGAGCGTGATGTCCTCGTTGACCGGTGTGATCCCCATCATCTTAAAGTCGGCCACATACGGGGGAATCGTCGGGGTCTTGCCGCGGCGGCCCGTGGTGTCATCCGACTCGTAGAGCACTTCCTTGCCGTTGGCAAAGTAGAGGCCGCGATTGCCGCTGCCGGGGATGGGGTCACCCGCCTGCAGGTTGAGCACCTCGCGACGGACCGGGCCCTTGGCCCACCAGAGGCCGAGCTTGCTGCGGTCGGTCTCGGGCTGCCCGGTCGGGTTGTAGTGCATTACCCAGCGCACGTACTTGCCGGCGGGAATGCGCTTGGCATAACCCTCGGGATGCTTCTCGTAGCCGCGCCCGGGCACATAGCTGATCACCTTGTCGGCCCCGGCCAGAAGGCTGCCGTCGGCCAGCGTGGCGCGCTTGCCCATCGGCACGCTGGGGGGCACCTGCGTGCCGGCCGCATCGTACAGGTAGCCGTCCTTCACGGTGTAGCCGTCGGGAATGTCGATGATGTACACGCCCGAGTGATGGACGACGCTGAAGTTGCTGGGACGGATTTCAACGCCTGCGGCCCAGCGATCTTCAGCGAACGGAATCTTCTCGTAGAAGTAGAGATAGGGTTCCTGCGCGTCGGGCTTGACGGTCCAGGCCACCGGCTGCTCGAACACGAAGTCGGGCTCACCCAGCTGCCAGCCTGTCGGGAAGCTGGGCCGTGCGGGCAGGTCGGCGGGGTTGCCTTCGGGCGCGCCACCGTTCACCCACGCCACGATGGTGTCGAGCTCGTGCGACGACAGCGTGCGGTCGTTGCCGATCTTCATGCTTGAGGCATTATCGGCGCCCCAGGGCGGCATCTCGCGGCGCATGACCTTGCTGCGGATGCTCCGTGCCCACGGGCGGGTCTGCGCATAGCTCTCGAAGGCCATCGGGCCGATTTCGCCGGGGCGATGGCAGCTGACGCAGTGCTTGTTGAGGATGGGAGCGACATCCTTCGAGTAGGTCGGCACTGGCGCCGGCGCAGACTGCGCGCGGGCGGTGGCGGCAGCGAAGACGATGAGTGCGGCGGTGAACACGACGAGCGGCCGATGCATGGGCGCCTCCTCAGGCGGGCCCCGGTGCAGACGGGGCCACTGCAGACACGTTCAGAAAACCGAATGCGACTCGATAGAGTGGCCTCTTTTGCGGCGGGAGGCAAGCAAAAAAACGGCCCGGCCTCGGCCAGCCAAGGGGGCCCCCTCAGGAGTGGGTGCCCGGCGCCTCGTGGCCGGTCTTTTCCACATACTCGACGTAGCTGCCGGGATACACCAGCGGGTCGCGGCTGTCGCCGCCGTCGCCGCCAAGCTCAAGCACGCGCGACCCGAGTCCGCGCAGGAACATGCGGTCGTGCGACACGAAGATCATCGTGCCGTCGAAGTCCTTCAGCGCATCGACGAGCATTTCCTTGGTCGCCAGGTCGAGGTGGTTGGTCGGTTCGTCGAGCACGAGGAAGTTCGGCGGGTTGTACAGCATGCGGGCCATGGCCAGCCGCGATTTCTCACCGCCTGACAGCGCGCGGATGCGCTTGTCGATATCGTCGCCCGAGAACTGGAAGGCCCCGGCCAGCGTGCGCAGCGCGCCGAGGCCGTCCTGCGGAAAATCCTGCTGCAGCTGCTCGATGATCGTCAGGTCGGCATCGAGCACGTCCAGCGACTGCTGCGCAAAGTAGCCCATGCGCAGGCTCGCCCCCAGCCGCACGTCACCGGTGTCGGGCGTCAGCACGCCCGCCAGCATCTTCAGCAGCGTCGTCTTGCCCGCACCGTTGCGGCCCATCACCGCCCAGCGCTCGCCGCGCCTGATCGTGAGGCTGAGCCCGTCGTAGATGATGCGCGGGCCGAAGCGCTTGTGAAGGTTCTCGATGACCGCGACCTGGTCGCCCGATCGCGGCGGCGTGCGGAACTCGAACTTGACGATCTGGCGCTTCTTCGGCAGCTCGATCTTCTCGATCTTGTCGAGGGCCTTGATGCGGCTCTGCACCTGTGCCGCCTTGGCGGCGTGCGTCTTGAAGCGCTCGATGAACCGCTGCTCTTTGGCCAGCATCGCCTGCTGCCGCGCATAGGCCGCCTGCTGATTGGTTTCGCGAATCGCCCGCTCGCGTTCGTAGAAGTCGTAGTTGCCCGAGTAGACCGTGATTTCGCCGCTGTCGATCTCGGCAATCTTCGTGACGATGCGGTTCATGAACTCGCGGTCGTGCGAGGTCATCAGCAGGGCTGAGGGCAGGGTACGGAGGAACTGTTCCAGCCAGATGATCGACTCGATGTCGAGGTGGTTCGTCGGCTCGTCCATCAGCAGCACGTCGGGCTTGCCGAGCAGCACGCGCGCCAGGGCCACTCGCATCTTCCACCCGCCCGACAGGGCCCCGACGTCGCCGTCGATCTGGTCGTCGGCCAGCCCGAGCCCGTGCAGCACCTCGCGGGCCTGGGCTTCGAGCGTGTAGCCGCCGAGATGCTCGTACTCTTCCTGCACCTCGCCGAAGCGCGCGAGGATGCGGTCGAGGTCGTCCATCTGCGCCGGATCGTCCATGGCCGCCTGCAGCGACGACAGCTCGTGGTGCAGGTCGCCGACGCGTCCGCTGCCGGCGATGGCCTCGTCAATCACCGGCCGTCCGCGCATCTCACCGACATCCTGGCGGAAGTAGCCGACCGTGAGCTTGCGCGGCACCGACACCTCGCCCTCATCCGGCTGTTCTTCGCCGACAATCATCCGGAAGAGCGTGGTCTTGCCGGCCCCGTTCGGACCCACGAGGCCGACTTTGTCCCCGGGATTCAGCTGAAACGAAGCGTCGACGAAGATGAGCTGGCGGCCGTACTGCTTGTTGATGTTGGCGAGGGCAATCATGGAAGCGACCTTCCATGGTAGCGCGGGACCGCCGTGCTGTGCCGTGCGCTAGCATCGTCCGATGCCGGTTCGCCTCGTCGCCATCGACATTGACGGCACCCTCGTCGACAGCCGCGGCCGTCTGCCCGAAGCCAACCGGGACGCCATTGCCGCCGTGGTCGCCGCCGGCGTGCATGTGGCGCTGGTGACCGGGCGCAGCTATCCGTTCGCGCGCGACGTCGCCGGAGTGCTGCCGGCGTCGGTCACCATCATCGCCTCGAACGGCGCCGTGGAACGGACCCTCGACGGCGTGGGAGTCGCCCAGCGGCTGCTGAGTCGCGAGCGGGCGCAGGCAGTGCTGCAGCACACGCAGCGGTTCCGCTCGACCAGCGCCCTCATCTTCGACCGTGACACGCACGCGCACGTCGTGGCCGAGTCGATGGACTGGTCCCACCCGCAGCGGCTGAGCTACTGGCGCGCCCGGCAGCATCTCATCGCCCGGGCCACACCCCTCGAGACAGCCCTCACCGAAGATCCCGTGCAGGTCATGTTCAACGGCACGGTCAGCGAGATGCGGGCCGTGCATGCGCTCGTGTCGGGCGTCGAGGGTGTCAGCATCTTCCAGACCGAATACGAACACCGTGATTTCGCGCTGGTCGACGTCATGGCCCAGGCGGCCACCAAGGGCGTCGCGCTCGCGGCCCGTGCATCGGCCCTCGGCCTTACCGCCGCCGAGGTCATGGCCATCGGCGACAACCTCAACGATCTGCCGATGCTCGACTACGCCGGGCTGCCGGTCATCATGGGCAATGCCGTCCAAGGCCTCCGCGGGCGCGGTTTCACCGAGACGGGCAGTCAGGACGAGGCCGGCGTGGCCGCGGCGCTCAGGCGCCATGTGCTCGAGGCGGTCGCCGACGCAGGCCCGTCAGTGGTACCGTAGAGGGCTGTGCCGCTCGTCGCGCTCGATCACATCACACACGCGTACGGACACCTGCCGCTGCTGAGCGACGCCACCCTGCAGATTGAGGCAGGCGAGCGCGTGGCCATCATCGGCCGCAACGGCACCGGCAAGTCGACGCTGCTGCGCATCGTGTCGGGCGAACTGCCGCCCGACGCGGGCACGGTGTGGTGCCAGCCCGGCGCCACCCTCGCCCGTCTCGAGCAGGACGTGCCGCTGTCGAGGGCCGGCACGGTGTTCGATGCGGTCGCCGAGGGCCTGGGGCCGCTGGCCGGGCTCGTCCGCGACTATCACGAGGCGACACAGGCCGTGGCCACCGATCACAGCGAGGCGGCTCTGGCACGCCTCGGACGGTGCCAGCAGGCGCTGGACGAGCACGACGGCTGGCGCGTCGAACAGCGCGTGCAGCTGGTACTGACACGGCTGTCACTCGACGGTGAGGCACGTGTCGACACACTCTCGGGGGGATGGAAGCGCCGGGTGCTGCTCGTACGGGCGCTCGTCGCCCAGCCCGATGTGCTGCTGCTCGACGAGCCCACGAACCACCTCGACGTCGAGGCCATCGAGTGGCTCGAGCAGGCACTCATCGAGTACACCGGGGCCGTGCTGTTCGTGACGCACGATCGCGCCTTCCTCGAACGCCTCGCCACCCGCATCGTCGAGCTTGACCGCGGGCGCCTGACCTCGTGGCCCGGCGACTATGCCACCTTCCAGCGGAAGAAGGAGGAATGGCTGGCGAACGAGGCCCTGCAGCAGGCTGCGTTCGATCGCAAGCTGGCGCAGGAGGAAGCCTGGATCAGACGCGGCATCAAGGCACGCCGCACACGCGACGAAGGCCGCGTCAAGCGCCTGATGGCGATGCGTGCCGAGCGCGCCGAGCGGCGCGAACGTCTCGGGCAGGTACGCCTGCAGGCCAGCGAGGCCGACGGCAGCGGCAAGGTGGTGTTCGATGTGCAGCACCTGTCACTGGCCTTCGGATCCCGTGTCATCGTCAGCGACTTTACGACGCGCATCATGCGCGGTGACCGCATCGGCCTCATCGGCCCCAACGGGGCCGGCAAGACCACGCTGCTGCGGCTGCTGCTGGGCGAACTGCCGCCCGACAGCGGCACGGTCACCCGAGGCACCAACGTGCAGGTGGCCTACTTCGATCAGCAGCGCGAGCAGCTCGACCCCGATCGGACCGTGGTCGACACGCTCGCCGACGGCAACGACACGGTCGAGGTCAACGGCCAGCACCGGCATGTGTACGGCTATCTGGAAGATTTTCTGTTCACAGCCGAGCGTGCCCGGTCGCCGGTGCGCGCGCTGTCGGGCGGCGAACGCAACCGCCTGCTGCTGGCGCGCCTCATGACGCGCCCGGCCAATGTGCTGGTGCTCGACGAACCGACCAACGATCTCGACCTCGACACGCTCGAGCTGCTCGAAGCCCTGCTGGTCGACTGGACCGGCACGCTGCTCGTGGTGAGCCACGATCGGCGCTTCCTCGACCATGTGATCACCAGCACGCTGTCGTTCGGTGCCGATGGGCAGGTCATCGAGCTGGTGGGAGGCTATGACGACTGGAAGCGCCAGACCCAGGCGATGGCCGCGACTCGAGACGCGCGCGCCACGACACCACCGTCGCCACCTGTGAGTGCCGGTGCCGCAGGAGCGGCCGACGCGACCCGATCACGAGACGATGCGGCGCCGGGATCGGCACCCGAGCGGACGCGTGTGCGCAAGCTCACGTTCAACGAGCAGCGCGAACTCGACGGGCTGCCGACGCGCATCGAGGCACTCGATGCCGAACTGGCCCGGCTCACCACCGAGCTGCATGCGCCCGACTTCTACACGCGAGGCACGGCGGCCATTGCCGAGGTCATGCAGCGCGTCGACGCGATTCCGCTGGAACTCGATGCGGCATACGCGCGCTGGGACGCGCTCGAACAGCTCAGGATCGCCGCTGCCGCGCGCCGCTCGTGATCAGTCGGCCAGCTCGGCCGGTCGCGGGCGCCACAGAATCAGCACCTTGCCGACACGCGCGACGATGGCCGCGCCGGTCGTCTCGGCCAGCGCGGCGCCCGTGGCTTCGCGGGCCTCGCGGTCGTCGTCGGCGATTTTCACCTTGATGAGCTCGCGTGCGGTCAGCACACGCTCGGCCTCGGCGATGACGGCTGGCGACAGCCCGGCCTTGCCGAGGAACAGTGAGGGATCGAGGGCATGCGCACGCGCCTTCAGGGCGGCGCGCTCGCGTGTGGACAGTGACAGAGCAGTCATGAGAGGGGTACGTGAAGGCTCGGGGCGGGTTGGACGATACCCCGGACCTCACCGAGCCCGATGCTGGCGAAGCCGTCGCGGCGCGCCCTCGCGCGCATGATGACTTCATCGCCGTCTTCGAGAAATGTGCGCGTCTCGCCCTCACCGAGATCCACCGGCCGCCGCCCGCCCTCGCTCAGTTCGAGCAGGCTGCCGAGGCCCTCGGGTGTGGGGGTCGAAATGGTGCCGGTGCCCAGCAGATCGCCGGCCTGCAGGTTGCAGCCGTTCACGGTGTGATGTGCCAGCAGCTGGGCCACGGTCCAGTAGAGATGCGAGGCGTGGCCCCGGGCGAGGCGATGGGCCGCCGCCCCGCGCGCACGCATCGCCGGCGTCGAGAGATACACATCCAGTTCCAGATCGAAGGCGCCGTGCGCCTGATCGTCGGCATCCCACAGATAGGGCAGCGGTGCGGGATCACCCTCGGGCCGCGCAGGCTGACGCATGCGGAAGGGCGCCAGTGCCTCGGTGGTGACGATCCACGGAGAAATGCTTGTGGCGAAGTTCTTGGCCAGAAACGGCCCCAGGGGCTGATATTCCCACGCCTGCAGGTCGCGCGCCGACCAGTCGTTCAGCAGACACAGCCCGGCGATGTGCGCCTCGGCCTGCGCGATGGGCACCGGCGTGCCCAGTGACGAACCGGGGCCCATCCAGATGCCGAGTTCCAGTTCGTAGTCGAGGCGGCGCGATGGTCCGGCATCGGGTGCCGCGGTGTCCTGCCCCGGGGCACGGCGCTGACCGTTCGGGCGCACGACCGGCGTTCCAGACACGACGATGGAGGAGGCGCGACCGTGGTAACCGATGGGCACCCATTTGTAGTTGGGCAGCAGCGGCTGATCGGGCCTGAACTGCCGCCCGACATTCAGTGCGTGGTGAATGCCGGCGTAGAAATCGGTGTAATCACCGATGCGGGCCGGCAGGTGCAGGGTAACGTGCGAGGCCGCAGACAGCATCTCAGCCACGCGCGCGCGATGGGGGGCGTCGTCGGCCAGCAGATCGAACAGCGCGTGACGCAGCGCAAGGCGCACGGAGGCAGGCTGGGCCAGCAGCGGATTGAGCGTGTCGGCCGTCAGCAGCGGCGCGGCATCGGCCAGTGCGGTGTCGAGCAGACCGCTGAGGGCCAGGGCCGACAGGTCGAGCACCTCGTCGCCGATGGCCACCCCGGGGCGCGGACGCCGATCGCGCGGCGTCGAGAAGACGCCGAGCGGCAGGTTCTGCAGGGGGAAATCCGCGTGTCCCTGCGCCGACGCGACCCAGCTTGTCCGGCGTGCCTCGTGTGTGCGATCGATCATCGGTGCCTCGTGCAGACCGGGTCAGCGCTGGTGTGGGGTGAAGTGCTTGCGGAGCGCACGGCCGTAGTGCGCATATTCGCGCTGCAGGGCCGGGCTTCCGGCGGCGAAGGCGGTGACGCGCTGCGGGAAGCGGGTTTCAAACATGAATGCCATCGTGCCTTCCAGCTTTTTCGGCTGCAGCGCCACGGTGCTGGCATGTTCAAACGCGTCGACGTCGGGCCCGTGCGGCAGCATCATGTTGTGCAGCGAGAACCCGCCGGGCACAAAGCCGTGCGGCTTGGCGTCGTACTGCCCGTAGATGAGGCCCATGAACTCGCTCATCACGTTCATGTGATACCAGGGCGGACGGAACGTGTCTTCGGCCACCGTCCATCGGTCGGGGAAAATCACAAAGTCGATGTTGGCCGTACCGGGCGTGTCTGACGGCGAGGTCAGCACCGTGAAGATCGACGGATCGGCGTGATCGAACAGCACCGGGCCCACGGCCGAGTAGCGCCGCAGGTCGTATTTGTACGGCGCATAGTTGCCGTGCCAGGCCACAACGTCGAGCGGTGAGTGCCCGATGTCGGCCATCCACAGGCGACCGCCCCATTTCACATACATGGTCGACGGGGTGTCGCGGTCTTCGTAGGCGGCGTGCGGCGTGAGGAAATCGCGGGGATTGGCCAGGCAGTTGGCGCCGATCGGCCCGCGTTCGGGCAGCGTGAAGGCCCCGCCATAGTTTTCGCAGAGATAGCCACGTGCCGGGCCGTCGATGAGCTCGACGCGCAGCTTGACGCCGCGCGGAATGACGGCGATCTCGCCGGGGGCGACGTCGATGCGCCCGAACTCGGTGGCGAGGCGCAGGGCGCCCGACTGGGGCACACACAGCAGTTCGCCGTCGGCGTTGTAGAAGTACTCGTCGACCATCGAGCGCGTGACGAGATAGACATGCGCGCCCATGCCCGACTGGCTGCCGGCGTCGCCGGCCGTGGTGACGGTGTACACGCCCTGGACGAATGTCTGCGGCGTCTCGGGCAGCGGCAGGGCGCCCCAGCGCATCGGCGCGATGGGCACGTCGACTTCGAGGCACGGTGCCGTGCGCCACAGGCCGATGTCGGCGGCGCGGAAGTCGCCGAAGTGGCAGACCGTCGGACGGATGCGGTATAGCCACGAGCGCTCGTTGCTGGCGCGCGGGGCGGTGAACGGCGACCCGCTCAGCTGTTCCGCATAGAGCCCATAGGCGCACCGCTGCGGTGAGTTGCGACCCACGGGCAGCGCGCCGGGCAGCGCTTCGGTTTCAAACCCGTTGCCGAAGCCGGACATGTAGCCGTGCAGATGTTCGGGCGTCATGCGATCACACTCCTTCCGTCACTCGGGTGTACATCATGACAGGCCGTCTGCCCGGGCAGACGCTCATGCGTCGCCCTTCAGCACGCCGCGCCTGATCTGATCGGCCTCGATCGATTCGAACAGGGCCTTGAAGTTGCCTTCGCCGAAGCCCTCGTCGCCCTTCCGCTGGATGAACTCGAAGAAGATGGGCCCGATGACCGTGTTGCTGAACCGCTGCAGCAGCACCTTGGTGAAGCCGCCGGAGACCACGCCTTCGCCGTCGATGAGGATGCCGTTGTGCTGCAGTCGTGCCACGTCCTCGCCGTGCCCGGGCAATCGCGCCTCGATGCGCTCGTAGTAGATCGCGTTCGGCGGCGGCATGAACGACACGCCAGCGCCGGTCAATCCTTCGATGGATGCGTGCAGGTCGTGCGACCCGAAGGCGATGTGCTGGATGCCCTCGCCGCGATACTGCTGCAGGTACTCTTCGATCTGGCCCTGCGCCCCGGCGTCCTCGTTGATGGGAATGCGAATCTTGCCGTCGGGGCTGGTCATCGCGCGCGAGTGGAGTCCCGTCATGCGGCCTTCGATGTCAAAGTAGCGAATCTGCCGGAAGTTGAACATCGTCTCGTAGAAGCCGGCCCATGCATGGAGACGGCCCCGGTGCACGTTGTGGGTCAGGTGATCGATGTAGTAGAGGCCGTGGCCCTGCGGCTGCGCGTTGGTCTCGCCCAGCCACTCGAAGTCGACGTCGTAGATGCTGCCGCGCGCGCCGTAGCGGTCGACGAGGTAGATGTGGAGGCCACCGATGCCCTCGATGGCGGGAATGGGAAGCTCGCCCGGGCCGGCGGCCGTCTCGATGGGCCGCGCGCCGAGCGACACCGCACGCCGGAAGGCGTAGTCGGCGTCGACCACGCGGAACGCCATGGCCGGAGCCGAGGGGCCGTGGGCCTCGGCGAAGCCCGCGGCAAACGAGCTCGGTTCGGCGTTGAGGATGAGGTTGATGCTGCCCTGGCGATACAGCGTCACCTGCTTGCGTCGATGCCGCGCGACCGGCAGGAAGCCGACCCGGCGGAAGAGCGCATCGAGCTCGGCGGGTTGCGGATGGCAGAACTCGACAAACTCAAAGCCATCAGTGCCCATCGGATTGTCGGGGCTGATGACGGGTGGCGGTGCGTCGTGTGGAAAAGGACCCATGGTCGGCCTCCGGATCGTGGCGCGTCAGTGCGCCGCGTGTGTGTGGAACTCGCCGGCCGGCTCACGGAACGAGCACGACCCGAAACTGGTAAAGCCATCGCGACGCGTGACGGCCATGACGGCGGGCGACAGGTGCAGCGATCCCCAGGTGGCTCCGTCGGCGCCGACGACCAGGCCATCCGGCTGCAGCAGCAGGGCCAGCGCCTGTGCGCGAGGCCGACCGGCGTGCAGGGCCGCTGTCGCCAGCAGCACGTTGAGGTAGCCGTACATGGTCGCCCGCGCCGAGTCGGGCGCATAGGTGAGCGGATAGGTGCCCCGCACGGCGTGGTGCAGTCCGGCCGTGGCCTTGAACGGCATGCGGCGCGTGACGAAGGCCTCGAGGGCCTGCAGCAGGACCTCCGGGGCCGGGAAGGCCTCGGGCGTGAGGCCCCCGGTGCGCACCTTCGCACGCAGCCCGTGGCGGGCGATAGCGTCGAGCCACGGCCCGAGATCTGCCGTCAGGTCGACTTCCACATACAGGTCGCGCGCGACGCCGTAGGTGTGTGCCAGCCACGCGATTCCCTCGGGCGACGAGGGGCGTGCTTCGAGTGACGCGATGGGGGCCCGTTGGGCGACGGGTGAGGTGTCGAAGGTCGTGACTGCCCGGTGGTCATCGATGGAGCGATCGCGGACGATGACGCTCAGCGGCAGCGGGGTCGGCAGTCCGGCGCGGGTGTGCAGCAGGCCCGCGAGTTCGGGCAGGTGCGCGGCCGTCACGACAAACCGGCCCAGCATGTGCGCATCGGCGCCGCGTGCGGCGGCGGCATATTCGTCGAGGGCGGCCGCCATCGGCAGGGCCGCGGGAGGAAACAGTCCCGCATAGTCGATGACGCCGTCCATCGGCGAGCGGTGCGGCTGCGCTGGTGCCTGCGGCTCCATGCCTTCCAGACTATGGCTGGCTGATTCATCCGTCCAATAAAAACATCGACGTGCATTGATAAACTACACAAATGAATGAGCACGATCGTCCGGAACTGCGGCACCTGCGGGCCTTCGTCATGGTGGCCGACGAACTGCACTTTGGCCGGGCGGCCGAGCGCCTGGCGGTGTCGCAACCGGCGCTGAGCGTCCAGATTCGTCAGCTGGAACGGCTGGTCGGCACGCCGCTCTTCGATCGGCATAACCGCCCTGTCCTCACCACGGCCGCCGGGCGTGTGCTCGACGAGTCGGCCCGTCGTCTGCTGCGCGACGTCGATCTCATGGTCGAGGCCGCGCGGGCCGTGGCGCGCGGTCAGGGGGGCACCCTCCGGGTGGGTTTTGGACCGACGATGATGCTGTCCACCCTGGCGCCGGTGGTGCGGGCCTTCCGGACGCGTGCGCCGGGTGTGAAGGTCGATCTGCGTGAAATGGTGACAGCGGATCAGGTGGCGGCCCTGCTGCGCGACGACCTCGACATCGGCTTTGTGCGAGGGGTCGACCCCGATCCGCGCCTGGAGTGCGTAGAGGTGGCGCGCGAACCGCTGCGCATGGCGCTGCCGCGCGATCACCGACTGGCGCGGAGGGCCCAGGTGCCGCTGCGGGCCCTGGCCGACGAGCCCTGGGTTCTGTTTCCACGGGCCATCGCCCCGCAGCTGCATGCGCAGGTGCTGCGGCTTTGCGGCGAGGCCGGTTTCACGCCGCGCGTGGTGCAGGAAAGCCGCGAGGTGTCGACCACGATCGGGCTGGTCGGGGCCGGGGTCGGTGTGACGATTGTGCCGGTGGCGGTGCAGCGGATGTCGTGGCCGGATGTGGTGTACAGGAGCTTGCCGCGGGCCAGCATCGCCATTTCGGCGGTGTGGCGCGCCGGCGAGGCGCCCCGGGCCGTCGACGCGCTGCTCGCCCTGGTCCGCGCGCGTGCGCGGCCCTGACAGGTGGCCGCCCCCGGCGATGTAGAATCGTTGGATATTTCCTTCTGTAGTTCACGCGAGGAACGCACTGCATGTCTACTCATTCGAAATGTCCGATGCACGGGGTCGCAGCGGCCTCGACGATGGCGGGCGGCCGCACCAACGCCGACTGGTGGCCGAATCAGCTGAACCTCAGGATTCTTCATCAGCATTCCGACAAGTCGAACCCGATGGAACCGGACTTCGACTATGCCGAGGCCTTCAAGGCGCTCGACCTGCACGCGGTCGTCCGTGACCTGCACGCGCTGATGACCGACTCGCAGTCGTGGTGGCCCGCCGACTATGGCCACTATGGCCCGCTGTTCATCCGCATGGCCTGGCATGCCGCCGGCACCTACCGCATCTCCGACGGACGTGGCGGCGGCGGCACCGGGGCGCAGCGTTTTGCGCCGCTCAACAGCTGGCCCGACAACGGCAACCTCGACAAGGCGCGTCGGCTGCTGTGGCCCATCAAGGCCAAGTACGGGCGCCACCTCTCGTGGGCCGACCTGATGATTCTGGCCGGCAACGTGGCGCTGGAATCGATGGGCTTCAGGACGTTCGGCTTCGCCGGCGGCCGCGCCGACATCTGGGAACCCGAGGAAGACATTTACTGGGGCCCCGAAGGCACGTGGCTGGGCGACCAGCGCTACAGCGGCGACCGCGACCTGCAGAATCCGCTGGCGGCCGTGCAGATGGGGCTCATCTACGTGAACCCTGAAGGTCCTAACGGCAACCCCGATCCGCTGGCCTCGGCGCGCGACATCCGCGAGACGTTCCGCCGGATGGCGATGAATGACGAAGAGACCGTGGCCCTTGTCGCCGGTGGACACACCTTCGGCAAGGCGCACGGCGCGGGGTCGCCGACGCATGTCGGTCCCGAGCCCGAAGGCGCGCCGCTCGAGGCGCAGGGCCTGGGATGGCTGAGCACCCACGGTACCGGCCGCGGCGGTGACACCATCACCAGCGGCCTCGAAGGGGCCTGGAAGCCGAACCCGACGCAGTGGGACAACGGCTACTTCGAAACGCTGTTCACGTACGAGTGGGAACTGACGAAGAGCCCGGCTGGTGCCCAGCAGTGGCGGCCGGCCGGCGGTGCGGGGGCCGACACGGTCGTCGACGCGCATGATGCCTCGACGCGGCATGCGCCGATGATGTCGACGGCCGACATGGCGCTCCGCATGGATCCGGCGTACGAGAAGATTTCGCGGCACTTCTTCGCGAATCCCGAGGCGTTTGCCGATGCGTTTGCGCGCGCATGGTTCAAGCTGACGCACCGCGACATGGGACCGGTGGCCCGCTACCTGGGCCCGCTGGTGCCGTCGGAAACGCTCATCTGGCAGGACCCGGTGCCGGCCGTGTCGCATCCGCTCGTGGACGCCCCCCGCGTCGAGGCGCTCAAGGCGCAGCTGCTGGGATCGGGCCTGTCGATTGCGCAGCTGGTGCGCACGGCGTGGGCCTCGGCGTCGACGTTCCGTGGATCGGACAAGCGCGGTGGAGCCAACGGGGCCCGCATCCGTCTGGCCCCGCAGAGTACCTGGGCGGTGAACGACCCGGCCGATCTGGCGGCGGTACTGACGGTACTCGAACAGGTGCGCGCCTCGTTCAATGCCGCGCAGACCGACGGCACGCAGATCTCGCTCGCGGACCTCATCGTCCTCGGCGGATGTGCGGCGGTCGAGAAGGCGGCCCGACTCGGAGGGCACCCCGTGTCGGTTGACTTCACGCCCGGGCGCACCGATGCGACGCAGGCGCAGACCGACGTCGAGTCGTTTGCCGTGCTCGAGCCGAAGGCCGATGGCTTCCGCAACTATGTGGCGCCAGGCATCACGACGCCAGCCGAGGCGCTGCTCATCGACAAGGCGCAGCTGCTGCAGCTGACGGCTCCCGAAATGACGGTGCTGGTCGGCGGCCTGCGGGTGCTCGGGGCCAACGCGGGAGGCAGCCGCCACGGCGTGTTCACCACGCGGCCCGAGGTGCTGACGACCGACTTCTTCGTGCACCTGCTCGACATGCAGCAGCAGTGGGGGCCGTCGGCCGAGCCCGGCGTCTACGAAGGCCGTCACCGCACCACCGGGCAGGTGGTGTGGACCGGTACGCGGGTCGACCTGGCGTTCGGGTCGAACTCGCAGCTGCGCGCCCTGGCCGAGGTGTATGCCGCGTCGGACGGCACGGCGGCGTTCGTGCGCGACTTTGCGGCGGCCTGGTCGAAGGTGATGCACCTCGACCGGTTCGACCTGGCTTGAGATGATGAGGCCTGACATCGTGGCAGGGCATCGGTTATGCTCTGCCACGGTGAACGGGCGCTTTCTGCCCACTGTGAGGACTACGACCCATGCGATTCAGACCCAGTGTTGTGTTGTCGGCCGTTGTGGCGGCTCTGCTCCTGTCCGCGTCCGCCAGCACGGCGCAGACCAATCCCCGCACCGCCCGCTTTGGCGTGTGGGATAACGCCACCAACCCGAACAACGTGATGACCTACGAGGCCCACGAGAAAGACGGCAGCAAGCTCACGGTCAGCAACCCGAGCAAGCCCGGCGACGAGTGGTCGTATGTGACGCTGTTCGACGGCGTGTTCCGTCCGGTGGCCGGCCAGCCCGGGTCAGAGACGGCGGTCGAGATCATCAATGACAAGAGCATCCGCATCTACAACAAGCGCGATGGGGTCGTCTATCAGGTGGTCATCAACACCCTGTCTGCCGACAACAACACCATCGACAACTACTACGTGCGCGTGGACAAGGCCGGCAAGATGACCGGTGTGTCCTACGTGAAGTATCTGCGCCGGACGAAGTAGGCCGAGTCGCGCCGGAGTGGCGGAGAGAGTGGGATTCGAACCCACGGTACGGTTTCCCGTACACACGCTTTCCAAGCGTGCGCCTTAAACCACTCGGCCATCTCTCCGCACGAGTGTGTGGAGCGTCAGTGTAGCATTGCCGCTCTGGGGGTGGTCGCATCCGTGACTGCTCCCAGAGCGGTTTTTCATTCTCGGAGTCGCCGCCCACACGCCTCAGGCCGGGCGTCTGGCCACCGCTCGCAGCCCCGAAGGCGATCCGTTACCCTAGTCACGTGCACACGAAAATCGACGTCGGCGTTCTGGGTGCCACCGGCATGGTCGGCCAGCAGTTTGTGGCCCGTCTGGCCGCGCACCCCTGGTTTTCCCTGACCTGGCTGGCCGCCAGCGAACGCTCGGAAGGCCGCCGCTATGCCGACGCCGCCCCGTGGCGTCTGTCGACGCCCATCCCCGCCGATGCGGCCTCGCGCCTCGTCGAGGCATGTGTGCCCGGCCGTGGGCCGCGGGTGGTGTTTTCCGGGCTCGACGCCTCTGTCGCCGGTGATGTCGAAGCGGCCTTCGCCGCTGCGGGGCATATCGTCGTCAGCAACGCGCGGAACTTCCGGATGGATCCGCTGGTGCCCCTGCTCATTCCCGAGGTGAACGCCGACCATCTGTCCCTCGTCGCCGAACAGCGCCAGGCCCGCGGCTGGTCAGGGGCCATTGTCACCAATCCCAACTGCTCGACCGTCATGCTCGCGATGGCACTGGCTCCGCTGCGTCGCTTCGGGGTGCGTTCGGTGATCGTTTCGACGATGCAGGCCGTGAGTGGCGCGGGATATCCGGGGGTGCCGTCACTCGATATTCTGGGCAACCTGGTCCCGTTCATCGGGGGTGAGGAAGAGAAAATGGAAGTGGAGACCCGGAAGATTCTGGGCGAGGACGGCGGTCGGACACCCCACGGGGTCACCGTCAGCGCCCACTGTAACCGGGTGCCCGTCGTGGACGGTCATACGCTGACGGTGTCGGTGGCGCTCGACAGTCGCCCCGATCCTGCTGAGGTCGGCGAGGCGATGCGGACATTTTCGGGACGCCCTCAGGTCCTCGGGCTGCCGACGGCACCGATCCCTGCCCTGCTGGTGATGGATGAACCGAACCGCCCGCAGCCGAGGCTCGATGTCGAGCGGGGCCAGGGCATGACGGTGTGCGTCGGGCGCATCCGGCCCTGCGGCGTGCTGACGACCCGTTTCGTGGTGCTGGGGCACAACACGGTGCGTGGCGCCGCGGGCGCCGCCATCCTCAACGCCGAGCTGATGCAGGCGGATGGGTGGCTGTCGAACTAGCAGCGATGTGACGTGTAAGTCAGTTCATTAGACGTTCCTGCACAAAGCATCACAGCATCTATAGACCTGCATGATCTCGCCCGATAGACAGGGAGGTTGTTCATTTACACTCCACTGTCTTGAGTGGCGTTCGTGTTCTATAAAGTTTGCCTAAGCGCCTTACTGGCGGTTGTATTGTCCATCCTGTGGAGCCAGCAGGTCTATGGACAGGCCAGCTCTGGTGCCCCGACGCGCACGCCGATCACTCAGGGCCTCGACGGCGAGGTGTACGATTCAATTGTGATCTCATAAAGGGTCACATATGCCGGATTCTTCTCCAAATACGGGACCTTGACTGGCGGATTTGCCCAGGCGGAGCGCTCGACCGGGGTCCTGAATCTCCAGATGCCGACCGTCGACGGTGACGTGCGTGTGGTCTATCCCGACGGTGACGGTGGTGTCTACATTGGAGGCGACTTTACCGGGGTCGGAGGGTTTCCCCGAAAGAATGCCGCACACATTCGGGCGGACGGCACCGTGTCTGCGTGGGCTCCCGAGGCCAATGAACGGGTCTGGTCGATCGTGCGGGACGGCAGCCGCATCTTCCTCGGCGGATGGTTCAGCCAGGTCGGTGGACAGGCGCGCGATGGTGTCGCGGCCGTTGATGCCACCACCGGGGTCCTCCTTCCCTGGACGGCCAATCGGTCGGGACTCAGCGTCTGGACGCTGGCGATGCACGGCGGAAAGCTCTATGCCTCCCGGTGCGTCTCGGCGCCCGCCGTGCCTCAGTGGCTGGCGGCTGGAGTCGCGGGTCGACGCGTCACCGTGCTCTGGGAGTACGGTGGCGGCCCGGCGCCGAGCGATTACCTCGTGACGGCATCCGGCATCGGCAGTGGCACCACCGGAGGCATGCGGCGTGTGAGTGGAGACCTTGGGCCCGGCACCTACGACATCACCGTGCAAGCGGTGAATGCCTGCGGCACGAGTGTCCCGGCGACCACGTATTCCATCGTGGTGCCCTGAGGCGTCACGGCGGTCGCGCACCTGTTACACTAAGGGCTCGTGTCCTCCCCGTCCGGGTTCACCGGGCGGGGGCGGGCCGCACCGCGGCCTGGGACCTGTGCAATCACCGGGACGACGAACCGCGTCAGGGCCGGAAGGCAGCAGCGCTCAGACGTCTCTGCGATGTGTGCAGTCATCCCAGGTCGCGGTGGGGCCCGTGCGCACCTCTACCCCGACGACCTCATGGCCGACCAGAGCCAGCACCGCGTACTCGCCCGCAAATACCGTCCCCAGACCTTCGACGATGTGCTGGGTCAGCAGGCGGTGACCCGCACGCTGCTCAATGCGTTGAAGAGCCGCAAGCGCCTGGCGCAGTCGTTTGTATTCGCCGGTCCCCGCGGCTGCGGCAAGACCACCAGTGCCCGCATCCTCGCGCGCGCCCTCAACTGCCTCGGCATCGCCGACGAACCGCTGACGGCGCCGACCACACAACCCTGCGGGCAGTGCGCGCCGTGCCTCGAAATCGCGGCCGGCCGCGACATGGACATGCTTGAAATCGACGCGGCGACCCACACCGGCGTCGACAATGTGCGCGAGGTCATCATCGAGGGGCTGTCGATTACTCCGGTCCGCAACCGCTACAAGGTGTTTCTGATCGACGAAGTGCACATGCTGTCGGCGTCGTCCTTCAACGCCCTGCTCAAGTCGATCGAGGAACCGCCGCCGCATGTCGTGTTCATGATGGCGACGACCGAGCTGCACAAGATTCCCGACACCGTGCTGTCGCGGTCGCAGGTGTACGAGTTCCGCACGATTCCCGCGCGCACCGTGGCCGATCGCCTGCGCCACATTGCGACGGCCGAGGCGATTGACGTCGATGATGATGCCCTCATGATGCTGGCGCGCGCCGGCGAGGGCAGCATGCGCGATTCGCTGAGCGCCTTCGATCAGGTGCTGGCGTTTGCCGGTGAGAAAGTCAGGGCTGACGACGTCGCGGCCGTGCTCGGGCTGATTGCGCGCGACCTGGTGCTCGAGATGCTCGAGGCCGTGGTCGCCGAAAACGCACCGGCGGCCTTCACGCTGACCGAGGTGGCCATGGCGCGCGGCTACGATCTGCGTCTGCTGTGCCGCGAGCTGTCACGAGCCCTGCGCGATCTGCTGATCCTGTCGGTCGATCCCGGGCGCGCCTCCGACCCCGATATCGCGGGTGAGGCCGATCGCGATCGGCTGGTGGCCCTGGTCGATCAGTGGTCGCGCGAAGACCTGCTGCGTGGATTCGATCTGCTGACGCGCGCCGAACAGGAAATCAGGCAGTCGGAGCAGCCGCGGTTCAGCATGGAAATGGCGCTGCTGCGCCTGATGCACCTGCGCAAGCTGGTGCCGCTGACCGATCTGCTGGCGGGCGGGCGCCTGCCTCAGGCCCCGCCGCGGGCCACGATGTCGGGTCCCGCCGCGGCGTCGGCGCAGAGCAGCGGACCATCGCGGGCCGTGCCGCCCAGGGCGTCGGTACCCGGTCCGCGCGCTGCCGCACAGGCGGCGGCCTCTCCGTCCGCCTCATCGGCGATGCCCACGGGTGGTCAGGCGGGTGTCGCGGGGGCCGACCAGTATCGCGATGCGCTGCTGGCCGAGATTAAGTCGGCCAAGCCCATCTTCTACAACCTCGTGGTGGCACAGGCGTTCCGCATCGATGCGACGGCTGACGGCGTGACCTTCACGTTCCAGCCGAACCAGAAGGTGCCCCGGCAGCAGGCCGAGGACAATCGCGCGTGGGTGCAGGACCTGGTTGAGCGGCTGACAGGCCGACGGCTTGCCGTGACGGTGGTGGTGGCCGATGCCGCGCAGGCGGCGGCACCTGCCTCAGCGGCGCCGACACCCGCCGCGTCGAGCGGCGCACTCACGACAAGCGCCCCGGGCGCAGGGGCCCCCGCTCCGTCGCCGCTTGAACACGACACCGTCAAGTCGATCCTCGAGATGTTTCCCGTCGAGAAGACGCGAATCGACGCCGGTTCCTAGACGACACGACGATGCTGCCCGAGACGTTACAGCAGTTGATTGAACAGTTCCGGCGCCTGCCCGGTATCGGGGGCAAGAGTGCCCAGCGCCTGGCGTTCCATGTGCTGCGATCGCCGCGCGAGGATGCCGAGCGGCTGTGCGAGGCGATTCGTCAGGTGAAGGATCGCGTGACGTACTGCACGGTGTGCCACAACTTCACCGACACCAACCCGTGTGCCATCTGTGCCGATCACACGCGCGATCGCCGGCGCATCTGCGTGGTGGAAGAACCGCCGAACGTGCAGGTGATCGAGAAGACCGGCGGGCACCGCGGGCTCTATCACGTGCTGATGGGGGCCATTTCACCGCTGTCGGGTATCGGGCCTGATGACCTCAAAATCAGGGGCCTGCTGGCGCGCATCGAGGCCGGGGGCGTCGAGGAAGTGATTCTCGCCACCAACCCCACTGTCGAGGGCGAGGCCACGGCCATCTATCTCGCGCGGCTGCTCAAGCCGCTGGGCGTCAGAGTGACGCGCATTGCCATGGGCATTCCGGTCGGCAGCGACCTCGAGTATGCCGACGACCTCACCATGTCACGCGCACTGGAAGGGCGCCGCGAGCTGTAGCCGATGCGACTGACTCGCCTCTGCGTGTCCCTGTGATGCTGCCTGCGTCGTATCAGACCATCGCGGCGGGTGTGCTGCTGGCCGGCGGCGCGCTGGCGTGTCTGGCCGGCTATCGCCTGTTCAAGGCGGTGCTGGCGGTGTTCGGAGCGATCCTCGGCGGCCTCGCCGCATCGTCGCTCATCGGCGAAAGCACGCCGGCCCTCATGGTCGGTGCCGCCATTGGTGGTGCCGTGGTCGGGGCCCTCATCATGCTGGCGGCCTACTTTGTGGGCGTGGCGCTGGTCGGGGCGGGACTCGGAGCCGGCGCGGTGCACCTGATCTACTCGCAACTGCCCGGCGATCCGCACCCGTTTCTCGTGGTGCTGGCCGCAGTGGGAGGAGCGCTGCTCGCCACGTGGCTGCAGCGCTACGTGATCATCATCAGCACGGCGCTCGGAGGCGCATGGACGATGGTCGTGGGCGCGGCGGCCCTGCGCGGAGCCCCCGAAGCGATGAAGGCGGCAGCCGAGGGCGATGTCTGGGTGGCCTATCCGATGAATCCTGCCCCGGGGGAATCGTGGGTGCTGTGGGCGTTTCTGGCGCTCGGGGCGGTCGGCACGCTGGTGCAGGTGCGCGTCACCGCCGGTGATGCCGGTCGGATGACGGCCCGGAAGAAGAAATAGCAGGCATCCTCCGGGCCTTCCGGCACGCTAAGGCTTTCTGAAAACGACGCGGCCGTCGAAGACTGTGGCCGCGACGGAGACGGCATCAGCTGTGGCCGGCGGCGTGGAGAGCACATCACTGGTCAGCACGACCACATCGGCCAGCTGCCCGGGGGCGAGGCGGCCCTTGCGGCTCTCATCGAACGATGCCCATGCGGCCTCGGACGTGTAGGCACGGAGCACGTCGGCCATCGGCATCGCCTGGGGCACATCGCCGGCTGTTCCGGTGCGGGTCGTGGCGAGCCAGAGCGCGGGACCCGGGTCGAGTGTCGCCACGGGCCAGTCGCTGCCGAACACGACGCGCGCGCCCAGCCGGGCGATACGCCGCCAGGCCCACGCCCTCTGCTGCCGCTCGGGGCCGACGTTGTCGGGCCACGGCCCGGATGGTGTCGGGCTGTTCATGTCGCCCAGCACCACGTGCATCGGCTGCATCGAGGCGACGACGCCCAGGGTCTGGAAGCGCGCAATGTCAGGCTCACTGATGGTTTCGACGTGCTCGATGCGGTGGCGACGTCCGCGCGCCGGTGCAGGGTTGACCTGAGCGGCATGGGCAAAGGCATCAAGGGCCATCTGCACCCCGCGGTCGCCCGTCGCATGAATCTGCACCTGCAGGCCCCGTCGATCGAGCAGCGCGACGACGCGAGTCAGGTCGTCGGGGGACAGCTGCGGAGTACCGCGATCGCCCGAACCCGGATACGGATCGATCAGGGCAGCGGTGCGGCTCTCAATGACGCCATCGGCGAACATCTTCACAATCCCTGTTTTCAGCGTGGGCCGCTCGTCGCCGATCCGCTGCCAGGTCGCGACCATGGCGTCGGCATCCGCCTCGGTGGTGGCACCATTCGCGCGGAACGCTGCATACGTCCGCAGCGCGAGGTCGCCGCTGTCGCGGGTGGCTTCGAGAAGCGCCATATCGCTGAGCGACGTACCGGCGTTCTGCACGCTGGTCACACCCAGCCGGTGTGCGTGGGTGACAGCGGCCCGGAGGGCAGCCCGGCGCTGGTCGTCAGTCGGCGGCGGCATGGCCCGTCGCACCAGGTCGGCGGCAGCTTCCTTGAGGTGACCTGTCGGTCGACCCGTGCGCGGGTCGCGCACGATTTCCCCATTGGGAGGATTGGGAGTCTGTGCCGTGATGCCGGCGGCCTCGAGCGCACGGGTGTTGACCCACAGGCTGTGGCCGTCGTAGCAGTTCATCACGGCGGGCCGGTCGGCCACGGCGGCGTCGAGCTGCGCAGCTGTGGGCGAACTGTCAGGAAACGGCGCATACGGCCAACCGAATCCCTCGACCCACGGTGCGTCGGGATGTGCGGCGGCGAATGTACGGATGCTCTGCTGAATCGCCTCGAGACTGGCCAGGCTGGCCAAGTCGACCTGCCCGAGTGTGAAGCCGCCCGACAGCAGATGGAGGTGCGCATCGTTGAAGCCCGGAGCCACGACACCGCCGCGGGCATCAATGACCGTAGTGGCCGGGCCTTGCAGGCGGCTGAGCTCGGCGGTCGGGCCCACCGCGGCGATCGTGCTGCCCCGCACTGCGACGGCCGTGGACGGGCCGCGGTCGGCATCACCGGTGAACACCCGGCCATTGATGATCAGCAGGTCGGCCGGTGGCTCGGCTGGCGGTGCAGGGGTGCAGGCGCTCAGTGCCACCACGCCGGCCAGCGCCGTGGTCAGCCGGCGGACGAGATGACGGGTGGGGGTCAGGTGTGTGCGGGTCATGTGCTGGGGGCCTCCTCCCCGGCGAGCGCCCTATGCTAGCCCGAACCCGAGGCGCCGAGGGCGTGCATTACAATGCCCGCGCACATGACGACAGGAGTGATACCAGCGGCTAGGGCCGTGTATCGGCGCGTGCTTGCAGACGGGCTCATCGTGACCAGTGCCCGACCCGAACACGCGCCCGCCCTCGAGGCCCTGCAGTGCGTGGTGTTTCCGACCCTAGCAGACGAGGAACGCTTCAAGGCGCGTCACTATCGCGGGCATCTTGAGCTGTTCCCGGAAGGACAGCTGGTGGTGCTCGACGGCGACCGTGTCGTCGCGGCCACGGCCACCATCCGCCTCACGTTCGACTTTGCGCACGTCACGCACACCTTTTCCGACATCATTCAGGGCGGGTGGCTCACGTCTCACGAGCCCGAGGGGACGTGGCTTTACGGGGCCGACCTCGGCGTGCATCCGTCCTACCGCCGCCGCGGTCTGGCCCAGGCGCTGTATGCGGCGCGGCAGGAGCTGGTGTGGCGACTCGGTCTGCGGGGGCAGGTGACCGCCGGGATGCTCAGCGGCTATGGGGCCGTGCGGCACCGGATGTCGGCCGAGCAGTATTATGAGGAGCTGTGTGCAGGGCGCCTCACGGATCCGACCCTGTCGATGCAGCGCAGCGTCGGATTCGAGTTCAGGGGACTGCTCAAGGATTACCTGAACGATCCGGTCTGCGACAACTACAGTGTGCTGATCGTCCTCGATGCGTCCACCCCGGTGTCCGGGGCGGTGCGGCCGGGCAGCGCACCTGATTACTGGAGGAGCGACGTCATGGGTTCCATTCGCCTTGTGAGCCCGGTGCCCGGGCCCCGCAGCCAGGAGTGGCTGGCCCGCCGCGCCGCGGCGGTTCCAAGTGGCCTCGGCCGCGCCACCGACGTCGTCGCCGCACGTGCGGAAGGCGCTCTGGTGCACGACCTCGACGGCAACACCTTCATCGATTTTGTCGGCGGCATCGGGACCCTGGCGGTGGGCCACTGCCCGACGCCGGTCGTCGAGGCGATCCAGCGGCAGGCGGCGTCGCTGATCCATCTCGGGTCGCTCGTCGGCACCTACGACTCGTATGTGCGCCTGTGCGAGCTGCTGAACGAGGTCACCCCCGGCACCTTCCCCAAGAAGACCCTGCTGGCCAACACCGGGGCGGAAGCCATCGAAAATGCGGTCAAGGCCGCGCGGGCCTTCACACGGCGGCCGGGCGTGATCTGCTTCGAGGGCGGCTATCACGGGCGTACGCTGCTCACGCTGACGCTGAGCAGTAAGTACAGCCTTTTCAAGAAGACGATGGGGCCGTTCGCCTCGGATGTGTACCGGCTGCCGATGCCGAATGCGTACCGCCGGCCGGCGGGCATGACCGCCGAGCAGGCCCTCGAATTCGGGCTGATGCAACTCGAACAGGCGTTTACCGCGCAGGTCGATGCGAGTGAAGTTGCCGCCATCATCATCGAGCCGGTGCAGGGCGAAGGCGGGTTTGTGCCGGTGCCTCCGCGGTTCCTGCAGCGCATCCGCGAGCTCTGCACGGCGCACGGCATCGTCATGATTGCCGACGAGGTGCAGTGCGGATTCGCCCGGACGGGACGCCTGTTCGCGCTCGAGCACTACGGCATCGAGGCCGACATCATTGTCACGGCCAAGTCGCTCGGCGCGGGCATGCCGATCAGTGCCACGACGGGCCGGGCCGACATCATGGACGCCACGCATACGGGTGGCATGGGCGGCACCTACGGCGGTAATCCGCTCACCTGCGAGGCGGCGATTGTGGCCATCGAGATGATGCGGCAGCCGGCCTTCCTCGCGCGGGCGACCGAGATCGGGGCGCACCTGCGCGCCACTCTCACCGAGTGGCAGTCGCGGCATCCGCTGATCGGTGACGTGCGCGGCCTCGGGTCGATGATGCTCATCGAACTGGTGAAGGACCGGCAGACGCGCGAGCCTGCCCCGGACGAAACGCTGGCCATCATCCGCGGTGCCTGCCAGCGCGGCGTCATCGCGATGCGTGCGGGCCTGTTCACCAACGGCATCCGCTTCCTGCCGCCTCTGACGATCACCGATGATCAGCTGGCCGAGGGGCTGGCGGTGATCGAAGCGGCCCTGACCGAGGTGGAAGCACGTGCCGGACTCAGTCTGCAGCCGGCCTGAGGCGCACGGGCACCGGTGCCTGTGCCGTGTGCCCCCGCGTGTGTGAGGCATCGCATGCGACCTGCCGATACGCTGTTTCTCGGCGCCACTCTCTGGACCGGCACGCCGGAGTCGCGAGGGGCGACCGCCCTCGCCGTGACGGGCGGTCGCATCAGTGCCATCGGCACCGACGATGAAGTGGCGGCGCTGCGGGGGCCGCAGACGGAGGTCGTGCGGGCCGACGGGGCGACGCTGCTGCCGGGCTTCGTCGATGCGCATGCGCACATCTGGAAAATCGGGCACCTGCTGACCACGCTGCTCGACCTGCGCGAGGCCTCGAGCGTCGACGATCTCGGCGTGCGCGTGCGGATGCGCGCGGACGTGCTCGGCGAGGGCACCTGGCTGTATGGCCGCGGGTTCAACGAGACCCGGTTTCCGGATCGCCGTGTCCCCACGCGCGACGACCTCGATGCGGTGGCGTCCGATCGTCCCGTGGTCCTGATGCGCACGTGCGCCCACATCATCGTGTGCAACAGCCTGGCCCTGCAGCGGGCCGGCCTCGACGACACGACGCCCGACCCGCCCGGGGGTGAGATCGGGCGCGATGCACAGGGACGACTGACCGGCGTGCTGTCGGAGCGTGCCCTGGGTCTGGTGCTGACGAAGATGCCCGCACCGACCGGCGCCGACTACGAAGCCATGATTGTGGCGGCGCTGGCGCATCAGGCATCACGTGGCATCACATCGACGTCGGATGCCGGCGTCGCCCCTGACCTGCTGACCGTCTATCGTCGGCTCGACGCCCAGGGACGGTTGCCACTGCGGGTCAACGTGATGGCCCTGCGCACTGTCGAGGGCGAGGGCGTGGCTCCGCTGCCCGACATCTGCCGGACCGAGTGCCTGCGCATCGACACGGTCAAGTTCTTTGCCGATGGCGGGCTGAGCAGCGCCACGGCGGCGCTGAGTCAGCCGTATCGGCATGCGCCGTCCCACGGCGTCCTGCGGATGACGGATGACGAGTTCCTGACACTGGCGCACGAGGCGCACGCGGCCGGCCTGCGCCTGGCAACACACGCCATCGGGGACGTGGCCATCGATCAGGTGCTGCGCGTGTACGCCTCGCTGGGGCCGGGGCCGGTGCGCCATCGTATCGAGCACTTCGGCCTGCCGGGGCCCGCGCAGCTGCGCGACGCGGCACGGCTCGGCATCATCGTCGTGCCGCAGACGATTTTCCTGCATGAACTCGGTCGCAACTTCCGACAGTATCTGCCGGACGACTTTCTGCCACGCACCTATCCGGTGCGCAGCATGATGGACGCCGGGCTCACCGTGGCGCTGTCATCCGATGCTCCGGTGGTCGTCAACGATGCCCCGCTGGCCGGCATGCAGGCGGCGATCGGGCGGTGTGATGCCGACGGCGTCGTGCTGACGCCTCCGGAGGCGGTGACGCTCGACGAGGCCCTCGTGGCCTATACCCACGGCGGTGCGATGGCCTCAGGCGATGCGCACGAGCAGGGCCAGCTGCGCGAAGGCTGGCGGGCTGACCTGGTGCTCGTCGAAGGAGATGCGACCCGCTGGGACACGACGACCCTCGAGTCGTATCGCATCCGGCAGACCTGGGTGGGTGGCCGCTGCGTGTTCGCCGCGTGACCCCTCCACGCCATTCCGAAGAGAGCAGGACATCGTGACGTACCGACAGCTGGTGGATGGGGTCTGGACGGACGCGATCGGCGGCGCGACCTGGGACGTGATGAACCCGGCGACCGAAGCGATCGTGGCGCGCGTGCCTTTCGGGGGACGCGCCGATGCCGAGGCGGCGATTGCGGCGGCGACGACCGCGGGGGACCCGTGGGCACGACTGACGCCGTATGAGCGCGGCGCGCTGCTGAAGCGAGCGGCCGACCGCATGCGCGCCGATGCCGAGGCCCTCGCGCGCCTCACGGTCGCCGAATCGGGTAAACCGCTGGCGCAGGCGCGAGGCGAGTGGCTCGTGTCGGCCGACCTCTTCGAGTGGTTTGCGGAAGAGGGCAAGCGCGCGTACGGGCGCACGATTCCCTCGCGGGTGCCGGGCAAGCGGATGACCGTGCTGCGCCAGCCCGTCGGTGTCGTGGGTGTGATTACGGCCTGGAACTTTCCCGCCTACAACCCGGCGCGCGCGTGGGCGGCGGCGCTCGCGGCCGGCTGCACGGTGGTGGCGCGTCCATCCGAGTACACGCCGCTGACGGCGATGGCCATGGCGGGCCTGCTGCACGAGGCTGGCCTGCCGGCCGGTGTCCTCAACCTCGTCAACGGCGACCCCGGCCCGATGGGGCAGGCCATGCTCGATGCCCCTGCCGTGCGGAAGATGCACTTCACGGGCAGCGTGCGGGTGGGCAAGCTGCTGATGGACGGTGCCTCGCGCACGGTGACACGGCTGTCGCTGGAACTGGGCGGCAACGCGCCGGTCATCGTGATGCCTGATGTCGACCTCGAGGCGGTGGCCGCCGGGGCCATCACCAGCAAGTTCCGGAACAACGGACAGGTGTGTGTCGCCCCGCAGCGGTTTCTCGTGCATCGATCGGTCGCCGACGCCCTCGCCGCGCAGCTGGCACAGCGCGCGCGGGCCCTGCGTCTCGGCGATGGCCTCGAGCCCGACGTGCAGGTCGGCCCGCTCATCAATGCCCAGCAGCGAGACCGCGTGGACACCCTCGTGCGGGCATCGACGTCGGCAGGGGCCGAGGTGCTGACCGGCGGTCATCGTCCTGCCGACCGCGATCGCGGGTTCTTTTTCGAGCCCACGGTGCTCTGGAACGTCCGCCCCGGCACGCCCGCGTTCGGCGAGGAGATTTTCGGCCCGGTGCTGCCCCTGACCGTGTTCGACGAGGTCGACGAAGCCCTGGCTCTCGCCAATGCGACGCCGTATGGGCTGGCCGCCTACGTGTGGACGCGCGATCTGCGGCACGCGACGCTGCTCTCGGAACGGCTCGAATTCGGCATCGTCGGCGTCAACGAATGGGCGCCGCATGCGACCGAGGCCCCGTTTGGCGGATGGAAGCAGAGCGGACTGGGGCACGAGAGCGGGGCCGAGGGCCTGTCCGAGTATCTCGAGACCAAGCTGGTGTCGATCGGGTCGCTCTGACCCGACCGGTTGCCATCGGAGTCGCTGCGCGGTCTATACTTCCGGCCATGGCCACCTCCGACGATCGCCGACTCGGCATGCACGTGCCCGTGACACGTCGCGACTTCATCAATGGCATGGCGGTTGGCGTCGGGGCGACGGCGGCGTCGCTCTCGCTGCCGCCCGGCATGGCCGACCTGCTGGCGCAGGATGCGCCGTACCCGCCCGCGCGCACCGGGCTGCGGGGCTCTCACGCCGGCTCGTTCGAGACACTGCATGCGCTGCGCGACGGACGCTTCTGGGAGGCCGCCGGCACGCCGGTGTCCACGGGCGAAGAGTACGACCTCGTGATCGTGGGTGCGGGCCTCAGCGGGCTGACAGCGGCCGTCACCTACCGCGAGGCGCGGCCGGATGCGCGCATTCTGCTGATTGAGAATCACGACGACTTCGGCGGCCACGCGCGGCGCAACGAATTCACCGTCGGCGGTCGACGCATCATCGGCTACGGCGGCACGCAGTCGATTGACAGCCCGGCGCCCTACAGCGCCGAGGCGAAGGCCTTTGTGGCCGGGCTTGGTGTGGACGTGTCGAGCTATCGCCGTGCCCTCGACAGCACGCTCTACTCGTCGATGGGCCTGCGCGGCGGCATGTTCTTCGACCGCGAGACCTTCGGGAAGGATCAGCTGGTCATTGGCGATGTGCGTGATCCGGCGTTCCGCGAGGCCGCGCCCTTCTCACCCGCCGTCAGGCGTGACCTGGGCCGGCTCTATACCGAGACGCCCGATCCGATGCCGGGGCTGTCGTCGGCCGAGAAGAAGGCTCGGCTGGCGCGCATGACATATCTGCAGTTCCTGACGGATCACTGGAAGCTGGACGCTGGCGTGCTGTGGCCGTTCCAGACCCGCACGCACGGACTCTTCGGGGTTGGCCTCGATGCGGTCCCTGCGCAGGATGCGTTCGGTCTTGGCCTGCCCGGGTTCCAGGGGATGGGGCTCGACCCGGCAGCGGGTCCGGGGCAGAACCACGATGCCATCCGGTATCCCGAGGCCGACGACTACTACTTCCATTTCCCCGATGGCAATGCCACGCTCGCGCGGCTGATGGTGCGCCGGCTCATGCCGCAGGTCCTGCCCGGGACGACCGTGGAAGACTGTGTGACGGCCCGCGCGGACTACGCGCAGCTCGACGTCGCCGGTCGCCCGTGCCGCCTGCGGCTGAACAGCGCGGTGCTGCGTGTGCGGCACACCGGGCCGGCCGGAGGTGACCAGCGTGTGGAGGTCACCTATGCTCCCGCAGGTGCCGGGTCGGCGCGGGGCCTCGCGCTGTCGACGGTGCGGGCCCGGGCGGTCGTGCTGGCCTGCTGGCACTCGGTGATCCCGGCGATCTGCCCCGAACTGCCGGCGGCGCAGAAAGAGGCGCTCGACTACGCCATCAAGGTGCCCCTGGCCTACACGAGCGTGCTGATTCGGCAGTGGACGGCATTCCGTGCGCTGGGCGTGCAACGCTTCACCAGTCCGCGGTTCTGGCATCGATCGGTGAATCTCGACTTCCCCGTGAGCATCGGCACGTATCGTCACCAGACCGATCCGGCGCAGCCCATCGTGCTGCACATGACGCGTGCCGCCTGTCAGCCGGGGCTGGGCGTACGCGAGCAGCACCGGGCCGGTCGACGCGAACTGCTGGCGACCCCGTTCGACACGATCGAGCGTGACATCCGCGATCAGCTGCAGCGCGTGCTGGGTCCGGGCGGATTCGAGTCAGCGCGCGATGTGCTGGGCATCACCGTCAACCGCTGGCCGCACGGCTACGCCTACCAGTACAACTCGCTCGATGACGAGTTCTGGCTGAAGGGCACCGAACCGCCCTGTGTGCGGGCGCGGCAGCCGCATGGCCGCATCGCCGTTGCCAACTCCGATGCGGCGGCATACGCGTACACCGACGCCGCCATCGACCACGGACGCCGCGCCGTGCGCGACCTGCTGGCGCGGGCGTGACGCGGCGGCGCCTCGCGGTCGACGGGGAACGTGCGGCATGAGTGCACCTGACGGCGTCGGGGGCCCCCGGCGCACGCTCGGCCTGACGGATCTGGTGCTGCTCGGCACGGTGGCCATCGTCAATGTCAACGTCGTGCCCCCGGTCAGCGGGTTCGGCCGGGCGACACTCGGCCTGTGGCTGCTGGCGTGGCTGGCCTTCTTTGTTCCCGAAGCGATCGCGGTGCTCGTACTGTCGCGGCGCTATCCCGGGGAGGGCGGCGTCTATCGCTGGTGCCGCGCCCACTTCGGGGCGAGGCAGGGATTCATCGCCGGATGGTGCTACTGGACCAACAGCCTGCTCTACGTGCCGGTGCTGCTTGTCTATGTGGCCGGTGTGCTGACCTACGCCGGCGGTCCCGCCATGCGGGCCCTGATCGACAGCCGTGTGTTCATCGGTGGCGTGTCGATGACGTGGCTGGCCTGCATCACCGTCGCCAACATCCGCGGCCTGTCGGTGGGCAAGTGGCTCAACAACATCGGAGGCATCGGCGGTCTGGCGACCGTGCTGGTGGTGGCGGCCGTGGCCGCCGAGGCACGACGCCGGGGTGTGGCGGTCGAGGTGCCGACGGCGACGGGCACCCCGACCGACATGCTGGGGGCCCTGGGGGTGATGTGCTTCGCCTTTATCGGGATCGAGTTGGCCAGCACGATGGCCGATGAGATCAGGCATCCCGCACGCGATGTGCCGAGAGCCGTGGCGCTGACGGGACTCACGGCGCTGGTGGCATATCTGCTGGTGGCCGATGCCTTGCTGGTCATGGTGCCCTCCGGCGAGATGGGCAGCCTGCAGGGAGTGATGCAGGCCATCGAACAGGGTGCGACGCTGGCCGGCCTGCCCTGGGTCGTGGCGCCAGTGGCGGTGCTGATGGCGATCGCCGTCGCCGGATCAGCCTCGGCATGGTTTGCCGGCCCGGCCCGCATTCCCTTCGTCGCCGGTCTCGATCACGCCTTGCCCGAGGTGCTGGGCCGCCAGCATCCGCGCTGGGGTTCGCCCTATGTGGCACTGCTGGTGTGTGCCGTGGTGTCGGCGGTGTTGACGGTCATCTCGCTGGCCGGCTCCACGGTGGCCGAGGCGTATCAGGTGCTGCTGCGTGCTGCGGTCGTCATCAATCTCGTGCCCTTCGTCTACGTGTTTCTTGCGGTGCTGCAGCTGCGCGATCTGTCTGCGCCGGTGCGTGTGTCGGCCGCCGTCGGGCTGGTGGTGACCGTCTGTGGCATTGCGGCGGTGTTCCTGCCGACGGGTGACGTGGGCAACGTCGTGGTGTTCGAACTCAAGATGCTGGGCGGTGTCGGCGGCATGCTGGGGCTGGGTCTGTGGCTCTTCCACCGGCAGCCGGCGGGGCACGCATCGGAAGATCGGCATTGACAGCAGCGTGACTTGCATCTCATAATCCCGCCGCAACTGGCGCACCATCCCGGGGCGTCCGGGCGTGCCGGTGTTTTCCGGAAGTCACAACGGCAGTGAAGCGCCACCGTGGAGGTGAGCATGCGACGAATCTGGTGGGCAGTGGCAGTGGCGGTGGCGTGTCTCGTGGCAGTCGGCGTGTCCGACGCCGCGGCGCAGCGCACCACAGGTGACATCCGCGGGGTCGTCACCGACGCATCCGGTGCTGTCCTGCCGGGCGTCACCGTGACCCTGCGCGGCGCGTCCGTGCAGGGCACGCCAATCGCGGTCACAAACGAGTCGGGTGTCTACCGCTTCCCGAACCTCGCCCCGGGCACCTATGAAGTCACCGCAGAGCTCGCCGGCTTCGCGACCAAGACGCAGACGGGTATTCCCGTCGCGCTCGGGGCCACGCAGGAGGTGCCGGTGCAGATGTCCGTCAGCACCCAGCAGGAAACCATCACGGTCACGGCGGAAGCACCCGTGGTCGACTCGGCTTCTACGCAGGTGGCGACCAACTACACGCGCGAGTGGGTCGAGAACATCCCGGTCCGCCGCTTCACGTTCTTCGACCTCATCAACGCCTCGCCCGGCGTGTCGCAGTCCACGCAGACCAGTTCGCGGTCGCAGGCCTTCGGCTCGGCCGCCAACGAGAATCTCTACCTGCTCGACGGCACCGACTTCACCGCGCCCTACACCGGCGCTGCCTGGCCCTGGCCCAACACCGACGCCATCGAAGAAGTGCAGGTGCTGTCGCTCGGCGCCAGTGCCGAGTACGGCAACGTGGCGGGCGCGGTCTTCAACATCGTCACGCGCCAGGGCAGCAACCAGTTCCACGGCGACACGAACTTCTACTACCAGAATTCGGGCCTGACCGGGATCAATACCAACGACAAGAGTTTCCCGGCGTCGCAGACAGATAAGTCGCCCTACAACCGCGCTCGGTTCGGCGATTCCACGACGCAGCTCGGTGGCCCCATCCTGCAGGACAAACTGTGGTTCTTCGGCTCGTTCCAGTACCAGGAAGACTGGGAATCCCAGCCCGGCACGCCCAAGGAGTTCCCGGCCAAGTCGAACGCCAAGCGCTACTTCTGGAAGCTGAACTACAGCATCAACCAGAACCACCGCCTGCAGGTGCAGACGCACGACGACTTCTATGAGATTCCGGAGCGAGCGACCGGGCGGAGCGCGCCGAGCTCGATCGCGCTCAACAGCGGCCACAACCCCTCGCCCGGCGTGCTCTACACCGCCGTCCTCAATCCCACGACGGTCTTCGAAGCCCGCTACTCCGGCTTCTACGGCACCGCCGACACGCTGCCTCTCAACGGCGGGCCGAAGATTGCCCGGCGCTTCCAGGACCTCGACACCGGGAACATCACCGGCGGCATTTCCTACTGGTATGAGGGTAACAGCTTCAAGACGGCGTTTGCCGGCAAGGTCACCAAATATGCCGACAACTTCCTGGGCGCCCAGCACGACTTCAAGGTGGGCGTGCAATACAACAGCGGCGGAGGCGAGAACCTCAACGGCCCGAACGACTACATCTACACCTACGGGAGCACGCCGGCCTACGGCTACACGCAGAACCCCTACTGGCAGGGCGGCCGCATGCGCGGACTGGGCGTCTACGTCGATGACACCGTCCGGGTGGGACGTCTGACGCTGAACCTCGGCGTGCGTTACGACTACAACAAGGGCTACTTCAATGCCTTCGACCTGCTCGATCGCAACGAGAACAAGATCGGCCGCTCGCAGGCCGTTGACAAGCTGTTCGACTGGAACGTGATCTCGCCGCGGGTGGGCGCCACGATCAAGCTCAACGACGATGGCAGGACCCTGCTCAAGGGCAGTGTGGGGCGCTACTACCGCGGCGTCGTCACGAGCGAGTTCGACAACGCCACGCCGTCCGTCTCGCCGCGCTTCGAGTTCAGTGGCTTGTACTCGGCGGCGGGCGTGCCGCTCGGGCAAACGCTCGTCAGCGACAACTCGAACCTCCGGATCGACCCGGGCTTCGAGAACCCCTACACCGACCAGTTCATCGTCAGCTTCGAACATCAGCTGACGAGCCGGGTCGGTGTGGCCGTGAGTGGCGTCTACAAGAACAGCGACAACCAGTCGGGGTGGCGTGACATCGGCGGCACCTACGCGCGAGTGCAGCGCACGGCCGAAGGCAAGACGTTCGACCTTCAGCAGCTCACGAGCGGCGGTGCCAGCCGTATCTTCCAGCTCACCAATCCGGGCGACATGTCGAGCACCTATCGCGGCGTGCACTTCCAGGTGAACAAGCGCATGTCGAACCGGTGGCAGGCGACGGTCGGCGTCACGCTCTCGCGCAGCGAAGGCCGGCTCGGCTCGACCAACGCGCGCAGCTCGGCGACGACCAATGCCAACAGCACGGCGGGGACATTCGGTCAGAATCCGAACGACTACGTCAACTCTGACGGCCTGCTGCTCGGCGACCGCCCGGTCGTCTTCAAGGCCAGCGGTGTCTACGAGATCGGGTGGGGGACGACCATCGCCGGCAACTACGGCTTCCAGTCGGGCCGCCCGTGGGGCCGCGAAATCAGGTTCACGGGCCTCGTGCCTGGTGCCACTCGTGTGCTGTATGAGCCGCTCAGTGGTGACCGCCGCGTCGATCCCCTCAACCAGCTGGATCTGCGGCTCGAGAAGGCGCTCAGCTTCTCTGGCGGCAAGGTCGAAGGGGCCGTCTTTGGTGACCTGCTGAACGTGTTCAACAACGACGCGGCGCAGAGCGTGCTCGACCGCCGTTCGACCAGCGCCAACTTCGGTTTCGGCTCGGCGTTCGTGCTGCCGCGCCGCCTGATGCTCGGCGCGAAGTTCCGCTTCTAGCACCGGGACTCGGGATCCGGGGCTCGGGTCCCGGCCAATACGGTATTTGTGCGATGGGGCGGCTCGTGTGAGCCGCCCCATCGTGCGTACGAGCGCGTTTGACGAGTGGCCCAACGCTGCCAGGCGTCGCGGTGCGCCGGCGCTCAGCGCCGCAGTGCGGCGCGGCGTTGCTCGAAGGCCGCGGCCAGCGCCGCATCACCGCCGTCGCGGGCGAGCGTGGCGGCGACGCCGAGTGCCTCGGCCGCGTCACGCGTGCGTCCGGTCGCGGCCAGCGCCAGCGCCAGTGTGTCGAGCACCCGCACATCACCTCCGCCCGTGCGATCGTTCAACTGGGCGGCCAGGGCGAGTGCCTCCTCGGGGTTGCGGAGCGTGGCAGGCTCGGCGGTGACGAGCAGCCGCGCCAGATTCCCCGTGAGCGCGAGATCGCCGGGGGCGAGGCGCAGACTCTCACGCAGGAGAACCAGTGCGGCGGCGTGTTGGCCCTGGCTGCTCCAGGCGTAGGCCAGCGCGCCGGCCACCGCCGGATCGCGGTCCCCGGCCGCCCGGGCCGCGGCGAGATCCGCGGCGGCCTCGTCCAGCCGTCCGGTTTCCATGAGCGCCATGCCGCGCTTGCGACGGACTCGGACTCGTGTGGCATCTGACTCGAGCGCGCGCGAGTAGGCCGCTATGGCCGAAAAGAGGCGCCGCTCGCCGGCGGCGGCGTTGCCTGCGGCTTCCTCGCGATCGGCGACGATCGCATTGTGCCGGGCGCGGCCGGGGCCGTGATCCGGCACGAGCACGAGCAGGCGTTCCAACTCCGGAATGGCGGCCTCCGGCTGGCCGGCCTCGATTCGCGCCAACGCGAGGTTGTAGAGCGCCACGTCGTTACCGGCGTCGAACCTGACCGCCGTTGACCACAGCGTGAGCGAATCGCGCCAGTCGCCGGCGCGGAGCATACTCGCCTGGGCGAAGAACACGGCCGCGCCGCCGGCGGCCACGAACGCCCAGCGCCGCACGAGTGGTCCGGAGGGGGCGAGGGCGGCGGCCAGACCCATCGACAGCACCAGGGCCGGGCCGTAGGTATAGCGGTCGGCCGTGACCTGCAGGCCCGACGGCAGCAGGCCCACGACCGGCATCAGCAGGGCGAGATAGCTGCCCCACACGGCCACCGACACACGCCGAGACCACAGGGTGCCGGTGGCGGTGACGACAACGGCCGCGGCAATCGCGGCCACGAGCGCCACGCCCCAGTTGGCCTCAGCCACGCGCGGCAGCACGTCGAGCGGAGACGCGGCAGCCGGTGCGATCGAGCGCCAGAGATAGAGCGCGGGGTGCGTGAGGGTCCAGGCCAGTCTCGGTGCCAGGCCGATATCGGCGAGTGTCTCGGCCTGGCGCGCCGAGGCTTCGATCGCGGCCAGGGGCAGCGCGATCGCGGCAAACGGCCACGTGGCCCGCCAGACCTCCGCCGGGTGGCGCGGCGGCGCGCGGCGCTCAGCGAGCGCTACGACACCCAACACGATCGGGAGGAGCGGCGCCGTCGGGCGCGCCAACTGCGACACGGCATACAAGCCGACGGCGAGCCAGCGTTGGTGTTCGTCGCCTTCGCGTACCCACCGCAGCCAGCAGCCGACGGCCACGATGAGCGGCCCGTACGAGAGCAGGTAGGGAAGTGCGCTGGCCCAGGCCACGGGTTCGACCCGCAGGGGATGGACGGCGAAGAGCAGCGTCGTGGCCGCGGCGAGCCACCAGCGATCGCGGTCGCGCTCGGCATGGATCAGCCGGGCCGTCACCCACAACAGGAAGCCGGCGTTGAGCGCGTGCAGGACGAGCGCCAGCGCGTGCACGCGGCTCGCCGCCAGCGGCACGCCGGTGGCCCTGAAGGCCAGCCATGACAGCGGCTGGTAGTGGTCCATGTGCGTGGTCGTGAACGCCCAGCGCACCACCTCGGGCCATGACGCCGCCAGCGCCTGATTGCTGGCGAGCGCGTCGTGATCGTCCCAGTTGAGGAACCCGAATCCCGTTACTGACTGGAACGTGACGACGGTGGCCGCCACCACGACGACGAGCGCAAACGCTCGCGTCATCGGGCGAGCTCGGCCAGCCTGTCGCGGGCGGGCCGGAAGGCGGGATCCAGCGTGAGCGTGCGGCGGAACCACTCGGCCGCCTCCGACTGTCCGCTGCGTTGCAGCACGAGCCCGAGGTTGTAGGTGTAGCGGGCGTTGGCCGCGTCCCGTTTCACCGCTTCACGAAAGGCCTGCGCGGCTTCGCCGTTCTGCCCGCCGCCGCCAAGCACCATGCCGAGTGAGTTCCAGAAGTCGGCCACGCTCGGATCGAGCGTGGTCGCCTCGCGGAAGCGGCCGAGCGCGGCGTCGGGCTGGCCGGCCGTGATCAGCAACTCGCCCATCCGCCAGCGCACGAGCGCGTCGGCGGGTGCAAGGGCCGCGACACGTTCGAACGCCGCCATCGCGCGCGTCGCGTCCCCGAGTGTCTGCCACACCTGTCCTTCGCGGTCGTAGAGCAGGGGCTCGTTGGGGGCATCCTTCTGTCCCTGCTGGAGCGCGGCGATTGCCCCGGGGAGGTCCTTGCGCGCGATCCGCGCGTTGGCCAGGCTCACGTGCGCGGCGGTGAAGGCCGGCATGATCGCCAGGCTGCGGCTGAAGCTGGCTTCGGCCTCCCGCTGCCGGCCGAGGCCGGCGAGGGCCTCGCCGAGATAGAAGTGGAGCTGGAAGGAGTCGGCGCCTTCCTGGCGCAGGCGCTGGAAGCGCGCCGCGCTCTCGGCAAACCGCTTTTCCTGCAGCAGCGTCAGGCCTTCGCGCATCAGGCCGCTCAGCAGGCTGAACTCCGCGATCTTGTCCTTCGGATCGGCGCCCTGCGCCACCGAGTCCTTCGGCGCGCCGGGGCTCACATACCCGAGCGCGCCGAGCTTCTGCAACGTCTCGGCCGACACCGCGGGCCGGCTGGCGGGGTCGATGGTGCGCTCCCGTTCGGCCTTGAGCAGGCCCTCGAGCGAGGCCCTGAGACGCCGGGCCGTGGCGGTGTTACTGGTGGAGAGATCCCGCGTCTCGCCGGGGTCGGAGCCAAGGTCGTAGAGTTCGGGCCGCGGCGCCAGGATGTATTTCCACGGGCCATCGCGCAGGACGCGCAGGTCGCTCCACTGGTAATGCACGAGCGGCGTGAGCGACTCGGCGTAGGTCGTGGCTGGTGCCGGCGCCGTTCCTTGCGTGAGAGCCGCCGCCAGGCTGCGGCCGGTGACGCCGGCCATACCCGGCAGTCCCAGCAGTTCCAGCACCGTGGGCGTGACATCGACGAGGCGGAAGGTGGGCGCCAGCGTCTGACCAGCCCCAACACCCGGGCCGCGCACCACGAGCGGCACGCGCAGCGTGGTTTCGTAGGCAAAGAAGCCGTGGCCCGTTTCCCCGTGCTCGCCCAGTGCCTCGCCGTGATCGGCCGTGATGAGCACCAGGGCGTCGTTCCACAGTCCGCGGGCTTCCAGACTGCTGCGCAGTCGCCCGAGCAGGGTATCGGTCCACGCGACCTCGCCGTCGTAGGGGCGATCCGCGTACTGGGACGCGAATGGCTCCGGCGGATCGTACGGATCATGCGGATCGTAGAGATGCACCCAGAGGGCTGTGCGCGATGCCTGCGCGGCGGCGGAGCGCGCATCGAGCCACTGTTCGAGCCGGCTCAGTGTGAGGTCGCCGCGGCGTTGCGCCTGGGCGATCGAGGGTGTGCCGTTGGCGCCGGCCACGTCGACGTCGTCGTCGTAGTGGTCGAAGCCGCGATCGAGGCCCGATGACGAGGCCAGCACGAAGCTCGACACGAATGCCGCGGTGGTGAAGCCGGCCGCCTTCAGCGACGCGGCGAGTGTGGGCACGTCACCGGCGAGCGGCAGCGAGATGTTGTCGCGGACGCCGTGTTCTGCCGGGTACCGTGCCGTGAACATCGTCGTGTGTGATGGCCGCGTAATCGGCACATGGGTCGTGGCGTCGAGGGCGCGCACCCCTTCGCGGGCCAGCCGGTCGAAGTGGGGCGTGGGCACGGTGGTGCTGCCGTAGGCGCCGAGGCGGTCGGCGCGCAGGGTATCCAGCGTGACAATCACGAGATGCCGCGCCGTGGCGGCCGTGACGGGAGGCGCCGCTGACTCGCGTCCGCAGCCGGCGAGGGCCGCGAGGGCAAGGGCCGCGGCCGCGCCCTTGAGCGCGCCTGCCGTCATCGGCGCTGCTCCAGGCGACGGGCCAGCGCCACCTGACGCGCTGCCTCGTTCTCACGGCCCAGCCGCGAGTAGACGTCTGCCAGTACGTAGTGGCCGAGCGGTGCAATGCCGGTCTCGGGCCGCCGGTCGAGGCCGTTGCGCGCCGCCTGTTCGGCGCCCGCCAGGTTGCCGGCGTCGAGCAGAGCCTTGGCGAGGTACAGGTAACCCTCCGCAAACTCCGGCCGTGCGTCGACGGCGGCCCGGAACCGGCTCGTGGCATCGGCCAGCCGGCCTTCCTTCTGCAAGAGCTTGCCGAGGTTGAACTGCGCGCCGTAGTTCTTCGGGTTGGCGGCGATCTCGGCCTCGTAGGCCGCGCGCGCGGCGCCGGCGTTGCCGCGCTGCTCGGCCACCAGCGCCAGGTTGTACTGGCCGCGTGGCACGTCGGCCCGGAGGGCCACCGCCTCCCGCAGCACCTTTTCCGCCGCGTCGTACTGCTTGAGTTCCAGGTGCGCTTCGCCGAGCTTCACCAGAAACGGCGCCCGATCCACTTCGAGGTTCAGACCGCTTGTCAGCACCTCGACGGCCCTGGCCGCCTCCCCCCGCTGCAGGTAGATGTCGCCCAGCTGGAAGTGGGCACGTCCGCTGCGTGGATCGAGTTGCTGCGTGCGCTCGAAGCCCACGATGGCATCGTCGACCTTGCCGGCGGCGCGGTAGGCAAGCGCGAGGTTGAAGGCGGAGAGCAGGTGCTCCGGATCCAGCGCCAGCGCCCGCTGGTAGGCGGCGATCGCGTTGGTGTGCCGTCCGGCCTTGGTTTCGATGTTGCCCAAGCGCGAGTAGCCCTCGATGATCTCCGGGTCGGCCGCAAGCGCTTCGCGCACCTTGCTGATGGCCGCGTCGTAGCGGCCGGCCTCGGAATCGCCGCCCGCCTGGAGCAGCAGGTTGTAGAGCGCGATCGTATCTTTGGGATCCCGGCGCGGGCGTTCTTCGAGGTTGCGCGCGCTGCTGCCGCCGACATACCCCAGGGCGCGCAGCCGCTGTTCGGTGGCGGCGTCGACGGCCTGCGGCGCCTTCGGCGCGGCGTCGCGAGAGGTCTGGGCGACAAGGGCCCGCAGGGCCCGTTCGAGCGTGTCGGCACGGGCGGGATCGGCGGCGGCCAGGTTCTTCGTTTCGCCGGGGTCGGCGCTCACGTCGTAGAGCTCCCGCGTCGGCGCCAGAATGAACTTGTAACGCCCGTCGCGCACCGCCTTCAGCTCACTCCAGCCGTAGTGGAAACGCGGATACCAGGATTCCGAGAAGGCGAGCAGCGGCTGGCGCTGGCCTTCGAGCGCCGGACGCAGCGACGCGCCCTGTACGGCCGCCGGGGCGGTCACACCGAGCAGGTCGAGGACGGTGGGCATGACGTCGACGATGCGCACCTGATCAGGGACGACGCGGGCGGTGACGCCGGG
>VFZN01000015.1 GCA_016871195.1 Acidobacteriota bacterium | reverse complement strand
GTCGGCCGTCCCAAGCCGGTCGAGCGCGAAGCCGCGCACGGTGGTGTCGCCGCCGGCGAAGAACCGTTCGCTCGCCGGCACATTCTCGACGACATCAATCACCGGGCGGCCGCTGCTGTCGACCACAGGGGCCCCCGTGTCGTCGAGGCGTGGCACGTTCCGGGGAAAACCACGGGCCACGCCCACGCGCACACCGCCGGCCACCACCATCCGCGTGCCCGGCACTCGACGGTAGGCGAACGCCTGCGTGAATGCCTTGGCAAAGCCGACTTCCGATCCGATGGCACGCGCCGCCACCGATCCGTCGACGCCGAGCAGCAGGCCGCGCGTCGGGTCGAGCAGATCGTCGCGCGAATCGCGCAGCAGTCCCGTGAACACCGTCGACAGCCGCACCTGCGGGAACAGCCGGTCGATGAGCAGCCGGTCTTCCGGGGCGATCTGCTGGTTCGACAAGCGCGTGTAGTCGGCTGTGTAGCGCGCCGTCGCCGTCAGCCGTTCCGCGAACCGGCGCGCGTAATCGACGCGCACACCACGACGATTGAACGTGAAGCTTGCGCGGATGCCCTGCTCGAGAAACGCCGTCACCAGCGCGTCACCCGCGCGGCCGAAGGCCCGTGGCTCGCGGAAGGTGGCCGCGAGCCGATAGTCGTTGAGGCCATACCCGCCGACAGCCGGGGCAGACGTGCCATCGACCTCGGGATCGACCGGTCGTAGTGACACACGCCCGAAGAGGCTGGCCGTGCGGTTCTTCCCCCAGAAATTCCGACGCGTCAAGTCAAAGAAGGTGCGGGGCGCGACCTCGATGCGCTCCACGGCACCCGACCCATCGGCGGCCTGCCGAGGCCGCTGGCCGGCCTCGATGCCGCCGCCATAGGTCAGCGTCGTCGGCGGGGCCTCTTCCACCGTGACCAGCACGTCCCGCACCGGCGACCCGGTGCGCGGCACGTCGCTGATGCGCACGCGCCGGAAGAGTCCCAACTGGCTCACACGGCCCTGGCTGTCTGCGAGGGCCTCCGGCGTGAGGGGCTGCCCCGGAACTACGGCCAGTTCGCGGAGAATCACACGGGCATCCGTCCGGACGTTCCCGGTAATCAGCACGCGGTCGATGAGGGCCTGCTCGCCCTCGGCGATGACCCACCGGACTTGCGCCTGGCCCCCATCGGAGGACACGGTCACCGCCGGGGTCACCTGGACGGACAGAAAGCCACGGCCGCGATAGTAGCGTTCGATCAGGTCGCGGTCCGCCGTCACCAGCGGCCGATAGAACGGGCGCCCTGACTGCAGGCTCAGCTGCGGCACCAGCGCCGACACCCGCCCCGACTCGGCTCCCGCCAGTTGCACCTCAGACACGGTCACGCGGGGCCCTTCGGTGACCACATACCGCACATCCACGGGACGCTGGCGCGCGTCGCCTGTGCCGGTCTCCGGCAGCACTTCGGTCGCCATCTCCACGCGCACCTGCTCGAATCCCCGCACCCGATACAGTTCGGCAATGGCGGCGCCGACCGTAGCCACACGTGCATCAGCGAACGGGCTGCCTTCGGGCAGCCGCACCAGGGCCCGCACATCCTCGGCCAGCAGCGCCTGCATGCCCGTCACGACTGCCTGCCGCACACGGTGCAGCACCCCTCGCGACACGGTAAAGGTCAGGACGAGATCACCGCCGCTCTCCGTGCGGCGGTAGACCACCTGCGCCTCGCGGAATCCCCGCTCGCGAAGGTAGCCCTCGATGTTCCGACCAGCATCCTCCAGCAGATCTTCGTCGATCGCCCGCTGCGCATCGATCGGCACCAGCGAATCCAGCGGAGCACCACTCAGCGAGTCGCCGGCGTAGACCACACGCACGGGCCGACCGGCGTCCACGGCGATCTCCACGAGAGCCCGGTCATCGGCCTCGCTGGTCACGGTGTCATCACGGACGATCGCCTCATAGAATCCCTGACGCCGCAGGGCGGCTTCGTAGTCGAGCATCTGCGCGGCCACGTCCTGCGGGTCATAGGCACCGCCGGTCACCAGGCCCAGTCGATCGAAGATGCGCTGCTGCGGATCGGTCGGAGTGCCCGTCAGCCGGATCGCCCCCACCTGCAGGCGTGCTCCGGGCGACACGATGACACGCGCCGTCGACGTGCCGGCCGTGCGCCCGGGTTCGAGGCGTGCCGTGGCGGTGGCGCGCCGGAATCCGCGGGCCCGGAAAAACGCTTCGACCGATGACACCAGGTCGGGCAGGCGCTCGGCCGTCCACTGGCCACCGAACCGATCAGCCACCACCTGACGCCGCACATCGCGCTCAAGCGCACCGGCGCCCTCCAGCACCACGCGCGTCACCAGGGGCACCGGACGCAGGCGCCACACCACACGCACGCCGCCTGCCACCGCTTCTGCTGCCACCCGCACATCGTCGTACCGGTTGAGCCCGACCAGATGCGCAATCGTCGCCCGAATGTCGACGCCGCGCAGGGGCTCGCCCACGCGCGTATCCATCAGCTCGCGCACCGACGCCGGGACGGCCGTGCCGTCCGTCGTCTCGACGTCAACGGCAACGACGCGCGCACCGACGGCGGTCGAAACCGGTTGCGCCAGAGCCGACGCGGCCAGCACGACGAGCGACAGCCATGTCACCACCAGCCGCATCAGAACGTGTGCCTCTTGCGCACTTCGAGCGCGTAGGTGCGGTCTTCATTCTGCGAAAGAATCCACGACAGCGTGTCGCTCTGATCGAATTCCAGCAGGATGATTTCGTCACGCGTCGACGAGGTCAGGCTGCGGGCGTAGGTGAGATAGATCCGATCGGAAATGCGCTTGCCCAGTGTGATGCGGGCCGACGGATTCACGTTGAGCCGCGCCGACTGCTGATAGGGATCGACCAGCAGTGGGGTGATCTGGAACGAGTCAATCCCGAAGGTATCCTGCACCACCTTGCCGACTTCCGCCGACAGGGTGCCGGTCAGGGCCCGGGTGGCTCGCGCTTCGAGCAGGCGCTGCTCACGCTCGTTGGGCCGCTGCTGCGCCGCGAGTTCCACGTCGCCGCTCGGGCTGATGTCGCTGAATAGCATCGTCAAAATCTCGAGGGGCGGCAGGGGCGGATCGGAGGTGAACTCGGGCTGCAGCCGCTCGGTCGTACCGGCCATACGCAGGCGCACCAGGTAGGTCTGGCCGGGCACCCGCACACGCGTCATCGCCTCGACGTCAAAGAACGGCATCAACCGATCGGGATTGGTGAAGTCGAGATTCCCGCGCGTCACCACGTATCGCCGCCCCTCGAATCGCACTTCGCCACGCTCGATGTCAGCCCGCCCAATCACAATCGGTCGTGCCGATGTGCCCCGTACCGTCAGGTCGGCACTGGCAACGATGCGGGCCTGGCTGTTTTCGATGCGCAGCGATGAAGCGGCGATGACGCGCACATCCAGGGCGAGCGTGCTGTCAGACGCCGTGGCGAGAACCCCTTCGACGGTGGGCACCATCGACGTGTCACCACCGCCGCCTCTGCCGCTGAACAATCCCCCTGTCGTGTCGATCTCCGATGACCAGACGGCATCTTTGACCGTGATGGTCCCGCTCAGAACAGGTGCCGATGGCGGCCCCTGCAGGGCCAGCTGCGCATCCACCAGCGACCGCGTCCCTTCCGGCACACGCAACCGCATGTCGGTGGCCGACACGGTCGCGTCAAACTCACTCAGTGCGAGTCCAGACAGGCCGAGGCGCCCGCCGAAGCGGATGGCGCCGCCGGCCACGCGTCCGGTGAGGCGTTCGAGTTGCGCACCGGCGGGCGTGAACGTGACCAGGCCCGTCAGTCCTTCGAGGGCGTGCGGCAGGGCAAAACTGCGGAGACGCCCGTCGATGAGGCGCGCCTGTCCCGACACCGTGGGCGCATCGACGGTGCCGGTGATGCGCGCCGCCAGTTCCGCGCGGCCCGTGGTGCGCACGTCGGGCACCACGCCCTCGAGCACGGCGAGATTTGCCGAGCCGGTCGCTGCCAGGGCCAGCGTCCGGGCCTGCACGTCCGCCGTGCCGGTCAGATCGAGCGCCGTGTCCTCCCCGGCGAGACTGAACGCCTCAAGGCGCAGCCGCTGGCGATCCATGCTGATGCGCACGTCGCCGCGGTTGCGCAGGCGGTAGTCAAAGAACATCAGAGCCAGCGCCTCGCCCTGGACGTCCACGCGCAGGGCGTCGAGGTTGTAGAGTTCGCCCACGGCACGCACGGTGCCTGAGGCCACCGCCGACACGTAAGGCGACAGCGTCGGATCATAGGCACGCAAGTACGGGTCGAGTGACGTATCGGTGACACGAAACGAGATATCGCAGTCCATTTCGTCGGTCAGCGACACCCGGCCGGTGCCGCTCACCGCGAGACGCACCGAGGCGGCATCGAACTCGTACACCATGTCGATGCCGCGCACCCCGAGGCGACCGGTGACCTCGCCCACGCCCTCGTCGCCGTAGAACAGGTCCTGAATGCTGAACCGCACGTCGTACCGCGGAAAGTCGAACTCGCCGCTGCCGCTGGCCGTGAACGAGAACCGCCCGCTGAACCTGGGGCCGACATCGAGCTGCGGTACCACCATCGACTCGACAGCCATACCGCTGCCCGCCACGTTAAACGAGTACGTTCCGGCCCACGCCACATAGGCCGCCCCGGTCGATGTGGCGCCACCTTTCCGGATCACCATGCCGTCGAGCCTGACGCCAGTGCCCTCGAATTGGAGCGCTGCATCACCGTGGTCGACAGGCTCGTCGTAGACCACCGCCTCGTCGAGGGCCAGGCGCCCGAAGCCGAACGGGCCCTCATAGTCGCCGTACAGATGCAGGTCGCCCGACAGGCGGCCGTCCACTTCATAGGCTTCCAGTTCGAAGGCGTCGCGGAAATCGGCCAGCGGTCTGCGTTCGAAGCGGAACCGCGCATCCATCTGTTCCCCGCCATCCGCGCGGGGATAGCCCAGCGAAAACTTCCCGGTGATGTCCATCGCCGAGTCGTCATGGACCACGCGTGAGCGGCTGACCGTGGCGTAGCTGTTCTCGACCACAAAGTCGGCATCAACCTCGTCCCACACCACGCCCCAGGCGCGCATTTCATCGCCGCGCAGGCGACCGGTGATGCGCGGCCTGCGCAGCGGACCGGTCAGCACGCCCTCGTAGAGGCCGATGCCATCGACGAGCACCGCCGCCGTCGGGGCGCCCACCGCCGTCAGCACACCAGCCATGAAGCGATCGCTCGCCTGCCAGTTGCGGCTCGTCACCGAAAACGGCAGGCGCGAGTCGTTGCCCCAGACCGTCGTGCCCGAAAACACCAGGTGCGTCTCCGGTGTCGACACCTCCGTTCGGTCGAGGGTAACGCCGCCCTCGTTGAAACGGAAGACGCTGCGTCCGGCCACCGGCACCGGCACACGAGGCGTGTGGCTGCTGAACGGGCCTTGCTCGAGCGCCCGCGCCCGGGCCTCTTCAATCGCCTCGAACGGCAGCGCCGCTGTCTGGAGGGGCACGCCCGTGGGCCCCGTCACCGACAGGGTGCCGCCACCGTCACGCTTCCAGAACTCGCTCATGGGCCACGACAGCCGGGCGTCACCGCTGGCCGTACCGTCTAGTCGGAGGCCGGCCACCTCGAGGGCATCCGTCAGGTTCCGAAGGTCGACGCCGTCGTAGGTGCCGGCGATGGTTGCGCGCGGACGCACATCGACGCGGGCCATGGGCGCCATCGCATACGAGAACGCCACTCGTCCGCCGTGAAAGTCACCCGTGGCATCCGTGAAATCAAGCCGCGACGGCACCCACAGCAGATTGCCGCGCAGCCGCTGCAACCTGAACCGGTTGATCGTCGCATCGTCTGACGACACGAGGCCGCGCAGCTCGCGGCCGCCGGTGAAATAGTGAAACTGTCCACGGAAGCGCGCCTCCCCCGCCATCTCGAAGGGATAGCCCTGGAAGAAGAGGTGCCGGATGCGCGCCAGCGGCATCCGCGAATCGAACTGCCACGTCTGCTCGGGCCAGTGCGCCGCGTCGAGTTCGCCCGTCATCACATGCACACCTTCGTCGGTGCGCATCTCGACGCGATCGAACATCACTTTGCCGTCGGCCACGGTAAAGCTGCCGTCGAGGGCCGCCTGCATCGGTAGATAATTCTGCACCCAGAGCGTGCTGTCGGAAAACGACAGCCGCCCGCGCAGATCGGCCACTTGTGTCACCGAGATATCGACGTGCTGGGTCGAGATGCTCCACTGCGAGCCGTAGTCGCGGAATTCGAGCGCACCGTTGCCGAGATGAATGGACTGCAGCGACGTGGTGATCAGGCTCGGCCCTGTCCTCGGGGGACGTGGCGGTCCTGTGACTCGGGGAAACGTCTGGCGCCCGTTGGGATAGCTCTCGAGCACCATCGTCCAGTCGCGCACCTCGACGGCATCGATGCGCAGTTCGCGGTCGACGAGCGTCCGCCACGTGAGGGTCAGTTCGACGCGATCCGCCACCAGCCACGGATCTTCTCCCTCATACATGCCATCGATCACCAGGTCGTCGATGACCAGGCGGCCCTGTCCAATCTGCACGCCCAGCCGCCCGATGTGCACACCGCGGTCGAACCACGTGCGCCCGAATGCCTCGGCGCGGCTCCGCAGCACGGGCCCTAGGTCGATGTTGACCACGCTGACCAGCACCACCGCCGTGACAATCGCCAGCGTCAGCCCGGTGGCCCGGGCCGAGCGTGCGAGAGCAGTCAGGCGGGGATGCACGCGCGGCTACTCCACCGTCACCAGCAGGGCGCCTGCGTCCACGGACTGGCCTTCGACGGCGCGCACCATCTTCACCGTGCCGGCGCGGGTCGCCTTGAGTTCGTTTTCCATCTTCATGGCCTCGACGACCACGAGCCCCTGCTTCGGGACGACCGCATCCCCTGGGGCGACGAGCATCCGCACCACCCTGCCCGGCATCGGGGCCGTCACCTGCTGCGGGCCACTGCCGGCCGCACCGGCATCGCTGCCCCTTCGGCCGAAGCGCGACACCGGCATCGCCATGATGGTGTGTCCATCAAGTGCGACGGCATAGCCCCCGCCTCGCTGGGCCGAGACTGTGGTGTCGATGCTGCGGCGTACGCCGTCGGTGTCGGCCACAACCAGCGACAGACCATCGCCCGCCACCTGACGCGCGTCGACGAGAAAGGCCTGCCCGTCGACGATGACGGTCAGCTGCTCGCCACTGCCACTCACCTCCACCTGCCGGCGTCTCCCGTTGATGTCGAGTTCCACGTGCACAATGGCTCCTTGCTGCGTGCGCTACGACCGCAGGCCCGACTGCCGCGCGGCCTGCTGCCACCGGCTCGGAACGTGGGCCACCGGGGGCGGGGCGATCGTCGCCGTGCCCATCCGCATCCGCACGGCGACCGCAATGGCTGCCAGTTGCTCGTGCTGCCCCGTGCACGGCACCAGCGGCTCGCCGCCCCGTGTCCCGAGTTTGCGATCGATGAATGTCGTATCGAACCGACCCGCCTGGAAGTCGTCGTCTTCGAGAATCCAGCGGAAGAACGGAATCGTTGTGCGGATGCCGCACACTTCGTATTCGGCAAGGGCACGCCGCATGCGTGCCAGCGCCGTCACCCGATCATCGGCCCATGTAATGAGCTTCGAGATCATCGGATCGTAGTAAATGGGCACATCGCCGCCTTCATACATGCCGCTGTCATCGCGCACCCCGGGCCCCTGCGGCACCCGCAACCCGTGCACGCGACCCGGCGACGGCATGAAACCGGTATCGGGGTCTTCCGCATAGATGCGGCACTCGACGGCATGTCCGCGCGGCGCAACCGCCCGTGCCGGATCGATCGTCAGCCGCTCGCCACGCGCAATGCGCAGCTGCCACTGCACCAGATCGATGCCCGTCACCTGTTCCGTGATCGGATGTTCCACCTGCAGGCGCGTGTTCATTTCAAGGAAATAGAACGACCCGTCCTCATCGAGCAGGAACTCGATCGTGCCGGCATTGTTGTAGCCGGCCTGCCGCGCCACCGCCGCAGCGGCATCGGTCATGCGCCGGCGCAGGTCGGGTGAGACGGCCAGCGACGGGCTTTCTTCCACCACCTTCTGGTGCCGGCGCTGGATGGAACATTCGCGTTCGACAAACGGCACCACCGTGCCGTAGTGGTCCGCCAGCAGCTGTACCTCAATGTGTCGCGGGGCGAGGAGACGCCGCTCGAGATACACGGCCGAATCACCAAAGGCCGAGCCTGCTTCCGACCGTGCCGCCCGCAGGGCCGACGGCAGGTCCGCCGCCTCGGTGACCATCCGCATGCCCTTGCCACCACCGCCGGCCACGGCCTTCAGCATCAGGGGATAACCGATGCGCTCGGCCACCGCCAGCACGTCCTCGTCCGACACATCGTCGGCGATCGGCGTCTCGGTACCGGGCACCACCGGCACGCCGACGGCCATCGCTACCTGACGCGCAGCCGTCTTGCTGCCCATCAGCGTGATCGCCTCTGGCGACGGGCCGACAAACGTCAGGCCCGCCCCGGCGCAGGCAGCCGCAAAGTCTTCGTTCTCGGCAAGGAAGCCGTACCCCGGATGCACGGCATCGGCTCCGCTCTGCCGTGCCACCTCAATCATCCGATCGATGCGCAGGTAGCTCTCTCGGGGCGGATTCGGACCGACCCCGTATGCCTCGTCTGCCATCCGGACATGCAGCGCCGCGCGATCACAGTCCGAATAGACTGCCACGGTCGATAGTCCGAGATCACGGCAGGCCCGGATGATGCGCACCGCAATCTCGCCGCGGTTGGCGATCAGTACTTTTTTCATGGCGCGCCCTGCAGTCATCGTGGCGGCCTCACAGCGGAATGTTGCCGTGCTTCTTGCGAGGCAGCGTCTCGCGCTTGCCCTCGAGCGCGGCCAGCACCTGGATAAGCTTCCGCCGCGTCGTGCGCGGCAGAATCACTTCGTCGACATAGCCCTTCTCGGCTGCCACGTAGGGGTTCGCGAATTTCCTGCGGAACTCGGCGACCCTCTCGGCGCGCATCGCTGCCGGATCGTCGGCGCGCTCGATTTCGCGCTTGTAGAGGATGTTCACGGCACCCTCGGCACCCATCACCGCGATTTCGGCCGTGGGCCACGCATAGTTGAAGTCAGTGCGCAGATGCTTGCTCGCCATCACGCAGTACGCCCCGCCATAGGCTTTCCGCGTGATGACCGTCACCTTGGGCACCGTCGCTTCGGCAAAGGCGTAGAGCAGCTTGGCCCCGTGGCGGATGATGCCGCCGTATTCCTGTACCGTGCCCGGCAGGAAGCCCGGCACATCCTCGAACGTCACCAGCGGAATGTTGAACGCGTCGCAGAAGCGCACGAAGCGCGCGCCCTTCACCGAGGCATCAATGTCGAGGGTGCCCGCCAGGTGCGCCGGCTGATTGGCCACGATGCCCACGGGCCGGCCGCCCAGGCGCGCAAAGCCCACAAGGATGTTCTTCGCATAGTGCTCATGCACTTCGAGGAAATATCCTTCGTCGGCCACGGTGTGAATCACGTCGAGCATGTCGTACGGCTGATTCGGCGAGACCGGGACGAGCGCGTCGAGCGACTCGTCTTCGCGGTCGGTCGCGTCCTCGGTCACGAGCCGCGGGGCCTCGTCGAGATTGTTTCCGGGCATGAAGGACAGCAACTCGCGGATGAGCAGCAGGCACTCGCGATCGTCTGCCACGGCAAAGTGCGCCACACCGCTGATCGCGTTGTGCGTCATCGCGCCGCCGAGTGCATCTTTGGTCACGTCCTCGTGTGTGACGGTACGGATGACATCAGGCCCCGTGACGAACATGTAGCTGGTGTCCTTCACCATGATGGTGAAGTCGGTGATGGCCGGCGAATAGACGGCGCCGCCCGCACACGGTCCCATGATGGCGGAAATCTGCGGCACTACGCCCGATGCCATCGTGTTCCGCAAAAAAATGTCAGCGTAGCCACCCAGCGACACGACACCCTCCTGGATGCGCGCGCCTCCCGAATCGTTTAGGCCGATGACCGGACAGCCGTTGCGGACTGCCATGTCCATCACCTTGCAAATCTTCGCGGCGTTGGTTTCGGAGAGCGACCCGCCAAACACGGTGAAATCCTGCGCGAAGGCATAGACGACGCGCCCGTGCACGCGCCCGTGCCCGGTGATGACGCCGTCGCCGGGAAACACCTGAGCCTCCATGCCGAAGTCACGGCAGCGGTGCGTCACCAGCTTGTCGACTTCCTCGAACGTCCCTGGGTCGAAGAGCAGGTCGATGCGTTCGCGAGCCGTGAGCTTGCCGGCCGCATGCTGCTTCCGCAGCCGATCGGCCCCCCCACCGTCCTCGGCCCGCCGTTCACGGGCACGCAGGTCTTCCACAGGCGTCATCGACATCGGTGTCACCCGGCGACACAGGGATTCGACAGGGTCCCCACACCCTCGATCTTCACCATCATCCGGTCGCCCGGCACGAGCGGACCGACGCCCGACGGCGTGCCCGTGGTGATCACGTCGCCCGGCTGCAGGGTCATGAACCGCGTCACATGCTCGATGAGCGCCGGCACGGGGAAGATCAGCTGATCGGTGTTCGAGGCATGGCGCCGCTCGCCATTGACCCAACCCTCGATGGGCAGGGCCGACGGGTCGAGTCCCACCGCGATGCAAGGGCCCATCGGCGCGAAGGTGTCAAAGCCCTTGGCTCGCGAATACTGCACATCCTTGACCTGCAGCTCGCGCGCCGTTACGTCGCACAGGCACGTCACCCCCAGCACATACCTCATCGCATCGTCAGCCGTGACGCGGGAGGCCGTGCGGCCCATGACCACCGCCATCTCGGCCTCGTGCTCGATGCGCCCGGCCCAGTCGGGCAGGCGAATTGGCTCCTCGGGTCCAATCACGGCCGTGGCCGGCTTCAGGAACACCATCGGCTCGGCCGGCAGCTTCTTGTTCATCTCGGCGGCGTGGTCCTTGTAGTTGAGGCCGATGGCCACCACGATAGAGGGCCGCACCGGCGCCACCCACTCGAGGCGCTCGCCGCGATCCACTTCGCGGCCCGCCCAGTAGTCGCCGAAAATATCTCCGCCCAGCCAGTAGAACGTGCCATCGCGTTCGAGCACATAGCGCCCGCCCATGCCCTGCCTTGCCCGGTAGATACGGTCCATCGTGTGTTTACTCCTCGGGAACTCGTGCGGCTTCCGTCACCCGCGCCGACCATTCACTGCGGTTGGGCGGGGTCGCCCGATCGACGGCCACCACCACATAGTCGTAGCGCACCCCGGGCGTCACCGAGGTATCGCGAAACGTGGTCTCCTGAATCGGCTCGCGTGTCAGCGCGGTCAGCGTCTCGGCACCTTCCAGGCCGCGCAGCACCAGGTAGCCGTCCAGATCGGCCTCGATGTTGGCTTCCCACACCAGGCTGACAACACCCACACCACCAATCGCGGCCAATCGCGCCGGCGCGGCGGGAGCAAACGTGTCGGATGGCGTCACGCACACGGTGGACGACACAGGACTCAGGACCTTCGCCGTACCGAAGGTATCCACTCCGCGCACCGCGAAACAGCGCGGGGTGCCGAACACCACGCTGCCCGGCACGGCAAACGTGGTCGTGGCCAGCGGCGTGGGATTCAGTGGCCTGGGCACCTGCAGCGTCCACGGCGTCTCGGCCGTAGACCTCTCCGACTCCTCGACCGCATACACGAAATATTCCGTGGGTGGCTGCACGGGCACCAGCGGCGTTGACGCAATCACCTTCTCGGTGCTGGCCGGCGGTGCCGTCCAGGCTCCGACCCCGGCGCCCCACGTCAGCGTCAGTGTGGTGTCGGTGTAGGTGGCCTCGAGGTCGACAGGGGCACCGCTGCCTGGCTGCAGGGGCACCGACACCACGGCACTGGCGGCCCCGCGCCGCCGTCCACCGTCCGTCGCGCGCAGGAAATAGTAGCGCTTGAGCTCGCCAAACGCGGACGGCCCCGCGACGGGCGGCGACAGTCGCAGGGGGTCGTCCTCCTCGACGTCCGGCTCCGGCACTCGCACCGGTGTCGTATCAGGCAGGACCGTGGCGTCGCGCAGGGCCGCGGTCAGGGTTTCCCTGAGCACACCGGGCGCACCCTGGGCAAATCCCTCCGGCACAGGCAGGGGCGATGCCGGTGGGGCGTCGGGCAGTGGCTCCGGCACGGGTGGCGGGGGCACATAGACTGGCACCGTCATCACACGCACCGCGGCGCGCGTCAGGTCGGTGCCCGACGGCGGTGCCGAGGCCGTCACGCCGTACAGTTCAAGCACCGATGCATCGGCGGGCGTACGCCCCCCCTGGTTCGCTGCAGGGACAGTGAATGCCACCAGCACCTCGTCTTCGATGCGCGTGGCGGTCACCTGGGCGGGGGCTTCGGCCAGACGCGGCAGCGGTGCCAGCGGGGGCGCTTTCCGTCCACACGCCGCGCCGGCGAGCAGACCGAGGAGGACAGCCGCGCCAGAGACACCACGGCGCGCACGGAAACGGCGCTCGGGTGACGCTGGCACACGCAGGAACATGCGTCATTAGTTTCTCATGAGGACGCACCGGCGCGACGCCGGGCGAGCCACCAATACAGGGGAAGGCCCATGCCGATGACAAACAGCCCGGCCGCTGAAGGCCCGAGCGCCCGCCCCTCGAGAAGGGGACGCCCCAGATCGGTCCACAGCGCGTTGCCCACAATCAGCGTGCTGGCCACCGCAAACACCGCCGGGGCGACCGGGTAGCCGAGGGCCCTGTAGGGTCGCGGGGCATCCGGTTCCTGCCGACGCAGCATGAAGAGCGACATCACGCCGAGACCGGCAAACAGCACCACCGCAAATCCGGTGTAGGTCGTCAGTGAATCGGCACGGCCGGTGAGCACCAGCAGTGTGGCCCAGATCGACTGGGCCACAATCGCCACCGCTGGCGTCTTGTGCACAGGATGCACGCGCGCCGCCGACGCGAAGAAGAGGCCGTCGCGAGCCATGGCAAAGTACACGCGCGGCCCGGCAAAGGTCATGGCACTGATACTGGCCAACAACCCCACGATTGACACCACGCCCATGATGTCGCCCGCGGCGGCCCCGAGCAGCGACTCGGCGATCTTGTCGAGCACGCTGCCCTGCAGCGTGGCCAGCGTCTGGACGGGAAACACGAACAGATAAAGTGCATTCAGGCAGACGTAAATCGCGATGACGGTCAGTGTCCCCAGCGCCAGCGCCCTGGGCACGTTCCGTCCCGGGTCGCGCACCTCTTCGGCGATGTATCCGGCGGCGTTCCAACCCGAGTAGGTGAACATCACGGGAATCAGCGCAAATAGCCACGTGGTCGGCGCGATGGGCGCATGGTCGATCGGCTGGAGGTGCGCCACGTCGCCGGTGCCCCACGCCACGCCCAGCCCAATGAACAGCAGCAGGGCCCCGACCTTGAGACTGGCCAGCAGATTGCTCACAATCCGTCCGGGGCCGACCCCGCGTCGATGCACGAGGGCCATGAGCCAGATGGCGGCCAGCGCCGTCATCGTCTGCGGTGTGATGGTCAGCGTCACCAGCGGCAGCGGCACCGTCACGGCCACGGCGTCTGACCCGACCCAGGGAATGAAGCGGCTCAGGTAAAAGGCCAGCACAGACGCACTGGCGGCGATGGCCCCCGCAAAGCCCGCGACAAACGAGGTCCATCCCGACAGGAAGGCTAGCAGGTTCCCGAAGGCGGCCCGCAGATACACGTACTCGCCCCCCGCGCGGGGCCGCACGGCGGCGAGTTCGGCGTAGGCCATGGCTCCGGCAAAGGCGAGCAGGCCACCGGCCAGCCAGGTGCCCAGGAACCACCACGGGTCGGGCACCCTGGCGGCGACCTGCGGCGGCGTGAAGAGGATGCCGCCCCCGATGACGTTCGAGACAATGATGGCGGCTGCGTCGAAAGGACCGAGGCGCCGTTCAAGCAAAGCGGAGGCAGGAGCGGACGCCATGACGACGCGGCTAGGGCCGCAGCAACTGGCGCTGCACCGGATACTCGGCGAGCTTGGTCAGGGTCTGTGACCCCTGCCGCAGGTAGACCTCGACCTTGGCGTCAAGAAACTGCGAGTGCTGCAGCATATCCATCCGGCCGACGCCATCGCCGGTGTAGCCGAGGTTGCTGTGCATGACCAGCGCCTCGGTGGTGCCGCCGGGCGAGAGGGGCTCGCGGATGGCCCATCCGAGATGTTCGCCCCACATTTCCATTTCGCCCACCCGGCGGAACACCGCCTGGATGTAGACGCGCTGCACCGGATCCGCCGACCGGTTGCGGAGCTTGAGCGAGACGGTAGGCACCAGCTTATTCTTGCCCCCCTGGACAAGACCGGCGTCGAACCATCCGGTGACGACATCGACCGGCTCGAGCGCGGCGATCACATCGATGTTCCGGGTGCAGCCCGACAGCGCGAGCAGCAGACCCAGCAGCAGAGAAATGCCGCCCATGCGGCGCCACAGGGGCACGTTCATGACTGGTAAGTCTACGACACGACCGCCACCGGCGACAGGGGCCGATGGCCTAGAACTCGCCGATGCGGACCCGGGCCCGCGCCGTGGCTTTGTCGATCACCCCCGACCGGTACTCGCGCAAGTCGGCGCCGCTGATGCGAAGCAGCACTGTGACCGACGCTTCGTACGGGTCCTGCGGGGCCAGGGCATCGCGCTCGGCGTTGTCGCGCGCCGCCACGGTCAGCCACTCACCCGCCGCCAGGTTCATCGGACCGCTGAAGTCGAGCATCGCATCGATGAGCGCACGCTGCACCGACTCGGTGTACAGGCGCCCGGCATCCATCACGCGTGCCGGGTCTACCTCCGGGCGCCCCGTCTGGCCGACGACCGCCGCTGGGCGTCCCGGCGACAGGGGCGCAGGCAGACCAGTCGGTTGCGCCGTCGCCGGCGCGCCACCCACCGGGGTCGAACCCAAGGAAGGCGGAAACACGCCACTCCCGCCCCCGAAGGGCGATGCCTGCGCCTCGAGCCGCGCCAGGGCGGCCTCGAGCGACCTGCGCGCGCGCGGATCAGTCTCGCGCTGCACCAGCCCGCGCAGGGCCGCGAGGTCCTCACGCATGGCCACGTCATCCTGCTGCAGCATCATCCGCAGCCCCCACGCCATGCTCTGCCGCAGCAGTGGCACCGACACATCGAAAAAAATGCCGTAGCCGTCGAGATAGACCCCGTGAGCCTGGGCCGACCCGCTCAGCAGGAACAGGTCGGGCACCACGGCGCGAATCTCGCGGCTGAGCGTCTGGGCACCGAACTCGACGGCCCGTACGAGCGCCCCTTCCATGACATACACCTGGTGCCGGAGCTCCGCGAGGTCGACCCGCGACGCCGCCGGGAATGCCGGGGCGGGCCGCGTCGCCTGCGCGAGGGCGATGCCCGGCACACAGGCCGCCGCACACAGCAGCATCAGGAGCCGACGCCTGCGCGTCGCATGGACGATGGTCATGAAAGTCATGAGTGTTCCTCGCTGGCGCATCGCGTTCACTGCTGGGGAGGTGGAGCCGAGACCCGCATGATGTAGTCGATCATCTGCCGCTGCCGCGCGATCTCGGCACCGGTCCTTCCCTCAAACTGCCCGAAGCCCTGATTAATGCGTACCAGATCCGTGCGTCGCTGCTGGTCGACGTCGCGACCGAACTGCGTCAGGCGTAGCGCCAGTTCGCGCTGCTGCCGCTGCTCGCTCTCGGTAATCAGGGCACGCACGCGTTCGAGGGACACATCGCCCGGGGCCGTGGCACGTATGCGTTCGGCACCGGGCGCGGGCGCCGAGGTCCGCATCGCCGCCAGTTCGTCCCGCAGAGACGCCTCAAGCTGTGTCAGGGCAGTGCGCCAGTCGGCCCCAGCGGTGGCGGAGGCGGCGACTGGCGGCACCACCGTCGACGACATCGGGAGGGAGGCAGCGCCCGATGCCGCCGACGGTGGCGTCAGCCATCCGGTCGACAGGGTGACCGAGCCTCTCGAAATCGTCACGTGCAGATTGGCGGCGGCCATGCCCGCACCTGCCATCAGCACGATGGCGGCAGCCCGGGCCCACGGCATCCACGGGGTCGAGGACGCCACCGCGTCACGGAGGTCTGCCCCCGCTGCAGGAGCGTCGAACGGCGTGGCGGCACGCGGCCCCGCCGCGGCATCCACATCGACCGTGAGGGGAAGGTTGGGCGGCATCCAGACCCCCAGCCCTTCACGCACCCGGCCAAAGCCCTCGAGGGCATCGCGACACAGGTCACACTGCGCCAGATGCCGCTCGAACACCCGGCGGTCGGCCGGGGGCAGTTCGTCGTAGAGATAGCCGATGAGCACCTCGTGCTCGCCACACACCCGCTCGGTCATGACACCCTCGACACATCAAGCGTGCGCCGCAGCACGCTCAGGCCCTGGTAAAGCCGGGTCTTCACCGTACTCAACGGAATCTGCTGGAGGTCCGCGATTTCCTGGAAGGTCAGGCCATGGAATTCCTTCAGGACGATGGCCGTCCGTTGCTCGTCCGGCAGCAGCCGCATGGCCGCCGCCACCGACGCACTCAACTGCCGACGCGCCACCAGGTCTTCGATGGACTCCACCGGGCCCTGCGCAGCCGCCAGTGCACAGAGGTCGAGCCCCTCGGGAACCTGCACCACCGGCGTGCGCTTCTTCCGTCGCAACCAGTCACGACACAGGTTGAGGGTGATGCGGTAGAGCCACGACGAAAATTTGGCCTCGCCCTTGAACCCGGGTAGGGCACGGAACGCCCGAAGGAACGTGTCCTGACAGATCTCCCTGGCATCGTCCTCGCGGCCAAGCACCCTGAACGCCAGGGCGTAGATGGGACGCTCCCAGCGACGGATCAGCAGGTTGAAGCTGTCGTGGTCACCTGCTACGGAGCGGGCGACCAGTTCTTCGTCGGTCCACGTCGGTTCGGCCACGGCGGCGGTTCCCATTGTTGATGCCTGTGGAATGAGACGACGGCGGGGCGGAAATAGTCTGTCCCCAGCTCCGTCGTTCCGTGCAAAAACAACCATTTCCAATACAATTATTTTGAGCGAGGTGTTCATGCCCACCAACCCGTCACAGCCCGAGGTCATTATGACCACGGAGGAAGTGCTGGCCTACCTGCAGGTCAAGCTGCGCACGGTCTACCGATTGATTAAGGCCGGCAAGATCCCGGCTGTCCGCGTCGGTCGGCAGTGGCGGTTCCGAAAGGGCGATGTTGATGCGTGGCTTAATGCCGAGCGGCTGAACCGGCCACCCGTCATCCAGACCAGTGCGGACGCCGTCAGCCCGCGACCGATGCCCGTCGGTCGGCCCCGTGTTCTCGTGGTGGACGATGAGGAAAGTATCCGGGAACTGCTGTCCAAGATGCTGGCCATGGCCGAGTATGACGTGGACACGGCGCCTGATGGCCGGACGGGGATCGAGCGCCTGCGCCAGCAGCCGTATGATCTGCTCATCAGCGACCTGAAGATGCCCAATGTGGACGGCATCGCCCTCATTCGGGAAGCGCGGCACCTGGCCTCGTCGATGCCGGTGCTGATCATCACCGGATATTCCTCGGAACAGAGCGCCATCGAAGCCGTCAATCTCGGGGTCACCGGCTACCTGACCAAGCCCTTCCGGGCTCCGCAGGTGCTCGCCGCTACGGCCCGGGCCATTGGCGACTAGTGCTGCAGCTTCAGGCACTCAGCAAGGCCTTCGGCGACCGGGTTCTGCTGCAGGCGGTGACCTGGCAGATCGGGGACCGCGACCGCGTCGGACTCTGCGGCCCGAACGGCGCCGGCAAGACCACGCTCCTCAAGATGCTGGCCGGACTCGACGAGCCCGACGCCGGCCTCGTGCAGCGGCCCGGCTACCTGACCCTGGGCTACCTGCCACAGGATGGCCTCTCGCATCGCGGTCGCACCATCGCGGATGAGGCCAGCCAGGCACTCAAGCCCCTGCTCGACATGCGGGCCGAACTGCTCCGTATCGAAGGCCAGCTGGCCGACCCCGCACTCGGGGAGGACCAGCACGAGGCCCTCCTGTCCCGCTACGCCGACGTGCAGGACCGCTTCCGCCTGGCCGACGGCTATCAGCTCGACCAGAAAGTCGGCACGGTGCTGGCCGGCCTCGGCTTTCCCCAGGGAACCTTCGGCGACATGGCCGAGCACCTCTCAGGCGGCTGGCAAATGCGGCTGGCCCTGGCCAAGCTGCTGCTAAGCGCCCCCGACCTGCTGCTGCTGGACGAGCCAACCAACCACCTCGACCTCGAGGCACGCAACTGGCTGGAGGAATACCTGCGGTCGTATCCGCGGGCGGTGGTCGTGGTGTCACACGACCGCTACTTCCTCGACGCCGTCGTCACACGCATCGCCGACCTGTCGCTGAAGACCATCACCGACTACCACTGCAACTACTCGCGCTACCTCGAGGAGCGCGATGCCCGGCTCGAGCGGCTCCGCGAGGCCAAGCGCGGACAGGACGAGGAAGTGGCGCGCGTTCAGGCCTTCATCGACCGGTTCCGGTATCAGGCGACCAAGGCCGCCCAGGTCCAGAGCCGGGTCAAGATGCTCGAGAAGGTCGAGCCCATCGACGTGCCCCCCGAACGGAAGCGCATCCGCTTCCAGTTTCCGCCGGCCAGCAAGAGCGGGCGCACGGTGATGACGCTCACGCACGCCCGGAAGGCCTACGGCGACAAGGTCGTGCTGCGCGACGTGTCGCTGCACATTGAGCGCGGCGACCGCATCGCGCTGGTGGGCCACAACGGCGCCGGCAAGTCGACCCTCATGCGGCTGCTGTCGGGTGCCGAGGTGCCCGACCAGGGCGCATGCGTCCTCGGGCACGATGTCGTCATGCAGTACTTCGCCCAGGACGAAGCCACGCGACTCAATCCGGCCCTCACCGTGCACGAGACACTCGCCGACGGCTCGCCACACGCGATGATTCCGGCGATCCGCAACATCCTGGGCGGATTCCTCTTTTCGGGTGACGACATCTACAAGAAGGCCGGCGTGCTGTCCGGGGGGGAGCGGACCCGGCTGGCCGTGGCCCGCATGCTGCTGCACCCGTCGAACACCCTCCTGCTCGACGAACCCACCAATCACCTCGACCTCGATTCCAAGGATGTGCTGCTCGAGGCGTTGGAAGACTATGGCGGCACCCTCATTTTCGTCTCGCACGACCGCTACTTCGTTGACCGTCTCGCAACCAAGATCATCGAGGTGAGCCAGGGCGAGGCGGTGATGTATCCAGGCACCTACGAAGCCTTCCTATGGCGACAGCAGCAGGGCGCGCAGGCACCGCCCGTAACGCCGACACCCGAGAACGCCCGACGCAAGGCCCCCGCCACGGCAGCGGAGCCCGCACGCGGGGCATCGCCGGGCGCGGCGGCGCCGAAGGACTACGCCGCCCGGAAGCGCGATGACGCCGAGCAGCGCCGGGCTGAACGCGCACGCAAGGCGCTGGCCGCCCGCATCAGTGAACTGGAAGCCCGCATCGGAGAGGCTGAAGCCCGTATCAAGACGCTCGAAGCGCAGATGGCCGACCCGGCCTTCTATGCCGACCCGGCAGCTGCGCGCAGCGCCACCGACGAGCACCAGTCCCTCATGTGGACCGTGGGCGACCTGCTGGGTCAGTGGGAGATGCTGACGACCGAGTTCGAGGCCCCGCCTGATCCGGTGACGCGCTGAGGCGGGCGCGCGGATGTGCCTGCCGGTAGACCGCCTGCAGCTCAGCCGTGTTGAGGTGTGTGTAGCGCTCGGTAGTACTGAGCCGCGCATGGCCCAGCAGTTCCTGAATACCGCGCAGATCGGCGCCCCGCTGCAGCAGGTGTGTCGCAAATGAATGGCGCAGCGCGTGCGGACTGACACCCATCCGTGTGCTGACGCGCGCGACATACACGCGCAGCAGGCGATCGACACTGCGTCCCGTCAGCCGCCCGCCCCGCTGGTTGATGAAGAGCGGTTCGGGCAGGCGCCCCCGCCGGCGCGACTCACGCGCAGTGGTGCCACGCACGGGTGCCGGCCGTGAGCGCGCAGTGGTCAGCAACGAGGTCCGGCCCGGCAGCCACGCCCTGATCGCCTGCACGGTCGACTGGTTGAACGGCACCACCCGTTCCTTGCCGCCCTTGCCAAGCACCCGTACCAGTCGCGCCCCGAGGTCGATATCGTCGAGATCGATGCCAACCAGCTCACTGAGCCTGAGGCCCGATGCGTAGCACAGCTCGAACAGCGCCCGATCACGCGCGCCGGCCGGCGTGGCCGTGTCGATGCTGTCGAGCAGCGTCGCCATCTCGGTTTCCGAGAGATGTACCGGAATCGTACGGTCGAGGCGCGGAGCCACCGCCGCCTGCGTCGGATCCGCAGCGACCACCGTCTCTCGACGCAGATAGCGCATGAACGCCCGCACGGCCGACAGCTTGCGTGCCACACTCGCCCGGGCCTGGCCCACACGGTTCAGCCCCGCCAGCCAGCCGCGGACGCTGTCGGCGTCGAGGGTCTGCGGCGCGACCGCTGACAGCCGGGTACCCTGCGTCGACGCCACCCAGGACAGATACTGGCTGACGTCGGCGTCATACGCACGCACCGTGTGCGGCGACAGGTTCAGGTTCAGCGAGAGATAGTCGAGAAACGCCCGAAGATGATCGCGGAGATGCGACGGGGCCTCATCGCCCAGACCTGCGTCGCGGGATGTCCGACGCCGACCGTGGCTACGCAGGGCGGGGCGACTGGTGGGCATGGCCGTCAGGCACCGGCCCCGGCCAGGGCCCCGGTGTGCGTGCTCGCATCGAGATCGGCCAGGGCACGCTCCGCGAGCAGCGCCTTCCGACGGGCCTTGTCCCGCGGTGGCTGCGGCAGTGGTTCCATGATGCCGTGCGTGATGTTCGTCGGCTGATAGTGGTCGGGATCGGCGTGCGACACGTAATGCGCCAGCGCGCCGAGGGCCGTGGTTCGAGGCAGCACCTGGGGGGCGAGGCCCAGCACGAGGCGTGCGCCGTTGATGCCCGCCAGCAGACCCGAGGCTGCCGACTCGACATACCCCTCGACCCCGGAGACCTGGCCGGCGAACAACAGGTCGTCACGCAGGCGCGTCTGCCAGGTCGGCCGTAGCACGCGCGGGCCGCAGATGTAGGTGTTGCGGTGCACCATGCCGAACCGCACGAACTCGGCCTGCCCGAGGCCGGGAATCATGCGGAGAATGCGGGCCTGCTCGCCCCACTTGATCTGGGTCTGGAAGCCCACGAGGCTGAAGTGATCGCCGGCTAACGTGTCCTGTCGCAGCTGCACCACGGCATATGGAAAGCGACCGGTCGTCGGGTCGGTCAGGCCCACCGGCTTCATGGGGCCGAAGCGCAGCGTGTGGCGACCGCGATGAGCCATCACCTCGATGGGCAGGCAGCCTTCGAAAAACGTCGCCGTGTCGAGGTCGTGCACCGTCGCCGACTCGGCCGCGATCAGCGCGTCGTAGAACACGTCGTACTCGTCGCGCGTCATCGGGCAGTTGAGATAGTCACCCTCGGGCACGTCGGTCGGCGCCGGCGGCACCAGCGCGCCGCTGCCATCCCCCGAGGGACGCCACACATTGCGAGCCCAGCGCGACGCGCGGAACACCCGGGTCATGTCGATCGACTCGGCCAGCACAATCGGGCTGATGGCGTCGTAGAAGGACAGGTGCTCGGCGCCCACCATCCGTTGAATGTCCGCCGACAGCGCGTCGGAGGTGAGGGGGCCGGTCGCAATGATCACCGGTGACCACTCGGGCCCAGGTATCTGCGTGATCTCGTCGCGCACCACCGTGATGCGCGGATGCGACGAGACAGCCCGCGTCATCTCGTCAGAAAACACGTGGCGGTCGACGGCGAGTGCGGCCCCCGCCGGGACTCGTGCGCGGTCGGCCGACCGCATCACCAGCGACCCGAGGCGGCGCATCTCTTCCTTGAGCAACCCGACCGCGTTGTCGAGCTTGTCGCCGCGGAACGAATTGCTGCACACCAGTTCGGCCAGGCCGTCGGTCTGATGCACCGCCGTCGGACGTACCGGACGCATCTCGTGCAGCACCACATCGACACCGAGCGCTGCGGCCTGCCATGCCGCCTCGCATCCGGCCAGGCCTCCTCCGATGATGTGCATCATGCCTTTCGCCGGCCAGCCGCCTTCTTCGCACGGGCCGCGCCCGTCTTCGTCGCCGCCGTCGCGGCGCTGCGCTTCTTCACAGTCACACCGGCGCTCGACGCCGGTCGCGACGCCTTCTTCGCCGACGCGGCACGTGCCGGAGCCGCCCGCTTCGCGCCTCTGGCACCGCCGGTCGTCTTGCGCGCCCCCCCGCGACCACGACCACCCGAGGGACTGCTGCCGTCGCGGGCATCGAGCAGCGACACCGCCTGGTCCAGCGTCACCGACTCTGGCGCCGTCCCCTTGGGGATGGAGGCATTCGTCGTCCCGTCGGTGACATACGGACCATAGCGGCCTTCCAGCATCCGCACGGCCTCGCCTGAGCGCGGATGGGCACCGAGTGCCCGCAGTTCCTTCGGCGCACCGCGCTGGGCGCGCCCGCGCTTGGGCTGGGCCAGCAGGGCCAGGGCACGTTCAAGCGTCACCGTGTAGACATCGTCGGTCGCCTCGAGCGAGCGGAAGTCGTCGCCGTGCCTGATGTAGGGACCGAACCGGCCGCGATTCGCCTGAATCGGCTCACCATCGGTGCCCGCCCCGAGCGTGCGCGGCAACGACAGCAGCTTCAGGGCATCGTCGCGCGTCAGCGTATCCGGCGTCTGGCCACGGTCGAGCGACGCGCGTCGGGGTTTCTCCGCGTCCTTTTCGGTGGGCGTCTCTCCCAGTTGCACATAGGCGCCGAAGCGACCCAACAGCACGTAGATCGGCAGCCCCGTGTCGGGATCGGTCCCGAGCGACTGCGGTCCCTGCGCCTTGGCCTTCAGCAGGGCCGCGGCCTTGTCAACCGTGAGGTCGGCCGGTGCCAGATCCTCCGGCAGCGACGCACGCGGCCCCTCGTCTGTCGCCTCCCCCATCTGCAGGAAGGGCCCGTAGCGCCCGATGCGCAAGCGGATGCGCTGTCCCGACTCGGGATCGGCGCCGACCTCGATGACGGGATAGTCAATCGCCCGCCCCTTGTCTTCCACGAGATGCTCGAGCCCCTTGTGCTTCCGATCGCCCCGATAAAACGTACGGATGAAGTCGAGCCAGTCGCGCTCGCCGTTGGCAATGCTGTCGAGCACTTCCTCGAGTTCGGCCGTGAACGAGACATCGACATAGTCGGCAAAGTGATCGCGCATGAGCCGTGTCACCGCAAACGCAGTGAAACTGGGCACCAGTGCCTTGCCCTGTCGGGTGACATAGCCCCGGCGCTGGATGGTCGTCACGGTCGCCGCATACGTCGACGGACGTCCGATGCCTTCCTCTTCGAGCTTCTTCACCAGCGACGCTTCGGTGTAGCGAGGCGGAGGCGAAGTCTCGTGGTGCTGCGCCTCGACCCGCACGGCGATGCGCGGCGCATCGACCTGGTCGGGGGCCTCGATGTGTTGTCCCACCGCCAGCTTGGGCAGCAGCGTCTCCTGCTCGTCAAGTTCGGCAGACGGGTCGTCGCTGCCTTCCACATAGGCGCGCAGGTAGCCCGCAAATTCAATGGCCTTCCCGCTGGCGGTCAGCACAGCGTCTTCGCCGCCCGCGGCCAGCCGCCCGGTGATCTCGACACTCGTGCGCAGCAGTCGCGCATCGGCCATCTGCGATGCAATGGCCCGCTTCCAGATGAGGTCGTAGATGCGTAGCTCGTCAGACTCGAGTACGCGCTCGAGCGACTGGGGCATGCGGCGGAAGTCAGTGGGGCGGATGGCCTCGTGGGCCTCTTGCGCGTTCCGCACCTTGGTCGAGTACTGTCGGGGCCCCTTGTGGTAGGCGGCGCCGTACATCGCACGCACGGCCTGAGCGGCCTCGGTCAGGGCCTTCTCGCTGAGGGTGGTCGAATCGGTACGGTGATACGAAATGAGACCCTCGAGGTCGCCACCCCCGATGTCCACGCCCTGAAACAGCCGCTGGGCCACCTCCATCGTTCGCTCGGCCGAGAAGCCGAACTTGCGGTTGGCATCCTGCTGCAGCGTCGACGTGGTGAAGGGCGGTGCCGGACGTTGCGTGTAGGGCTTTTCCTCGACACTGGTGACGGTCCACGGCAGGCCGCGCATCAGGCCTTCACGCACACGCTGGGCCTCGGCCTCGGTGGCCAGATGCCGCACCTTCCCGCCCGTCAGCTGCCCCGTACTGCTGAAGTCCTTGCCCGTCGCCAGGCGTTCGCCCGACAGGCGCACCAGCGTCGCCGTAAACTCGCGCCCCTCGGCCCGTACGGCCGCAGCGACGTCCCAGTAGGTGGCCGAGCGGAAGGCCATCCGCTCTTCCTCGCGCTCGACGATGATCCGGACCGCCACGCTCTGGACGCGCCCGGCACTGAGGCCGGTCTGGACCTTCTTCCAGAGCACCGGCGAGATGGTGTAGCCATAGAGGCGGTCGAGAATGCGCCGGCTCTCCTGCGCACGCACCAGGTCTTCATCGACATCCGCGACCTTCTCGCGCAAGGCTTTCTTGATGGCGTCTTCGGTGATTTCGTGGAAGACGATGCGGCGCGTCTTGACCTTGGGCTTGAGCACCTCCTTCAGGTGCCAGCTGATTGACTCGCCTTCGCGGTCGGGGTCGGTGGCCAGAATCACCTCCGAGGCATCCTTGACCGCCGCCTTGAGCGCGGCCACATATCTCCGCTTGTCTGCGGGGACCACGTAATAGGGCGTGAAGTCACCGGCGGTATCGACGCCGAGGCGCCCCCATGGCTCGCGCCTGATCTGCGCCGGCACTTCGGCGGCCGAGTCGGGCAGGTCACGGACGTGTCCGTAGCTGGCCTCGACCCGGTAGTCGGACCCGAGATAGCGGGTCAGCGTCCGGGCCTTGGCAGGGGATTCGACGATGATGAGCGGTCTGGCCATGGGCAACGTGGCCCTTACGTTAGCATGCGCCCGGCACGGGTCCGGAAGCGGCTGGCCCCGACGCGGGTCACCTCGCCGGCCAGTTCCAGTTCGAGCAACCGCGCCAGGGCCTCGGAGACCGTGAGCCCCGACGTCCGCGTGTACTCGTCGAGAGAAAACTCGGCGGCCTCGCCCGGCGCGTCCTTCCCGGGCCACAGGGTGCCGAGCTGCCAGCCGGCATCGGCCACAATGTCGTCGACGCCCTCGACCAGCCGCGCGCCGTCGCGAATGAGCAGGTGCCCGCCGCGGTTGCGCCCGCCTGCGCATCGCCCGGGCATGACGAACACCTCTTTCCCTTGGTCACCGGCGGCCCCGGCCGTAATCAGGGCGCCGCTGCGTTCTGGCGCCTCGACCACGAGGACGGCATCGGCCAGACCGGCCACTAGGCGGTTGCGCCGGGGAAACATCCACAGGCGAGGTGGCGTGTCCGGCGGATACTCGGACAGCACCGCGCCGGTCGCAGCGATGCGCGTGGCCAGTTCGCGATGCTCGGGCGGATAGAGGCAGTCGAGGCCCGAGCCCAGCACGGCAATGGTCACCCCGCCGGCGTCGAGGGCCGCCCGGTGGGCCACGGCATCAATGCCCCGGGCGAGTCCGCTGACGATGACGACGCCCAGCCGCGCAAGGCGGTCGGCCACCTCGCGCGTCTGTTCGAGGGCGTCGCGTGTGGCCGCGCGGGTGCCGACCACCGCCAACGAGGGACGGGCGGGCGCCGGGAGGCGGGACGGGTCGCCCTCGTACCACAGGGATGCGGGCGCATCGGGAATCTGCTGCAACCGTCGAGGAAACCACGCGGCGTCGCGCGGCAGTGCACTGGGGGCCATCACCACTCCTAACAGACGTGGCGCCCCTGACCTGATTACAGCCTACAGCGAATCGCGGTGACCTCGGCGTCAAATCGCTTGATGCCCGGCGGACCCGGTGACTATAGTGGCGGCAGAGACTGTGATGCGCTTCCGTTTCGCGTTGTTCGTGCTCGTGCTGCTGCTGGGAGCCCTGCCCGCTTGGGCGCAGCGTGACGATGCGCGGCAGCAGGTCGAGTTCGGCATCGAGGTCGCGCAGAAGGGCTTGTGGAAGGAAGCGGTCTACCGTTGGGAGCGCGCCACGCAGCTCGACCCCACCTATGCACAGGCGTTCAACAACCTGGCCATCGGCTACGAACAGCTGGGGCAGATGGACAAGGCACAGGTCGCCTACGACCGTGCCCGGGCCCTGGCGCCAGACAACGCCTACATCCGTCAGAACATCGAACTGTTCAAGGAACTCAATGAACGCACGGCCCGCGCCCGCCCGACACCGTAGGGCCCCCCGGATGCTGGCGGCCCTGCTCGGGCTGACGCTATCGGCCTGCAGCACCACGGTGTATGAAGTGGTCATTCAGGCCCCGGTGTCGGCCAAGCTCGATGTGTCGAAATACCAGCGCATCTATGTGGCGGGCTTCGTGGCCGGCCCGAGCGACGACCTCGATGCGAGCATGGAGACCGTGCGGCTGCTGCGCAACCAGCTGCGGAACAAGAACGTCCTGCGGGTGCTCGACGCGGATGCTGTATCGCTGACCGACAAGGCGCAGGAACTGGCCGGACCGAATGCCGGTCCCATTCCGGTGACCCGAACGGAGACCGACCTCGACCCCTATACCAAGGTGTTTTCCGATACCGGCTACTGGAGGACGGTGGGGGCCGAACTCGACGCCCCCCTGATCCTCACGGGCACGGTGGTGTTCCTGCCGCAGGAACGGACGGGGTTTGTGCAGCGCGAGCAGGAGACGTACGACCAGTTCGGGCGTCGACAGGTCGTGCCCGTGCGCACCTACATGGAGCGCAAGGGGTTTGTGCTGCGGCCGACCTTCGTCTTCATCGATGGGGCCACCGGGGAACAGGTCTATAGCGAATCGTTCCGCGAGGAAATTCTGTATAACTCGAACCAGCAGACGCCCGCGCTGTCATCGTACTTCGAGTTGATGGACCGGCTGCTGCCGAGTGTGCTCAACACCCTGACGGCGCAGAAGGTGCGGGGCAACCGGGTGCTGCTCAAGTAACCCCCTCAGCGCCACGCCCCCGGGGGGCGCGTCGGCCCCCGCGCGCTCGGGCCGCTGGACGACTGGCCGCGCGGGTCGTGCCGTCCACCGGTGGCCTGCGTCCGGGTTCCGTGCTACACTCTGAAATTCCTGCCTCGCTTCGACCTGTCGACGGGGGCAACCACTAAGCGGAGAATCACCGTGTTTGCGATTATCAAGGCCTCCGGCCGCCAGTTCCGCGTCGAGCCCGGCGCGATCATCGCCGTTGATGGCCACACCGGCGAAGCCGGCGCGGCTGTCTCGTTCGACCAGGTGCTGCTTGTCGGCAAGGACGCCGGCGAAGTGGTAACCGGGGCCCCGTTTGTCGATGGGGCGAAGGTCGTCGGCGTGATCGACCGGACCGACAAGTCCAAGAAAATTCGCGTCTTCAAAAAGAAGCGTCGCAAGCAGTATCGCCGAACGCAGGGGCACCGCAGCCTGCTGACGCGCGTGCGCATCACCGATATTCAGGCGTAGGGTCATGGCTACTAAAAAAGGGCAGGGCAGCTCACGTAACGGGCGCGACTCCAATTCGCAGCGCCTCGGGGTCAAGCAGTTTGACGGCAACGTCGTCACGGGCGGCTCGATTCTGGTCCGCCAGCGCGGGCGCAAGTTCAAGCCAGGCCGCAACGTCGGCATGGGCAAGGACGACACGCTGTTTGCCAAGATCGCCGGCACCGTGAAGTTTGAAGACCACGGCAGCCGCGGTCGCTTCATCACCATCATTCCCGCCGAGCAGTAGGCTCGGCCTCAGGCATCTGCTGCCGGTCCGCCACGCCATGACGGCGTGGCGCTGACCGCGCACCCCACCTGCTGCGGCAGGCCCGGTCATGTTCGTCGACGAAGCCGAAATTCACGTCAAGGCCGGTGACGGTGGCCGCGGATGCCTCAGCTTCCGCCGCGAAAAGTTCGTGCCCCGCGGGGGTCCGGACGGCGGCGACGGCGGCAACGGCGGCTCGGTCTATCTCGTCGCCGACCCCCATCACAACACCCTCGTTCACTTCCGCTACAACCCCGAATTCGCTGCACAGCGCGGCGGTCACGGGGAAGGCTCGAATCGCCATGGCCGCAACGGCAGGCGCCTCGACATTCCCGTGCCCGTCGGCACCACCATCCTCGTGCGCGACCCGGAGACGGGTGCGGTAGAGGAACTGGCGGATCTCACCACCCTCGGCCAGGAAGTGCAGGTCGCCAAAGGTGGCCGCGGGGGCCTCGGCAACGCGCACTTCGTGACGTCGACCAACCGCGCGCCCCGCAAGGTGCAGCCCGGAGAAACCGGCGACGACCGCACCCTCATCCTCAAGCTGAAACTGCTGGCCGATGTTGGTCTGGTCGGCTATCCGAATGCGGGCAAGAGCACGCTCATCTCGCGCATCTCGGCGGCCCGTCCGAAAATCGCCAACTATCCGTTCACGACGCTGACGCCCCACCTCGGGGTGGTCACCCTCAGCGGCGACCGCAGCTTTGTCGTGGCCGATGTGCCCGGCCTCATCGAAGGCGCGCACGAAGGCCACGGACTCGGTCACCAGTTCCTGCGCCACGTCGAGCGCACCAAGGTGCTGGCCCATCTGGTCGACGTGTCGAGTGAATCAGGTCGTGACCCGGCGGTCGACCTCGATACCATCCGCCGCGAGTTGGCGCTCTACGATCCCTCGCTGCTCACCCGTCCGCAGCTCATCGTCGCCACCAAGGTCGATGCCGTGGATGACACCACGCGCATCGAGGCCCTTAAGAAGCGCGCGCGGGCACTCAAGATTCCGTTCTTCGCCATCTCGGCCGTTGCCGGCGACGGCGTTCCTGCGCTGCTTGAGGCCCTGTGGCAACCCATCGGCGAGGGACGGGAGGCTGAGCGCCTGGCGGCCCTGGCCCCCGCAGACGAGGACGGCCTGCCACCCGGAGACGGGTCGCATTGACCGCGACCGACCGCGTCGGCATCCTCGGGGGCACGTTCGACCCCATTCACCTCGGACACCTGGCCATCGGTCAGCTCGCGCAATCGGTGTGCGGCCTGTCACACGTGGTGGTGATGCCCAGCGGCACCCCCCCCCACCGCCCCGTCGGTCCCCGCGCCTCGGCGGATGATCGGCTGGCCATGGCCCGCCTGGCGGCCGCACCGCTCGGCTGGGAGGTCTCTGATATGGAACTGCGCCGGTCCGGACGCACCTACACGGCCGACACGCTCGACGCGCTGCGTGCCGCGTCACCCGGTACGCCGTTCTTCTTCATTCTGGGCGCCGATGCGTTTGCAGACATTGCCCAGTGGCATCGCTTCCCCGCCGTGCTCGACCTCGCGCATTTTGTGGTGGTCGCACGACCGGGGCATCCGGTTGATCATCTGGACCGTCAGCTGCCGCTGCTGTCAGGGCGCATGATTCGCTGCGGACCCGAGGCACACCCGGTGGTGCCGGAGGCGCCTGCGGTGTTTGTGGTGACGGCGACGACGCCAGACATCTCATCGAGTGGGCTCAGGCGTCTGGTCGGTGACGGGGGCAGCCCGGCTGACTTGGTGCCCGACAGCGTCGCGCGATACATTGCTGACCATCGGCTGTATGTGTGAGTGTCTCAGTGGAGTGCTGTTTGCATGAGTGATACGCGTATCCCGCGCCCCCGCGCCCGGACGTCTGTGGCCAAGACCGTCACCACCCGGAAGGCGGCCGCTGCCCCCGAGCCCCGTCGCCCACGGTGGCCGAAAGCGGTGCAGCTGGCCGTCGCCGCCGCCCAGGACAAACTGGCGCGCGAACTGGTGGTACTCGATCTGCGCCGCAGCGATGCGTTCACCGACTTCTTCGTGATCGCCACCGGCGCCAATTCGCGCCAGGTGCAGGCCATCGCTGATGCGATCGAACACGAACTCAAGCAGGCAGGCATCCGCCCGTCAGCCATCGAAGGACAGGCCAGGGCCGACTGGATTCTCCTCGATTACTTCGACATGGTGGTGCACGTGTTTTCGCCGACCGCCCGCGGCTTCTATGGCCTCGAGCGTCTCTGGGCCACCGCGGTCCCCTTTGCGGTGCCCGACCCGGTCCGCCCGGCCGTCACTGACGACACCGCCGACGTCGACGCCGGCGAATAACCGCGTCACTCACGGGGCGCTATCGCCCCACCGGCACCCATGACGCCAGGCCGCGCCCTCGAGGCGCTGCTGTGCGCACTGGTCGAGCCCGCCTGCGCCGTCTGCCACGGCCTCAATGATCAGCCGCTCGCATCGGCCGTGTGCGCCGAATGCTGGCAGCGCGTGGAGCTGTTCGATCCGCTCGCGCAGCGTGCTGCGGACATGCCCCCTCTGCTCGACGCGCTGGTCAGCGCCGGGCCGCACCGGGGCACCCTGCGACGACTGGTGCGCTGTCTCAAGTACGACCGCCGGCGCTCCGTGGCGAGGCCCCTCGCACGGCTGATGGCCGAGGCCGGACACGCCCTGCTCGCCAGCGCCGATGTGGTGGTCCCCGTCCCCTCGCACTGGTGGCGACGGTTCCGGCGTGGCTTCAATCAGACTGAGGAACTGGCGCGGCACCTCGGCCGTCCGTGGGCGTGCCTCCTGCGTCGACCAGGAGCCCGCATCCCGCAGGTGCACCTGCGGGGCGTTGCCCGGCGCAGCAACGTGCAGGGCGCCTTCGCGCTGGATGTGCGGGCGTGTCAGCGATGGCAACGGCACCGGGAACGACCCGTATCAGCGCACGACAGTCTGCTCGACGGCATGCGCGTGCTGCTGGTGGATGATGTCGCGACGACGGGCGCCACGCTGGGGGCATGCGCCGAGGTGCTGCGCGCGGCAGGCGCGATCAGCGTGTCGGCGCTGACGGCAGCCCGAGCGGACCTCGGACGGCGGCCTGCACCGCCGCAGCCACGGCATCAGGAGCCTGCTGTCCGTCGATGAGCACCCACCCGCGCTGGCCGGCCTGACGTCGATAACTCTCACGCACCCGAGCCAGCAGGGGCATGTCGCGTTCGAACCGATCACGCGCCGCCTGCTTGCGCTGCAGCGAGACCTCGGGAGGGATATCGAGCAGCAGCGTGATGTCCGCCGCCGGCAGCGGCTGCTGCACCGCCTGCAGCCACTCGGGCGACAGGCCCTGTGCCTCGCCGTAGGCCACGCTCGACGCCGTATAGCGATCGCAGATGATGACGGCCCCGGCCGATAGCCACGCGTCCATCTGCGGGCGGAACTCGAACCGGTTGGCGACATACAGCAGCTGCAGCGTGTCGGCCGCATACTCGCGCGCGCCCGCCAGAGCCCGACCAATCTCCTGGCCAATCGCCGTGGGATATTCGGGAAACGACAGGAACTCCACCTGCCGCCCCTGCGCCCGCAGCTGCGCCGCGAGCCGTTCGGCCTGTGTCTGCTTCCCACTCTGATCAAGGCCTTCGAAGGCCACCACCACTCCGTGCGGCTGCATGGGCATCGTCTCTGTCTACACGTCCAGTGACAGCAGGTCGTCCAGCGTCTGCCGACGCCGGATCACCCGCCAGCTGTCACGCTCGATAAGTACTTCCGGGGCGAGGGGACGCCGCAGATACGTCGAGCCCATCACCGCACCATAGGCACCCGCATCGCGAATCACCAGCAGGTCGCCAACCTCCACCGGAGGCAGCAGGCGATCACGCGCAAACGCGTCAGTACTCTCACAAATCGGCCCGACGATATCGCCGGCCTCTGGGGATCCGGTGCGCGGCCGCACCGGTTCGATGCGATGGACGGCGCTGTAGAGCGCCGGGCGCATCAGTTCGGTCATGCCTGCATCGAGCACGATGAACCGCCGCGCGCCCGGAAACTGCTTGATGTCGACCACGCGGGTTAACAGTACGCCTGCCGCTCCCACGATGACGCGTCCAGGCTCGATGGCCAAAGTGATGCCGATGTCTCCGGCCGCACGCACCAGTCGCTGGACGTAGGCCTCGGGCGATGGCGCCGCGCCACCGTCATACGCGATGCCGAGTCCCCCCCCGAAGTCGAGTTGCTCAATCGCGATGCCATCCTCGCGCAGGGCGTGGGCCAGCGCCGTGGCCGCCTCGGCCGCACGCTCGAGCGGATCCAGTGTGGTGATCTGCGAGCCGATATGAATATGAATGCCGACCGGCGACAGGGACGGCCGGGTCTTGATCGCCTGGAACAGCGCGCGCGCTGCGTCGATCGGCACACCGAACTTGTTCGATCGGAGCCCCGTGGAGATGTGCGGATGGCTCTGAGCGTCGATATCGGGATTGACGCGAAGTGCGACGCGGGCAACGGTGCCGCGATCGGCCGCCAGCCGCGCCAGCCGGTCGAGCTCGCCGGGCGATTCGACATTGATGGCCTGCAGATCGAGGGCCACGGCCCGATCGAGTTCGTCAGAGCGCTTGCCGACACCGGTCAGCACGATCTGCCGTGGCACCGCGCCGCAGCGCAGGGCCACATCGACTTCGCCCATCGAGTTGGCATCGAAGCCGCTGCCGAGGGCCTGCAGGCGGCGCACCACGGCGAGGGCCGAGTTGGCCTTCATCGCATAGTGGATGGCGTGGGGTACCGGGCCGAACGCTTCGTCGAGCTGGCGATAGGCGGCGTCAATCGCCTCGCCGTCGTAGACATAGGCCGGGGTGTCGACCTGTCCGGCAATCGCCTCGAGCAGGTCAGCGCGCAGGGCGGCACTCGCGTCGGTGTCGGCAGCTGGTGGCATGGAACGCTGATCATAGCGCGGTCAGCGACGCCGCCAACGCCTGTCACCGAGCGGCCCCCGCAGCGAAATCCGCGTGATATGCTTCGCGCAGAATCCGACGTGACCGAACCGCCCGACGCCATCGACACGCTGATCCAGCGATGCCTGGCGGGCGACCAGGACGCGTGGGCAGACATCGTGCGGCAGTACCGGCGCCGCGTCTACAGCGTGGCCTACAAGTTCACGGGCAACCACCAGGAAGCCGAAGACCTGACCCAGGACATTTTCATCAAGGTGTTCCGGGCGCTGCACACCTTCGACCGCCGGGCCAATTTCCAGACCTGGCTCATCAGCGTCTCGCGCAACATGTGCATCGACCACTACCGCAGCGTGCGCAAGGAACGCGAGACGATCAACCGCGACATCAACGCCAACGATCTCATGCCTGTGGCTGATGGACCGGCCGCCGATGCGCTGCTCGAGCAGCAGGGACAGGCGGCGCTGCTGCGGCGCGCTCTGGCGGCCCTGCCCGAGCCGCTGAAGGCGGCCGTGACCCTGCGCGACCTGCAGGACCTGTCGTATCACGACATCGCCCGTCGGCTGCAGGTGCCCGAGGGCACCGTCAAGTCGCGCATCAACCGTGGTCGGGCCGAACTGATCCGGCTCGTCCGCCAGTACCGCCACGACCTCGAGGGAGCCCGCTCATGACGCTGACCACCGATCACGTGAACGATATCGCCATTCTCCGCGTGGGCGAGTCGCGCCTCATGTATCCGCTGCTGCACGATTTCGCGGCGGCCATCGACGCGCTGTTTGCCGACGGCCACCGCAAGGTCGTGCTCGACCTCGCGCAGGTCGGCTATGTCGACTCGGCCACCATCGGCTGCCTGATGGATGCCTACCGCCAGGCCACCGCGGCCGGCGGGCGGCTGCGGCTGTCGGGCGTGCAGAAGCGCGTCGAAACGATGCTGACGATGACCGGCTCGCACGCGTTCCTGAAGATGTATCCGGACGAGGCCCGCGCCGTGGCCAGCTTCGAGGAGTGACCATGCGCGAGATCACCACCACCACCGGACGGGTCATTGCCCTCGACGGCGATCTGCTGGCCGTACTCGAAACGCTGTTCCACGAAGTCACCGTCAGTGACCTCGGCACCAGCTACGAAGCCATGGCCCGCGAGATTGCACACCTCATCGACCAGATGACCGACGAGGAACGCCGCACGTATCTGGCCGAGAGTCTCTTCATCAATCAGGTGAAGTATGAGAACGACCGTCTCGCGCGCTACCTCAGGTCGCTCGAGCGATCCGCTCGGGATGAGGCCCTATCTCCCACCGAAGGGGAACCCCAGTCATGACCGCGCGCATCGCCGAGCTGGGGGCGCTGCCGGACAAGGGGCTCACGCGGCAGGTGAGATTCTTCGGCATGTTCGCCAAGCCGTTCGTCGGGTTCCTGCCGATGGCCACTACGCACAGCATTCACCGCCGCAGCCAGTCGGCGACCTACCTGCGCCCCATGAGGTCGACGGTGCCCGCCATCTACGGCAGCAGCGCCGACGAAGGCCGCGGCTAGCCTACGGCGTCCGCGAGGCGGTGTAGGCCGCGATGGCGATCATGTCGTCGATGGTCAGCTGCCGCACTGCCTCGGTCATCAGGGCAGACCAGGGGCCACGACGCGCCCCCTGCTGCAGATCGAACAGCTGGCGCACCGTGTAACTCGGTGACCGTCCCGCCAGCGGAGGCACTGGTCCCAGCCCCTTGAGGTCGGGGCCGTGGCAGGTGCCACAGGCCACCGTGCGTCCACCGCCGCCCGTCGTGACGAGCCGCTCGCCGCGGCTGATGCTGCCCGGCGGCACGTAGGCGACAAAGCCCGACGCGCCGTCGCGCAGTTCGGTGCGCGGCAGGTCTTCAGGCATTTCGATGATGCGCGCGCCGAGAGGTTCCGCCCCGTCGGTGGGCACATGCATCCAGCCGGCGATGCGCGTGCGCGGCACCTCGGCACGCTCGACCACCCGCACCCACGGACGGTACGGCACCGCGGCAAAATACTCGGCGGCTTCACGCGCCTCCGCATCCGTGGCCGCGCGCGCATCCGCAATCATCGCGGCGGGGGGCCCCATCTTCGGTTCGCTGCTGCGGCGCGCGCCGCTCTTGAAGTCGGCCATCTGCTGCAGGATGTAGGCAGCAGGCAGCCCCGCCAGCGAGGCGTTCTCGGGACGCCCCTGTCCGTTGGTGAGGTGACAGAAGCCGCACGCGCGCATGTCGGGCCGCCGGCCCTGGGCCACCGACGGCGGCATCGGCGGATGTCCGGCCGGATGCCAGTCGGGCGGGTTGAACGCATCGCGCGTCTGTGCCAGCGTGAACTGCCGTTCGCTGCCCGGCACACTCCGCGGTGTCGGGTCAGGCGCCGCGGGGGCCATCGGCGCGGCCCCCGTCGGAGGCGGCGTGTTGACGGTGAACGCCCACGGCGGCGGCACCGGCCGGTCCTGCGCCTGCTGCGCCGTCATGCGCACCATGGCTGCCCACAACAGCACCAGTCCACTCATCAGTCGCCACAGCGGTCGCATGCAGTTAATCCTCGAGGGCAAACGGGGCCACACAATCCGTCTCAGGTGCAACGACGATGGGCATCCAGCCCGTGACGTCGGGGGCCCCGGCCAGCAGCATCACGGGTGAGAGCGGCCGCAGGCGTGCCTCGCTGCCCGCCAACCGTTCTGAGAGCTGCTGCCGGAACGCATCGAAGCCTGGCAATCCCACCGCGATGAAGAAGACTTGCCGCACGCGTCCTGGCTGCGATTCGCGCCGATAGCCCATGCACTCGAGGGTGAGTGCCGCACGATCGAGCTGCGCGGTCTGGGCCAGCGACTGCAGATCCGCCTCACTGATCGTGGCCCCACGCAATTCGTCAGCCAGCACCAGAGCCACGCCGGCCCTGGCAGGCGTGCTCAGTGATTCACCGGCACGGGAAAAGACCTGTCGGAACAGGCGCAGCGGCAGCTCGGGCGGCGGGCTCAGCAGCAGTCGCGCCTGCTCGCCTGTCGCGTCTGGCACGGCCTGCAGTGTCCATCCGCGAAGGTGCGACGGCCGCACCTCATACGGCACCGCCCGCGCATCGTCGAGCGAGCGCACGAACAGCCAGCCCATGACGGCGATGGCGACGGCGGCCCCGCCGATCTTCAACAGTAACGATCCTGTATTGCGACGACTCATGCATGCATCTTCCTTCACGGGCGGGCTGCGGTCGAGGGGACCAGCACGCGCCCAGGGCGGGCGCTGGTGGCCGCCGTGCCGTCCCAGACGCGCGTGCCGTTGACCCACACGCCGCGCACACCTTCGGGCAGAGCGCGCGGGTCGTCGAACGTTGATCGATCGATGACCCGCGCCGGATCGAACAGTACGAGATCGGCTCGAAGGCCGGTGGCCACGCGCCCGCGATCCCGCAGACCGAGGCGGGTCGCCGGCAGCAGCGTCATGCGTCGGATCGCCTCGGGCCAGGTCATCCACGCCTGCTCGCGCACATATCGACCCAGCACACGGGGAAACGTGCCGGCCCCGCGCGGATGGTTGTTGGCGATGCCGCCGTCGCTGGCGACCATCACCCACGGCTGCGCGTAGAACACCCGCAGGTCGTCTTCCACCATGGCGTGGCCGATCATGCTGGTGCCCGATTCGCGCGCAAACCGACGATACGCCTCGATGTCGCTGATCCCTTCAGCCTTCGCCATCGCGTCGAGGCGCTGGCCCACGTAGCGGGCCTGCGACGGCCACCGGGTGATCTGCACATTGCGGGCGCCGCCGATGTCATCGAGTCCGCGGCGGATGGCCGCCTCGTCCTCGTACTGCTTACTGGGAATCAGGACCCGCGGCGTAGCCTGCCACGCGAGATACGGATAGGCATCGGCGGTGACATCGACGCCACGCGCGCGCGCCGCCGCGATGAGCGCCACGGCCTCGCGAGCCTTCCCCCAGACAGCCACGGTGCCCAGCTTGATGTGCGTGATGTGCACGGGCAGCCTTGCCCGTTCTCCGATGGCGATGGCTTCGGTGATGGCCTCCATCGTGCGATCGGCCTCGTCTCGGATATGCGAGATATAGAAGCCACCACGAGCCCCGGCGGCCCGGGCCATGGCGACGACTTCTTCGGCGCTGGCGTAGCTGCCCACCTCGTATTCGAGTCCTGACGACAGCCCGAATGCCCCCTCAGTCATCGCCTGTGTCACCAGCGACGACAGCCGCGACTGCTCAGCCCCTGTCGAGTCGCGCCGGTAATCGCCTGACAGCACGGCCTCGCGCAGCGTGGCATGGCCCGCCATCACGGCGACGTTCACCGTCGGCGGCGCGGCCCTGAGCCGGTTGAGATACGCCGCGAGGGGCCACGGCGCGCTGCCGTCCTGCCCGACGGCGAGGGTGGTGATGCCCTGCGCGATTTGCGTGACGGCGGCCGGTTCGCGCTCGAGTCCGTCGGTGGAGTGGTTGTGGATGTCGACAAACCCTGGAGCCAGCATGAGGCCCTCGGCGTCAATCACGGCCTCATCACGACCGGGTGTGAGAATACCCACCTCGGTAATCGTGTCGCCGCTGATGCGCACATCGGCGCGGCGCACCGGCGCGCCGGTGCCGTCGATGAGCTGCGCTCCGCGAATGAGCGTGCGCGCCGACTGCGCCGCCATCGTGAAGTGACCAGCCGCCGCGAGGGCCACGGCGAACAGGCACGTCGCCACGTGCCGCAGCGCGGGACGTCGCGTCTGGCGTGAGGTTTTCATCATGAAGTCCTCCGTGCGCCGGGCCACATCTGCGGCGTCGCGCGCTCATACTGTGGTGGCGCCACCCAGTCAGCGCCGAGCGCGGCGGCGGCCTGCCACGCCCAGTGCGGGTTGAACAGCATCGCCCGTGCGATGGCCACCTGATCGGCCGACTCGTCTGCCAGAATCGCCTCGGCCTGCGGTCCGGTAGTGATGAGTCCCACGGCGCACGTCGTGATGCCGGTGGCACGCCGCACGGCAGCCGCCAGCGGTACCTGATACCCCGGCCCTGCCGTGATGGGCGCCTTCGAAATCACGCCACCGCTCGACACGGTGACATAGTCGCAGCCCAGGGCCTTCAGCGCTCCGGCAAATGCCGCGGCATCGTCGACCGTCCATCCGCCCTCGACCCAGTCGCTGCCATGAATGCGGACGCCCATCGGTTTGTGTGCAGGCCACGCGCGACGCATGGCCTCGAAGACTTCCAGGGGAAACCGCATCCGGTGTTCGCGCGACCCGCCGTACTCGTCGGTGCGCAGGTTCGAGAACGGCGACAGGAACGTCGACAGCAGATAGCCGTGCGCCGCATGCACCTCGATGAGATCGATGCCGGCGGCATCGGCGCGATGGGTGGCGGCCACAAACGCCTCGCGCACCTCATGCAACTCGGCATGCGACAGTTCGCGCGGGGTGGGCCATCCGCTGGTGTAGGGCACGGCCGAGGGGCCCACCACCGCCCACCCACCCTCGCCGGGAGGCACGGGGCGTCCGCCGTCCCAGGGACATTGCGCCGACGCCTTGCGGCCGGCGTGTGCCAGCTGCACACCCACGGCAATGGGCGAGTGCGATCGACAGAAGGCCCGCACGCGCGCGAGGGCTTCGGCCTGCGCATCGGTATGGAGCCCGAGGCAGGCGTTGGTAATGCGTCCCTCGGGGACGACGGCTGTGGCCTCGACCATCAGCACCCCGGCCCCCGAGAGTGCCAGAGAACCGAGGTGCATGAGATGCCAGTCGCCCATGCCCCCGTCGACGGCGCTGTACTGGCACATCGGTGACACCTGCACCCGGTTGGCCAGGGTGAGCGCACGCAGGTCGAGCGGAGAAAACAGTCGTGACATGCCCCACATCTTACGGCGGCGCGTATACACTGGGCCGGGCAGTCAGGATTTTTTGTGAGGCACGCTGGAACTATGAGAATGCTTACAGGCATGTGGGCTACCGCACTGGTGGCCACCGTGGTCGGGGTCGGAGCCGCACAGGCACCGGCGCCTGCTCAGGCTCCGCGGACGCAGTCGGTTGCCGCGCAGACCCCCGAGCGACAGGGTGACACCCCGTCCCCGGCACGCAAGCCCGGCGAGGGCGAGGGCCCCTTCCGCAAGCTGGTCATCCGCGGAGTGACCCTCATCGACGGCACGGGCGGCCCGCCCCTGAGCCCGATGGACATCGGCATCGAGGGCAACCGCATCACGTCCGTGCGCCAGGCCGGATGGCCGGGCATGGCGATGGACGCCAACCGCGCCCCGCGTGACTTCGACCGCGAGATCGATGGCACAGGCATGTTCGTCATGCCGGGTTTCGTCGACATGCACGTGCACGGCTCAGGTCGTGGCAAGGCGCCCGACCTGAGCTACGCCTACAAGCTGTGGCTCGCGCACGGCGTCACGACCGTACGTGGGGTGGGTCTGTCGTCGCAGGCCGTGGCCCGCAGCGAGAAGGCACGTTCAGCGACGAATGAGATTGCGGCGCCACGCATCTTCAACTACCAGCCGCTGGCCTCGGGCTGGCCGAATGGCCCGGTGCAGACGCCCGAGAAGGCCCGCGAATGGGTCCGCTGGGCTGCCGCGAACGAGATCGACGGCATCAAGTTCTTCAACCGTGGCGACGAGACGCCCGAGATCATCCGCGCTGCCATTGACGAGGCCCGCAAGCACAAGCTGGGCACCGTCGCCCATCTCTCGCAGAACGGTGTGGCCAACTTCAACGGCCGCGACGCCGGCGAGGCCGGCCTGCACACCATTACCCACTACTACGGCCACATGGAGTCGCTGCTGAAGGACCGCACGATTCAGGAATTCCCGCCCAACTACGACTACAACAACGAACAGGATCGCTTCGGCGACATCGCCCGCATCTGGAACCAGACCTATGAGCCCGGCTCACCGGAGTGGAAGGCCTACCTCGAGCAGCAGAAGAAGAACGGCGTGGTCTTCGACCCGACATTCAACATCTACGCCGCCTCGCGCGACCTGATGCGCGCCCGCAACGCCGACTGGCACTCGACCTACACGACACCGCAGCTGTGGAACTTCTTCCAGAGTACGCGTGACAACCACGGGTCGTACTTCTACGACTGGACCACCGAGAACGAACTGGCCTGGAAGCGGTTCTACGATCGCTACATGCGCCTCATCAACGATTACAAGAACATGGGCGGCCGCGTGACGGTGGGCACCGATTCGGGCTTCATCTGGAAGACCTACGGCTTCGCCTACGTCGAGGAGCTGGAGCTGCTGCGGGAAGCCGGCTTCACGCCTCTTGAAATCATCCGCTCGGCCACGATGTGGGGGGCAAAGACCCTCTACGAACCGCGCGGCGAGGACGCTCCCATGGGCATCGTGCGTGCCGGCATGCTGGCCGACCTGGTGATTGCCAGCGAGAATCCGCTGGCCAACCTCAAGACGCTGTACGGCACTGGCCACCAGCGCCTCAACGATCGCACCAACCGTCAGGAGAAAGTCGGCGGGGTCCGCTTCACCATCAAGGACGGCATCGTCTACGATGCGCCGAAGCTGCTGAGTGACGTCGCCGCGATGGTGGGGGCCGAGAAGGCCAAGGCCGCCCCCCGCAAGTAGTCACCCGACGGCCGCCCCGGCCGTTGTGAGTGCTTATCGCCCCTCTGCCCACGCACCCCGCACATCGGGGTGCGTGTCGCGGAGGATGATGCGCGCGGCCAGCCGCTCGCCCGGTCGCAGGTGGGCATACTTCGGCGCCGTCACCCGGCCGTCGAGCACCGCCATGATGCGCGCCATCACCGGCAGCCGCACCTCGCGCGGCAACGCCGCGAACGCCTGGGTGTACACCAGAAAGCTCACGCCGTATTTGAGCAGCCGCTTCGTCAGGTCAAGCTCGGCGAGCGACCGCCCCTGCCCGTCGCGGGGAAACCGCTCGATCAGCGCACGCGCAAAGTCGGCGCGCGGCGTCACCGAAAAATCGAACGGCGCCTCACCCACGCCGAGCAGATAGTCGGCCAGCGCCTCGCGCCGGGCCACGATGGCCGGGTCGGTCTCGAGAGCGCGCCCCTCGTAGGCCGCAACACGCGCCTCCCACTGCAGGCGCGTAATGAGGTTGAGCCCGGGCATCTGGTGATCGAACGTCAGCAGGGCCGAGATATCGCTCTGTTCCGACAGATACCGCCGGGCCTCAGGGGCCTGCCCCAGCCACGCCCGGAACGGCATGTCCGCGAGGATCTCCGGCCCCTCGTCAGGTCGCCGCATGTGCACCAGATTGCCCATGTGTCCGAGCGGTCCGTAGGGCGGTGCCGTCGAGGCGCCCGTCACAAACCATCCGCCCCAGCGCTGAGGGTGCGGTGTGCGCATGTCCACTTGCGTGACCCCCAGTGCCAGCAGGGGCCGGCCCGCGCGATCGACCTGGTGGCTGCGGACGATGAAGCCGGGAATGTCGAGGGTCGACTGCGCGAGATGGCAGTTGAGGCACGCCGGCGTTCGGGCGAGCCGCCACGGCTGCCCCGAGGGCGGTGGCTCAATGGTGTAGAACTGCACGCCCTGCTTCGGGTCGAGTGCCGCCACCTCGATGACTGGCGACGAAGCGATGTAGCCGACCACGACCGCGTCGTTGTAGTAGAGCGCGCGGGGGGTCGCTGGCCCGGTGAACTGGCTCTGCAGCGCGGTCTTCGAAAACACCAGCAGCTGCGACGACTCGGGCACATCGAGTGCGGCCAGCAGCGAACGCAGCACGCCGGTTGGCCCCTCGGTGGCCAGCGCCACGCGGCCGTCGGCGAGGGCGTCGTTGAGCCGCGCCACCCGGTCGTGCACCAGCGTGTCGGCGTAGCCAATCACGGGGTGGTCATCGAGGGTGCCGGGAAACGGCTCGCGCGCCTGCCCCGCGGGCACCTGGCCACGCACGGCCCCGCCCAGGGCCGCCACCAGCAGGACCGCACATACACGGCTCACCATCTGCACACTGCCAACACGCATCGCTCCATCCTACTGCGCGGCAGGCGCCGCTGGCACGACTCCCGCCGAGTGCGTTACGCTGGAAATCGCTATGCGTCATCTTGCCCGTGCTCTGTGGGTCAGTGTCTGGGTTCTGTCAGTCGGCGTCCCGTCCGTGTCCGCCCAGCCGGCGTCGTCGGCCTCGTCCCCTGAGACCGTGCAGGCCAAGATGCAGGAATGGTCGAAGGCCCTCGGCGTCGAGTGCACCCACTGCCATCTCGATGGACAGTGGAGCCTCCCCTACATGCCGACGTTTGATCTCGCCTATCGCATGTCGCGCATGGTGAACGACCTCAACAACGGCGCCCTCAAGGCCTACGGCGGCATCACCTGCAACACCTGCCACAAGGGCCAGCTCACACCGCCGAAGATCACACAGGCCCAGTGGGAACGCGACGCCAAGCGCTACGAGAAGGTGTTCAACGGCGACACGTCACTGGCGCTGCAGATGGGCGTGTTCACGGCATCGCTCGGGGTTGGGTGCTCGCACTGCCACGACCCGAACAACTGGGGCTGGGACGAGAGTCCGAATAAGCACGTGGCCCGACGCATGCGCGGCATGGTCGGCTCGATCAACAAGCACTTTGCCGGCGTCAAGAATCCGGAAATCGGCTGCATCGCCTGCCACCAGGGCAAGCTCAAGCCATCGCGCTGACCTGACGCCGGGATGGTCACCCGTCCGGGTGACCGTCGTCGGCACCTCGACTGCGCCTTAGGCACGCCCCGCCAGCACGGCGACCGCGCGGTCGATGTCCTCGTGCGTGTTGAAGACCGACACGGCGAGCCGTAGGCGGTTCTCGTTGCTCACAATTGTGCCGGTCACCTTGCCCGCCTGCAGGCGCTTGGCCGTTGCCGCCGTGTCCTTCAGCCCGAAGGCCAGAATCGGCGTGCGTGTGCCGCGCGGCGTGAGGGGTTCGTATCCGAGGGGCGGCAGTTCTGCCTGCAGACGGTCCGTCAGCACCCGGGCATGGGCGCCGATACGGTCGACGCCCAGGCGCGTCACGTAGTCGATGCCCGCAGACACGCAGGCCGCCAGCAGCACCGCGATACCGCCCGACTCGTATCGGGCAGCTCCGGGCAGCGGTTCCCATGTCAGCGCGGCGCGGTTGAAATTGGTCACCTGCCGATGTCCGTAGCGGGTGGTCGGCAGCACGGTGCCCTGCAGCTCTTCCTTGACGTAGAGGAACCCGAACCCGCGCTCGCCCATCAGCCACTTGTAAGTGCCTGCCGATGCAAAGTCGATCCCCAGGGCTTGGACGTCGATCGGTACGGCCCCGACGGCCTGGATGATGTCGGCAAACACCAGCGCGCCACGGTCGTGCGCCAGGCGGCTCACCGCCGCACAGTCATGCATGAAGCCGTTGACATTCGAGACGAGGGCCAGCGACACCAGCCGCGTATTCCGGTCGATGGCCTTGTCCATATCGGCCGGATCAATGGCCCAGTTGCGGTGCTTGACGATGCGCAGCTCGACGCCCTGTTTTTCGAGTTCCTTGTACATGTAGAGCGATGTGGTGAAGTGCAGCTCGTCGATGACGATGTTGCCCTTCTTCCGCGCCAGGTCGAGGCCCATCACAACGATGTTCTCGCCGTCGGAGGTGCTGCTGGTGAACGCGATCTCGCGGGGCGACGCGTTGATGAGCGCCCCGAACTGGCCGCGCAGGGCCTCCTGCTTCGCGGCCGTGAAGTCGGCACGGCCCTCACCGGCACCGTGCAGCCGATAGGCGAGCCCCTCCTCGATGGCGCGGGCGGCAAATGTACCCACGGGATGCAGCGCCGCCGAGTTGAGATACGTCTCGGTAGACGCCTGGGGAAAATCCGCCCGGAGGCCCGCCGGCAGCACCCCACCCGGTCGGGTGGTCTGCGCCACAGGATGAGTGGTCGAGCACAGAGCCAGTGTGCCAGTGGCAGCCAGAAAATCGCGGCGTCGCAGATGCATGGGCGGATTGTATAGTAAGGCCTGCAGTTTCTCACTCGGGGAGGGAGAGCAGATGCGACGACAGCGGATGACCGGGATGGCGCTGGCCCTGGCCGGCGTTGTGGCCTTGGGGACCTGGCACACCGTGACGGGCCAGGCGGGCGACCTGATCTCGCTCGGGACCAGCCGCGGCGAGTGGCCCACCTATGGGGGAGACCTCGCCAGCCGGCGCTATTCTCCGCTAGCACAGGTGGACGCCTCCAACTTCAATTCCCTCGATATCGCGTGGCGGTTCAAGACCGAGAATCTCGGGCCCCGGCCTGAGTTCCAGTTCCAGGCCACCCCGCTGATGGTCGGGGGCACGCTCTACTTCACAGCCGGCTCGCGCCGCGCCGCCGTCGCCGTCGATGCGGCCACCGGCGAGATGAAGTGGATGCACGCGGTCGACGAAGGTGCACGCGGAGCCGCCGCTCCCCGTCAGCTCTCGGGACGCGGCCTGTCGTACTGGACCGACGGGAAGGACGCCCGCATCCTCTACGTGACCCCGGGCTACATGCTTGTCGCCCTCGATGCCCGCACCGGGCGCCGCATCGCCGACTTCGGCACCGACGGTATGGTCGATCTCAAAAAAGAGATGGACCAGGAGATGGACCCCATCACTGGCGAGGTAGGACTGCACTCGGCTCCGGTGGTGGTGAAGAACACGATCATCATCGGCGCCGCCCACGTCGAGGGCGGGGCCCCGAAGAGCAAGACGAACCAGAAGGGGTTCGTGCGCGGCTATGACGTGCGCACGGGCAAGCGGCTGTGGCTCTTCAAGACCATTCCTGCGCCGGGCGAAGTCGGCAACGAGACCTGGGAAAAAGACTCCTGGAGCTACAGCGGCAACACCGGGGTCTGGGCCCAGATGACCGTCGACGAGGAACTGGGCCTCGTCTACATGCCGGTCGAGCTGCCGACCGGTGACTATTACGGCGGCCACCGCCCCGGCAACACGCTCTTCAGCGAAAGCATTGTCGCCGTCGATATCACGACGGGCAAGCGCAAGTGGCACTACCAGCTGGTGCATCACGGCATCTGGGACTTTGACGTGCCCTGCGCTCCCATCCTCGTGGACATCCGGCAGAACGGCCGCACCATCAAGGCCGTAGCCCAGGCCACCAAGCAGGGCTGGGTCTACGTGTTCGACCGCGCCACCGGCCAGCCTGTGTGGCCCATTGAAGAACGCAAGGTGGAAATCGGCACCGTGCCGGGCGAGCAATACGCCCCCACCCAGCCATTTGTTACCAAGCCGCCCGCCTTCGAACGGCAGGGCGTCGCCATCGACGACCTCATTGACTTCACTCCCGAACTGCGCGCCGAGGCCGAAGCCCTGGTGAAGCGCTACAAGATCGGCCCGCTGTTCACCCCCCCCGTGGTCAGCAAGTGGGACGGTCCGCTCGGGACGCTCATGCTGCCCAACGTCACCGGTGGCGCCAACTGGCAGGGCGGTTCGCTCGACCCCGAGACGAACATGTTCTACATCTTCTCGAACACCAACGTGTCGGCCCTGGGCCTGCTGCCCGGCGACGGGGTGAAGACCGACATGCTGTATGTCCGCGGCTTCGCGTCGGATCCGGCCGACACCTCGGGCCGCCCGTCGTTCCCCGCCACCACGGTACGCGGGCTGCCGCTCACCAAGCCGCCCTATGGGCGCATCACAGCCCTCAACCTCAACGAAGGCACCCTGGCCTGGCAGATTGCCCACGGTGACACGCCCGACGCGATCAAGAATCACCCCGCACTCAAGGGGCTGACGATTCCTCGCACGGGCCGTCAGGGCCGCATCGGCGTGCTGACCACCAAGACGCTGGTTATCGCCGGCGAAGGCGGCATGAACTCGACGCCCAAGGGACAGGGCGCGATGCTGCGGGCCTACAACAAGGGAACAGGCGAGGAAGTCGGTGCCGTGTACATGCCGGCTCCCCAGACCGGCTCGCCCATGACCTACCAGATCAACGGGCAGCAGTACATCACCGTGTCGGTCAGCGCCCCTGGCGTGGCCGGCGAACTCATCGCCTACAAGCTGCCCGCCGCGCGCCGCTAGGGCTACGCCTCACGAGGCCGGGGTGGTTGGACGCAACAGCGCCACCACCTCGGCGTCGCTCGCCTCACCGAAATCCTCGTAGAACGCTCCGACGCCCGTGAACCACGCGGGCACATGCAGGCACACCACCTCGTCTGCCATGCCGTCCAGCATCGCCAGCGCGTCAGCGGCGGCCACGGGCAGCGCGACAATCGCCCGCGCGGCACCCTGTCGCTTGGCCGCATCCACCGCCGCCCTCATCGTCGCGCCCGTCGCCATTCCATCGTCCACCAGCACGACGAGGCGCCCGCGCAGCGGCGCGGAGGGGCGCACACCTGAGATCACACGACGTCGTGCACGAATCGCTGCTCCCTGAGCGGCGACCTCGGCTGTCCACGCCGACTCCGAGGCGGCATCGCGCACCTCGTCCGGATGCATCCGCAGCACGTGACCGGCTTCGTCGATGGCGCCCATCGCCACCTCGAGGGCACCCGGCGTGCGCAGCTTTCGCACCAGCAGCACGTCGAGCTCGCCCGCCAAGGCCGCGGCCACGGGAGCCGCGACGGGCACGCCCCCGCGGGGGATGCCCAGCACCAGCGGATGCTGGCCGCGCAGGTGCGACAGACGCTGTCCCAGCAGCCGACCCGCCTCTGCCCGATTGGTGAAGTGCATGTGTGCGCGTTCCCTCCTGCCGCCGCATGGTGACGGCCACGTCACCTGGACCTGCCTCCAGACCGTCAGTCAGGATCCCTCAATCGCCACCACCGCAAGCCCGCCCGTCTGCCCCACCCAGCGCAGGCCGTCGGGCAGGGTCGCCGGTGTGACGGCGACACCGAGTCCGCGCACCATGGCCTCGGCCCCCGGGGTGAGAGCCAGGTGCGTGACGCCGTAGTGTCGGCAGTCGGCAAGAAACTCGTCGATCGACGTGAGGCGCATCTGAGGAAATGACCGGTCGAATCCATACAAGTCGACGCGCGCCCATCCGCCCGGTGTCAGTGGATGCAGAGCCCCTGCCCGTGCGCGTTTCGTCGACACGAAATAGAACTCACCGGCATCGGTGTAGACCTCGCCCGCGAACCGCACGCCGTCGGCCCGCAGCATGGCCTCAACGCTGGCCGAGGCCTCGCGGTTCGCCTCCTGCCCTCGCAGGAATCCGAGATTGGCCGGCATCCAGCTCCACGCGGCCATGACCACCGTCACGAGTCCCGCCGCGCCTGCCAACCATGTCCCGCGAGGAACCTGCGTCACGCGTCCGGCCGCAGACACCAGAGCGACAATGACGAGCGGCACCGCCGGCAACGGTCCCCGCGGCGATCCGCCGAGGGCCTGCAGCGGCAGGTAGCCCACCAGAATCACCAGCAGAAACGCCGCCGTGCGACGTGCGCCCGCGGGCGCAAGGGCCACAGCCGCCGCCGCCAGGCCGAGCAGGAGCCACACGCCTGAGAGTTGCGCCAGATAGGCCTGCCAGAATGCGCGAGGATTCATCTGCACCACCGCCCACACCGAACCAGGCAGGTCGGGCGGGGGCAGATGAAACCAGTCGACCGGGTTGAACAGCTTGTAGAGATTGAAGGCCTGCGATGTCTGCAGCGGGCCGACACCGGCCCACAAGTTGAGCCCCACCTGAAGGCCGCCCACCGCACAGGCGGCGACGCATGCGCCGCACAGGGCCTTCCACCGTGACGGCCATGCCATCAGTCCCCCGAGAGCCATCGCCGCCACCACCGCCGCTGCGTGATAGCGCAGCAGCACCGCACAGCCGATGAGCATGCCAGCCACCAGCGCCTGACGCCGCGCATCTTGTTCAAGGGCATCACTCAGCAGCAGCACGCCCAGCACGAGAGCCGCCGTCATGGGCATGTCGGCGCTCGAGGTCACGGCATGCTGAAACACGAGCGGATGCAGGGCCGTGAGCACGACGCCTGTGATGGCCAGCACGGGTCCGGTGCGGGGCGACAGGAACACGCCGACCCCGATCAGTACGGCAGCCGCAGAGGCCACCGAGAACAGGAAGGCGAACGCTAGCACCGACGCGCCGCCGAAGAGGCGCAGCAGCAGGGGATAGCCGATTGGGAAAAACCCGTTGTGCAGGCTCCGGGGGTCGGACGGGTTGAGCTGCTCGGCGATCACGAGCAACCCCCAGAAGTCGTTGAGCGTGAGGTAGTAGTCGGTCGTCACACCCCACCAAGCCCAGCAGGCGGTGACCAGCAGTGTGGGCACCACCCACCAGGCACGCCTCATCGCACCGTGCCCGTCCGGGCGCCCGTCGACGGCACTGCAAACACATACAGCGTGTGCCCGCTGGCCGGGGGCTGAATCTCGGGGGCGATCGTCGCCGGCACCAGGCGCGGGCTGCCGCCGCCCACCCCGGTCGTGACGGCGATGTACTGGCGGCCGTTGGCCGTGAAGCTCACCGGGTAGCCCTGCACCGCCGTGCTGAGGCGCGTCTCCCACAACACGCGGCCGCTGCGTACGTCGAGTGCACGGAAATAGCGCGACAGGTCGCCGATGAAGGCGAGGTTGCCTCCCGTCGTGAGCGCCGCCGTCAGGTACGGTGCACGCTGATCACGCGTCCACACCGGCTCGAGCGTGCGCGCATTGTAGGCGGCGAGACGGCCGATGTTTCCGTTGCTGCCGGGCATCTCGAAAAACCGTCGTCCCGCGGCGGTGCCGCCCGAGCCTTCTACCTGCTCGACCTTGCGCGCCGCAATCTCCATGCACGACTGCGACAGCGGAATGACCAGCAGGCCCGACCCGGGGTGGTAGCTCATCGCCTGCCAGTTATGGCCGCCCTCGGTGCTCGGGCATGCCGAGATCCACTCGTCGACCTTCTGCTGCTTGATGTCCTCGCGATACTCGGGAATGCCCGTCTCGGGATCGATGCGCGAGAACACATTTTGGAAGACCGTTTCGCGGTGCCCGAGGAACTTGCCCGTGCGCCGATCCAGTTTCCACAGGATGCCAGCCTTGCCGATGGTGAAGAGCACCTGCTCCTGCGGGCTCAGATCGACCAGCACGCGCTCATACACCTCGTCGTGATCGAGCGTCTCGGCCGGAATGTGCTGCCGGTGCCACGCCAGCGATCCGTCACGCGCACGCAGGGCCACCGTCGAGGCGCCATAGAGCGAGGCGTCGGTGATGGCATTGCCGCGACTGGCCGGCATCCACGGCTTGGCCTGCGCCACGCCCCAGTAGGTGAGTTCCAGATCAGGGTCGTAGCTGCCGACGATCCACGTGTCGCCACCCGCACGCATGCGATCGGGCAGGCTGCCCCAGGTATCGCCCCCGGGCTCACCGGTCCGTGCGATGGTGTGGAACTTCCACACCAGCGCCCCGGTATCAGCGTCGTAGGCGCTGATCATGCAGCGCTCTTCGCGGTAGCGGTCGCAGCCCTGCAGGCCCTGCACCACCTTGCCCTGAATCACGATGGGCCCCGAGGTGTTCGAGAAACCCTTCGCCCGGTCGGCAATCGCCACATTCCAGACCTGCCGGCCCGTGCGCGCGTCGAGGGCCACCAGACGTGCGTCAGTCGTGGCGAGGAAGATCTTGTCCTGGTACATCGCGAGGTTGCGCATCGACCCGAACCCGATCGCTTCATTCGGGCCCACCTGATGTTCCCAGATGAGGTCGCCCGTCGCCGCGTCGAGCGCCTGCACCATGTTCATGGTGTTCGTGAGATACATGATGCCGTCGTGCACCAGCGGCATCGGCTGGTTCGCACCGCCTTCATTCATCGACCACGACCAGGCCAGCGTGAGCTGCCCGACATTTTCGGTGGTGATCTGCGACAGCGGGCTGTAGCTCCACGCCTGATAGTTACGGCGCGCCATCAGCCAGTCGCCCGGGGGCGGCGTCTTGAGCATCGCATCGGTCACGGGCGTGAAGCGCGGCACGGTGCCCTGCACGCTGTGCCCGCGCGACCGTGCCACGGCCGGGCGGCTGCCCTGTGCCCCGGCCGCCGCGCCCTGGCCCGCCGCGCCGGCAGGTGGGGTCAGTATCGCCGCGCGCACCTGTCCGCTGGCGACGCGCCCCACCGGTTCGGTGGCCGCAAAGGCCAGCGGCGTCGTGCCCACCGCCGCACCGTTCACGGCGAGGATGAACGCCGCCACATCGGTCGCATCCGTCTCGCTGAGGCTGCCCGGTCGGGCCGGAGGCATGGTCGACTGGATGTACTGGGCCAGTTCGCCCGCGCGACGCTCGCGCCAGGCGGCGACGAAGTTGGGGCCGGCCAGTGTGGCCGCCTCGTTGCGCCCCTGCATGTCGGGCAGATGGCAGCCCGCGCAGCGCGTCGTGTAGAACGTGCGTCCGCGATCGACCTGGGCCGATGTCACCACGCCGGCCGGCGTCGCGGGCGTCTGCAGGGCTGCCAGCGAAATGCTGCCACCCACCGCAGCCAGAGCCAGCGCCCGCAGGGCGTTCTGTGCCTGAGACGTCATCAGCGTTCTCCTCCGCCCGCACGTGCGGGCACCAGCAGCAGCCATCCCCACAGGTTGCCGTCGGGGGCCTTCTCGCTGTGCAGTTGCACATAGAGCCGCCCCTCCGACAACGCCGTCAATTGCGGCGGTGTCAGTTCCACCCGCCCCGTCACTGTCCCCTCAATCGCCGGGCTCACCGTGAGGTCAGCCACGGCCGTTCCGCGCATGCCGCGCACGGCGCTCACATGCAGGCGCGCAACCGTCGCCGACGATCGCAGGCCGCTGAACTGCCCGTTCAGCACCAGCGTGCGGCCCTCGAGTGTCCCTCGAACGTCGCCCGCGCCGGCAATCGTGCTCTGCATGGCAACATCGAGTGGCACCACCGCGAGGCGGGCCTGATACGTCGTCTCCTGCGCGGCCGACACCGACGCGGTCAGCAGCAGCATCACGGCCACGAGGGCCACGCGCGTGGATGTGAGTGTCATCGCCATCTCCCCCGTGTCGTCGTCAGCGCCTGAGGCTGAGTGGCAGCGCCGTGCCACCCACGGCCAGCGCCAGCAGGCCCCCGAGCACCGGCAGTCCGTAGCCGTTGGTGAGGTATCCGTAGGTCAGGATAATGCCACTGGCCCAGTGGAAGTTGAGCAGCATGAGCAGCGCCATCCCCGCCGCCACGCGCGTGAACACGCCGGTGATCAGCGCAAGCCCCGTCGCCAGTTCGGCGAGCGGCACGATGCGCGCATGCAGCGACACGTAGGGCAGGCACACCTGTTCGAGATATCCGCGGTTCCAGTCGGTCGCCATCGAGTGCCACTCGTTGAGTGTCGCCCCGAGCAGGTCAGGGTTCGTCAGCCACCCGACCTTGGCCACCGCCTCGAAGATGAAGAACACGCCGAGCAGAATGCGCAGCAGTGCCAGTCCCAGCCCCTGTGTCTTCCCCACCGTCACGCTCCCTGTGTCGCCCCGGCGCACGCGCACCCGGCGCCCCAAAGTGTAACGCGCTCACCGCCGTGTGCGGTCAGTACCGGAACTCGACGCCAGAATAGAAGAAGAGTGCCCGCCCCCGATGCCCTGGCCCCAGCTGGCGGAGGAATCGGCCTTCGACCAGGTGCACCACCCCCGAGTCGATTTCGATGCGCCAGCCGATGCGGTAACGCAGCCGATATTCGGTCTGCGTGCCCACATGCCATCCGGCCGACCCGGTCGGGTCGACCAGGCCCACCGGCCGCCACCGGTCGCGGGCGTTGGCCAGCCACACCCCCCGCAACTGCACCCAGAGGTCGATATGCCCCCGCGGCCGTGTCTGCAGCCACACACCTGGCGAGTTGAGATTGGCCCGTCCCAGCAGGTTGTAGAGGCCCACAGGCGCAAACTCGAATCGTCGGGCCCCCAGCAGCGCGTCCCACGCCCCGCTGCGTCCGCTGGTTGGATCGGTGCCGGTGGCGTAGTCGGAGAACACCAGCACCCGCGGCTTCCAAGCCACTGACGGCCAGTTGTAGCCGACCTGGCTGTGCTGGAACCAGGCCCGGTGCAACAGCGGACCGACCTGTCCCCGCTGCGCGGCCGCTTCCACTTCGTACTCCGCCCGCCCGTCGCGCCCGAACGTACCGAAGACCCGCGCACCGCCGGTGTCGATCACACGCCTCGTGCGCTCAGGCATGGCCCGTCCGTCACGCCACGCCAGTGCATACACATCAAGGTTGGCCGCACGTCTGGCCGTCGAGGTCACATACAGGCCGGTCAGTGCCGTGCGATCGAACAGCCGATCGCGCTGCACATCGGGCCAGGTGTAGAACACCGGCCGCACGGCCAGTGCCTGCACCGCCCACGACCCGCGACCTGCCCGGACGATGGCGCCGTCGTAGGCGTTGGTGGTGTTGCGGTAAATGTTGCGGGCGATGACGCGGCGGAAGCCGAAGTCGCGGCTGAACCGGCCCGCTTCAGCCTGGAACGACCAGCGGCCGCGCCCCACGTCCTGCCACGCGCGCCCGACAAAGGCCTGCAGCACCTTCGTGAAATTCTCCTGCGCGGGCGTCACGGTCGAGCCGCTGTCGTCCAGCGCCACACGCGCGTCCTGCACTTCGCTGTAGATCCAGCCGGCACGGCCACCCACCCGCACCTGCAGTCGCGTGCGGAAGTCGAGTTGCTGATCGCTGCCGGTTTCTCCGGGGCGATAGCGCGTGTCCATCGTTTCATAGCGCGTGCGCTGCTCGGCATGCACCTGCAGCCACGCCGGCAGCACCGAGGCACCGAGGCCCGGCCCGGTCGGCACACCCTGCACGGGCAGGGGCCAGCGCGGTGTCGCCGGCACACGCGGAGCCGGGGCCTGCTGCGCGGCTGCCGATGCACTGACAGGGCCGGGCGCAGGCCTGGCAAGCGACTGCGGTGCCACTGACGCAGCATCAGCGACAGACGAGGGGGGCGAGGCCGACGCCTGCGATGCCGGGGCCTCGTGCCTCACCGCAGCGCGGGAGGCGGCCGCTTCCGTCGGCACGGCGGACGAGGCGGGCGTCTGGGCAGCCGCGGGCACGGTCAGGCAGACGGCACACGCGACGAACAGCCATGCCCGCCAGCGCGCCCGGCGTGCATGGTCGGACGTGCACTGCCTCACTGCGGGGCCTGCCACGTCACGCGGCCGTGCATCACTGTCGTGTGCGCCGTCACGGCATGCAGGCGTGCCACGGGCATCGTGAAGATGTCGTCCGAGAGCACCACGAGATCGGCCACGCGACCCACGGACAGCACGCCCTTCTCGGCCTCCTCGAAGCTCGCATACGCCGCATCGGCCGTGAAGTGCCGCACCGCAGCCTCGACGCTGATGCGGTGCTCGGGATAGAACCCGACCGCCGGCGTGCCGTCCGGCAACTGCCGCGTGACCGCCGCATGAATGCCGCGCATCACTTCCATGGGAAAGACCGGATGGTCGCTGCCGAAGGCCTGCACCGCACCGGCGTCATCGAACAGGCGGAACGCGTTCGAACGTGACGCGCGCGCGGGCCCGAGCTTGGGAACGTAACTCGTCAGGGTGATGGCGTCAGGGCTGGCAAAGAGCGCCTGGGTCGAGGCAATGACGCCGAGCGCCTTGAAGCGTGGCAGGTCGTCGAGGGCAGGCACCTCGACGTGTTCAACGCGGTGACGCCGGCCGCTGGTGCCGTTCACCTGCGCCGCATGCGCATAGGCATCGAGTGCCATGCGGATGGCACGGTCGCCGATGGCGTGCAGCTGCACCTGAAGGCCGGCCCGGTCATAGGCCGCCACCGCCGCCTGCAGCTCATCGTCGGTGAACATCGGCAGGCCGCGATCATCACGGTCGGCATAGGGCTCGAGCATGGCAGCCGTGTAGCCGTCGACGGTGCCGTCGATGAGGCCCTTGGCAATGCCGAAACGCACCAGCTGCCCGGCGTGCGACTCGCGCAGCGCCACATACGACGCCAGGTCGGCCTCGGTGGCGTCTTTTCGGAAGGGCACCGCGAGGCGCAGGCGCACATCGACCGTCTGCTCGCGCAGGGCGCGTTCGTAGGCCTCGAACTCGACGCCCGACGCCGCGCTGCCGCTGGCCACCTGCAGTGAGGTGATGCCGTAGGACGCCGCCTTGCGCATCTGCTCGCGCAGCGACTGATACACCTGATCGGCCGACACCGGCGGCATCTGCGACCGCACCAGCCGCGAGGCGGCCTCCTGCAGCAGGCCGGTGAGCTCGCCCGAGGCGTCGTGCCCGATACGGCCGTTGGGCGGGTCGGGGGTCTCGCGTGTGACGCCGCCGCGCTGCAGGGCCACCTGATTGGCGAGCACCATGTGCCCGTCGCGATCGGTCAGCACGACGGGGCGGTCGGGAAACGCCGCGTCGAGCGCACGCCGATGCGGCACCTGCCCGGGAAAGTCGGAGGGGCCCCAGCCGCGGCCGGTGACCCAATCGTCTGGCCCGAGTGTGGCGGCAAAGGCCTGCAGGCGCGACACGATTTCCTGCTCGCTGCCCGAGTCGATCAGTTCGGCCGTACGCGACGTGGGCAGGTGCCAGTGCGCGTCGTTGAAGCCCGGCACCACGCGCCGGCCGCCGGCATCGAGGCGGCGAGTCGCCTCCCCTGCCATCGCCGCAATACCAGACGAGCGCCCTACGGCGATGATGCGCCCCTCGCGGACGGCGAGGGCCTCGGCCTCCGGCGTGGTGCCGTCGCCGGTCCAGATCCGCGCATGCAGCACCACCAGATCGGGCACGGGGGGCGTCGGTGTGCCCGCACACGCCGCCATCAGCATCGGGAGAATCAGCAGGCCAGTGGCCGCACGCAGTCGCCGCATGGGCGGAGAGTTTACTGCCGCGGGGCGGCGGCTGTCGCGCGCTGCTCGGCGGCACGGCCCCGCTCGAGTTCGCGGGAGGCCTCGTCGATGCGTCCGGCCCGCACCGCCACCTCGGCCAGCACGAAATGTCCGAGGGCCACCGTGGCCGACCCGCGGGGCGACAGCGCGATGCCCTTGCGCGCCGCGGCCGCCGCGGCGGCCGTATTCCCCGAGGCTAGGTGCGCCTGCGACAGATAGAGATGCCCCTCGGCGAACTCGCCGTTGGCGGTCACCGATTGGCCCAGCAGCGTGCGTGCACCCACCGTGTCGCCGCGCTGCTGCAGCAGCCGTCCCGCGTTGAACAGCGCCTTGAACGCATCGGTGTGCTGCTCGTACTCGCGTCGATAGGCCGCCAGGGCCCCGTCCACGTCCCCCCGCGCCTCGGCCAGGATCCCGAGGTTGAAGTGCGCGAGGCGCACATCGGGTTTGACCTCGAGCGCCGCCCTGATTTCGCGATCGGCTGTGACCGTATCACCCCGCTGGAAGGCGAGTACGCCCAGCGCCACGCGCGCCGTCGCCACCTTGGGATCAATGGCCAGGGCCGCCTCGAAGTACGACCGGGCCTGGTCGGAGCGGCCCGCATCCATGTGAATCTCGCCGGCCTGGAACTGCACGAACGCGTTCTTCGGGTCGACCCGCAGGTAATGCTCGTAGCCAGCCAGCGCCTCGTCATCCCGGCCGAGGGCGCGGTAGGCATTGGCCAGGTTGATGAGCGCCACGTCATAGTCGGGCTTGAGGGCCAGTGCCCGCTTGAAATACTCGATGGCCTCGGTGTTCCGGCCCTGTTTGTAGGCGGCGTTGCCCAGGTTGAACCAGGCATCGATCACGTTCGGATCTTCGGCCACCACGCGCGTGAGCAGCGCGATGCCCTGCGCGGTGGCCTCAGGGTCCTCCGACAGCTCGCGCGCCTGCGTCATGAGATTGAACAGCTCGATCTTGTCCTTCGGATCGGCCCGCACCACCGAGGCATCATCGGCCGTGGCCACAAAGCTGCTGACATAGCCGAGTGACGCCAGCTTCTCGCGCACGGACGGATCGACATCGGCGCTGGCCGACACCGGTGCCGCACGCGTCGCCGTGAAACTGCGCTCCATCCCCTGCAGCGCCGTGCGCAGGCGATCCCCGAGGGCCTGCTGTTCCTCGTACAGGTTGTGCAGTTCCTCGGGGTCCTGCTCGAGGTCGAACAGTTCAGGCCGCGGCGCATCGATCAGCTTGTACTTGCCGAGGCGGAACGCCCGCAGGGCGCTCCAGCCGAAGTGGTGCAGCGGATACATGGCCTCGGCATACCCGTCGACGCCGAGATCGTCGGCGTCTCCCGTCATCAGCGGCACCGCCGACTGTCCGGCCAGGGGCGTCTCGACCGCCGGCTCGCCGAGCAGGTCGAGAATCGTGGGCATCAGGTCGACGGTGCGGACGACCGAGCGCACGCGACGGCCGCTGGTTCGTGTGAACGGGGCGCGGATGAGCAGCGGCACGTGCGTCGAGCTCTCGTAGATGAAGAACCCGTGCGTGCCCTCGCCGTGGTCGCCGAGGCTTTCGCCGTGGTCCCCCACCACCACGATGATGGTGCGGTCGAGCAGCCCGCGGGTGCGCAGGTGATCAACGACGCGGCCCAGCTGGAAGTCGGCATGGGCCACCTCGCCGTTGTAGGGCGTGCGTGCGTAGCGCGACTTGAACGGCTCGGGCGGCTCGTAGGGCGTGTGGGCATCGTAGAAATGCAGCCACGCGAAGAACCGGTCGTTGCCCACTTGGGTCAGCCACGGCAGCGCCAGGTCGACGACCTCGTCCGAGCGGCGCTGCACATTGCCGAGCGACACGCCCTTCACCTTGCTGAGGTCGAAGTCGTCCGAGTACTGGTCGAATCCCTGGTCGAGGCCCCACTTGGAATCGAGCACGAACGCGCCGACAAAGGCCCCGGTGCGGAAGCCGCGGTCCTTGAGCCGCTCGGTCAGGGTCAGGGTCTCGGGCCCCAGAAAGAAGCCCCCGTTATCGCGCACCCCATGCTGGGGCGGGTACTGGCCGGTGAACATGGTCGAGTGCGACGGCAGGGTGATGGGCGCCGTGGTCATGGCCTGCTCGAACAGCACGCCCTCACGGGCCAGCTGGTCAAAGGCGGGGGTTTCGGCGGCCTGCGGGCGCCCGTAGGCCCCGATGCGGTCGACGCGCGTCGTGTCGAGGGTCACCAGCAGCAGGTTGAGTCGGCTGCGGTCGACGCCCGCGGGAAGCTCGCCCAGGGTCACGCCGCCCCCGGCCTGCTGAGGACGGGGCCCGCAGGCCACCACCCCGAGCAGCAGCACCAGCATCGCGGCGGCACGCCTGCCCAGCCCAAGGCCCCCGGGACACCCGAGCCCGCTGACGGCTGCGTGGCGCCCCCGGCCAGACGCGGCGGCCGGGGCAGCTTCCGAGACGGTCCCGGGGCGCCGCCGGCCGGCACCGGTGGTGGCCGGCCCCATGACGCTGACGTTTCGTAATTGCAACAGCCGTGTCACTTTCACTACCCTATCAGATCGAACTTCGGCGTGGGCGTGGAGGCCCATCTCACGATGTATAGACACTCACTGGTTCTTCGGTGGACGGCGCTGGGCTGCATGGCTCTGGTGGCCAGCTTACTCTCTCCCGGACTGGCGGCAGCAGAGCCGTCGGCTCCGACTTCGTCTGTGCTGCAGACTGGCCGCGCCGTGGTCACTCGGCAGGCGGTGACGCTGAAGGCGCCGCAGGCCCCGAAGGCTTCGGCCTCGGCGGCGACGCAGTCAAACCTCGAGTCAAAGTCGTTCTTCAAGACGAAGGCCGGCGCCGCCACGCTGATCCTGTTCGGCGCCGGTGTGGGTTTCGCCGTCTACTCATCGAGCAGCGACCGCATCCGCGGGGCGAACCGCTAAGTGGTGACCATCATGAGCACAGTCTTCCGCGCATGCGTCACCGCCCTGGTCCTACTGATCGGCGCCCCTGCGTCGGCCCAGACCCTGTCTGGCACCATCGCCGGTCAGGTGCTCGATGCCCAGGGGCAGGTACTGCCCGGGGCATCGGTCACACTGACAGGCCGCACCGGCTCGAACACCCAGACCTCCGACGCCTCCGGCGAGTTCCGCTTCATCGGACTGGCACCGGGCGTCTACAACCTGCGGGCTGAACTCTCGGGCTTCCAGCAGGCCGAGCAGACGGGCATCACCGTCAGCATCGGCGGCACGGCCCAGTTCAAGCTCACCCTGAACGTGGGTGGGGTGACCGAGAACGTGCAGGTCACAGCCAACGTGGTCACGGTCGATACGACCACCACGGCCACCGACAACAAGTTGTCGCAGGACCTGCTGTTCGCCATGCCGATGTCGCGCACCAACGCGGCGGTCAGCATCCTCAACTACTCGCCCGGCGTGAACAGCGGGTCGGCCTTCGGGGGCTCGGCCAACTCGGGCAACGCCCTGCTGCTGGACGGCGTCGACACGCGCGACCCCGAAGGCGGCACGGCCTGGACCTTCTTCAACTACAACATCATTGAAGAGGTGCAGGTCGGCGCCCTCGGCCAGCCCGCCGAATACGGTGGCTTCTCGGGTGCCGTCGTCAACACCATCACCAAGTCGGGTGGCAACCGCTACTCGAGCCTCTTCGAGCACCGCTACACGAACAAGAGCCTGCGCGGCGACAACGTCAGCGCTGACGTGAGAAAGCAGAATGCGACCATCCGTGCCAGCGGCGTCGACAAGCTCAACGACTACACGGTGCAGCTCGGTGGTCCGCTCAAGAAAGACAAGGCGTTCTTCTTCGCCAGCATCCAGCGCTACGCGATTGCGCAGGATCCCGACGGTCCCCGCACCATCCGCACCGAGGTCAGCCCGCGCTTCAACGTGAAGTTCACGTTCCAGCCGACCGCCAGCGACACGCTGACGGCCAACGTGCAATACGACCAGTACAACCAGACGGGTCGCACGGGGCTGCCGGGCGTCAACAACACGACCGATGCGCAGACCGTGCAGCAGGACTCGCCGGAAATCATCTGGAACGGCCAGTACCGCAAGGTGCTCGGCACATCCTCGTTCTTCGAGACCAAGTTCACCGGCTACTGGGGGTACTTCGACCTCGACCCAGTCAACCCCGCCTCGGCGCGCCTGGACGACTCGGGCAAGTGGTCCGGTGGCGCCGGCTACAGCGCGCAGTACGACCGCGTGCGTAACCAGCTGAATGCCTCGCTCAACCGCTACATCAACGCCGGTGGCACGCACAACTTCAAGTTCGGCGTGGAAATCGAGCGCAGCAAGATCCGGAACCGCTTCGCCTACTCGAACGGTCTGTTCTTCTACGACATCGGCGGCGCGCCCTATCTCGCATACGGTTACAGCTACGACGTCGAGGGCATGAACAAGCGCCAGAGCGCGTATGCCCAGGACCAGTGGACGATTGGCCGCTTCACCGCGAACATCGGCGTCCGCTACGACGGCATTCGCGGCGAAGGCAGCGGCGGCCGCGAGTACTACAACACGAACCAGTTCGCCCCCCGCGTGGGCGGTGCGTTCGACCTGACCGGCCGCGGCACCTCGGTGCTCCGCGCGTTCTACGGCCATCTCTACGACGGCGCTGTGTTCTCCACGTGGAACCGTGCTGTGCCCGGCATCAGCGACTACGTCATCTACGAGGCGTTCCCTGGGAACAAGGTCGTTGAAATCGACCGTATCTCGGGGGCCAGCAAGTACACGATGGCTGACGACATCAAGCATCCCCGCACCGATGAAATCAACGTCGCGTTCGAACAGCAGTTCCGCGGTGTCTGGAAGGCCTCGGCCACCTACATCCAGCGCACGAACCGCAACTTCGTGAACTCGACCCTCATCGGCGGGCAGTGGTCCCCCATCACCGTCAACAACCCCAAGACCCAGACCCCGCTGACGGCGTACCGCTGGGCCAACCGTTCCAGCATCCAGCAGCGATTCCTGATCGACAACGTTGACTCGGTCAACTTCCCCGGTGCAGGGAACCCCGACATCTACCGCGACTACCGCGGCGCGATGTTCGTGCTGAGCCGCGCCTACGCCAACCGCATGCAGGGCCAGATCTCCTACGTGTTCTCGAAGACTACGGGGAACCTGCCCAGCTCATCGCAGGCGGGTTTTGCCAGCAGCCAGTTCGAAACGCCGAACGGCAGCCTCATCAACAGCGATGGCCGGGTGCCGCTCGACCGTCCGCATGAATTCAAGGCGTTCGTCGGCTACCAGGTGCCCAAGGTCGAGATGGCGTTCAACGCCTACTTCCGCGCCATTAGCGGCACCACCTACACCGGCTTTACCCGCCTGACGAGCGGCACCATCAACTGGACCGGCTCGAACGATGTCTTCATCGAGCCGCAGGGCAGCAACCGGAACGATTTCCTCCGGCTGCTCGACCTTCGCGTCGAGAAGGTCTTCAACGCCGGCGTCAACCGCTTCGGTATCTATGCCGATCTGGAGAACGCCCTGAACTCGGGAGTCGTCACCGCACGCAGCACCCGGTGGCCGACCAACACGCTGACCAATGTCGACGGGTCGCGTGTCGTCCTGCAGCCGGGCTACGCGACGGCCATCGCCGCACCCCGTCAGATCACCGTCGGTCTGCGCTGGTCCTTCTAGGCCCAGCCAAACACTGACCGGAATCACAAGGGGCCGGCTCCGGATGCACTCCGGAGCCGGCCCCTTGTCTTTTCCCCGGAGGGCCAGGTACACAGAGCCCGGCCGCGGTCACACCCGCCCTACCGCCGTCCGGCCTGAATCTCGCGCGCCACCCGCTGCACCTCGTCCAGCACCCGCAGCAGGTTCCCGCTCCACAGCTTCCCAATCTGCTCGTCGGAATAGCCCCGACGCACCAGCTCAAGCGTCACGTTGAACGTCTCGTCGGCCCCGTTCCAGCCCTTCACGCCACCACCACCGTCAAAGTCTGACGAGATACCCACGTGGTCGATGCCGATGGTCTTCACCAGGTAGTCGATGTGGTCGACAAAGTCGGACACCGTCGCCATCGGCGGTGGAGGAAACTGCCGATCAATCTCGGCCATCCGCTGGCGGAACTGGCTGCGCGTCGCATCGGTCTGGCTCGCCGGGCCGCCCTGCAGCCCCATCTCGACCCGAAGCTTCGCGATGGCTGCCGCACGCTCGGCCGAGTCTGGCGGCTTGATCTTCACGTAGCTGTCAAACGCCACCGTCTGAATCACGCCGCCGTTCTTCTTCAGCGCCTGCAACTGCTCGTCGTCCATGTTGCGGCTGTGGTTGGCCAGGGCACGGGCGGCCGAATGCGAGGCAATCACCGGAGCCTTCGACGCCGCAATCGCCTGCAGGTTGGCCTGCTTCGACGGATGCGACACATCGACCATGATGCCCCAGCGGTTCATCTCGGCAATCACCTGCAGCCCCAGCGGGTTGAGTCCGTTGTGCATGAACCCGTCACGTTCGCCAATGTTCGAGTCGGCAAACTGGCTGTGCCCGTTATGTGCCAGCGACATGTAGCGCCCACCGCGGTCGTAGAACTCCTTCACCCGTGACAGGTCGGTCCCCAGCGGATACGCGTTCTCGATGCCGATGAGCGCCACCTTCCGCCCCGACGCCGCAATCGACCGTACGTCGGCCGCCGTCAGCGCCAGCCCGATTTGGTCGGGTGCCAGTTCCTTCGTGAGGTGATGCACCGCCTCGAACTTCGCTACCGCCTGCTGATAGGCCCGGTCATAGCCTTCCTGCGTCAGCGAGCCCTGCCCGACATACACAATGAAGAACGCCGCATCGAGCCCGCCTTCTTTCATCTTGGGAATGTTCACCTGCGTATCGAGCCGCTGGGTGTAGTTGCGCTCGCGCGTGAAGTCGCGCGGATTGATGTCGGCGTGCGTGTCGAGCGTAATCACCCGCTCGTGAATCGCCCGGGCCCGCGCCTGCAGCGCCGCATCCGGCGTCGTCTGCGCCTGCACCGGACCTGCCGTCAGGGCCGCACACGCGCCCGCCAGCAGTCTCAAGGATATCGATCGTGTCGTCACTCGGAAGCCTCCCGCCGGCATCCTAACGCACGCCTGGTCCGGTCGGAGACACCGCGGTCGGAACGAACGAAAAAAAGGCCGCGTCAGCAAAGACGCGGCCAACAGGAGGACGCACGAGGAATCGACTGACTCAGGGGACTGGGGTATACGCCGGCACGCCTGCGACCTGCGGCGTCATCTGGCCCACTGCATCGACCTCGACCACCGCAAATGCCTCAGGGTCGGCCAGCAGCGCGCGTCCGAGGTCGGTATGCAACTGGTGCCCCGCACGATGCGCCACCACGTGGCCAATCAGCGGATAGCCCAGCAGCGCGAGGTCGCCCACGGCGTCGAGCATCTTGTGACGCACAAACTCATCATCAAACCGCAGGGCATTGAGCACGCCCGTGTCGCCGATGACAATGGCGTTGTCGAGCGAGCCGCCGAGGGCCAGCCCCTGCTGGCGCATCCACTCGACTTCCTTGAGGAAGCCGAACGTGCGCGCCGCCGCCAGATGATCGGTAAACGTCGCTTCGGTGATGCGCTCGGTGCGGGTCTGGTGCTTGAGCAGCGGATGAGCGAAGCTGATGGTGTAGCTGATCTTGAAGTGGTCAGACGGATACACCGCCATCCGCTTGTCGCCGCTCGTGACCTGCACGGGGCGCAGCACTTTGAGGACGCGGCGCGGGGCCGTCAGCGTCTTCCTCCCGGCTTCCTGTAGCAGAAACAGGAACGGCGCACTGCTGCCATCCATGATGGGCACTTCGCGCTGACTGAGCTCGATGATGACGTTGTCGATGCCCGAGGCGACCAGCGCCGCCAGCAGGTGCTCGACCGTTTCGACCGTCGCACCGTCGTGGCCCAGCACCGTGGCGTAGCTGCAGGTGGCCACCTGATCGAGCCGCGCCGGAATCTCGCGCCCGAGGTCGGTGCGGCGAAACCGGATGCCGGTGTCGGCAGCCGCAGGCTTGAGCGTCAGCATCACTTTCTGGCCTGAGTGCAGGCCGATGCCGGCGCACGATACCTGTCGTCTGATGGTCTGCTGGGCAGTCATGAGTCGCGTGAACGTCTGTCGTCCGGCTCGCTATACAGCAAGAACGGTGCCGACGAAAACCGGCCACAGATTACACGAACAAGTTCAATAGATACAACAATTTAAAGAGACACACTCCACGGCAGTCCCGCGCAAGTGTGTAAACAAAGCCACAGCAAATTTTCGCCAGTCTGTGGCTATCGTGACACACCCAGGGCCTCGGCCAGAAACGGCGCCGTGGCCGACCGTGCAGACTGCGCGACCGTTTCAGGAGTGCCCTCGGCCACCACCTCGCCCCCGCCGCTGCCGCCCTCGGGGCCAAGGTCGATGACCCAGTCGGCCGACTTGATCACGTCGAGGTTGTGCTCGATGACCACGATGGTGTTGCCCTGATCGACCAGGCGCGTCAGCACCTCGAGCAGCTTGCGCACATCCTCGAAGTGCAGGCCCGTGGTGGGCTCGTCGAGGATGTAGAGCGTGCGGCCCGTGCCGCGCTTCGACAGTTCGCGCGACAGCTTCACCCGCTGCGCCTCGCCGCCGGACAGGGTCGTCGCCGACTGCCCCAGCGTGATGTAGCCGAGCCCCACGCTCTGCAGCGTGCGGAGCCGTGCGGCCAGCGGCGGATAGTTCTCCAGCACCGGCAGCGCCTGATCGACCGTCAGTTCAAGCACCTCGGCAATCGACTTGCCGCGATACTTCACCTCGAGCGTTTCCCGGTTGTAGCGCCGGCCCTTGCACTGCTCGCACGTCACATAGACATTCGGCAGGAAGTGCATCTCGATCGCCATCACGCCGTCGCCCTGACAGGCCTCGCAGCGTCCGCCCTTCACGTTGAAGGAAAACCGCCCGGGCTTGTACCCACGCGCCCGCGCCTCGGGCACCATCGCAAACAGCTCACGGATGAACGAGAAGAGCCCCGTGTATGTGGCCGGATTCGATCGCGGCGTGCGGCCGATGGGCGACTGATCGATCTCGATGACCTTGTCGATGTGCGTGGTGCCTTCGATGCGCGTATGCGGGCCCGGCTCGTCGGCCGCGCGGTAAATCTGCCGCGCCAGCGAGCGATACAGGATGTCGTTGACGAGCGTGCTCTTCCCCGAACCGCTGACGCCTGTAACAGCCACCAGCCGCCCTAGGGGAATGCGCACGTCGATGTTCCTGAGGTTGTGCGCCCGCGCGCCGCGGATGACCAGTTCGCCCGCTTTCGGGGATCGCCGCGTCGCCGGCACCTCGATGCCCCGCGTGCCTGCGAGGTAGGCGCCCGTCAGCGAGTCGCCCGGGGCCTGCATGAGTGCCGTCGGCGTGCCCTGGAACAGCACGTGCCCGCCCAGTTCACCCGCGCCCGGTCCGAGGTCAATTAGATAGTCGGCCTGTCGAATCGTCTCATCGTCGTGTTCCACCACGACGACCGTGTTGCCCAGGTCACGCAGGCGCTGCAGGGTGGCAATCAGCTTGCGGTTGTCGCGCTGATGCAGCCCAATCGACGGCTCGTCCAGCACATACAGCACACCCGTCAGGCTTGATCCGATCTGTGTCGCCAGGCGGATGCGTTGTCCCTCGCCACCCGACAGGCTGGCGGCCGAGCGCCCGAGGGTGAGGTAGCCCACACCGACATCGTTCAGAAAGCGCAGCCGATCGCGAATCTCGCGCAGGACGCGTGAGGCGATCAGTGATTCGCGCGCACCCAGCTCGAACGCGTCGAACACGGGCACCGCCTCGGCAATCGGCAGGTCGACATAGTCGGTAATCGAGCGTCCCTTGACAGTGACGCCGAGACTTTCGGCCTTCAGCCGCCGCCCCCCGCACGTCTCGCATGTCGTCAGCGCGCGGTATGGGTCCAGGTCCTCCTGCACCGACCAGGGACCCTGCTCATACCGCCGACGCAGGTTGGGAAGCAGCCCTTCGAAGTCACGCCCGAACGGATCGGGCGCCGAGGCCTTGCTGCGGCTCCTCCCGGCCGAGACTGTTGCCGCAGCCGTGCGTTCAGCCGTCGTCCTGTTCGCGCGTGCTGACTGGCCCCCCGCCGTTCTCCCCGGCGCAGCACCCGTCTCGGCAGGGCCGAGTAGCAGCAGGTCGCGGTGCTTTTTCGGCATCTTGGAGAACGGCACCTCGGTGTCGATGCCCCAGTAGGCACTCAGCTGCCGCAGCGCCTCGGCCACCAGAGCCGCATCCCCGCGCGCCCACAGCGCCACCGCGCCCTGCGACAGGGACAGCCGGTCGTCTGGCACGATGCGCCGTGCATCAAAGTCCCAGGTGGCGCCGAGGCCCTGGCAGCCCGGACAGGCCCCGTGCGGCGAGTTGAACGAGAACGCTCGCGGCGACAGCTCGGGCACGCTGATGCCGCAGTCGACACACGCCATCTTTCGTGAATAGAGACGTTCTCCGTGCGCCAGCGACTGGACCAGCACCACGTCATCGGCCAGCTGCAGCGCCACATCGAGCGAGGCGGCCAGCCGGCGCTCAATGCCACTGCGCACGATCAGCCGATCAACGATGACCTCGATGGTGTGGTTGCGCCGCTTGTCGAGGGCGATGTCTTCTTCGAGCGCACGTAGCTGTCCGTCGATGCGGGCCTTGGTGAAGCCTCGGGCCACCAGCGCCTGCAGTTCCTTCCGGAACTCGCCCTTGCGCCCGCGCACCATCGGCGCCATCACGGTGATGCGGGTCTCCTGCGGATAGGTCATCACCAGATCGGCGATACGGTCGACAGACTGCGAGGTGATGGGCTTGCCGCACGACGGGCAGTGCGGCACGCCGATGTTGGCAAAGAGCAGCCGTAGATAGTCGTAAATTTCGGTGACGGTGCCGACGGTCGAACGCGGATTGGCGCCCGTCGTCTTCTGCTCGATGGCAATGGCCGGCGACAGGCCCTCGATGCGGTCGACATCGGGCTTTTCCATCTGATCGAGGAACTGCCGCGCGTAGGCCGACAGCGACTCGACATAGCGCCGCTGGCCTTCCGCATATACCGTGTCAAAGGCCAGTGACGACTTGCCGGACCCGGACAGGCCGGTGATGACCGTCAGGGCATCGCGCGGAATGTCGACGTCCACATCCCGGAGGTTGTGCACACGGGCACCGCGTACAGTGATGAGGTCGTGGGACATGCGGGCAATCTCATATTCTAGCCTGCGCGACAGGGCGGGCGCGCCGGGGCGCTCCCGTCAGGCGAACGCGTAGAGCGTGTCGGCCGAGCAGACATACAGCCTGCCGTCCTGTCCGAAGGCCACGCCGACCAGCCCGCGTCCACCGACGACCAGTTCGCGCGGCTGTCCGGGACGCAGGGCATAGACCCCGCACGCTCCGGCCAGGGCCTCGACGACGTGGAGCACGCCGTGGCCGTCGAAGGCCAGACCCTGGGGTCGCCCGAATGTCCACTCAAGCGGTTCCACGAGGCCGTCGCTGACCCGTACGCGCCGCAGCGCATCGAACGACGCCAGGGTCGGCGCGGCCACATAGAGCCAGTCGTCATGGCTCATTGCCAGGTGGAAGGCGGCCACGCTGGGCGGCATCTGGGCCACCTCTTCGGTGCGGCCCTTGCTGTCGATGCGGAAGATGGTGCCGCTGCGGTCACCCACGTAGAGGCTGCCGTCGCGCCCGAACGCCAGGCCGGTCGCCACGCCCAGTTCCGAGGCCATGACGTCGGCATGACCGTGGGTCCCGATGCGATACACGCGCCCCTCGAAGCGGCTCGACACGTAGAGGTGGCCGTCGGGGCCCAGAGCCATCGACGTCGCATTCACCAGGCCGTGCACAAAGGGCTCACGCGCACCGTCAGGGGTGATGCGGAACACCGAGATGGGCACATCCTGTCCGCGCGACCCGGAGTAGGTGACACAGACGCTGCCATCGGGATGCGGCACAGGGCTGTCGACCTGATGCAGCCCGATCGCGAGCGTGCGGGCGACCTCGGCGAACAGGGTGGCCCCGGGCACGCTGTCGAGCTTCACGGGCACGGTGCCGCTATCGACCTGCAGCGGCACGTGCACGGCCATGCGCGACGGTGACGCGAAGCTGACACGGGCCGCGGTGCCTCCGATGGTGACGCCGGTCAGGCTGGTGGTGGGTAATGACTCGCCGTGCACCCAGAGCCGTCCACCAGGGATGACGCGGTGAGGCTCGAGGTTCGTCAGCGGAGGCACAGGTCAGGTCTCGTCGAGTTCGAGATTCCAGTATAGATAGTCGCGCCAGCTTTCGGGAGCATTCCGTCTGCCGATGGTGATGCGGATCGCCGGTGCGGCCGTCGGCCGGTGCGGGGGCCGCATCAGGCGCATCTTGGCTTCGGACGGCGTGCGCCCGCCCTTGCGCCGGTTGCAGGCGATGCAGCAGGTGACGATGTTCTCCCAGGCCTTGCGGCCGCCCTGCGACACGGGCACGACGTGATCGAACGTGAGTTCGGCGGTCGGGAACGGCCGCGCGCAGTACTGGCACGTGTAGGCGTCCCGTGCGTAGATATTGGCGCGCGAGAAGGGCACGGAATCGAAGCGCTGCGAGATGCGCACATAGCGCAGCAACCTGATAACCGACGGCAATTTGAGCGCAAAACTCACCGCGCGCACCTCACGGTCGTGGTGCGCGATGATTTCGACCTTGCCCTGGCACCACAGCGTGATCGCCTTCTGCCAGTGCACGACCTTGAGCGGTTCGAACGTGGCGTTCAGAAGGAGCGTCTGCTCCATGCGCGTCTCTCCTGCGGGATTCTGCACGGTTCGACGCGCAGCGTCAAGGCGTGCGCGGTGTAGAGTGGGGAACATTGACCCTGGCATTACATGCGCAGCACGCAGATTCCCCATCGACGGCCCGCACAGCCTGCCCGACGTTGGCTGCTGACGGCCGTCGTCCTCACCGCCGTCACGGCCCTGACTGCCGCCTGCAGCACTGCACGGGGCCCGCTGCATCCATTTCCTGTCCCCGGCCCGTCGCCAGGGACGACCGGTGAGCCGATCACTGCTGACGGGCGGGCCATCAGCCAGGTCGCCCTTGCCCTGCGGGGCGTGCCGTATACCTACGGCGGCAGCAGCCCCGACACGGGTTTCGACTGCAGTGGACTGGTGCAGTGGGTCTTCCGCCGCGTCGGCGTCATCCTGCCGCGCGAAACGCAGGATCAGTTTCTGTTCGGTGCCAGCGTCGACCGCGCGGCACTGCTGCCGGGCGACCTGGTGTTCTTCACCACCGGTCCACATCCGGCCTCACACGTCGGCATCGTCATTGGCCCCGACCAGTTTGTGCACGCCCCCAACAGCCGCGGCGTGGTGCGCGTCGAGCGTCTGTCGGCCAGCTACTGGCAGCGACGGTATCTCGGCGCACGTCGTCCTCACGCACGCGCGGGAACGCGCTAGGACGCGCCCGGCCCCATGCGGCGCAGCACGATCTGCTGGCGCCGCAGCAGGCGACGGGTGGGCTTGCCCGGGTTGTGCACGCGGGGATTGATGATGGCCCCGGCCAGCAGCGCCGCTTCTTCCCGTGACAGCGTCGCGGCCGTCTTCCCGAAGTAGATGCGCGCCGCCGCGTCGACACCGAAGATCCCGTCGCCCCACTCAATGACGTTGAGATAAATCTCGAGGATGCGCCGTTTGGTGAGGCTGGCTTCGAGCCGCCGTGTGATGAACACCTCACGCAGCTTGCGCAGCGGATTGCGCGACGGCGACAGGTACAGGTTCTTGGCCAGCTGCTGCGTGATGGTGCTGGCCCCGCGCGAGAAGCGGCCCTCGTCCCAGTTGCGTTCCATCGATGCCTTCACTTCATTGAGGTCGATGCCGTCATGGTCGAAGAACGCCGCGTCTTCCGTGACAATGACCGCCCGGCGCAGGTCCGCTGAGATCTGCGCGTAGGGCACCCACCGATGGCGGATGGCCAGTGTGCGCCCGTCCTGCGCCGCTTCTTCCTTCCGCAATTCCATGAAGGCCGTGGTGGTCGGATTGGTGCGGGCGAGCCCGCGCACATCGGGCAGCGTCAGATACGAGAAGCAGAAGGCCCCGAAGGCCACGCCGAGCGCGGCCAGCAGGGCCGGCCTGACGCGGCCCGCCGTCACGACACCACCGGCAGGCCGAGGGCTGCCAGATGCGCCCGCATCTGTGACACCACCGCCACGGGTGCCGGTCGCAGGGGCAGGCGCGGCGCGCCGGTCTCGAAGCCCATGAGCGTCAGGGCCGCCTTGAGCCCGGGTACTCCATGCTGCGCCCCGATGGCGCGGCCCAGCGGCAGCAGTTGCTGCTGCAGCGCGCGCGCCTCGTCGTAGTGACCGTCCCGCATGAGGTCACGCAGGGCGAGGCACTGCTCCGTGGCCAGGCCCGACAGGGCGAGCACGGCACCGTGCGCCCCGAGCGCCAGAGCCGTAAACACCGAGGTGGCCGAGCCGCACAGCACCACGAACTCCTGCCCCGCCGAGGCCGACAGATAGTCGCCCAGCAGCTGCATGTCGTTGCCGCTTTCCTTCAACCCGACAATGTTCGGGTGGCGGCTGAGCGTGGCCACTGCATCGGCCTGCAGGGTCACGCCCGTGTACATCGACACGTTGTAGAGCAGTACCGGCACCGGTGACCCATCGGCCACCGCGGTGAAGTGCTGCACGAATGCCTCGCTCGTCATCATGTTCTTGTAGAAGGCCGGCGTGCGTACCATCACGGCATCGACACCGAGGGCCGCCGCGCGACGGCAGGCCGCAATCGTGGCGCGCGTCGACTCGCGCGCCGCGCCCGCCAGCAGCGGACGCCCCGCCGGCACCACATCGCGCACCGCCGCGATGATCCGGTCAGACTCGTCGTCTTCGAGCTGCGGCGACTCGCCGTTCGACCCGAGCACTACAAGGCCTGTCAGGCCCGTGGCGACATACCGCGCGGCGTTGCGCGCAATGGCCCCCTCATCGGCGTCGCCGTCGGGCCTGAATGGCGTGACCAGGGGATGATAAATACCGGCGAATCTCATCGTGTGGAACCCTCGCGGACGATTCTACCTGCGGAGCGCGCGGACGGCCGTTCCCGGCCGCGTGCGCCCGTCCGACATGATCAGGCGCGTGCCAAAGGTCACCAGAAAGATGGCGGCGGCAGGGACCAGCGTCCACGGAAACCGCACCAGTGCCGTGAGATCAGCGGCGTCGCGCAGCAGCGTGCCCCACGTGGGCCAGGTGTCGGGAAAACCAAGCCCGATAAATGACAGACTGGCCTCAGTCGCGATGAACGCCGGCAGCAGCAGGCCGGCCTGCGCCAGCACAGGTCCCGCACAGGCGGGCAGCAGGTGCCTGCGCAGCAGATGACCCCGACTGGCGCCGAGGGCCGCCACGGCCAGCGCCGACGCCGACGCCTGCTCGTGGCGAACCGTCGCGCGCACCACACGCATCACGGTGGGCCAGGCGACGACGCTCAGCAGCAGGGTCAGCCACACGAAGACCTCGACGGCCGATCTGCTTTATCGCCTCAATGCCGTGCATATCAGCGTGCCGCCGCTGCGCGAGCGCCGCGAAGACATCCCCGACCTGGTGCACCACCTGATCGCACGCCTGTCCGCCGAGCTACAGCTCGAGCCGGTGCGCGTGACACCCCATGCGATCGACTGGCTGATGATGCAGGCCTGGCCCGGCAATGTGCGTCAGCTTGCCAACGTGCTGCGGCGGGCCCTCGTGCTGGGCGACCCTGGCGAATCCATCGGCGTGCCGCAGCTCCTCCTGCAGCCGCCGACGACGGCGCCCGCGGGTCCGGCCCTCACGCGCGAGGAGGGTTCTGACGAAGCACAAATCAGGCTCGACCAGCCACTGGTGCACGCGACCGACACGCTTGAGCGCCTGCTGATCGCCCGCGCACTCGAGAAGACAGGCGGCAAAGTCGAGCGAGCCGCCATGCTGCTGCGCATTTCACGGAAGGGCCTCTTCCTCAAGCGCCAGCGCTACGGACTCTCCTAAGACCAGCGTCTGCGTGCTGACGAGGCATCACGCCGTCACGTCGATTTCGCGCGTCCACTGCGCATTGTCTTCGCGGCCCGATGCCAGACGCGCCCGACGCTCCTGCTCGGTGGGCTGCACGGTGCCGTTGGCATCAATCGCGCGTGAGACAACCTTGTGCAGGCCCGGTGTCAGGTTCTTCACCGCGAAGGACCACAGCGTCCACGCATACTTCCCGCGCTGGTCGCCCAGTGTCGCCGTCTGCCACGGGCCCTCGTCGACCTTCACCTCCACAGCCTGGATGGGCACCTGCCCTCCCCAGGCCGGACCGCTGATGCGGTACTCCCAGTCGGCGCCACTGCGGCGACGGGTCACCCGCGCCACGATCGACTTCATGTTGGTCCGGCTGATGGACTGGTCGAGCCAGATCGTGCCTTCCGGGGTCTCGTGCGCACGCAGGCTGAGGTAGTTGCGGACCTGATGCTGACCTTCGTAGCGACGGTCGATGAGGTGGATGCGCGACAGCCACTTGACCTGCGTCATCCCGTACCAGCCGGGCAGAATCAGCCGCAGCGGAAATCCGTTCTTCGCCGGTAGCGGCTTGCCGTTGAGGTGGAAGGCCAGCAGCGCATCAGGATGCAGGGCATCCTGCACATACACGCTGCGCCCGTGCGGTGCCTCGAACTCGCGGTTTCCGGCCTGCCACTTTTTTTCCTTCTCGAGGTCGGCGCCGAGGAAGACCACCTCGCGCGCCTCGGCCTTCACGCCGCTTTCCTTGAGCACCGTGGCCAACGGCACGCCGGTCCATACGCCGTTGCTGAGCAACCCGGCCATGCGTGTCGGGCGGTTCGAGTTGCCCGAGCACTCGAGCGTCACTGCCTCGTCACGGCGATCCGCGCGGGCCATCAGTTCGCCGAGGGTGAACTCGCGCGGCCGGTCGACTAGACCGCTGATGCGCAAGCGGAACGTCGCCGGGTCCACGGTGGGCGTCACCGTCTGGTGGAAGGCATAGAAGTCTTCGTTGGCCGTCACCCATGAGGTGAGGGTGCGGTGGTCGACGCAGCGCACAAACGGATTCGAGGCCTGCGCCTCGATCTTGAAGTCGTCTGTGTAGTCGGTCAACCGCACCATCTCTTCACCGGACTGCATGGCCCACAGGGCCTCGGGCACGCCCAGCAGGGCCAGAGCGGCCGACGTGGACCGGAGGAAGTCGCGGCGGGTGGGCGAGGCGGACTCAGAGGCGGCGTGCGTCATGCGGTCGGATTATATGCGACCGACCGGGCCTCGTCAGGCCGGGCAGGCCGCGTCTACACGGCGCCCGTGCTCGCGCGGAGGCCGCTGCGGTGGCCGGTCGTGCGAGGGCGCGGGTTGCCGGACGCGGCCGCGGTTCGGCGTCCCGCGTGGCGACCGCCGGCAGTGCCATCGCTCTGCCGTCGGCGCGGTGTAGCATGAGGGCTGCCGTGCCTGCGTCGCCCATTCACCTGCGCTCACTCATGATGGCCCTGGCCGTGGTGTCGCTGGCCGGTCTGGCGCGCACGCCCAGCGCATCGCAGTCCGCGCCGGTCACAGCAGACACCCGGCCCTCGGCTCCAGCGGTGTCCGTGTCGACACAGGCCAGCAGTGACCGCGCGGCGGCGCCTGACGGGTTCTCCGCGATGCCCAGGTCCGCGGCCACATCCTCCCCGTCTCCGCAGGCACCGCGGCGCACGGATGAGCGCACCGGTGCATCCGCCGGGTTTCCACCGCCGGTGGCCAGCTACGACATCGATGCCACCCTCGACCCTGCGGCGCATCGCCTGACCGGGCGTGCGCGCATCACCTTCAGCAATCCCGGGCAGGTGCCCGCCTACTCGCTGCGCCTGCATCTTTACTGGAACGCCTTCAGCGACACCGGCTCGTCATGGCTGCGCCAGTCGAGACTCGGCGGCAGTGACACCTCCGACGAACTCGACCCCCGTGATGCTGGCTGGCAGCAGATCACGGCGCTGCGGATCGTGAACCCCGATGGCAGTGCGGGGCCCGATCTGCTCGGCGGCCTGCGCTTTATTCAGCCCGATGATCAGAACGCGGATGACCGCACACTCGCGGCCGTCGACCTGCCCGCGGCCGTGGCCCCTAGCGAGACGCTGCGGCTCGATGTCGAGTGGACGGCACAAGTACCCCGCACGATCGCGCGCACCGGGGTGCGCGGGCGCGACTATCTCATCGCGCACTGGTTTCCCAGGCTCGGGCGATTCGGGGAGGCCGGCTGGGAGGCCCGGCAGTTTTTTGCCAATACCGAATTTGCCGCCGACTTCGGCCGTTATGACGTGCGGCTCACTGTGCCGGACCGCTGGGTCGTCGGTGCCACGGGCACCGAAGTCTCGCGCACACCCGATGGACGCGGCACCACCACGCACCGCTACGCGCAGGAGGGCGTGCACGACTTCGCCTGGACGACCAGTCCGCACTATGTCGAGCACCGCCGCACGTTCACGCACCCCACGCTGCCAGCCGTCGAGATGCGCCTGCTGCTGCAGCCCGAGCATGCGGGGCAGGAAGATCGGCACTTCAGCGCCACGGCAGCGGCCCTGCGCTATTACGGCGAGTGGTACGGCGCCTATCCCTATTCGCAGATCACCATCATTGATCCGGCGTGGGGTTCGGGCTTCGACGGCATGGAATATCCGACGCTCTTCACGGCCGGCACGCGCTGGCTGGCGCCGCGCGGCTCGTCGGAACCCGAAGGCGTCACCGTGCATGAAGCCGGGCACCAGTTCTGGTTCGGCCTCGTGTCATCGCACGAAACTGACGATGCGTGGATGGACGAAGGACTGAATACCTTCTCGGAAGCGCGGGTCGGTTCGCTGACGCATCAGCCCGACTACCGCGTCGAGCGCTTCTTCGGCGACTTTGTGCCGTGGCAGCTGCGTGATGTGCCCCTGTCGCGTGCCACCGATGACAACGGCCTCGACGGCTATCGCCGTGCGGGGCGTGGTGATGTACAGGCCACGCCGTCCTTCCGCTACTGGCCCGGGACGCACGTGGCCACAACGTATTTCAAGACCGCGTTGTGGCTGCACACGCTCGAGCGGCACCTCGGCTGGGAACGACTACAGCCGGCGCTGCAGCAGTACTTTGCGCAGTGGCGCTATCGGCATCCGCGCCCGGCCGACTTCTTCGCCGCGCTCGATGCAGGCACGGGCCAACGGCTCGAGTGGTTCATCCATCAGGTCTACCGCACGACGGCGGTCTTCGACTATGCGGTCGAACACCTGACGAGCACGCAGGTGCACACGCAGGGCGTGCGCGCGGCGCGGCTGTCCGATGTGCCTGAGGCGATCGACCGCACCTCCGACACGTATCGCACCACCGTGGTGGTGCGCCGCCTAGGGGATGGCGTGTTCCCCGTCGATGTGCGCGTACGCTTCGAGGATGGCACCGAGGTGCGCGAGCCCTGGGATGGACGGGGAGCATGGCAGCTGTTCCAGTACGAGCGGCCCTCGCGCGCGGTCTCAGCTGAGGTTGATGCCGACCGCGTGCTGCTGCTCGACGTCGCCCGCACCAACAACAGCCGGTCGCTCGCACCTCGCCGCGACGCGGCGGCCACGCACTGGGCGCGACAGTGGATGGTCTGGCTGCAGGACCTGCTGATACAGATGGCCGTGCTGGTCTAACCGTGGTGACGACGATGATTTGGCGTGAGGCCTATCTGAACGGATGGCAGCGGGTGCGGCAGGCCCCGGCACTGGTGCTTGTGTTGTGGGCGTCGACGCTGGCGGTGGCCCTTCCGGCGGCGTGGCTGCTGCGTGGCGCGCTGGCCACGCACCTCGGCGACAGCCTGATGGCCGAGACGGCGGCGGTCGGCGTCAATCTCGACTGGTGGAACGAGTTTCTGGCGCAGGCCTCGGGACTGGGGGCGACCTTCAGCCCGCGCATCATCGGCGTGGCGGCCGTGCTCGACAATCTGAGTCGCATGACCGATGCCCGCGCACTGCCGCCGGCCCTCGGGGTCGTCGTGGTGGTGTGGCTTCTGCTGCAGGTCTGCGTGATGGGTGGCGTCATCGAGCGGGTGGCGCGGCAGCAGCCCATGGGCCGCGTGCGGTTCCTCTGGGCATGTGCGCGGCATGCGGGGCGGCTGGTGCGCCTCGCCCTCATCACGGGCGCGGGCTACTGGGTGCTCTTCACGCAGCTGCATCCGTGGTGGTTCGGTGACGTGTATCAGGCGGCCGTGCACGACGTCACCAGCGAGCGCGTGGCGTTTGCGTGGTGGCTGGGAGCGGCGGTCGTGTTTGCCGTGCCGGTGCTGCTGCTCAATGTGGTGGTCGACTATGCGCGGGTGCGTGCGGTGGTGGAAGACCGGCGCAGCATGATCGGGGCGATGGTGGCCGGGGCACGCTTCGCGGCACAGGCACGCGGTGCGGTGATGACACTGGTGCTGCTGCAGCTGCTGACCCTGGCGGCGTGGCTGGGGCTGTATGCGCTGATGGCCCCGGGGGCGTCGGCGGGCCTGTGGGGTCTTGTCGTGTCCCAGGCCTACATCGCAGGGCGCCTCGCCATCCGAATCAGCGGGGTCGCGGCGCAGGTGTCGCTGTTCCAGGCGCGACTGGCCCATGCCGGCTATGTGGCGTATCCCCTGCCACAGTGGCCAGACTCGGCCGCAGCGGACGCCATACTGCCGACGCCCGCATGTGCGACGCACCAGGCATTACCGGGATCACGGCGCCACCACTGTTCATCTGGCCCGATCAGCAGATGACGATCTCGCTGCTGCCCGCCGGGACGGGATACGACGGCTTTATGACCTACGACTCATGCCCGGATAATCCTGCCACCCTGAGACGCGAGCAGTACGAGGTCCGCATTCCGTAGTCAGCGACCAACCGCCTCGAACTTCAGCGGCACGCACACGGGCGTCCGGGAAATCATCCCGCGAGGCGGATAGCCTCACCACACCGTATGTGTCAGCGCAGCTCGGCCATCTGTGGCACTTCGAGTTCGAACGTGGTGTCCACACTCGGAGTGCTGCGCACCGATACGCAGCCCCCATGCCGCTCCGCAATGGCCTTCACGATCGACAGGCCCAGACCCGACCCGGTCATCGCGCGTGAGGGATCGGCCTTGTAGAAGCGTTCAAACACGTGAGGCACGTGCTCCGGCGCAATCCCCACCCCATCGTCGGTCACCGAGAACCGGATGCAGGGGCGGGCCTGGTCGGTCGTTCCTGACACCGCATGCAACGTGATGTGGCCGCCGCGACGCGTGTAGCGAAGGGCGTTCGACGCCAGATTCTGCAGCGCCTGTTCCAGTCGGTGCGGATCCGCCTCGACCGTGATCTGTGGGTCCGGCAAGTCGACGCGCAGGGCAATGCCCTGGTCACGTGCCTGCTGCTCGTGGCGTGCGACGACGCGCGACAGCAGAACGGCGACCTCGACCTCGTCTAGGTGCAGGCTCACGCCACCGGCTTCGTATCGTGACAGGTCGAGCAGGTCGCCCACCAGACGCTCGATGCGGGCGCCTTCGTCCTGTATGACCTGCACCGCACGCTGGCCCTCGGCCGTGGCCGGTCCAAAACCGGGCAGGCCCAGCGTTTCCGCGTAGCCGCGAATCGCGGTGAGCGGAGTCATCAGTTCGTGCGAGACATCAGCGAGCAGCTGACGCCGCGCGCGGTCAATGTCGGTCAGCTGCTGCTGGCGCGTTTCGAGGTCGCCCGCCATGCGGTTGAAGGCACGGGCCACGGAGGCCACCTCGTCGGTGCCTTCCTCTGGCGCCCGTGCGCGCAGATCGCCGTCACCGAGCCGACCGGCCGCCGCCTCGAGCGCACGCAGTTGCGCCTGCGCCGGGCGGAACACTAGCAGCGCCGCCACCGCGGTGCCTCCGAGCAGCAGCACCGCGCCCCCGAGCGCGAGCCAGGGCCACAGGGCACCGGCCGTCTGCCGATAGGCCACGTTCGGGCCCACCACCACGAAGGCCACGCGGCGACCGGTGGGTGCCAGCACGGGCGTCACCGCGGTGCGTCGACGCAAGGCGCCGAGTGGTCCGCCGCCCGGCCCTGGGCCAGAGAGTCCCGGTGGACCAACGCCACCGTCCGGGCCGAACGGATCAGGCAGCGGCCCTTCCAGGTCGGGTGGACGCCCCTGCTCCAGCATGCGCTGCCGCAGCCGTTGATTGAGGCGGGGGAACCGTTCGCGCAACGGGCCACCCGGCTCACGGATGTCACGCCCGCCGCGAGCCATCATCACATCCATGAGTCGCTGCAGCCCTGGAGGCGGTTCGACGCCCTCGGGTCCGACGACCACACGGTTCAGCAGCACCACGAAGGCCGGCCGCGAGGCGGCGTCGATGCGCTGTCGCGCCTCGGCGGCCAGATCGAGTGCGGGGTCGCTGGCCAGCGCAGTCTCGAGGTCGGCCGCAATGAGATCGGCCGCATCCTGCGCAGCACGCATGGGCTGCCCGCCCTCGGTTTCTGCGGCAATCCATACGAACGATGCGGCCTGCATCAGCAGCAGCACGGCCACGAGGGCGATGAAGCCCAGACCGATGCGCCAGTAGAGGCTGCGGAACCAGCGACGCTCAGACATCGGCACACTTATACCCGCTGCCCCACACGGTGAGAATCACCTGCGGCTCGTTGGGCGATGCTTCGATGCGCCGACGCAGGCGCTTGACGAGGGTGTCGACCGAGCGCGACGTCACATACGTCTGGTCGGGCCACACCCGCGCCAGCAGCGCTTCGCGGCTGAAGACGATGCCGGTATGCGAGGCCAGCAGATGCAGCAGGCGGAATTCCTGTGCGGTGAGGTCGACCTCGGCGCCCCTGACGCGCACGCGCCGTCGCGCCGGATCGATCTCGAGTCCGTGCACGGCCACGGGACGCTCGCTCGCCGATACCTGCCCGGGCCCGCGCTCGAATCCCGACGCGGCGGTCAGCCGCGGCCGGCGCAGCAGTGCCCGCACGCGCGCGACCAGCTCGCGCAGGCCAAACGGCTTGGCCAGGTAATCATCGGCGCCACTTTCCAGCCCGAGCACCTTGTCGCTTTCCTCGCGCCGCGCCGTCAGCATCAGCACGGGCGTGTCGGCGTTCGGCCCGCCGCGCCGCATGGCCCGGCACACGCTGATGCCGTCGACGCCGGGCAGCATCAGATCGAGCAGCACCAGATCGAAGCGCGTCTGCCCGAGCGCAGTGAGGGCCGCATGGCCATCGGCCACCGATGTGAACTCGAGGCCTTCGAGGCGCAGATGCAGTTCGAGCAGGGTGCGGATGTTCGGGTCGTCTTCAACGATGAGGGCGTGCGGCATGAGGTCTCGAGGGCAGCGGCGGCTGGGCGTCGCCTCTGTAGTACCACATACGGCGCTGCCCTCATGAACGTGAACCGCGCTGCCACAGTTTTATCACACGACCGCCATGCACATGCCACACCCGCTCCGTATCAGCAGGTAGTAACCTTTTCCACGGAGCGTCACATGCACACAGTCACTCGTTCTGCTCTCGTCTTTGCTTTTCTCACCGCTGCCGCCGCGGCCACCGTGCCCGCGACGCTGTCTGCTCAGGATGCACCGGCCGTGCGTCGCGCCACGCCCGTCCAGGGCGGCCCCGGTGCCCGCGCCCAGATGGGTCCGCGCGGTCAGATGCGCCGCGGCGGTCCCCGCGGCTCGATAGGCCCCGGAGGTCCTGGTGGCCCGCTCGGTGAGTTCCTGCGCGAAGCCCGCGCCCTCAATCTGAGCGACGCCCAGAAGGAACAGCTGCGCGGCATCGCCCAGGCCCGTCAGGCCGAAGCCCAGACCACCGGCCAGCGTGTGCACGTGGCGCGCCAGGCGCTCGACGCCGCCGTCACCGGCACGGCCCTCAATGAACCGGCGGTCCGTCAGGCCGCCGCCGATCTCGCGGTGGTGGAAGCCGATGCCGCCGTGCTGCGCTCGCGCGTCTATCACGAGGCCCTGTCGGTGCTGACGGGTGAACAGCAGGCCCAGCTGACGCAGATGCGTGCGCAGCGTCAGGCCCGCATGCAGCAGCGCGCCCAGCAGATGCGCGAACGGGCCGGCAAGCGTCGCGAACGGCGCGCCACGCCGCCCCCGCCGCCGCAGCAGTAACCACCAGCACGAGGTCGCGCCCCGCCCGTGACGCGGGGTGCGCACCTCTTCAGGAAGAAACGGCGCTGCCGCCCGACCGCCGGGCGGCACAAGGCCAGACAGGGCCAGACACGGCCACACAGGGCCGCACAATGCTCGACACGGGCACCTCTCGCGAGGGAGATGCACGGACGGGAAGGCCACTCCGCACCGCGCGCACACACAAAGGCGCCCGCCGGCTGCGACTCACCCCGAAGCGCGCAGGCACTCCCACGCTGCGCCCGAGGCGCGCACGCTCCCACGCCCCACCCGCCCCGCGCACCCGCGCCGGCTCAGTTGTTCAGGAACATTTCACCGCGCGCGCAGCAGCCGCAGGCTGTTCAGCGTCACCGCCACCGTCGCCCCCGTGTCGGCCACCATCGCCAGCCACAACGGCGCCGCGCCCAGCACTGCCGACACCAGAAACGCCAGCTTCGTCAGCATCGCCAGCGCCACATTCTGCCGAATCACACCCAGCGCCCGCCGCGCATGCGCACCCGCAAACACCGGCGCATCCTCGCGCGCGTGCTGCGTCAGTACCACATCGCCCCGCGCAATCGCCGACGCCGCATCATCGGCCGCGCGCTCGAGAGCGAGGCCACCACGGAAGAGCACGCCCCGCCCCACCGCCGAAGTCACCGCCGCCACGACCGTCACCGGCGTCGAAATCACCAGCGCACACGGACACGCCAGCACCAGGAAGATCAGTGCGCGATAGAACCACACCGTCCACGCACCATCCATGAGCGGCGGCCCCACGGCCACGACGACCGCGAGCCCCGTGACGACCGGCGTGTAAACGCTCGCAAAGCGCTCGATGTAACGCTCGACGCGCCCGGCCACGGCCTCGCCCGCACCGCCGTCCCACCCGGGCTCATGTCCCACCGCGCGGCTGACGGCGACGCGCGCATGCTCGATGCTCCACGCTTCCATCAGGTGCGCCACGCCAAAGAGCGTCGCCACCGATGCGCCCTCGGCCCATTGCCCCACCACCGCCGCACCCACCGCTGACACACACACCAGCACGTGCATGTCGAGCCGCTGATGCCGCAATGCCGCCAGCGCCCGCGGCAGCACGGGCACAAGCCCCGACAGCATCGCGAGGCCATACGCACCCGTCGCGGCCAGCGCCCATCGATCCTGACCCGCAACCGCTGCCGCTGGCACGCCGCCCGTCACATCAGTGTGCGCGTGGCCAATGAGCGCCTCGGTCCACGTATCGGCCGTCGCAGCCTCCACCGCCCAGCCCGCCAGCATCAGCACCGCACTGGCCACGATGAAGCGCAGCGTCAGCCCGTGCGATGCGCCCGACGGCACGCCGTGGTCGTCATGCACATGCTCGCCCGGCGCATGCGAATGCGCGCCGAGCCCGGTGCCCTGCACTTTTCCGAGAATCGTGTCGGCCGAAGTGATCGATGCATCAAACTGCACGTCGACCCGACGGCCGACCAGGTCAAAGTTGAGGTCGAGAATGCCGGGCACCTGCAGCACATGACGAATCAGCGCGGCTTCGTCCGCGCAGTCCATGCCCTGCACGTGCAGGCGCAGTTCAGATCGCACGCACCGCCGCCAGCACCTCGTCCGCGTGCCCCTCCACCTTCACATCGTCCCAGCGACGCGCGACCTTGCCGTCGCCACCGATGAGGTAGGTCACGCGCGCAATGCCCATGTACTTCCGGCCATACATCGACTTCTCGACCCACACGCCGTACTTCTCGCAGACCGCATGGTCGGCATCGGCCAGCAGGGGAAACGTGAGGCCATACTTCTTCGCAAACTTCGCCTTGCTGGCCTCGTCCAGAATCGACACGCCCAGCACCACCGCCTCGCTCTTCCCGAAGTCGGGCAGGCTCTCCTCGAACGCACACGCTTCCTTGGTGCAGCCGCTCGTGTCGTCCTTCGGATAGAAATACAGCACCACCGGACGCCCGGCATAGGCCGACAGCTTGTGTACGGTGCCGTGCTGATCCTTCAGCGAAAACGCCGGCGCCTTCTTGCCCACTTCGATCCGTGCCATTACTCACGTCCTTTCATCCGCGCACATCCGCGCGCATCCACACCCGCGATCCGCACGCCCCGCCGCACGCCCACGCGCGCCTCCGTCACCACCGCGGTGCCGCCACGGCCGCATGCGACCGCCGCGGCTCGGCTCCGCCTTCGACGATGCCCCGATCGACATCGACGGTGATCGCCGCCGCATAGCCATAGCGCACTTCGCCCTTGCGCCCGATTTTCTGGAAGAGATGCCCGCGCGTCGTCAGCGCATCGAGCAGGGGCCGCGGAAACCGATCTTCAATTTCCACGCGTTCGCCTTCGTCTTTCGGATCAGCCGGGTCGCGGCCGGGCAGGAAGCGCGCCGCCTCGATCGCACGCTGTGCGCCGAGCCCGCCGTCGATGACACCGGTGATGATGCCGTAGACCGACACCGGAATCCACGCATTGCCCGCACACCCCACCGCCAGCGTCGGCACCTCGCGTCCGTCGGCGCGCCGTTCGAACACCAGCGTCGGCACACTGGCCGTGCTCGCGCGCTGCAGCGGCTGCAGGCTGCCATAGGCCCCGGGCGTCAGGCGGTTCGAGCGCAGGTGGTTGTTGTAGAGGAAGCCCAGCCCCTTCGACACATAGAAGTTGCCGCCCCACGTGCTGAGCGTCTGCGTGACCGCAATCATGTTGCCCTCGGCATCAGCCACGGCAAACGACGTGGTGCCCGTGCCCAGGCGGGGAATCACCGTGGGCGCAGAAGGGATGGCCCCCACCGGCTCGTCCGCACTCTGCCGCGGCCATGTCGACGCGCGCACCGGGTCGATCTTCTCAAACAGCGCACGCGCGTGCTCGGGTGTGAGGTGCTCGGCGTACTCGACCGGCCATCGTTCGGGATCCGCCACGCGCCGCAGCGCATCCCGCACCTTCCACGATTCAATCAGGTAGTGAAAATAGTCAGCATCGGTCGTGGCCCGCGCCCCCACGCGCGGCGTGAACTGCTCGAGCACATGCAGCGACTCGAACAGCTGGATGCCGGTCGACACTGGCGGTCCGCCGGCATACAAGGTGTGCCCACGATAGCGCCCGCGTATCGGCTGCCGCTCGATCGCCCGATACTGCGCCAGGTCGGCATACGTCATGATGCCGCCCTGCTCGGCCATGTCGGCGGCAATCGCCCGTGCAATTTCACCGCGATAGAACGCATCGGCGCCACCGCGCTGAATGGTTCGCAGCGTCTTCGCATAGTCCTTGTTGAAGAACCGCTCGCCCGGCTGCGGCACCTTGCCGTTCGGCAGATAGATCTTCGCAGCCTCGGGCCACTTTTCGAGATAGCGTCGCCCCTCGGCAATGGAACTCGGCAGCGACTCATCCAGGATGAAACCTTCATCAGCGAGCCTGATCGCCGGCGCGACCAGATCGGCCCACGCCACCTTGCCGCTGCCATAGTGCCGATACAGATGCTCGAGCCCGGCCACGACACCAGGAATGTTCGCGGCCGCGGGGCCATCCGCCACGATGCGCCCGTCCTTGACGATGACCGGGTTGTCTGGCGTCGCATGCGACGGAGTCATGTCCTTGTATTCGACGACGGTGGGCTGTGTCATGCCCTGCAGATAGAGCACCGCGGCCCCATCACCGCCCACCCCCGAGGCCTCGGGCTCAACGACCCCGAGTGCAAACGACACAGCCACCATCGCGTCGACGATGTTGCCGCCCTTCTCGAAGGCGATGCGTCCGGCCTCCGACGCGAGGGGATGCCCCGACACCACCATTCCGCCATTCGACGTCACCACGGGCTTGATCAGCGGCTGCTCGGCGACCATCTCGTCGACCACGGCTTCAAACGCCGCGAGTGACGGAGCCGCACCGGCCCGTGTCCGATAGGTCTCGCGTGCGCGTGTCCACGCTTGCAGGCCATCGCCGGTAGAATAGTAGAGATCGCGCAGCGTCTGCCACACGCGATCGAACGTGCGCGCATACATCGCCGGCGTCGCCACCATGGCCGGTATTAGCTCGCCGCCCTGCTCATGCACGGGACGCGGCGCAGGGACGCGCCACAGCTGAAACGCCGTGTTCATGGCAAACAGCGGCACCGCCTCGGCATCGCTACGCTGCGGATTGCCGTTGTACACCGGCTGCGGATCGGGAAGGCCACTCATCAGCAGCGTGCTGCCATCGGGCGACCACTGCGGTGCACCTCCACGGCGTGACACCAGCACCGGCGGCGCCACCGGGCGCGGGCGCGGCTCCTGAACCGCCTCACCCTCGGCCCGCGGCGGCTCGACCGTCGCCACCCACACCGACCCGACACCATCGCGCACGGCATAGTAGGCCACGCGCCCCCCATCGGGCGCCCAGCTCACATGCGACTCGATACCGCGTGCCTGCACGACACGTGTCTGCCGTGCGGCCCTCGATGTGGTCTCGTCGACCACCGGCGGCACCGGCATCCACCACACATCCACATCGTCTTCAGACGCGCGCTCAGAGATGAACGCCACGCGATTCCCGTCGGGCGAGACGCGCGGATAGGTTTCGCTGTCAGCCGTGCGCGTCAGCGCCACCGGAGCCTGCCACATGCCATCGGCGGCGCGCGCCACGACATACAAATCCCATCCGTTGGCGGCACTCGCACGCTGCCCCTCTGGAGGGGCCGGCCGATGCGCAAACACGAGTCGTCCGTCTCGCGTGAAGCTGGGCCAGCGCTCGTCGCCTGGCATCGACGTCACCCGCACCGCGGCGCCTGCCTGTGCGGCCCGCGCAGCACCCCCTCCGGAGCCGGCACTCGCAGCCGCCCCGGCCACCGGCAGCACCATGATGTCGAAGCCCGCGTCTGCCTGCACCGCATACGCCAGCCACTGTCCGTCGGGCGCGTAGCTCGGGTCGCGTTCCACCTGGCCACCGTCAGCAGCCGTCAGCGGTGCCGCGCGCCGCCCGTCGCTGTCCATCGCCCACAGCCGATCGAGAAACGACACCACGAGCCGACGCCCGTCGGGCGACCACGCCGCCTCCTGCGCGCCGCTCACCGGACCCTGTGCCCCGCCGCCGGCCTGCACTGCGACCAGCGCCGCGACCACCACTGTCATCACCCGCGCCCGCAGCATGCCCGCTCCTTCGACGTTCGTTGCAGAAACCCTGACCAGCGGAGCCACGGCCGGCCCCGGCCTCACGCAGGCCCGGGGCGACATGCGCCGCCGGGCCGCATGACCTGTGCGCTAGTGGCGGACCGCCGCCACGATGGCCCGCGCCGAGATGCCATAGTGATCGATCAACTCGTCGGGCTTGCCGCTGCGCGGAATCTCGGTCACCCCGAGCCGCGTTACCGTCAGCCCGGCCGACGCCACGGCACGCGCGACCGCATCGCCCAGGCCGCCAACGAGATAGTGGTCTTCCACCGTGATCAGACGCCGGCCCGTCGCCAGGCCCGCGGCCACGAGCGACGCCGCATCAATCGGCTGAATGGAATAGAGATCGATCACGCGGATGTGCACGCCCTCGGCCTTCAGGGCCTCATAGGCCTTCAGCGCCTCGAACAGCGTCACGCCCGCGCCAATCACCGTGGCCACATCGTGGTCGCTCTGCCGCACCACCTTGAGCCCGCCAATCGGAAACGCTTCATCGGCGCCG
>VFZN01000014.1 GCA_016871195.1 Acidobacteriota bacterium | reverse complement strand
CTGGCCGAGGCGGGTGGACCCCGGTTCTGGCGCAGCCTCGAATCGGTGGCCGAGACCCCCGAGTTCCAGCAGTTTGTGCACCGCGAGTTTCCGGCGTCGGCCTCCGAGTTCGACGATCCGGTGGGGCGTCGCGGATTCCTCAAGCTGATGAGCGCATCGCTGGCCCTGGCCGGCGTGAGCGCCTGCACGGTGCAGCCGCAGGAGCTCATCGTGCCGTATGTGCGGCAGCCGGAAGAGGAACTGCCGGGCAAGCCGCTGTTCTTCGCGACGGCGATGTCGCTGGGCGGCGTGGCGACGGGCCTGCTGGTGGAAAGCCACGAGGGGCGCCCGACGAAGATCGAGGGCAACCCCGAGCACCCGGGCAGCCTTGGCGCGACCGACATGTTCGCGCAGGGATCGATCCTGACGATGTATGACCCGGATCGGTCGCAGGCCGTTGTCGAGCTCGGCAACATCCGCCCGTGGCCGGCGTTTGTGACGGCGATGAAGACGGCGCTGTCCGGGCAGTCGGCCTCGCAGGGGGCCGGCCTGAGGATTCTGACCGAAACGGTCAACTCACCCACGCTGGCGGCGCAGATTCAGCATGTGCTGTCGCGCTATCCGCAGGCGAAGTGGGTGCAGTGGGATGCACTGCCGCGCGATCATGCGCGCGCAGCGGCCCAGCAGTCATTCGGTGCTGCCGTGGCTCCGCTGCCTGATTTCGGTGCGGCCGACGTGATCGTGTCGCTCGACAGCGATTTCCTCGCCGCCGAGGGCGGTGCGAATGTGCGCGCGGCTCGTCAGTTCAGCCGCCGCCGCCGCGCCGAAGCCTCTGCCTCGCTCAACCGCCTGTATGTGGTCGAGTCGACGCTGAGTGTGACCGGTGGCAAGTCTGACCACCGCGTGCCGCTCAAGACCAGCCAGATTGACGCGTGTGCCCGGGCGCTGGCGGCCAGGGTGGGCGTGCCCGGCGTTTCGGGTAACGCTCCAGCGGGCACCGAGGCGGCCGTCAACGCGATGGCGGCCGATCTGCAGGCCGCGCGCGGCAAGTCGCTCGTGGTGGTGGGTGATGCACAGCCGGTGGCGGTGCACATGCTCGCGCATGCCATCAACGACCTGCTCGGCAATGTGGGCCAGACGCTGACCTACGTGCCGACGCCCGAAGTAGTCTCATCGTCGCAGCTGGCTGACCTGACCGCGCTGGCGCGCGACATGGCGGCCGGTCGCGTGCAGATGCTGCTGATGATCGGGGAGTCGAACCCGGTGCTGACGGCACCGGCCGACCTCAAGTTCGCCGACGCGCTCGGTCAGGTGCCGCTCCGGGTGCACTCGGGGCTGTTCGAAGACGAGACGGCGGCACTGTCGCACTGGCACGTGCCCGGCACGCACTTCCTCGAGGAGTGGAGTGATGCGCGGACGGTCGACGGCACGGTGTCGATCGTGCAGCCGCTGATTCAGCCGATGTACGGCGGCAAGTCGGCGCACGAAGTGGTGGCGACCCTCACCGACTCGCCGGACCGGCCGGGCTACGAGTGGGTGCGGATGTATTGGATGGCGCAGCCCCAGGCGGGTGAGGCTGCGGGCTTCGAGAAGGTGTGGCGCAAGTGGCTGCACGACGGCGTGGTGGGCGGGACGACGGCGCAGCCGCAGGCGGTGGCGCTCGCGGCCGACTGGGCGTCGAAGATGCCGGCAGCGTCTGCGGTGTCGGGCGTCGAGGTGACATTCCGCCGCGATGACACGGTGTACGACGGGCGCTACGCGAACAACGGCTGGATGCAGGAAATGCCCAAGCCGATGACCAAGCTCACCTGGGACAACGCCGTGCTGGTGTCGCCGGCGATGGCCGAGGCCCAGGGCCTGCGCAATGGCGATGTGCTCGAGCTGTCGCACGACGGCCGCACGCTGAAGGCACCGGCCTGGATTGCCCCGGGACAGGCGGCCGACACTGTGTCGGTGTCGTTCGGTTACGGTCGCAGCCGTGCGGGACGCGTCGGCAACGGCACGGGCGTCAATGCCTATGCCCTGCGCGGCAGCTCGACGGCGTTCTTCGGACCGGTCGAGGTGACGAAGACCGGCGACGAGTATCGCCTGGTGAGCACGCAGGATCACTGGACGCTGGAAGGCCGCAACATGGTGCGGTCGGCCACGGCCGCCGAGTATGCGCATGACCCGTCGTTCGTGAAGGGCATGGAGCACATGAAGCTGTCGGACAGCATCACGCTGATGCCGGCGAAGGAATATGCGGGTGTGGCCTGGGGCATGGCGATCGACATCAATGCCTGCACCGGGTGCGGCGCGTGTGTCGTGGCGTGCGTGGCCGAAAACAACATTCCGGTGGTCGGCAAGGATCAGGTGTCGCGCAACCGCGAGATGCACTGGCTGCGCATCGACCGCTATTTCTCGGGCGGGCTCGACAACCCCGACACCTACATGCAGCCGCTGCCCTGCCAGCAGTGCGAGAACGCCCCGTGCGAGGTGGTCTGCCCGGTGGCGGCGACGGTGCACAGCGCGGACGGCCTGAACGACATGGTCTACAACCGCTGTGTGGGCACACGCTACTGCTCGAACAACTGCCCGTATAAGGTGCGCCGGTTCAACTTCCTGCTGTATCAGGACTGGAACACGCCGCAGTACAAGTTCCAGCGCAACCCCGACGTGACGGTACGCAGCCGCGGCGTCATGGAGAAGTGCACCTACTGCGTGCAGCGGATCAACGCGGCGCGCATTCAGGCCAAGCGGGAAGAGCGCGACGTGCGCGACGGTGACGTCGTGACGGCCTGCCAGTCGGTGTGCCCGACCGAGGCCATCGCCTTCGGCAACATCAATGATCCGAACAGCCGGGTGGCGCGCCTGAAGGCCGGCCCGCTGAATTACTCGGTGCTGGCGGAACTTAACACGCGCCCGCGCACCACGTATCTGGCAGCCGTCCGCAACCCGAACCCGGCGCTGCCGGCGAACCCCGGGGTGGGCGGGCACCACGCGACGACTGAGGCGCACGGCACGGCGGGCGAACACTGATGGCGAACAACGTTCACGGACACGGCAGTTCCTCGGCCTCGCTGAATGCACCGGTGCTGGCACCGGGGCATGACTTCGAGACGATCACCGAAGCGGTTGCGCAGATTCCGCTGGCGAAGCGCACGCCCATCGGCTGGGTGCTCGGTTTCATGGGCGCCTTCGGGCTGTTCATGATGCTGCAGGCGGCGCTCGGCAAGCTGGTCATGACCGGCGTCGGTATCTGGGGCAACAACGTCCCGGTCGGCTGGGCGTTTGACATCATCAACTTCGTCTGGTGGATCGGCATCGGCCACGCCGGCACGCTGATTTCGGCGATTCTGCTGCTGTTCAAGCAGCAGTGGCGCATGTCGATCAGCCGCTTTGCAGAGGCGATGACGATCTTCGCCGTGGCCTGTGCGGCCATCTTCCCTCTGTTCCACACGGGCCGTCCGTGGCTGGCCGCGTACTGGCTCTTCCCGTATCCGAACACCATGGGCCTCTGGCCGCAGTTCCGCAGCCCGCTCATCTGGGACGTGTTTGCGGTGACGACCTACGCGACCGTGTCGATTGTGTTCTGGTACGTCGGCATGGTGCCTGACATGGCGACCATGCGCGATCGCGCCGTGTCGATGACCAAGAAGCGCGTCTACGGCGTGCTGTCGCTGGGATGGCGCGGATCGGCCCGCCACTGGCACCGGTATGAAGTGGCCTCGCTGATTCTCGCGGGCCTGTCGACGCCCCTCGTGCTGTCGGTGCACACGGTCGTCAGCTTTGACTTCGCCGTGTCGGTGCTGCCAGGCTGGCACGCCACGATCTTCCCGCCCTACTTTGTCGCGGGCGCCATCTATGCCGGCTTTGCGATGGTGCTGACGCTGGCGATTCCGCTGCGCGTGGCCTACAAGCTCGAAGATTTCATCACGATGCGGCACATCGACAACATGGCGAAAGTCATGCTGGCGACGGGGATGATGGTGGCCTACGGGTACGCGATGGAAGCCTTCTACGGCTGGTATAGCTCGAATCCGTATGAGCAGTTCATGATCTGGAACCGCATGACCGGCCCGTATGCCTGGTCGTACTGGATGCTGATCGCGATCAATGCGGGCATGATTCAGTTCCTCTGGTTCCAGAAGGTGCGCGCGAACCTCAAGCTGCTGTTTGTCATGTCGCTCTTTGTGAGCGTGGGCATGTGGCTCGAGCGCTTCGTCATTCTCGTGACGACGCTGCACCGCGACTTTGTGCCGGGCAGCTGGGGCATGTATTACCCGACGCAGTGGGACTTCATGACCTTCGTCGGCACGATTGGGCTGTTCCTGACGCTGTTCTTCCTGTTCATGCGGTTTGTGCCGATGATCTCGATGTTCGAGGTGCGCACGCTGCTGCCGCAGGCGAAGGTGAAGAGCGAACACGGGCACGGAAACTGAGGCGGACCAGACACTGCGCGGGCCACGGTGGCCTGCGGACGAAAGAGTGCTATGCCACACGGAACGGCACGGGAAAATCCGATGTATGGGGTGATGGCCGAGTTTGACTCGGTGCAGGCCCTGGTGGACGCGTCGAAGCAGGCGGTGACGGCGGGCTATACCGTCATGGAAGCCTATTCGCCGATTCCCATCGAAGAACTGAACGACATCATCCACAAGAAGCGGACGACGCTCAGCCGCTTTGTGCTGATGGGCGGTCTCAGCGGCATGGCCGCCGGGTTCACGCTGCAGTATTGGGCCTCGGTCATCGAGTATCCGATGAACATCGGCGGGCGGCCGTATGCGACGTGGCCGGCGTTTGTTATACCGAGCTACGAGCTGACGATTCTGTTCTCGGCACTCACGGCCGCCATCGGCATGTTTGCGCTGAACGGTCTGCCGCAGCCGTACCATCCGGTCTTCAACGTCGAGCGGTTCTCGATGGCAAGCTCGGACAAGTTCTTCCTGGTGATTGAGACGACCGACCCCCGGTTTGACCACGGGGCGACCACCCGGTTCCTCAGCGACCAGGGTGCGAAGGGAGTGTACGACGTTGCGGCCTAACGTGATCTTCGTGGTGCTGCTGGCGCTGGGCGTCGGCGCCTGCCGTCAGGATATGCACAATGCGCCGCGGTATGAGGCGTATGAAGCCAACAGCTTCTATGCCGACGGACGTGCGTCGCGCGAAACGCCGAGCGGCACCGTGGCCCGCGGATGGGAACGTGCCGATGACGAGTTCTACACCGGGCGCCAGGCCGACGGCTTGCCGACCGAGCAGATTCCGATGCCGGTCACGGCGCAGGACATGCAGCGTGGCCGCGATCGCTTCACGGTGTATTGCACGCCGTGCCACGGCATTCTCGGTGACGGTCAGGGGATGGTGGTTCAGCGCGGCCTGCGTCGTGCGGCGACCTTCCACGACGAACGCCTGCGCACGGTCCGCATCGGCTATCTCTACGACGTGGCCACGAATGGCTTTGGCGCCATGCAGGGCTACGCCGAACAGATTCCGGCGCGTGACCGGTGGCTGATTGTGGCCTACGTGCGCGCGCTGCAATTGAGCCAGCATGCACCGGTCGCCGAAGTGCCGGCGGACAAACGGGCCGAGCTCGACCGACCCGCAGCCGCCCCGGCCGCTGCGGCTCCGGCCGCGCACTAGCAACGACGAGCGGATTCAGGCAACGGGCAATCACGCCGACGCCAGTGAGACGAAGCGAATGACGACGGACACTTATCACTCGCCCGAGAGTGTGTCAGGGCTGCAGAAACTGGGCATCGCCGCCGTGGTGGTGGGGTTGGTCCTGACCGGTGTCGGCTACTCGATGACCGGACTCGACCGGTTCTATCAGGCCTACCTGGTGGCGTGGACGTTCTGGCTGGGCGTGGCGCTCGGCAGCATGGCGCTGCTGATGGTGCAGCACCTGTCGGGCGGCGCGTGGGGCGTGGTGCTGCGGCGGCCCCTCGAGGCGGCGGCCAGCACCCTGCCGGTGATGGCGGTGCTGTTCATCCCGATTTATCTGGGGATGCACGACCTGTATCACTGGTCGCACGAGGGCGCCGCTGAGGCCGACGCGATCATCGCGGCCAAGGCGCCGTATCTCAACACGCCGTTCTTCCTGGGCCGCACGGTGTTCTACTTCGCCGCGTGGATTCTCATCAGCCAGACACTGCTCAAGTGGTCGAAGCAGCAGGACGAGACTGGTGACCCCGGTCTGGCCGACAAGATGGCGTACCTGTCGGGTGGGGGCCTCGTGGTCTACACGCTGACGGTGACCTTTGCCGTTACTGACTGGCTGATGTCGGTCAACCCGCACTGGTTCTCGACGATGTGGGGGCCGCTGTTCATGGCCGGTCAGGGGCTGGCTGCCTTCGCCCTTGGCATTTCGGTGCTGGTGATGCTGTCGAAGACTGCACCAATGAGCCACGTGCTCACGAGCCATCACTTCCACGACCTCGGCAAGTTCCTGTTCGCCTTCCTGATGCTGTGGACCTATCTGATGTTCTCGCAGTATCTGATTGTCTACTCGGCGAACCTCCAGGAAGAGGCGCCGCACTACATCGACCGCAACAACGGCGGCTATGAATATGTCACCTACGCGCTGATGGCCCTGCACTTTGCGGTGCCGTATGCGCTGCTGCTGTCGCGTGATGTCAAACGCGGCATCGGTTCGCTGCGCGTCATCGCGGTGTGGCTGCTGGTGATGCGCGTGGTCGACTATTACTGGCAGGTGGCGCCCGAGTTCCACAAGACGCTGAGTGCGTCCGTGATCGACGTGGCCCTGCCGATTGCCCTTGGTGGCGTTTTCCTGACGCTGTACGCCATGCGGCTGAAGAGCCATCCGCTGCTCCCGCTCAACGATGCGGGTCTTGAAAAGGCGCTGACGCATCATGTCCACTGAACACGAGCACGACGACGAATACGGACCGACGCCACCGGGCGCCGGGTACGAACACACCGACATCGACACGTCGGTCGGCTACACGTTTGCGATGTGGCTGGCTGTGGCGATGGTGCTGTCGCTGGGTATCGTCTACGGCACCTACTACCTGTTCGAGCAGCAGCGCATTGCCAAGGACACCACCACGCAGCAGTATCCGCTGGCGGCCGGGCATGACCAGACGCCGCCTGCGCCGCGCCTGCAGACGCAGCCGTTCAAGGATGTCTATCTGCTGAAGCAGGGCCAGAACGAGAAGCTCAACTCGTATGGCTGGACGGACAAGGACGGCGGCATGGTGCACATTCCCATCGAACGCGCGATGGAGATTGTGCGGACGCAGCAGCTCAACACACGCAGCGAAGGCGTGACCTCGACGCCGGTGGTGCAGGACAGCTCCGCCGGCCGGACGGTGGCCGCACGCTAGTCGGCACGGCAGAGACAGACGATGCAGACGCAGGGCAGACAATGGACAGCGATGCTGATGGCGAGCCTTCTGGTGCTCGCGTCGGCGACGGTGTCGTCTGCTCAGACGGGAGGCCAGGGCATCCAGCCCCAGACCGGCCTGCCTTCGTCGCAGATGCCGGGCGAGCTCAGGAAGGTCGACTTCGAGCAGCGACTGAATACCCAGCTGCCGCTGCACCTTGCCTTCAGGGACGAAACCGGTGCGAGTGTCACACTCGGTGACTATTTCAAGCGTCGGCCCGTGGTGCTGACGTTCGTGTATTACACCTGCACAATGCTGTGCACCCAGGTGCTGACGGGTGTGACCAGCTCGCTGATCGCTCTCGACGAAACGGTCGGTCGCGACTTCGAGGTGGTGGCGGTCAGTTTCGATCCCCGCGACACTCCCATGGCGGCCGCGGCCAAGAAGGCTGCGCATGTTGACCGATACGGGCGCTCGGGATCGGCCTCGGGCTTCCATTTCCTGACGGGCGACGAGGCCTCGATTCGGGCGCTGACCGACGCCGCGGGCTTCAAGTACACCTGGGACGACGCGACACAGCAGTATGCCCACGCGAGCGGATTCGTCGTGGCCACTCCTGAAGGCAAGCTGTCGCGTTACTTCTACGGCATCGAGTATGCGCCGCGCGACCTGAAGTTCGCGCTGATTGAATCGTCGGCCGGTCGCGTCGGGTCAATCGTCGACCAGGTGCTGCTCTACTGCTATCACTACGATCCGAAGAGCGGGTCGTATTCCTTCGTGGCGATGAGGGCGATCCGCCTGGGCGGCGTCTTCACGCTGCTGGCGCTGGCGGGGTTTGTGGTGGTCGCCCTCAGACGCGATGAGCGCGTCAGGCACTGACATTATGAGTTCAAAAGGCGTTCCTCTGTTTCCGGAAGCGGCATCGTCGTTCGCAACGAACGTCGACAACCTCTACCTGTTCATCATCGCGGTCAGCGTGTTTTTCGGCGTGGCCGTCATCATCGCGATGGTTGCGTTCGGGATCATCTTCAAGCAGAAGAAGCCCGGCGAGGTGGGTGAGCGCATCGAGGGTAACCTCGCGCTGGAACTGCTGTGGAGCATCATTCCGACCATCATCTCGATGGTGATGTTCGGATGGGGTGCCCAGGCCTTCTTCGAGATGCGCGTGCCACCTGCCGAAACCATGACGGTGTATGCGGTGGGCAAGCAGTGGATGTGGAAGTTCCAGCATCCCGAAGGCGCCCGAGAGATCAACGAACTGCATGTGCCGCTGGGCAAGGCGGTGAAGGTGCTCATCACGTCCGAAGACGTGCTGCACAGCCTCTACTTCCCGTCGTTCCGCACCAAGATGGACGCCATCCCCGGGCGTTACTCCCAGTTGTGGTTCGAGGCCACCAAGACAGGCACCTACCATATCTTCTGCACCGAGTATTGCGGCACCAACCACTCGGGGATGATCGGCAGCGTGGTGGTAATGGAGCCGCAGGAATATCAGGCCTGGCTGGCCGGCGGGTCGGTCGGCGGCACACTGGCGGAGCGCGGCGAGAAGCTGTTCAGCGAATTGGCGTGCAGCACCTGCCACATGGACAGCGGTCAGGGCCGCGGGCCCTCGCTGGCCAACATCGTCGGTGCCACGGCTGAACTGGCGGACGGCACCACGGTCGTCCGCGACGAGAACTACCTGCGCGAATCCATCATCAACTCGCAGGCGAAGATCGTGAAGGGCTACCAGCCGCTGATGCCGGCCTTCCAGGGTCTGATCAACGAAGAGAACCTGGTCGCGCTCGTGGAGTACGTTAAGACGAAGTCGCCGGCAGCCAGGCCGACTCCGGCACCGGCGGCGGCTCCGGCCGCATCGACGGCCACGACGGATGGTATGCAGACGCCCTCGGCGACGGGCGGAAAGAACTAGCCATGCTCGATACGCTCAAGCTCCCCGACCACCACTATCTGAACGACGGCCACGGCCTCAAGTCGTGGCTGCTCACGAAAGATCACAAGCGGATCGCGATGATGTATCTTATCTCGATCACGGTGATGTTCGCTCTCGGCGGCTTCTTTGCCGCGGGCGTGCGCCTCGAACTGATGACCCCGCAGGGTGACCTGTTCCTGGCCGATACCTACAACAAGTTCTTCACCATGCACGGCGTCGTGATGGTGTTCTTCTTCCTGATTCCGTCGACACCGGCGGTGCTGGGCAACTTCCTGATCCCGCCGATGGTCGGGGCAAAAGATCTGGCGTTCCCGCGCATCAACCTCCTGAGCCTCTACATTTTCTGGCTCGGCGCGGCGTTCTTCTTCTACGCCCTATTCTCGGGGGGCGTTGACACCGGCTGGACGTTCTACACGCCGTTCAGCTCGTTCTCGTCAAACACCAACGTGGTGCCCACCGCGCTGGGCGTCTTTATTTCGGGCTTCTCGTCCATCCTCACGGGGCTCAACTTCATCGTCACCATTCACCGGATGCGGGCCCCAGGCCTGTCGTGGTTCAAGCTACCCCTGTTTGTGTGGGCGCACTATGCCACGAGCCTCATCCAGGTGCTCGGCACGCCGGTTGTGGCGATCACGATCATCATGGTGTTCGTCGAGCGCGCCTTCGGCTTCGGCATCTTTGATCCGGTGCGCGGCGGCGATCCGGTGCTGTTCCAGCACCTCTTCTGGTTCTACTCGCATCCGGCCGTCTACATCATGATCGTGCCGGCGCTGGGCGTGATGAGCGAACTCATCTCGACCTTCACGCGCAAGACGATTTTCGGCTACAGCTTCGTGGCCTTCTCATCGCTGGCCATCGCCGTGTTCGGCTTTATCGTCTGGGCGCACCACATGTTTGTGGCGGGCATCTCTCCATACTCGGCACTGGTGTTCTCGTTCCTGAGCTTCTCGGTCGCCATTCCCTCAGCGGTGAAGGTGTTCAACTGGACCGCCACCCTCTGGAAGGGCAGCATCTCATTCGAACCCCCGATGCTGTATGCCTACGGTTTCATGGGCCTGTTCCTCGTCGGCGGGCTGACAGGCCTGTTCCTGGCGACGCTCGGTACCGACATTCACCTGCACGACACGTACTTTGTGGTGGCGCACTTCCACTACATCATGGTGGGCGGCGCTATCATGGGCTACATCGGCGGCATTCACTTCTGGTGGCCGAAGATGACCGGGCGCATGTATTCGGAGTTTGGCGCGCGCATGAGTGCCATCCTCGTGTTCGTCGGCTTCAACCTGACCTTCTTCCCGCAGTTCATCCTGGGCTACATGGGCATGCCGCGCCGCTACCATGCGTATCCCGATGAGTTCCAGGTGCTGAACATCATGTCCTCGGCGGGTGCCGGTGTACTGGGCATCGGCTACATCCTGCCCGTCATCTATCTGACCTACTCGCTGACTCGCGGAAAGGCTGCCGGTCCCAATCCGTGGGGTGCCAGCGGGCTCGAGTGGCAGACGCAGTCACCGCCGGTGACCGCCAACTTTACAGAGCCGCCGGTCGTCCCCGCCGAGCCCTACGAATACACGCCGCACGTCGCTCGGGAGGCGAACCTTGTCTAACGCGGTCGCACACGCGGACGCGCACGGCCACGCCGTGCACCACCCTGAGCTGCAGCATCACTTCGAGACGATGCAGCAGCAGAAGGAAGCCAGCACCTTCGGGATGTGGCTGTTCCTGCTGACCGAAGTCCTGTTCTTCGGCGGCATCTTCTTCGCCTACCTGCTGTACCGCATGTGGTACTTCGACGCGTTCGCCGAGGCGAGTCGTGACCTCGACCTCGTGCTCGGGGGCTTCAACACTGTCGTACTGATCGGCAGCTCGCTGACGATGGCCTTTGCGGTGCGCGCGGCCCAGACCGGCAGCAGCAGCGGGACGGTGCGCTGGCTGATTCTGACGATGTTTCTCGGCGCCGTTTTCCTCGGCGTGAAGGTCATCGAGTATTCACACAAGTTTGAGGTGGGTCACGTGCCCGGCCCGAACTTTCATTCGACGAGCCAGTGGGCGGCGCAGGAGCAGATCTTCTACAGCCTCTACTTCACAATGACCGGGCTGCACGCCGTCCACATGATCGTGGGCATCGTGATTCTGGCGGTCATCACGCGCATGGCTGCACAAGGCCGGTTCAACGAGAGCTATCACACGCCCGTGGAAATGACGGGCCTGTACTGGCACTTCGTCGACCTCGTCTGGATTTACCTGTTCCCCCTGCTGTATCTCGTCGAGAGGCACAACTAGTCATGTCGGTGCACATTGCTCCCAAGAGCCTCTACATCTCGATCTTCGGCGCGCTGATGGTGCTGACGGCCGTCACCGTCGCTGCAGCATTCGTCAACCTTGGCAACCTGAACGCGCCGGTGGCTCTCGCCATCGCCACGCTGAAGGCCACCCTGGTCGTGCTGTTCTTCATGCACGTGAAGTACAGCAGCAAGATGATCAAGCTTGTGGTTGCGACGAGCCTGTTCTTCCTGACGATTCTGCTGACGGAAACGCTGATGGATTTTGCCACGCGCGGCTGGGTGGCGATTCCGAAGCTGATGCACTGAGCGTGCGGGGTCGCCTGAGGGCGGCTGGTCAGACGACAGTGACGGGCACCACGCAATCACGGTGCAGACACAACTCAGAGGGCCCCGATCCTTGCACAGGACTCGGGGCCTTTACACTTTCACGAACGCCATCAGTCGCCCGGTTGCGTCGTGTTCAAACTGCACAGAACCCGCGCCGAGCTCGGCAAGCATTCGGAACAGGCGTACCCGGTCGACGCCGGCTGGCGCCTGCTCTTCATCGATGTCGAGAAAGGCGACCGCATGCGTCGCTTTCGCGAGCATGCGCGCCACCATTCCCCGGGCCTGATCGCTGGAACTGCAGTCGCTGAATCCACGACTGGCGACCACGACATCGACCGGATCGGCGGGATTGAATGCCCAGGGCTCTGAGACCGCGAAGACACCTCCGGGAATGGCAGTGCTGGCGGTCTGTAGCCGCTCGGGCGACCCGTCGCATCCACCCACAATGTAGCCGTTCTGCGCCAGCGGCCAGAGGAATGACCCTGCGCCGCACGTGACGTCCCACACGCGCGTGCCTGGACCGACGTCGAGCGTGGCCACCACACGCTCGACATGATCGAACCAGGATGACTCCGAGAACGGCGGCACGCGCCCATCGCGTTGGAGCAGCGCGTCAATGTCGGGTAGCGACGTCATCGTGGCTTACCGGTCGGATACCAGGTGACCGTGGAGATCGAGCGCGGCACGCCACTCGTCGGGTGTATTGCAGGGCATGAACGACTGCAGCTCAGGATCCACCAGTCTCAGGTCGTCTTCCGAAACCCGCACCACACGCACGCACGGCAACAGGTCACGCAGACCGGCACCCTCGCGCATCGCAGGCGCCACACGAAGCACCGCAGGACGCGACATCACCGACAGCGCCATGACGGGGTGACCATTAACCCACGGCACCGCCACATCGGCGTCGCCGAGCCTGTCGTGCAGCATCGGAATCAGCTCGGGCACCAGGAGCGGCGTGTCGACCGCCACAATCAGCACGTGTTCATGCATCAGCAGCGGCAACGCATCAACGACCGCGGGAAGGGGGCCGCGATCGGGGCTGCTGTCGTAGACCACAGGTTCGTCGGGTAATCCCGACTGATCTGCTCGTGCCGCCAGCACGAGGTCATCGACCCATGGACGCACCCTCCCGATGACATGTTCGAGGAGCGTCTGTCCGCCGATCGGGAGCAGGGCCTTGTCGACATGCATGCGCCGGGAACGCCCGCCGCACAAGATGACGGCGCTGAGACCGCACGGCATGCGCCGCGCGTCGCGCTCTTCAGACATGCGGAGTCGACCCGGACAGCATCACTGGACCAGTGCAAGAAACGCGGGAATGGCCTTGAGCGGTGCAAACGCGGCATCAGCGGCTGCCTGTGTACGCCAGACATGAGGCTGCCGGGCAATGGCCGTAGACAGCTGAGCCAGCGCATCTGCCAGCCTTCCCGAGTGCGCGTAGGCACGGGCCAGTCCATACATGGCTGTCTCGAGCCGTGGATTGATGGCGAGCGCCTCGCGGAACGCGACCGCCGCATCGTCGTGCCGCCCGGCAGTGACGAGTTCGTTGCCGCGTGCGACGAGCCGCGCGGGCTCACCCTGTGTCATGCGCAGCAGGCGGCGAAGTTCAACGAAGGGGTTGTCGGCATCATCAACGCGGATGTCGATGACCCGCTCAACGGTCGACTCTGACCTGGGATCGAGAGGTCTGACCACGAGGATGCCTGCTGACTGCATCCCACGCGTGTCGCCCCCCTGGGCCTGCCCGGCGTCAAGGGCCGCCATCAGCCGGTCGGCCATTGAACCCTTTGTGGACTCATAGGCCTTCGCCATGGCCTGCACGACGGCGGGGCTCGCCAGCGTATTGCCCTGGGCGGAAAAATTCACGCCGGTGACATGACCGGCGTAATTGCCGAGGTGCACCGGATCTTTCGGATCGGTGTTCCGGCTGATGACCCGTTGTCCCGTGTAGACCGCGGAACGGCCCTTTGCGTCGATGACCGCGACCTGCCTCGAATCGCGACCGGCATCTTCGTCGGTAATGCGCTTGACCACATCCTCAGGGGACAACCCCTGTTCGAGCAGGGCGATGGCCTTCGGCCCGTAGAGCCGGTTTGCCGAGGCCTGCGTGGCGACGGCCCCCACACCGGGCTTGGCCCACGGCACGGCGGCACCAGCGCCGAAGGCGCGCGACTGCACACCGACACCCATCTCACCGGTGGTCGTGTCGACAGCAATGATCGAGAACGTGCCGAACCAGGGATCGGGCGGCTCGACGTCGCGTGCCGTGATCAGGCTCTCGTGCAGGGGGTCCGCTGCCGCCGCCATCACCGTCGTGGGCGACTCGGACATTCCACGAGACGTCACGGACTGGGCCCATACGGGGCCGGCCGACACCATGCAGCCTGCAAGCATCAATGCACCAGCGGTGCAGGGAGTGATTCCGATCATGAAGAACCTCACACGCGGAGACGGCCTACTTCGCGCGTCCGGCAAAACCGGGCGTCAGCACCCGCACACGGAAGGCCGTGCCGCGCCCGACGATAAACAGGGTCTTCTTGTCAGCCCCGGCGAACGCGATGTTCTGGGGCTGCAGTGACACGGGAATGGTGCCGAGGTGCTCACCCTTCGGGCTGAACACCTGCACGCCGCCAATCGCGGCGCAATAGATGCGGCCTTCGGCATCGACGGCGAGTCCGTCGGCGCCGCTGTTCACCTGACCGGCGTCATTGCGCGTGACCGATGCGTACTTCGCGAAATTGCGGCGGTTGCTGGTCGAGCCATTGGGGGCCACGTCGAAGGCGATCATGAATTCGCCCGAGGTGTTGTTGACGTAGAGGGTCTTCTCATCGGGGCTCAGCATGATGCCGTTGGGTCGCTCGATGCCCGTGGCGATCTGGACGGGCGCGCCATCCTTCGGCAGGAAGTAGACCGCGGGAGGCAGAGCTGGCGTCGGTGGCGGCTGTCCCGGGGTCGCGTTCGGCCCCGGTTCCGAGAAGTAGACATGGCCATTCCGGCTGACGACGAGGTCGTTGGGGCGGCCATAGGGCTTCCCCTGATAACTGTCCGTGAGGGTTGTCATCGCTGCTGCGGGATAAATGATCCCGATGCGTGCCGCGCCCGGCGTGGTCTGCACGGAGATCAGTCGGCCCTGCTGGTCGAAGCCGAGGCCGTTCGAGCCGTTGGTGTTCTCGAGGAACGTCGATGTCGCGCCTGAGTCGCGGTCGATGCGTGTGATGCGGTTGGCCTGCGTCTCGGTGAAGATGAGGTGTCCGTCGGGCAGGCCGATGGGACCTTCCGTTCCGGTGAAGCCGGCCTTGATGAACTCGACCGTGGTGCCTGCAGCAACGACGCCGGGAATGGCTGTCGCCGTGCTGTTGGTCGGGGCCGGAGGAGGTGCGGGCGCCTGGGCCGACGCTCCGGAAGCGAGCAGCAGCGCACCGAGCAGGGGCAGCGAGACAGAGAGAGCAGTTCGCATGAGTCGAGTCCTTTCGACGGCATGATACCCTCGTCGGCGCGGAGGAAACCACGTGTCTGACATGAAAGCGCCCCCGGCGACGAGTGTGTGGAAACTGGCGGGCCCGGGGCTGGTGGTGGCTGCTGCCGGCATCGGTTCCGGCGATGTGGTGTCGGCCACGGTGGGCGGAGCCAAGTACGGCGTGGTGCTGCTCTGGGCCATTGCGCTCGGGGCGTTCTTCAAGTTCGTGCTGAGCGAGGGCATTGCGCGCTTTCAGCTGGCCACGGGCCAGACGGTCGTGGAAGGCTGGTCGGCCTACCTGCCCCGCTGGGTGCAGTACTACTTCGTGTTTTACCTTGTGCTGTGGACGGTGGCGGTCAGTGCTGCGCTGACCAATGCCACGGGCCTCGGCCTGGCCAACCTCACGGGCGGGGCGATTCCGCAGTCATGGGGCGCGGTGCTGCACAGCCTTGTGGGCGGGGTGCTGGTGTGGTTCGGGGGCTATGCCCGCTTTGAGCAGGTGATGAAGCTGCTGGTAGGCGTCATGGGTTTCAGCATTCTGGTCTGTGCCGTGCTGACGCTGAGCGACCCGGCGGCGGCGCTGCAAGGCCTGGTGATGCCGACGATTCCCGACAACTCGGGCACGTATGTGCTGTCGCTCATCGGTGGCATCGGCGGGTCGGTGACGATGCTGTCGTACAACTACTGGATGCGCGAGGAAGGCATGCACGGCGCGGGATTCCTGAGCTACGTGCGTGCCGACGTGGGCATTGCCTATCTCTTCACGGCCATGTTCGGCCTGTCGATCATGCTGATTGCTAACCGCGCGTTCTTCCTTCCCGGGGTGACGATTACCGACGCGCAGGCGGTGCCCAAGATGGCCGAGACGCTCGGCACGATTCTGGGTTCGTTCGGACGCATGGCCTACTCGGCCGGCTTCTGGGCGGCGGTGTTCGCGTCGCTGCTCGGGGTCTGGCAGAGCGTGCCCTATCTGTATGCCGATCTCTACAGCATCCTGACGGGTGCGACGGGCGATGCGCGCGAGGCCCTGACGCAGGTGACGAGTGTTCCGTATCGGCGCGCGCTGATCTTCATCACGCTGGTGCCGCTGCCGCTGGCGTTTACCGGCAGTCCGCTGGTGGTGATTGTCACGTACACGATCGTGGGCAGCCTGTTTGTGCCGTTTCTGGCGGCGACGCTGCTGTATCTGAACAACCGTGTGGCGTGGACCGCCGCGGTGCCGAAGAATCACTGGATGACCAACCTGCTGCTGGTGGGCATTCTGGCGCTGTTCCTGGCGGTGGGCTCGCAGGAGGCGATGGGCGCGCTGCGCCGCGCCGGCCTGCTCTAGAGAGGTAACGACCATGGTGAAGCACACATTGACGGGAGTGGCGGCCGTGCTGCTGGCGGCCACGACGGGCTGGGCGCAGTCGGGGCCGACGGTGCCTCCGCCGAATCCGATGCCTGATGTGACGGCGCTGGTCTCGCGCCTCGACCTCGAGCGGTACAAGGCCACCATCAAGGGGTTGACGCAGTTCGGCGATCGGCGTCAGGGCACCGAGCGCAACCGCAAAGCGATCGACTGGATTGAGGCGCAGCTGCGCAGCTACGGCTGTGCGCCCGAACGGATGCAGTATGACTACAACCCGCCGCCCCCGGCACCGCAGGCGGCGGGCGCCGGGCAGCGTCCGCGTGATCCGAATGCAATCGAGCGGGCGACGGGTGGAGGCCGGCCGCGCGGCAACCGTGCGCGCACGGGCGTGAACACCGACCCGATGCGTCAGCCGAACGAGGCCCTGCGCGCCCTCAACTCGGAACCGACCACGCCGGGCCGGCGCGAGCAGGTGTACTGCACGAAGGTCGGGTCGACATTCCCGAACGAGATGTACATCGTCGGGGCGCACATGGATGGCCATGGCTGGGGTGAGGCCGCAAATGATGACGGCTCGGGAACGGCGCTGGTGATGGAACTGGCGCGCATCTTCAGCATGCCGGACGTGGTGACCGAGCGCAGCATCCGGTTTGTGTTGTGGAACAACGAAGAGACGGGGCTGAACGGCGCGCGGGCTTATGTTGAGCAGCGGGCGGCCCTGCAGGGGAAGGAATCACCGGCGGGATCGGGGAAATATCCGGAACCGAAGTGGCTCGGCATGATTCAGCACGACATGATGCTGTTTGATCACGGGGCTCCGCGGCCCGATGGGACGATGAGCCCCGAGCAGCGGCCGGAGGCCGATGTGAACATCGAGTTCCAGTCGACGGCGAAGATGTCCGAGGCCGCGATGACGCTGGCGTTCTTCTTCCATGGGGCCAATGAGCGGTACGCCACCGACTATCCGGCGCAGGTGGGGCCGCACATGACGAACACCGATTCGACGCCGTTCATGGATCTGGTGCCGGCGATCAGCCTTCGCGAGAACGAGCGGGGTGTGCACGTGGGCAGCGGATGGGATCCGCACTGGCATCAGCCGACGGACGTCTATGCGACGTTCAGCGACAACGACTTCAGGCTGGGGCTGAATGCCGGCCAGACCACGGGTGGCGCGATTGCCGAGCTGGTGGGCCTGAGGCTGAAGAAGTAGGAAGCCGGCGGGTGCGGCGTCTGGCGGATGCCGCTGCTGAGAGACGGCTCAGCGGTGGCCGTCGCGCAGCAGCTCTCGCAGATACGCGCCGTAGCTCGACTTGCCCAGGCCGACCGCGAGCGCCTCGAGCTGCATGTCGGTGACGTAGCCAAGTCGCCACGCGATTTCCTCGGGGCAGGCCACCTTCAGGCCCTGTCGCTGTTCCACCGTTTCAATGAACGACGAGGCTTCGAGCAGCGATTCGTGCGTGCCTGTGTCGAGCCACGCATAGCCGCGACCGAGTTGTACGACATTCAGCTGCTGCCGGTCGAGATAGAGGCGGTTGACATCGGTGATTTCCAGTTCGCCACGCGCCGAGGGCGTGAGTGACGCGGCCATGTCGAGCACCTGATTGTCGTAAAAGTAGAGGCCGGTGACCGCCCAGCGGGAACGCGGCTCGCGCGGCTTTTCCTCAAGGCTGATCGCACGGCCGTCCCGATCGAATTCGACCACGCCGTAGCGTTCCGGATCGCGCACCTGATAGGCGAAGACGGTGGCACCGGCTGGCTGTGTGGCCGCGCGCCGAAGCTCGGCGGAGAGATCGCTGCCGTAGAAGATGTTGTCGCCGAGCACCAGCGCGACGCTGTCGGTGCCGACAAAATCACGACCGATGATGAAGGCCTGTGCCAGTCCGTCGGGCGAGGGCTGCACGGCGTAGGAGATGTTGAGGCCCCAGGCGGCGCCGGTGCCGAGCAGGCGCTCGAAGAGCGGGGTGTCGTCGGGAGTCGAGATGATCAGGATGTCGCGGATGCCGGCCAGCATGAGCACGCTGAGCGGATAGAACACCATCGGCTTGTCGTAGACCGGCAGCAGCTGCTTGGACACCACGCGGGTGACCGGATAGAGGCGCGTGCCAGCACCGCCGGCGAGGATGATGCCTTTCATGTGCGCCTCATTCTACGTGGTGCGCGCCAGCGCCCTGATGTCGTTGAGCATGCCGGCGGCGGTAACCTCGGGGCCGGCACCAGGCCCGCTGACGACCAGCGGTTCGGTGCGATACCTGTCGGAGGTGAAGACCAGCAGGTTGCGTGTGCCACCGGCTGCGCCCATGGGGCTGGTCGCCGGCACCTGCATCAGGCCGGCCGTGGCCGTGCGAGGTGTGGCCGAGACGACGTAGCGCCAGACGAATCCCCGGCTGCGGGCCTGTGCGACGCGGGTGGCCCAGGGGGCGTCGAGCGATGGCAGGGCCTCGAGGAAACGTTCGCGCGTAAACGCGCGCATCGACGCCGGCACGAGTGACTCGGGCTTTGCGGGGGGACCCTCGTAGCCGAGCAGGCGCGCGAGAATCAGCGCCTTGCGACCGGCGTCGGCGCCGTTGAGATCGTCGCGGGGGTCTGGCTCGGCGTAGCCGCGGGCCATGGCCTCGCGCACGGCCTCCGAGAAGCGCTGATCGCGAGCGACCGCATCGAGCACGAACATCAGCGTGCCACTGACACAGCCCTCGATGCGGCGTACACGGTCACCCGACTCGTCGAGCTTGTGCCAGGTGTCGATCACAGGAAGTCCGGCACCCACGGTGGCTTCGAACCTGATGCGGCGCCCGTGCTGGCGTGCGGTGTCGAAGAGCTGCCGGTAGTCGCGAGCCCCGACGGCCAGTGGCTTCTTGTTGGCCAGCACGAGATCGCAGCCCTGCGTCAGCGCAGCGATGAGCCACGGGCCAGTATCGTCGCCGGTGACGTCAGCGATCACAGGACACGACAGCGCATGCATCGTCATGTGCGCGAGAGCGGCCTCGGCTGTTGCGGCCTGGCCGCCCGACTCGGCGAGCGAGCGTCCGTCGCGCTTGGCCCGGGCGAGCCGGCGCAGCGTCGTGCCCGAGAGTCCGGCGGGCTCGAAGACATATCCCGAGCGATCGACTACCCCGACCACGCGGATGTGTGCCGTGATATCGAGGGCGGCAATCTGCGCGGCCAGGGCCTGGCCTACGCCGCCGTAACCCAGCAGCACGACATCGGTGAAGGGGACGCGGCCGGCCTGACCGCCGCCGATTTTCGACAACTGGAAGGCGGCGTGCACCCGCTGCGCAGCCTCGGTGGCCTGTGCGGCATCGACGACGAATGAGATATTGCGCTCGGACGAGCCCTGCGCAATGGCGATGACGTTGACGCCGCCCTCTTCCAGCGACGAAAACACGCGGGCGGCGATGCCGGGGGTGCCGGCCATGCCGTCCCCCACCACGGCCAGCACTGACACGCCCGGGCGTGCGGTGACGGCGTCGATCAGCCCCGTCGCGATCTCCTGCGCGAATGCCGCGGAGATGCGCGCCACGGCGCGTTCGGCTTCAGCAGCCGGCACGGTGAAGCCGATGGAGTTTTCAGACGAGCCCTGGAAAATCGTCGACACGGACAGGCGCTCGGCATCGACGGCGGCAAACGTGCGGGCGGCGATGCCGTGCACACCGACCATGCCTTTTCCGGTGACGCTGACGACGGCCTGACCTGCGAGCGTCGCGAGGGCCTTAACTGGATGGCCTGGGGCGGCATGTCTGGCGGTGACGACCGTGCCGGGCTGGTCGGGATGAATGAACGACCGCACCTGCAACGTGATGCGTGTGCCGATGATGGGGATGAGCGCCCGCGGGTGCAGCACCTTGGCGCCGTAGTGCGCGACTTCGGCCGCCTCCTGGTGGTGCATTTCCGTAATGAGCCGGGCATCGGGTACTACACGCGGGTCTGAGGTGAGGATGCCGGGCACGTCCTTCCACAGCACGACCTCGCGGGCACTCAGTACGCGGGCCAGCGTCGTGGCGGTCAGATCAGAGCCGCCACGCCCGAGTGTGGTAATGCTGCCGTCCGGGGCTCGGCCGATGAAGCCGGGCACGACGGGAATGCGCCCGCGTGTCAGCAAGGGACGGAGACGGGCCTGTGCCTGTCGGGTCGTGCTGGCGAGCATCGGGGTGGCGCCGCCGTGATGGGCGTCGGTGCGCATCACGTCGAGCGCGTCCAGGAAGTCGGCGTGCTTGCGGTGACTGCCGATGGCGGCCGCCAGCAGGGCGGCCGCCAGTTGTTCGCCTCGAGCGACAAGGGCGTCCTGGGTGCGCGGGGCCAGATGCTGCAGTACGCCGATGGCCCGGCAGAGGTCGCAGTATCCAATGAGCGCGAGGTCAATGCTGTCGAGAAGCGCACGACGGCTCTTTCCGGTCGCGCGGGTGGCCCGAGCGGCACGCCGGTGCTGCTCACGCAGGGCATCGGCGATGGCCAGGGCCTCGTGCTCGCGGCCCTCTAGGGCCAGCGTGGCTCCAGCGAGCAGCTGGTCGGTCACGCCGCCGAGGGCCGAGGCGACGATGACGAGCGGCCCGGGATGGGCGGCGATGCGGGTGGCGGCAAGGGCGATGGCCGAGCCATCAGCCAGAGAGGCACCACCGAACTTCCAGACGACCAGACGGGTAGACGACGAAGCAGACACGATGCCATTTAGGATACCCGAGGGATGGAGCGCGCCAAACAGCCTGCCCGGCGTATGATGCTGTCCGTGGAGACAGTCATGACGACACGATCCGGAGTGCGACTGATGCTGACTGTGTGGGTGCTGGCGCTGGCGACGACGGTGGGGGCGCAGACGGCACCGAAGCCGTATGAACCGACCGTGGGCCAGGCGGGGAAGGACGTCGTGTGGGTGCCGACGCCCCAGGCACTGGTCGAAAAGATGCTCGACCTGGGCCAGCTGACGCCGAACGATTACCTCATCGATCTGGGTTCCGGTGACGGCCGCACGGTGATCACGGCGGCGCGGCGCGGGTCGCGAGCGCTGGGCGTTGAGTTCAATCCCGACATGGTGGCGCTGGCGCGCCGGTCGGCGACCGAGGCCAAGGTGGGCGACCGCGCACAGTTTGTGGAAGGCGACCTGTTTGAAGCCGACCTGTCGAAGGCCCAGGTAATCACAATGTTCCTGCTGCCGTCGATCAACATGAAGCTGCGTCCGAAATTACTGGGGCTGAAGCCGGGCACGCGCATCGTGACCAACTCGTTCACGATGGAAGACTGGATGGCCGACGAGACGGTCAATGTGACGGAGAACTGCTCAAGCTGGTGTCAGGCGCTGCTGTGGGTGGTGCCGGCGAAAGTCGAAGGCACGTGGCAGACGCCGCAGGGTCCGCTTGTGCTGCAGCAGACGTTTCAGATGCTGAACGGCACATTCGGCGGAACCTCCCTCGTCGACGCCAAACTGCGCGGCGAGCAGATCATGTTCACCGTAGGCACGGTGAAGTACACGGGGACGGTGTCGGGCACCTCGATGAAGGGCACGACGTCGACGGGTGCGACCTGGACGGCGACGAAGCCCTGATCTGTCAGTGAATGGTCACGGGGAGGGGCCAAACGCCTCACCACTAGTATGTAGGCGGCCACCCCATAAGTCATGATTATGGTGACGGCCGCACGTGTTTTCCGGGCCGACGAATCCCTCCTGACCCCCCCGACGTTATAATGGTGCAAGTGTGCCTACACTGGCGCGCACGGGCAATCGCTGCACGGCTTCGCTTCGCTCTGTCGGGTTTCTCTCATGGAGGTTCAGATATGATTCGTTTCCGCGTTGCATCGGCATGGGCCCTGCTCGCACTGGTGCCCTCCCTCGCATCTGCACAGTCGGCCAAGACGCTGGAGTCCAGCGACTTTGTCGGCATTTCGTTCTGGCTGATCTCGATGGCCCTCGTGGCCGCGACCGCGTTCTTCTTCCTCGAGACGCAGCGCGTCGCGGGCAAGTGGAAGACCTCGCTCACCGTGTCGGGCCTCGTGACGCTGGTGGCCGCCACCCACTACTTCTACATGCGGGAAGTGTGGATTGCGACCGGGTCGACCCCGACGGTGTATCGCTACATCGACTGGCTCATCACGGTGCCACTGCTGATCACCGAGTTCCACCTGATCCTCTCGGCCATTGGCCGGGCATCGTCGGGTATCTTCTGGCGCCTGATCGGCAGCACGACAGGCATGCTGGTAGCCGGTTATGTCGGTGAGGCGGGCTACGTGGGCGTGTGGCCGGCCTTCATCGTGAGCATGCTGTTCTGGTTCGCGGTGCTCTACGAGATTTTCGCGGGTGAAGCGTCGAAGGCGGCCGCGGGTGATGCGCCGGCCTCGGTGCAGGCGGCCTACAAGACGATGCGTCTGATTGTGACGTTCGGCTGGGCGGTGTATCCGATCGGCTACTTTGTGGGCTATCTCACTGGTGGCAATCCTGCCGACAGCATGGGCATGCTGAACATCGTCTACAACTTTGCCGACGTGGTGAACAAGATCGCGTTCGGCGTGATCATCTGGTCGGTCGCGGTCAGCGAGACCGAGGGTCACAAGTAGGCGCAGGCGCGCCCGCTTCAGGTGCAGGTGCCGGGCATCGTCCTGGCACCTGTTGTTTGCCGTCACAGGAGGATCGCATGGCCCCGGTCCCTCGTTGGCAGAGTGTCGTGTTTCTGTGTGCCGCCGCGGTCGCGTGTGTGGCGGCCATGTTTGGGGCGCGCCTTGCGGTGCAGACAGAGCTGCTGGTGGCTGCCGGCCTCATTGGCCTGGCGGGACTTCCACACGGCGCGATTGATCCCCTGCTGGCGGCACGTGTCTATCGTTTTTCGCGCCCGGGTGAGTGGGCCATCTTCGCCGCATGCTATGCCGGCCTGGCGCTGAGCGTGGTGCTGCTGTGGCTGCTGGCACCGGTGGTGTTCCTGACGGGCTTCCTGCTCGTCTCCCTGCTGCATTTCTCTGAGGATCTGGTCACGGGTGTGCCGTGGCTCTCTCGCGTCGTATACGGTGCGACAGTGGTCGTGCTGCCTGCGTTGCGCTACGGACCCGAGACCGAGCGTCTGCTGGGGCTGGTGGCTGGTGCCGATGCAGCCGTGCCGGTCACGATGCTGCTGTCGCAATCGGCGTGGCCGCTGCTCGTGGCGGCGCTGCTGTGCGCGGTGATTGAAGGGCGGCGACGACCCATGACCGGGGCGGAGATTGCCGGGGTGGCGGTACTGTCGGCGTGTGCGCCTCCGCTCGTGAGCTTCACCGTGTTCTTCTGTCTAATGCACAGTCTGCGGCATCTGCTTCGCGCGGCTATGGGCGAAGGCGCGATGTCAGTGCGTGCGCTGGTCCGTGCGGCGGCGTGGCCGATGGCGGGGACTGGAGCGGCGGCGCTGGTGGCATGGCGACTGCTCGGAGCCCAGTCACTTGATGCGGCTGTGATGCAGTTGATCTTTGTCGGGCTCGCTGCGCTGACGGTGCCGCATATGGTGCTGGTCGAGGTGGCGGCGCGTGCGGGCTGGCCCGGTGGCGTGCCGGCGAGCACCCTGCGCCCGGTGCAGGCTGGGGGGTAGCACAGCGACGGGACCGCGGGCGTCCGCGGGCCGCTTGACTTCGCGCGACGATTACCGATCAAACAATCGCAGCGACTGGCCGATGCGGTCGAAGACGGGACCGTACTCGCGCGCGTCGCTGTTGGGGACGACGGTGAGGACGTAGAACAGGCTGCCGTCGCTCAGCAAGGTGGTGAACACCTGCACGTGCTCGATGCCACCGAGCGGTGACTGGTTGTCGAGGGGCGTGGCCAGGGCCACATGTCCCGACATCCGCATCGAAGAGCTGCGACCGGCGATGCGCATGTCGGCGTTGCCGCGCATCAGCGTCGAGACGAAGTCGTCCGTGGCGCGTGCAAGATCGCGAGACGAGGCGCGCAGTGTGCCGAGTTCGACGCCGTGCGTCTGCACGGTCACACCGCGCATCGGGCCGTAGGCGTTCTGCGGCACATACTTGATGGTGTTGTTCGATGGGACGGCGGTCCAGTTCGAGGGGATATCGACTTCGAAGAGTCGTCCACCCCGCATGGTGCGTCAGGTGCGGGCCGGCGCCGGCACCGGTCGGCCGACGGTGCCGACGGCGACATTGCCGCTGGATGAACCCCGTGCGCTGCCCGTCGTCCCGCGCGGGGCCGGCAGAGCCTCGAACCGTGCCTTCGCCGGGGCAAACCCGCTGGTGTCGGCCGCGGCGGCGATGGTCAGCAGCGCGGCTTCCTGCGAGATGTACTGCGAGCGATTGCCTGGGTTGGGATGGCTGCTCAACCACTGCGGCGGCGTGCCTTTCGACTTGCGGCCGATGGTTTCGAACATGCGGGCGAGGTCGCGCGGGTCGTATCCGGCGCGCGCCATGATCTGCGCGCCGAGCAGGTCGGCCTGCTTTTCGTAGTCGCGGCTGTACTTGAGGAGCCAGGTGCCCAGCCCGAGCTGTGAGCCCTGCGAGATGGCTTCGCCCCAGCCGCCGCCCACGACAGCGCCGGCGATGACGCCGGCAAGCGCGCCGATTTGAAAGCCCTGGGCCTTGGTCGCATTCGCGGTGCCATGCCGCAGCAGCACATGGGCCAGCTCGTGTGCCATGACGCCGCCGACTTCGCCCTCCGTCGTCGCTGCGGTGACCATGCCGCGGTTGACGAACATCGGACCACCGGGCAGCGCGAAGGCATTGATGTCGGTGAGATTGACCGGCGTGAAGGAATACTGGAACTGGGGATGGTTGAGCTCAGGGGGGGCCACGGCGACCAGCCGCTTGCCGAGGCCGTCGAGATAGGCGTCGATGTCGGGGTCATTGATGATGGGATATTCGCGCCTGACCTCAGCCGCTGCCTCGCGGCCCATCTGCACGTCCTGCTCAATCGTGTAGCGGTTCTTCGGCGGCTCGACCCGGGTCTGGGCCGAGAGGCCGAGGCTCGCGGCCAGCAGCAGCCCTGGCAGGAGCAGACGAAGCGGGCAGGGGGTCATGCGCACGGGTGCCTCTGTGTCTTCATCTTAAACGCGACCCCGTGCGAGGGCGAGCCCTGGCGTCGCGATCGGGCCAGAACATCGGTGCGGCAAGCGGTCGTTTGCGCTGCCAGTGTCTCGGAGGTGATGTGGTAGACTCCGCGCGCCATGCCAACACTCTTCTTACGCTGGCGCCAGCGTCTGTCGGCCCTTTCCGTGACAGCCGTGATCGTGTCTGCAGGCTGCAGTTCACCGGGCACTCCAGCGACAACGGCTGCCGATCTCGTGATTGCTAACGGCACCGTCGTCACCATGAACGACCAGCGCGATGTCCTCGAAGGCGGTACGGTCGTCATCCGGGGTTCCGATATCGTTGAGGTGGGACCAGCCTCCATTGCCGCCAAATACCGGGCAGCCCGCACGGTCGATGCGCGGGGCGGCATTGTCATGCCGGGTCTGATCAACACGCATACGCATGTGTCAATGACGGTCTTCCGCGGCCTCGGCGACGATGTACCCGATCGGCTGCGGACGCTGATCTTCCCACTGGAAAAGGCTCTCATCGATCGTGAGCTTGTGTTCTGGGGAGGATTGCACGGGATGGCCGAAATGATCGAGGGCGGCGTGACGACGTTCGTCGACATGTACTACTTCGAAGACGAGGTGGCCAGGGCGACGGTACAGGCGGGTTTGCGTGGCGTGCTGGGCGAGACCATCGTCAACTTCGCCGCGCCCGATGCACCCGAGCCGTATGGCGGCCTTGGCTATGCCCGTTCGTTTGCGGCCCAGTACCGCAATCATCCGCTCGTGACACCTGCACTTGCTCCCCACGCCCCGTACTCGCTCGACGAGGGGCATCTGCGCGAGATCGCGAAGGAAGCCGACGCCCTGAATCTGCCGATTCTCATGCACGTCGCCGAGATGACCGATGAAGTCGAGACACTGCGCACGGAACGCGGACAGACGCCAGTGGAGTATCTCGACGCCATTGGCCTGCTCAGCCCGCGCCTGCTGGCGGCGCACGGTGTGTATGTCAACGACAGCGACATCGCCCTTCTGAAGGCGCGAGATGTGGGCCTCGCACATGCCGTGGTGTCCAACGCCAAGTCTGCACGGCCTGTGGCGCCAGCGACGAAGATGTTCAAGAGCGGCCTGCGCATTGGCCTTGCCAGCGACGGCGCGATGAGCGGCAACACGCTCGACATCATCGGGCAGATGGGTTACGTCGCGAAGATCCACAAGCTCGACCAGCGCGACCGGCGAGCGATGCCGGCCGTCGATGTCGTCGAGATGGCGACGCGTGGGGGCGCACGGGCCCTCCACATGGAGAACCGTCTGGGCTCGCTCGAGGCCGGCAAGCTCGCCGATGTCATCGTGCTGGACGGGGATTCGACGACCCTCGTGCCGCGCTATGACGTGTATTCGTCACTGGTCTATGCCACGAGCCCGAAGGATGTGGTCACAACGATTGTGCACGGGCGGGTGCTCATGCAGGACCGCCGGCTCACGACTATTGATGTGCGCGACGTGAGGACGCGCATGCGGGCCATCGGCCGGAAGATTGAGGACGCCGTCGCCAAGGGCATTCCCGGAGTATGATGAGCATGATGCCTCCCGGACGTCGTCAACTGCTCGGCGTCGGCCTCGCGGTCGCGGCTCTCGCCGTCGGTGGGTGCCGCCGGGAGTCGCCTGTCCCGACCTGGACCCTGGCGGTCGACTCATCCATCCGAACGGATGACCAGGCCCTGCTGGGACGTATTGGCAAGGCCCTCGACGCCGCTGCGAATGCCGGCACCGACCCGGCCATTTCGCAGTTTCATGTACGGACAGCTACTGTGGTGACCGTCGACGGCAGCGAGGAAGTGGTGGTCGGTGGCAATACCGAGTATCCCTGGCCCCAGGCTGTCCATGGCGAAGTGTCGGTCATGAATCACGTGATCGCGAGATTCGGCGCAGCGGCAGCGCGGCAGGTGCAGTTCATCGCGTTCCATTCGCAGAGTTGCGGTGACAGCCGAGGGTGCGGGGACTGTCGCGACTATCTCAAGGCGACCACCGAGTACAACGCACTCATGCTGGTCTGCGGCCGGGCAACGGACCGAACGATTCATATCCGGAAACTGGCAGACGGCCTCGTCGAGGAAGAACACTTCGCAGACGCCACGCCCGGGGCGATTGGACTGCCGGACGCCGATCTGGAGCGCCTGCTGGCCGCAGCAACCGACGCCCGGGCTGGCGGTGTCTCTCTGTTTACGCCACCCGAACAGCAGGTCGGTGTCGCTGCCCTGACCTCGACCGGGCGCATCTATCGCGCCGCCGGGGCCGATGACGCTGCCTTTCACTATCGCTATCCCGTGGGTGCGGTCCTGCAGCAGGCCGCAACGGAGCGCGAGTATTTCGTGCGGGCGATCGCCATGGTTGGCACCGGCCCCGCCTGGCCGAGGGTGACCTATCGCGATCGGCAATATGGCTTCGAAACGAGTTCGTTTGCCACGATGCGTGGAATGTCACCGACGACACTCATTCTGGCCAATGGGCAGGGCAGGCTCAAGTCGACAACCTTTGAAGCGGCCCTGCCGCACCCGTTCAGCGTGGCGCGGTTCAATCCCGACGCGATCGAGCGGTTCCTCACGCGCACCGGGGCCACGACCGCGCCAAAGTAGGCACATCACCCGCCCTGAAGGCGTGACGATCGCGTGGGCAATGCCTATGCGTGCGGCGGGGCCGCGCGCGCGGTCCACTCCTCATCGGCGCGCTGTCGTGTCACAAACGACTTCTGCGAGCCGATGCCTGTCGTCGACAGCGCCGCATAGAGGTTGGCTCTCGCAATCGCCTCAGGCTCGGAAAGCCCCTCTCCGAGATAGACGGCGAAGCTGCCGACAAATGCATCGCCTGCCCCGGTGGTGTCCCTAGCATCCACCGGGAACGGGGGAATGTGCGTCGCGCCATCAGCGGTGGCCAGCAGCGCCCCGTTGGCACCGAGCGTGATGATGACACGTGTCAGTCCCTGGCTGACCATGTGCACTGCGCACGCGGTCGCGTCTTCAATCGTCCGCACAGGCATGCCGGAAATGGCTTCGGCTTCGGTCTCATTGGGTACGAAATAGTCGACACCTTCAAGCTCCCGAAGCTCGAACGCCTGAGCCGGGGCCGGGTTCACGATGCAGCGGATGCCATGGCGACGGGCGAACCGGACAGCATGAAAGACCGTGTCGAGCGGAATTTCGAACTGCAGCACGATGCAGTCGGCGACGGCCAGCATGGGTGCAGCGGCGTCGACATCGGCCGGCCGCAACCGGTCGTTGGCTCCCTTCACCACGATGATTCGATTCTGTCCGTTCGACTCGACAAAAATCGGTGCGACGCCGCTGGAGACACCAGGCACCACATGCACGTGCGACGCGTCGATGCCCTGGGCATTGAAGTTTGCAATCGTGGCCGGACCGAACAGGTCGTCGCCAACTCTGGCGATCATGGAGACGTCCGCACCGCACAACCGGGCAGCCACCGCCTGATTGGCGCCCTTTCCACCCCATCCGAGATCAAAGTGCTGGCCGAAGATCGTTTCGCCCGCCCTCGGAAACCGATCGGAGAAGGTCGTCAGATCGACGTTTGCACTGCCAATCACTGCAATTCTGGGTCGTCTGGTCATGTGCCCTCGGCTTACCGGCGCGCCGGCGTTCTGCTCATCAGCTGCACGAACTGGTCATAGAACTTCGGCAGGTTGAGATCCCACTGCACCGTGGCCACGCGCCACCACGACGGCATGGTGCGCGGCCTTGCGGGCGTGCCCGGCACCACGTCTTCGACGAAGATCGTCTGGCCGTATCCTGCACCATGGTTGATATCGATATTGACGAAGAGCTGTTGCTGTCTGGTGATGAGACTGGGATCGAGGAAGGCCAGCACGGAGATTTCATCCCACATGTAGCCTGCGTTCTGGCCGACGGGATGAAATCGCGTGATGAACTGCGCCGCTGGCGACGAGGACGCCGCGAGGCGTCGCTTCACGTCGTCACCGAGGGATGTCTTGACGGAAATGTCCACGGGGGTAATCACGATGCGTCGCCACGGGGCACTCATGGCGATGCGGGTCGCCTCGGGATCCCACCACCAGTTGAACTCACGGCGCCCGTTGATGCGGTGGTTGCCGCCGCCGTCGACGTTGAATCCGGCACCCATGAGCACCAGTTCCTTGGCGAGGGAGGCGATTTCGGGATCGAGCCCGAGCGCAAGTGCCACCGTGGTGAACGGCCCGCCGACCCAGAGCGTGACTTCGCCGGGATACTTGCGAATCTGCTGAATCATGAACAGTGCGCCGTGGAGATCGACAGGCGCGAGCGTGGTGACACCGGTGGGCGGCGTCGGGACGACGTGGGGCTCGTGGTAGCGGCCGGGGTTCCATGCGCCCTTGTAGGAGAACTCGCCGTATTGGGCTTCCCATGCGGTCGCCAGATCCCGCGAATTGATGAGGGGAAAGGCTGCGCCGGCGGCCACCGGCACATTGCCGTGCCCTGTCAACTCGAGCATGCGCAGCATGTGCGCTGTGCCGGCCTTGACCCACGCGTCGCCCGCGGTCACGGTGATGCCCAGCACCTCCACATCAGGAGACTGCAGCATGGTCAGCGTCGAAATCATATCGGTGCCGAGCGCGGCGCCATCCTGATCAATGAAGACCTTTTTCCGGGGCTGTGGCTGAGCGGCGGCAGCTGAGACGCCGCCGGTCAGCAGCGTCGCGACGACGGCAAGGGTCCCGAGCAGTAAAGTCCTGTGCGTCATAATGGCCCTCCTTATTGCCTGGCACCGCGAACGGGGCGGGTCATCAGGTCGATGTACAGATCCCAGAACTTCGGCTGGTCGACGGCCATCAGCACCTTCACCTTCTGGGTGCCGGCCGGGAAGTCGTTCGGAGTGGCGAATGACCGTCGGCGCGACTCGTGATAGCCGATGGAGCGGCCGTAGTTGGGACCATAGGTGACATCCACATCGATATAGCGGTCGACGAGCTGCGTGGCGAGGGATGGCTGCAGGAAGATTCCCGTGGCGAGTGCGTCCCAGATGAACGAACGCGACCGGGGGTCGCGTTCAAAGCGCGGCCCGTGGATTTGCTGGAACAATCTGGTGATGGGGGTCTCCGGCGCGGACACGATGCGGTCGTACTCGGCCTTCGTGTAGAACATCCGCTCGGCGACATCCGTGGGGACGATGATCTGCTCGCGGAAGGGCGTACGGAGGGCAATGCGGGCGGCCTCGGGATCGAACCACCAGTTGAACTCAGCGGCAGGCGTCGAGTTGCCCGGCACGTCCACCGAGCCACCCATGTAATACACGCGCTTGACCAATGGCACGATTTCGGGATTCTTGCGGACGGCCAGTGCCACGTTTGTGGCGGGGCCGATGACAAAGAGCGTGATCTCGTTGGGGTACGCCTTGACCGATCGGACGATGAAGTCGACGGCATTTTCGGCGGCAGGGGTCGTCGTCGGGTAGCCGATGACCGGTTCCCGGTCGAGTGCGAGGTAAGACGTGGCACGCGGGCGGCCATACGCGCCGAGCACCTCGGTGCGTCCCCACAGACGCTCTTCGGCTTCAAGCCAGGGCTGTCGGGACCCCATCAGCGGCTCGCGGACACCCATGAACACGGGGATGTCGGTACGGCCAATCAGCTCGAGCTGCCTGAGCGCGCTGGCCGTGCAGTGCTCTGCCCACGAATTTCCGGGGACGATCGTGACGCCGAGCACCTCGACCGTGGGTGAATTGACCAGCATGAACAACGCCACGGCATCGTCATTGAGCACGCCCATGTCCGCATCGACGATGACACGTTCCTGGGCAGCGACGGGGGTCGGCGTCACGAGCAGGGCGACGGCGAGGGCGAGTGCGGGGAAGAGGACGGCGGGCAACAGTCGATGCATGGACGGGGCCTCCGGAGTCCGTCCACACGCGCGGACGGCAGGGGTGAGCACGGGCACGACGGGACGTACACGACACGGCAGCGTGAGGCGGATCATCGCCTGGAACGCCTCACCGTTGCGGGCGGGGCCGGGACCTGATTGGTCGCCGGCCCGCAGGAGGCCCGTTCCACCAGTGTGGTATCGAGCATGACATGCCGGACGGCCCGACCCGGGCGTGCGATGCGATCGAGCAGCAGATCTGCGGCTGACGATCCGAGTTCGTGCGAGGGTTGGCTGACGGCGGTAAGTGGCGGATTCAACGAGGTCGCCCACGGCATGTCATCGAAGCCGACCAGCGCCAGGTCCCCGGGTACGCGCACGCCAGCCTCGTGCAGGGCACGAAAAGCCCCGAGGGTCATGAGGTTGTTGGCGACGAAGACGGCACCTGGCCGACGGGGCAGGGCGAGCAGTGCCTTCATGCCGCGGTAGCCTCCGCCTTCCCGGAAGTCGCCGTGATAGATCAGCTCCGACCGGATTGGGAGTCCCGCTGAGCGCAGGGCTTCGTAGTAGCCGCGCTCGCGCTCCTTGGCAGTGCTGTGTCTGGAGGGTCCTCCGAGCAGGGCGACGGACCTGTGGTTCTTCCCGATCAGGTGCAGCACGCCCCGGCGTGTACCCCCAACGTTGTCGACGGTGACGAGGTCGGTGCGGAGGCTTACGGCCGAACGATCAATGGCCACGACTTGCAAGGGAGGCGCCAGCACGTCCTGATACGCATGGCGGGCCCCATTGATGGGCACAAAGATGACGCCCGCGACACCATCGGCGCGGAAGGTCTCGAGGATGCGCTGCTCGCGCGTCGTATCTTCGTCGGAGTTGGCAAGGAGCAGCATGTAGCCGGCGGCCTGCAGCACGCCCTCGATGCCTCGGACGACCGCGGTGAAGAACGGGTTTTCGAGATCGGGAATGACGACGCCGACGGCCTGGCTGGTGCCGGCGCGCAGGGCGCGGGCCGCGCGACTGGGCCGGTAGTTGAGTGCGCGGGCGGCGTCGCGCACACGCTGGCGCAGCGCCTCGCTGACGGCGGGATGATCGGCAAAGACCCGGGAGACGGTGGCGATGGAGACCCCGGCCCGCTGGGCCACACGGGTGATGGATGCTGACCGCGGGGCGGCGGCGTGCGTGCCGGCCGTGCCGCGGCGTGCCGGCGTCAGTGTCTCGCGTCGTGCGCGGGCCATGTCCACCCTCCGACCACGCTTGACATCAGGTGCGGTCCGTGTTTTAGTCTGCCGAACGTTTTCACGGTCACTGGAATCATACGGACGGACGAGACCAATTCAAGGTAAAAGTTTGGTCCTTGTGTGAAAACGTTTTCAGGCAAGGCCCGCCGAGGGCACTGGACGTCCTCGAACTGGCGATTCCGGGCGCGGAGGTTCGGAAGGCCGGGTGCGGTGTCGGTGACTCAGGGTCTGCCGCCGAGGGATGGCAGCCCCAGCACAGTAAGGCGGGTGAGCGATGAAACGGCTATTGCGGCGGATGACATCGGTGTTCGGGGTGGTGGGCGTGTTGCTGTCGTCGACGGCCTGGGCGCAGTCGACCGGCACGATTTCCGGAACGGTGCTCGACGGGTCGGCTGCAAGCCTGCCCGGGGCCACTGTCACCGCACGGAACGAGGGAACGGGCGCCGTCCGTGAGGTCGTCACGGATGAATCCGGCCGCTTCACCCTGCCGCTGCTGCCGATCGGCCGCTATGCCGTCACGGCCACGATGAGCGGCTTTCAGTCGCAGGAACGCTCGGGAGTCATGCTGGAGGTGCAAGCCTCGCTGACGCTCGAGTTCACCCTCGGTCTGGCCGGGCTGACTGATTCGGTCACCGTGACCGGGGGCGCCACCGTCGTGCAGCTGCAGCGCAACGACGCGAACCTCGGACAGTTGATCAACGCCGCGCAGGTGGCTGAGTTACCGCTGAACGGCCGCAACTTCGTTCAGTTGGCGCTGCTTGGTCCCGGGGTTGTGACCGGACGCGCCGGCAGCTTTCTGGCGCAGGGACCGACGAGCGAGGTGTCGTATCGCGGCAGCATGTCGGTGTCGGCGCAGGGCATGCGCGAGAACGCCAATGACTGGCTCTACGACGGCATCGATGACAACGAGCTTACGGCGGGTGGCGTCGGCATTCTGCCGAATGTCGACTCCATCCGGGAGTTCAAGGTGCTGACGCACAACTATCAGGCGCAGTACGGCAGCCGTGGCGGCACGACCGTCCTCGTCAGCAGTAAGGCGGGCGAGAACGCATTCCGGGGCTCGGCCTTCGAATTCTTCCGCAACGACGCGCTTGATGCCCGTAACCCTTTTGATGGCGCCACCAAACGCCCGTGGAATCAGAATACGTACGGCGGGTCGCTCGGCGGTCCCGTCCGCCGCAACCGGACGTTCTTCTTCGCAGGATTCCAGGGCAACAACATCGACGAAGGCCTGACGACCGTGCTCACCGTGCCGACGGCGCTCATGCGCCAGGGCATCTTCACCGAATCATTTCCTGGGGCCCCGGCCACGACCATTTTCGATCCGGCGACGACGCGCGTCGATCCGACCACGGGTCAACTGATTCGGGACCCCTTCCCCGGCAACCAGATTCCCGCCGATCGCATCAGTCCCATCGGCCGTGCCCTGGTCGAACTGCTGCCGCTGCCGACGCGCATGGATCGGCTCGGGGGGAACTTCCTGGCCAACCCGGTGAAAACCCTGAATGACTACCAGGGTGATTTGCGCATCGACCACAATTTTTCCAACAGCGATCGCATCTTCGCACGCTACAGCGCCGAGCTGGCCGACCAGTACCTGCCGACGGGGCTGCCGGACTTCGGTGCTCCTGCTGCCTTCCAGAGCAATCAGACGTTCGACACCTCAGCCACCAATGTGGCCCTGTCGCACACCCATGTTTTCAAGGGCGGCGCGGTGAATCAGTTCACCGCCGGCTACAACCGGGTCTATAACACCATTACCTCATTCGGCTACGGGTCGAACAAGTCACAGGCGCTCGGCATTCCCGGAGCCAATCTGGGCACAGCCGAGACCTCGTCGCTGACCCGCATGACATTCCAGAATTTCGCGGGCGTTGGCGACCGCGGTTTCTCACCGTTCATCGGTGGCACGAATGTGTATCACTACACCAACGCCTTCACCGTCGTGAAAGGGAACCACACGCTCAACACGGGAGGCACCTTCCGCGCGATGCAACTGAATCTGCTGGGTGACACGGCGCTGGCGGGCCAGTTCGCCTTCACGCCGTTCTTCACGTCGGGATTCAATGCAGCGGGATCTCTCAACGGCGCCACCGGAAACTCCATCGCCAGCCTGTTGCTCGGGCTGCCGGCCTCGGGGGGCCGCAACGACCAGCTGAACGGCTCTGTCAAGGGCCGCCGCTGGAAGGAATACCGCATCTTCTTCGACGATACGTGGCGCGTGAGCCAGTCGCTGACGCTGACGCTCGGCATGGCCTACATGGTCACGACGCCGCAGAGCGAGGCCAAGGATCGCTTTGCCAACTTCGACTTCTACACCGGAAAGATCTTTGTGGGGGGGACGGTCGGCGTCAAGACCGACTGGAGCAACGTGCAGCCCCGCATCGGGTTCGCATGGAGCCCGGGCAGTGCGAAGACGGTGGTGCGCGGCGGCTATGGCATCTATCACGACGTCTCGGCCATCGGAGGGTCGACGGGGCCGTACCAGAACCCGCCGTTCGCCAACGCCTATTCGTTTGTCAGCGACAACATCACCCCGGTGCGCACGCTGGCCACCGGGTTTCCCCCCAACAACCAACCCATCGACCCTGCCACGCATAGGGGCGACTGGACCACCATCGACCCCAACATCAAGCAGGGCCGCATCCAGCAGTGGAGTCTGAACGTCGAGCGCCAGTTGCCGTTCAACTCGGTGTTCGGTGTGGCCTACGCCGGCACCTATGCCGACCGTCTGTTTGACAAGAGCCGCAACCTCAACACCGCCACCCCGGGTACGGGCTTTAACCCGGCGGCTCGACGTCCGTATCCGAACCTCGTCAACGTCACCACTGCCCTGAGTCGCGGCTGGCTTAAGTACAACTCGCTGCAACTGCGACTGGAACGACGGGCCACGGGGGGCAACTACATCCTCGCGGCCTACACGTACGCGCGTGCGCTGACTAACGGCGTGTCCGGCTTCGGTGGTGATCCCGGGATTGTCTACTTCCCTGTCGTGACCGATGACAAGGCTGACATCGGTTCGGCCAACACCGACCTGCGTCACAACCTGTCGGTGAGTACGCTCGTGCAGATCCCGTTCGGCAAGGGCCGCCGCTTCATGAGCAATGCCGGGATGCTGCCGCAGGCGCTCTTCGGCGACTGGAGCATCAACACCATCTTCATCGCCCACAGCGGCTATCCCCTGGGCATGAGCATGGCCAACAACCAGTCCGGCACGGCGTTCGGCAACCGACCGAACCGCATCTGTGATGGCCGGAACGACAATCCCACACCCCAGCGCTGGTTCGACACGAGCTGCTTTGCCGCCCCTGCCGTCGGTGTGCTTGGCAACGCTGCCCGCACCACGCTCTTCGGGCCGGGTCGCTACAACATCGACATGGCGGTGGTGAAGCGGATGGCCCGCTTCCAGTTCCGCGCCGAGGCATTCAACCTGCTGAACAATCCGCAGTATGCCGTTCCGAACACCGTGGTGGGCTCGCCGCTGTTCGGTCAGATCACGTCGACGGTCAAAGGGTCGCGCCAGATTCAGCTGGCACTGAAATATGTGTTCTGAGCGTCACGTGTGTGCCTTATGCATGTCCATGACACGCCTCGTCACCCAGTGGTTCTGTGCGGTGCTGGTGGCGGCTTCCGCCGCCGCCCAGCCTGCGCAGAAGGTGATCTTTGACACGGACTTCGCGTTTCCTCCCCAGGACGATTCGCTGGCACTGTTCTTCGTTCTCAACTCGCCCGACATCAATCTGCTGGGAATCACGACAGTAGCAGGCAACCGCAGCCTGAATGTCGCGACGGCCGACGTGCTCAAGATCCTGGAAGCGACGGAGCGAAGAGAGGTTCCCGTGTACGAGGGCGCAGCAGCGCCCCTGCTGCATGTGGGCACCGACTGGGACCGCCGGACTCATGGGGGCTGGTACAGCAATCCCCCGGCACGTGAACCTCCCGGTGGATTTGCGACCAGCAAGCGGGCTGAACGACAGGGTGCCGTCGACTACCTCGTGCAGACCGTCCGTGCTCATCCTCGGGAGGTGACCATCCTGGCCATTGGCCCGCTGACCAACATTGCCATGGCGATGCGGATGGACACCGCGTTTGCGTCGAACGTCAAACAGCTGGTTATCATGGGCGGAGCCATTGCGGCACTTCCAGACGGCGCTGGAAACCACACCCCGAACGCCGAGTTCAACATCTACGTCGATCCCGAGGCGGCCCAGATCGTGCTCAGGTCGGGCATCCCCATCCTGCTGTCCCCTCTCAATGTGTCCCGCAAGGCGCGATTCACGAAGCCGTGGCTTGACCGCATCCTTGCCACCGACACCCCGATCACCAGACTGATACGTGAACATCTCGGCCCGATGTACGAGGCACGTCCGGACCGCGTGATGCTGATGTACGACCAGGTGGCGGCGGTTTCCCTCGTGGCACCGTCCGTCGCGAAAACCGAAGAGTTGCTGGTCGATGTCGACGTGAATCCGGGACCCAGCTACGGCGTGACGGTGGGCGGCCGGGAACGATGGCCTGGCGGCGAGCAGGCGCAGCCCATGCAGGTGCAGTCCGATCTCGACTGGGATCGATTCATCCAGCTCTTTGTCGAGCGCGTGACGGCGAGGCCCGCGCCGATGCGGCGACAACCATGACGGGCGGTGCGGCCGCCATGCCGGAGGAACAGCGATGACCGTAGTCGAATCGTACGTCGTAGCCGTCGTGCTCTGCGTCGTCACCATGATCTGCTGGGGATCGTGGGCGAATACGCAGAAGCTGGCGAGCAAGGAATGGCGCTTTGAGCTCTTCTACTGGGACTATGCCATCGGGGTGCTGCTCTTTGCGCTGGCGCTGGCGTTCTCACTTGGCAGCACAGGGACAGCCGGCCGCAGTTTTCTCGACGATCTCAATCAGGCCGATCGCGCGTCGATGCAGTCAGCGTTCATTGGCGGGGCCGTCTTCAATCTGTCGAATATCCTCCTCGTGGCTGCCATCGACATCGCCGGCATGGCCGTGGCCTTTCCCATCGGCGTCGGACTCGCGCTCGTGCTCGGCGTGATCACAAACTACCTGGCCAGCCCGGTCGGCAATGCGCCACTGCTGTTCATCGGTGTGGGCTGTGTGGTGGCGGCAATCCTTCTCTCGGCCCTGGCCTACAGCCGCCTGCCGTCGCAGGGGCAGCGCACGGCCAGCAAAGGCATTGTGCTGTCAGTCGTGGCTGGTGTCCTGATGGGTTTCTTTTATCGCTTCGTTGCAGCATCGATGTCTGCAGACTTTATCAACCTCGAGTCGGGCAAGCTCGGTCCCTATACGGCCATCGTCCTGTTTTCGGTCGGGCTGCTGGCGTCGAACGTTCTCTGGAATTCGCTGGTGATGATGCGCCCGTTTGTTGGCGAGCCTGTGCCATTCGGAGATTATTTTTCCAAGGGCACGACGCGTCTGCACCTGATCGGCATTCTGGGCGGGGCGATCTGGAATCTCGGTATGTCGCTGAGCATCATTGCCGCCGGCGCTGCCGGCTTTGCGATCTCGTATGGACTCGGACAGGGGGCCACGCTTGTGGCCGCCCTGTGGGGCGTGTTTGTCTGGAAGGAATTCAGGACGGCACCGGCCGGGACCTCACGCTTGCTGACGCTGATGTTTGTGGCGTTTGTCATTGGCCTGACCCTGATTGTCGCAGCGCGTGTCGTCTGAGTGCATGAAGCACGGACCGGGCGAGCCCTCGCGTCGCGATCGGTCCACGGTACGCAGTCACTGTCGTCACCGCTCCCCCTGACAGCCCCGCGGTACGAGCGTTGCGCTGTCCGGCGCACCAACCCTGGCTGAGTGACATCACCCGTACAGCTGTGGTCCTGGCGAGCAAATCAGTGCGCGCGAGTGTCGCTGAGGGGGTGACGGCCAGTGCGACCGCGAGACACATGCGGGCCGACAGGCGGGCAGACAGGATCGACGAAGAGTTCACAGCCACGACACAGACACAGCGCCGACGGCGCTGAGACAGAGGATACAGGAAAACGAACGGCTGCCAGACTGACCCGTGAACGCGTTACCATGCCTGTGAGGATTTGCATGGGCGCACTGCTGGAAGCGATTGAGATCAAGCGGAAGACCTATTTCGAGTTTGAGGACGCACCGTATCTGTGCCTCGACTTCGAGGTCTCGAAGCCGACGGCCCGCGGGGGCCAGACTCTGGTGCGCCTGAAGATGCGCAACCTCATCACGCAGGCGGTCTTTGACAAGACCTTCAAGGCGGGTGAAAAGTTCAAGGAGCCTGACCTCGACTTCATTCCCGCGGCGTTTCTGTACAGTGACGCCGACGGCTATCACTTCATGGATCAGGCGAGCTTCGACACGCTGACACTGACGGCCGATGTGCTCGGCGACGACCGGCTGCTGCTGTCGGACAATCTCGTGGTCGAGGTGCAGAAGTACAACGGTCAGCCGATTGCGATCACGCTGCCGTCGATTGTCGAGCTGACGGTGACGGAAACCGAGCCGGGCGAACGCGGCAACACCGCCAGTGGCGGCGTCACCAAGCCGGCTGTCGTTGAGACGGGGCTGGAAGTGCGCGTGCCGCTGTTCATCAAGGAAGGCGAGCGCATCAAGGTGCACACCGAGACGCGCGAGTTCGCCGGACGCGCCTGACGCCGCGGACGACCTGTGCGGCTATCGAAGGAGGACATTCCATGAGACGTCGCAACAGCATGACCGTCGCCGTGATGGCGGTGGTGGTGATGGCGGGCGGGGCTGCGGGAATCGCCCAGGAGAAGCCCGTGCCCAAAGACTCGATGCGCATCACCATTCCCGGCTGCGCGAAGGGTGTGGCGTTCACGGTGATGGAAAGCCCCGAGCACGAGTCACGATCATCGGTGCCGCCGGGGCGGCGATTCCGCCTGTCGGGCAAGAAGGCGCTGCTGAACGATCTGAAGCGTGCCGAGGGCCAGATGATCGAGGTGACCGGCCTGATTCGCCGCGGGCAGATGGATCAGAGCGGCGTGTCGCTGGGCGGCGGGGTCAGCATCGGGCCTGGCCCCTCGGCGATGGGTGGGATGGCCGGCCGGGACGCCAACTACACCCAGGTGGTGCTGGATGTGGAAGGCTGGCGTCCCCTGCCGGCCGATTGTCCGACGCGCTAGCGGGGCGGGCGGGCCAGCCACTGCGGCCCTTCGTCTCCGATGGGCGCGCCCGGAGGTGCCGGGGCCGCCGGCAGCATGGTGGTCGGCGCGTTGGGGCGCTCGAGGAAGCGACGGATGTCGGCCGCCAGCAGCATGTGCTGTGCCGCATCGGCGTCAGACTTCCCGGCTTCAGGAGCGATGCGCGTGGCCAGCCGCTGCAGCTTGAGTGAGGCCATGGCCCGCACCTGCGCATTCTGGTTGGCGGCCGCCAGACCCATGAGCCGGTCGACCATCACGCGCTGCATGGCGCGGCGGATTTCCTCTTCATAGGGATTGGCGGCTGTGGCGTCGAAGGTGGCCTTCACGAGCCGATCGATCACCTCGTCCAGCCCGGGCAGGCTCGGGTCGACGGCGTGCTGCGCCACCATGCGGGCGGCCCGATCAGAGTCGAGCACAAAGCCGATGGTGACGTCGGCCGCAATGGCGCCGGGGGCAATCGGATCGAAGCCTTCGCCGGTCGTGCGCGGGAACAGCTCGCGGTGCATCGCAAAGCCGGGCGGACGCGGCGGAATGCTGTCGAGGACCTTCTTCGGAATGGTCAGCTCTGACGGCGTGAGCGTGGCAGCCAGTGACTCGAGGGCCTTGCGCTGGTTGGCCGCCGATTCCCACTTGACCGGCGTGCGACCGTCACCGCGCATGGCATAGATGTAGTCCTGCCCGGCGATCATCGAAGACGCGCTTTCGACCGTGTAGCGGTGATACATGAAGACCGGCACCAGCGGTTCCTCGATGGTGGCCATCGGTGCGCCGGTGCGGATGGTTTCGGGCCCGAGGCGATCGAGCGCCGAGCGGCGAATCTTCATCAGGCGGTCGAGTTCATCGGCCTGATTGACGCCGTTCGACCACTGCTCGACGCGCGGATGGATGTTGGAATCCTGATTGGTGAAGTAGCGCAGGTCCTGATCCCACGCCTCGGTGAGGATGCGGATCAGCTCGGCATCGACGTTGGTGCCCGGGGCGAACTCGCGATAGCCGAAGTTGATGGCCACCTTGTCCCATGCGCCGATCTCGGCGGTGTAGGCCTTCGACAGATCGAGCGTGCCGTCGGGCCTGAGCTCGGCCAGCGGATGCGGATAGTCCATCACCGAGATGCGGCCCTTCGTGCTGTCGTAATAGTTGTGGCCGAGGCCGAGGGTGTGGCCGACCTCATGCGCCGACAGCTGGCGGATGCGCGCCATTGCAGTGTCATAGGCGGCCTGCGAGACTTCGCCGCCGCTCTTGTAGGGCGACAGCAGGCCTTCGATGATCATGTGATCCTGACGGTCGCGCAGCGAACCCAGCGTCACCGTGCCCTTGATGATTTCGCCGGTGCGCGGGTCGGCGATCGATCCGCCCGTGCTCCAGCCGCGGGTCGAGCGGTGGACCCAGTTGATCATGTTGTAGCGGATGTCCATCGGGTCGGCGCCCTCGGGGAGCACGGCGACCTTGAAGCCGTTGCGGAAGCCGGCGGCCTCGAAGGCCTGGTTCCACCACGAGGCGCCCTCGATGAGCGCCTTCTGCACGTCGGGCGGAGCCCCGGGATCGACCCAGTATTCGATGGGCTTGACCGGCTCGCTGATGGCCGCCTTCGGGTCTTTCTTCTGCAGCCGGTGCTTGCGGATGTAGCGCACAATCATCGGCTCGTTCACCTTCGCGCTGTAGTCGGCGAACGCCAGGCCGCCGTAGCCGGCGCGCGGGTCGTCGACGCGCGGCGTGAAGTTGCTGTCGGGCAGTTCGACAAACGACATGTGCTGGCGCAGGGTGACCGAATCAGGGGTGGGCGTGACGCTGGCCACGGTGCCCGAGAACATGCCGCTGGTGCGGCCGATCATGCCGGCCACGGCCGGTGCGGGAATCAGCTCGGGGCCCTGCATCGGGCCGGCGCCGCCGCGGCCCGAGGGGGGCTGTTCGTTGACAAAGGTCAGGATGACGTCGACTTCCGTGTTTTTCGGGAAGCCCTTCACGTTGGGCAGGTTGAATCCGCTGCGCGTACGGTCGACGCGGTAGTTGCCCGGCCGCAGTCCGGCGACGGCGCCGAACACGTCTCGCACGAAAAAGTCGGTGGCATCGACCAGCACGCGCGGGCCGGTCTCGGCCACGACGGTGAAGCCCCACAGAATCGACTTGGCAAACGAGTCTTCGACGGCCTTGCGTTCCAGCGGATTGGTGCTGCTCGCCCGGAAGGTCTGATTGGGCTGCACCAGCACCATGCGCGCGCCGAGGCGCTGGAACAGCACGAGCCGGCCCTGTCCGCCGATGCCGCGGTCGAGCCCGAGATCGTTGGATCCGAGGCCGGCGGCAAGACCGGTCGAGTAGAGGAACGGCGTCTCGCCGTGGGCGATCTCGAGCAGCATCGTGCCGGCCCGGTCGTCCGAGTAGAGGGGATAGTAGCCGTCGATCTTCCGGAGGCCGCTGACGCGGTCTTCAATCGTGGGCAGCGCACCGCCCTGACGGGCGGGCGTGGGGGCCGGCTGGGCGGTTGCGGTGGCGGCGGCGGCCACAATGGCCAGCAGCACAATGCCATATCTGAACATGCACACTCCTTCGGCGGTCATTCTACGATGGGGGCTGCGCCGGGGGAGCATCTGAAATGTCACACACACCGATTTACAAGATTGTGGATGTGGCCGCCTGGCAGGCGGCCGAGGCCGCCGGGGTCTTCACCGGTGCGGCCGTCGATGTGCAGGACGGGTTCATCCATTTTTCGTCGGCCGCGCAGGTGGCCGAGACCGCGGCGAAGCACTTTGCGGGACAATCGCACCTGCTGCTGGTGGCTGTGCGTCCCGAGGCGCTGGGTGAGGCCCTGCGATGGGAAGTATCGCGCGGAGGTGCGCGCTTTCCGCATCTGTATGCGTCCCTGCCCCTGTCGGCGGTGTCGGCCGTCACACCGCTGCCCCTCGGGTCGGACGGCCGCCACATTTTTCCTGTGGAACTGGACGGCTGACAGCCGGCAACCGGCAGGGCCACCCGTCTCGCGATCTGAGTGCCCGACCCGCGCATGGGTGCACGAGCACACATCCGGCAGCCTCCGCGGCGTGCATCGGGGGCGGGCGTGCGCTCCTGGTCCAGGTCTCTTCTATCGCCTCTGTCGCTGGGACCTACGCGCGCGCCTTCTTCCGTCCGAGCCTGACGATGATGTCGAACTCGGCTTTGGTGACGGGCTGCACAGACAGTCGATCGCCCTTGCGGGTGACCATCATCTGCTCGAGGCCGGGCGTCGCCTTGAGCGTCGCGAGGGGCACGCACTCGGGAAAGCGTTCGCGGAACGCGACGTCGACCATGTACCAGACGGGCGCCTCGGGTGTGCTGGCCTCGTCGAAGTAGCGGTGGCCCTTTTTCCACGCAAAGTGATCGGGATAGCCGGCGCGGGCAATCGTCGCCAGGCCTGTCACGCCCGAGGGCTCGGCATTCGAGGCATAGAAGAGCACATCATCGCCAACCTGCATGCCGTCGCGCATGAAATTGCGCGCCTGATAGTTGCGCACACCTTCCCAGCTCGACTGGCCGTCCTGTTCCAGTTGACCGATGGTGTAGGCCTCGGGTTCGCACTTCATCAGCCAGTAGCGGCGCGGCATGGATGCTCCTCAACGGGGTGGCCCGTGAGCGGGCCTGCACGCGATTGTAAGATGGCCCGATGGGTCTGCTGACGCTGATGGGACTGGCGGTGCTGCTGGCTCAGGGCCCGCCTGCGGCGCCTGTGCCGGCCCCCGACCTGCGCACCTCATACCGGTGTGGCGATGACCTGATCGTGCCTGTGTGGACATCCGGGTCATCGATCGACCTGTTCCTTGACGGCCGGCTCGAGCATCTCGTCGCGCCGCGTCCGTCGCAATCCCGCTATGTGAACGAGCGCCGCGAGTGGCGCGTGACCCGCACCGGGGCACAGCTGTCGATTCCCGGGCAGAGCGACCTGCTGAGCCAGCGGTGTGTGCTCGAGGGTCACGGCAGCCGCGTGCCGTTTGTCGACCCGCTGCTTGTGACCTGCGACGATGCGCGCAGTGTGGTGGTGCGGCCGGTGCTCGAGCGCCTGGTGCTCGAGTTTCAGGGCGAACGTCTCGTGCTGCGTGAGGTGCCGGATACGGGCGGAGTGTTCTACACCGATGGCCGTCAGCGGTGGCGGGGGCGGCCCGGCGCGTTCAGTCTGTCGAGCGCGGATGGCGCGCGGGTACGGGCGCGCGGATGCCGCTGGGCACCCGAGGCCGCATCGGCGACCCTGACGGGTTCGCTGACGGTGCGCGGCGGGCGTGTGCTGCCCGTCGGCGCGGTGGTGGATGTGCGGCTGGTCGAGGCGTCGCGTGCCGATGCGCCGTCGACCGCGCTGGCGCGGCAGGTCCTCGTGGTCGATGCCGGTGCGGCATCGATGTCGTTCGCGATCGACTATGCGCCGGCAACCACGCCGGCGGGCGGGCGCTATCTGTTGCAGGCCACGGCGTCGGTCGAGGGGCGCGTACGCTGGCGCACGACGACCGCGGTGGTGGTGCTCGACGGCGCCTCGGCCACGCCGCCTGTGCTGATGCTCGAGCCGATGCGGTGAGTGTGTGCGCCTTGCGTGCCGCCCCCTCGGCAGTGCTTCAATAGCACGATGAGTGCTCACACCACACTCGCGGCCTCGCGCATTGGGGCCGATGATGCGCCGCATGCGCTGGTGATGCTGCACGGCATCTATGGCCGCGGGCGCAACTGGCAGGGCATTGCGCGTGCGCTGGTGGCGGCGCGACCCGACTATGCGTGCTGGCTGGTCGACCTGCCGCATCACGGCGACTCGGGGCCGGGACCCGGTGCGCCCGGTGTGCGCGACTGCGCCGAGGCGGTGCTGGGGTGGCGGGTATCGACGGGCCTGACGCCGCGCGCCGTGCTGGGACACTCGTATGGCGGCAAGGTGGCGCTGGCGATGCTGCCGTCCCTGCAGGAGGTGTCGCTGCAGGTCTGGGTCATCGATTCCACCCCGGAAACCAAGAGCGCCAGTGGCAGTGCCTGGGACATGCTGCAACTGGTGCGCCGGCTGCCCGCGCGGTTTGCCAGCCGCACCGAGGCGCAGGAGGCGCTGATGGCGGGCGGCGTCGACCTGGGCGTGGCGCAGTGGATGGCCACCAACCTGGTGCGCGACGGCGACCACCTGCGGTGGGGGCTCGACGTCGAGGTGATGGACGCGCTGTTGCACGACTTCTTCCGGACCGACATGTGGGCGCCCGTCGAGCAGCGAGCACCGCTGCACGACATTCATGTGCTGAAGGCAACGCGGTCCGAAGCGATTTCAGCGGGGGCGCTGGCACGGCTGCAGGCCGCGGCGGGTGCGGGACTGACCGTGCACTCCGAAGAGGGGGGGCACTGGATTCACGCGGAGCGGCCCGACCTGATGGTGCGTCTGCTGAGCGAGGGGTTGCCGCGGCCGTAGCGGGTGTCCGCGTGCAGACGCGAGTGCCTTCCCGGTGAGACCCGGTCGGATGATGTCGGGGACGTGCGCCGCGGACGAAGGTCTGAGACGGTCCGGGCAGAGGGCGTCCCGGGAGAGGGGCGGCGACGGCCCGGGCGCCGAGCGGCACCCGGGCGCAGTCGCGGGCGGTGTTACGGGGTGACGAGGAAGCGGATGGCGCCGGTTTCGGCCACCGGCTTGCCGGCCGCTGATGCCTTCACCTGCCAGAAGTAGGCCTCGGGTTCGAGGGCGATGGTATTGGGCAGGTGGGCCTCGGTGGTGGTCAGCGCCGGGCTTTCCCAGAGCACGCGGCCATCGGTGACGGCCGTCACCTTGACCACATACGCGTCAGCGCCGGGCACGGCTTCCCAGCGGAACAGGTCGATGTGTCCCGACGAACTGCCTTCCTTGGGCTCGAGCGGAATGATGACGCCGGCTGGCGCAGCCGCCGGTGTGGCGGGAGCCGCCGAGGTGTCGGCCGCAGGGGCCGGAGTGGCCGGTGCCTCAGCCGGTGTGGACGAGCCGCCACCGCAAGCTGCGGTCACCAGGACCACCGCAGCCGTTGACAGCATCACTGACAGTCGCGAACGAAGTGTGACGTGCATCTGAAAATCATAGCGCGTATGCTGTGCGGCATGAAGACCATGTCCTCGGTGCTGACCGCGACCCTCGTGCTGGCCCTGCCCCTCGTGGCGGCGGCTCAGGCCCCCGCCCCCGGTGCTGCCCCGGCGCAGCCGCCCCGCCCGGCCCTGACGCTGACCACGCCGGCATTTCCCGACGGCGACCCCATTCCCGTGAAGTACACGCAGGCGGGTGAGCAGGTCTCGCCCGTGCTCAACTGGACCAACGTGCCGGCCGGCACGCAGAGTTTTGTGCTGCACATGCGCGACCCCGATGTGGCGCGCAATCGCGGCACCGAAGATCAGGTGCACTGGCTGGTGTGGAACCTCCCCGGCACGGCAACCGGCCTTCCGGAAGGGGTGCCCAAGGGGGCGACGCTGCCGGACGGCAGCCAGCAGATCAGCGCAAGCGGCCCGGTCTACCGTGGCCCCGGCGCTCCGGCGTCGGGGCCGCAGCATCACTACACGTTCGAGCTGTATGCGCTCGACACGAAGCTCGACGTGCCGGCTGGCGCTGATGCGTGGGTGACCCGCACGGCGGTGTGGAAGGCCATGGAAGGCCACGTGCTCGGCAAGGCCGTTTACGTGGGCCTGTTCCGGCGGCCGCAGTAACGCGGGCGGGCCGGCGGGCGTGGCCGTCCTCGTCCGCCGTTCCGGTCGCCCATCGTCACTCGACATCCACGAGGCGGTCGTCGGCCAGGAGACGCCGCGCCGACAGCCCCTCTTCGACTGTTTCCCTCGCCCGAATCGATGGCGCCGTGCGCCTCTGACCGGTGCGCGGATGACGTCTCGACGTGTACGTCTCACGCCGCGTCTGCAGGGTTCAGCACGGACACATACCCGGACTCACCGCCACTGATTCCGAGGCGCCGCCGTCAGCACCAACGATGCCCCGCCGTCGCGCCCGCCGGCCTCAGGGCGCAGTCGCCGGCACTGTCGGCACGAGCGACGGCAGCGCGTAGGCGAAGATCATCGAGATGATGCCCATCATCACCATCAGCAGCACGCTGTGCCTGATCGTGAACCGGAACAGCCGGCTCTCATCGTCGGCGGTCATGCCTGTGGCAGCGACGGCGACGGCGATGCTCTGCACGGAAATCATCTTGCCCATCACGCCGGCGGCCGAGTTGACCGAGGCGGTCAGCACGGGGTTCAGGCCCAGCGCATTGGCCGTCACCACCTGCAGGTTGCCGAAGAGCGCATTGGCCGAGGTGTCGCTGCCTGTGAGAAACACGCCCAGCCATCCGACGACGGCGCTGAAGAAGGGGAAGGCGACGCCACTGGCCGCCAGGGCAAGGCCGAGGGTTGAGGTCATGCCCGAGTAATTCATCAGGTAGGCCAGCCCCAGCATCGATGCAATCGTCAGCATCGCGAAGCTGAGCTGCGCGAAGGTCGCGCGATAGATCCCCACCACCTGCCGCGGTTTCACCCCAAGCAGCAGGGCCGTGACCAGCGTGGCAAGAAAGCACGCCGTACCGGAGGCGCTCAGCCAGTTGAGCGTGAACACCGCTGCGTAGGGCGCGGGCGCCGCCGTCACGGGCGGAATGCGCGTGATGGCATTGTGCAGTCCGGGCACCATGATTCCGTTCAGCCCGGTGGGTGCCTGGGGCAGCCACGAGGGCATCACGCCGTGCGTCCAGCGGTCGATGGCCGCCTTGATCTCGGGCTCGCCCCACGTGAGCACGAACACCACCAGCAGCAGGTAGGGCAGCCACGCCAGCAGGATGTCGCGCCCCGAGTGCTTCAACGAGGCGTGCGTGACCGGCGCGTCGCCGTCGAGGCGCATGATCGAGGCGGGCTTCCACAGCTTGAGCACGGCCACCATCACCACGATGCAGGTGAGCGAACTGAGGATGTCGGTGAGCTCCGGGCCCATGTAATTCGACACGAAGAACTGCATGCCCGCAAATGACAGGCCGCACGCCAGGATGGCGGGCAGCACTTCCAGAGCCCGCTGCCGTCCCGCCATGACCACGATGAGATAGCCGGGGATGATGACCGAAATCATCGCGCAGAGGCGTCCGACCATGGCCGACAGCGGCAGCACCGGCAGGCCCGTGACGTTGGCGAGTGTGGTCACGGGAATTCCGATGGATCCGAAGGCCACCGGCGCCGTGTTGGCCAGTAGGCAGATGCCCGCGGCATAGAACGGATTGAAGCCGAGGCCGGCGAGCATCGCGCCCGAGACGGCGACCGGAGCGCCGAAGCCGGCGGCTCCTTCGATGAAGGCCCCGAACGAGAAGGCAATGAACATGGCCTGCAGCCGGCGGTCATCGGTGAGGCTGCCGACCGAGTCCTTGATGATTTCGAACTTGCCCGTGTCGACGGCCAGTCGATAGAGCATGATCGACGAGAAGACAATCCAGGCGATGGGGAAGAGGCCGTAGGCTGCCCCGTAGACCGTCGAGATGAGGGCCATCGGCACCGGCATGCCGTAGACGCCGATGGCGACGGCCAGGGCGGTGGCCAGCGCGGCCAGGGCGGCTTTCCATGAGGGCAGGCGCCAGACGCCGAGCAACAGGAAGAGCACCAGAATGGGCAGGGCGGCGACCGGGGCCGAGAGGGCCAGACTGCCGCCGAGGGGTTCATAGTTGTGCTGCCACATGGTATCGAGCGCTCCTTGCCGTGAGGGGAGAACCACGGAAACTGTCGCTGCTTATAGCACACGCATGCCATTCGGCCTATACAATGTCGGGATGCTGATTGCTTCCCGCGCCCGTCATGCACTGCTGACTGTTCTGAGCCTGACCCTGCTGGTGAGTGCCTGCAAGGGCACCGGTGGGGCGCCGGCTCCTGCCTCGCCCGACACGTGGGCGACCGTTGATGGCCGTGCCATCAGCCGCGATCTGGTGGAGAAGTCGTATCGCCGCACGGCGCAGACCACCCCGGCCCCTTCCGAGGAAGAGGCGCTGGCGGCCAAGCTGACCTTACTGAACGAGCTGATCGTGCAGGACATTCTCGTGAACACGGCCAAGGCCCTCAAGCTCGAGGTGCCCGACAGCGAGCTCGATACGGCCTACAACGAGGGCCGAAAAGACATCCCCGAGGAACAGTTCCAGCAGCAGCTGACGGCACGCAACCTGACCGCCGCCGACATGCGCGAGGAGCTGCGCCGCGAGATGCTGTCACAGAAGGTGCTCGAGGCCGAGGTGACGAAGAAGGTCTCGGTGAGCGATGCCGAAATCACGGCATTCTTCGAGGCGAACCGTTCGCAGTTCGAGTTTGCCGAAGATGCCTACCGCATCGGCCAGATTGTGGTGACGCCTGTGCGCGAGCCCCAGCAGACCAACCGCACGGGAAACGACGCGACCACGGCCCAGGAGGCCAATGCGAAGATTCAGATGCTGATGGAGCGGCTGAAGCAGGGCGCGACTTTCTCGGACGTGGCTGCGGACTTCTCGGAAGATGGCGAGACGGCGCAGCGCGGGGGTGACCTCGGATTTGTGCCCCTGTCGGCCCTGCAGCGCGCGCCGCAGAAGCTGCGGGATGCGGTGCTCAAGTCGGAACCGGGGTCGGTGACGCTGGTCAGCGAGGGCGGCGGTCACACGCTGGTGGCGCTCATTGCGAAGGAACCGGCCGGCAAGCGTGACCCGAGCATGCCCGAGGTGAAGGCCCGCATCACTGATGCCATCCGAGGCCGCAAGGAACAGCTGCTGCGGGCGGCCTACCTGTCGGCGGTGCGGAACAATGCGGTCGTGGTGAACCACCTGGCGGCACGGCTGGTGGCCGGCCAGGGCGCCCTGCCGAAGCCCTGAGCCCGGGCAGCGGCGCGTGCGGTGCCTGCGGGTGCCGCGAGTGAGTGAGATACGGCCTCAGTGGTCCGGATGCACCGGATGACTGAGGCCGTTGCTGTTGTGGTTGAGGCGCGTGGCGTGCCCGAGGTGCGGGAACCCGGTGTCACCCGCGACGTCAGAGCGCGTCGTCCTTGGTTTCGCGGCTGAGCCCCTGGCCGACGAGCGAGAGGACCGTGGCCGCCGAGAGGTAGTAGCCGACGGCCGAGAGGCTGTAGGTGGTAGCCAGCCAGGTGGCGACATACGGTGCGAGCGACGCACCAAAGATGCCTGCAAAGTTGTAAGCCAGCGAACTGCCGGTGTAGCGCACGGTCGTCGGGAACAGTTCGGCGAGCACGGTGCCGAGGGGGCCGTAGGCCGAGCCCACGAGGGCCATGCCAAGGGCCATCATCACCGTGGCGCCGACGGTGCCGCTTTCAAACAGGGGGGCAAACACGAGGCCGAAGAGGAACGTGGCTGCCGACACCTGCATCAGCAGGCGTCGTCGTCCGCGTTCGGCGAGCAGGGCCGACACGGGAATGGTGGCGGCAAAGAAGCACACCCCGAACAGCTGGATGAACAGGAACTGCTCGCGCGTGTAGCCGAGGGCACTGGTGCCCCACGACAGCGAGAAGACCGTCATTAGATAGAAGTTCACGTAGACCGCCAGGGCAATGAGCGTGCCGAGCACCACGGCGCCGGTGTGGTGGCGGATGACGGTGAGCAGCGGCACCTCGCGGTGTGCTTGCGCTGCCATGGCCTTTTGGAAGACTGGCGTTTCGGTCACAGAGAGCCGGACATAGAGCCCGAGGCCCACGAGCAGCGCGCTCGAAATGAACGGCACACGCCAGCCCCAGTCGAGGAACTGTTCGTTGGTCAGTGTGCGTGACAGCAGCAGGAAGATGCCACCCGAGAAGAAGAAGCCGATGGGGGCCCCGAGCTGCGGGAACATGCCGTACCACGCGCGCTTGCCCGGGGGCGCGTTCTCGGTAGCGAGCAGCACGGCGCCGCCCCATTCCCCGCCGATGCCCAGACCCTGTCCGAAGCGGAAGACCGCCAGCAGCACCGGTGCGAGCAGCCCCAGCGTCTCGTAGGACGGCAGCAGCCCGATGGCCATCGTCGACAGACCCATGGTGAGCAGTGCGGCGACGAGCGTCGCCTTGCGGCCGATGCGATCGCCGAAGTGACCGAACAGCACCGAGCCGATGGGTCGAGCGACGAAGGCGACGGCAAAAGTGGCGAGAGACGCCAGGGTGGCGGTGGCCGGTTCCGAGGCTGGGAAGAACAGCCTCGGAAAGACCAGCACGGCCGCGGTGGCGTAGATGTAGAAGTCGAAGAACTCGATCGCCGTGCCGATGAGGCTGGCGAGCAGAATCTGTCGGGGTGTGTTGACGGCGCGTGTCACTTGCCGGCGGCCGGGGCGTTGGCGATGAGGAACGGTTCGATTTCCGTCGCCACCGCATCGGTGCGGTAGAACGTGTCCGAGTAGCTCAGCCCCGCGATGGTCTTGTACTGGACCTTCGTGCCTGACAGCTTCGTCTCGTAGGTCTTGGCCAGTTCGAGGCCGCTCTGATCGGCGCCGCCGAGCACCCACAGCGTGGGCACCTTGAATGCGGCCGGTTCCAGCGACGGATACTCGGTCAGGGCCCCGAGGGCGAGGGCCGAGCGGGCCACGCCGGCCTTCCACGCATCCTGATCGCCCGGTGACAGTCTGCTGAGCTTGAAGGTGCCGGCCTTGTCCGCATCGAGCAGCGGCTTCCACTTGGCCCGCATGGCGAGCATGGCGTCCTTCACCGGGCCAGTGACGGTGGGTCCCATGTCGGCACTGATGAGCACGGCGCCCGACAGACGGTCGGACTGCGCGGCGAGATAGCGGCCGATGCTGGCCCCGTGGCCGAAGCCGACGAGCAGGAACTGCTTGACACCCGCGGCGTCGGCGACGGCGAGAATGTCACCGGTCAGGCGGTCGAGGGCATAGGCCTCGGCGGTGTCGGGCTTCCCGCTGCCGCCGCTGCCGCGCATGTCGAGGGTGATGACCGTGAAGCGCTTTGCGAAGCGCTCGACATAGCCGCGTTCGACCCACGAGCGCCGCGTCTGTCCGCCGCCATGCACAAGGATGAGCGCGGGCCCTGCACCGGTCTTCTCGTAGGCGATGAGGGTGCCGTCGGCGGCCTTGGCCGTCGGGGTTGCGGGGGTAGCTGGTGCGGCCGGTGCGGCGGCCGGCGCGGCAGTGACCGTGCGGCCAGCTGGAGCTGGACTGGCCGGGGCGGGTGCCTGTGCCGTCGGGGCGGGGCTGCTGGGCGTGGTCGTGGCCGTGCCGGCCGACTGTGCGCACGCGGCGGCGAAGATCGAGAGAGAGAAACCCGCGATGGCTGCGCCGGAGCGGGTCATCGCAAGAGAACGTGCCGTGAACATGGAACTACGTGCCTCCAAACGCGAAGTGTAAACCAAACCCTGTCGCCCGTGAGATGCTAAGGTTTGGTCTCACGCGATATGCCTGAACCTATCTGGCGCGCGGCCGTGCGCACCTTTATTGAGGTGTTCAAGGCCATCTACAACGAACCCCCCGGCTGTTGAGTGCCGAACGTGAGGTCACTGGACGGTGACCTGCTGACCCGGCGTGCCACCCCTGCGGCGGCTGTGCCCCCGCCTGCGCAGACGCCTGACGAGCGGCCCGGCGACCTGACGACTGCGCGGCGGTAGTCTCCCTGGGGGGAGCAGCGACAGCCCGCGCGCCGGTGCCTGAACCGTCGCATACCGAACACTCTCGTCACGTTTACATCGACGTTCGCTCGAGGCCGTCGCTCGTGCACGGTGCCCGCGCCTATGCCGAACGCCGCAGCTGGCACGAAGCGCTCGCCCCGCTCTACGGGTGGTACCGCCTGCTGGCATCGCAGGCCCCTCGCGTATCATCGGGACACGCATGGATGACGGCTCCCGCCCTTTCTCGACCGCAGCACTCATCGGCACCGGCGTCATGGGCCGGGGCATTGCCCAGCTGACTGCGCAGGCCGGCCTGCGAACGCTCCTGTACGATACCCGGCCCGGCGCGGCCGAGGCGGCACGCGACGGCATCACGCAGGTGCTGCAGCAGCTTGCTGCGAAAGGCCGACTGTCATCTGAGGATGCCGCGGCGACGGCATCACGGCTGATCGTGGTGACCGCGCTCGACGATCTGGTCTCCGCCGATCTGATCATCGAGGCCATCGTCGAGCGGCTTGATGTGAAGCAGGCGCTCTTCAGAGAGCTTGAAGCACGTGTGGCACCGACGTGCGTGCTGACCACTAACACCTCGTCGCTGTCGGTGACGGCGATTGCGGCGGCACTCGAGCGTCCCGATCGCATGGCCGGGTTTCACTTCTTCAATCCGGCACCGCTGATGAAGATTGTCGAGGTGGTCGCCGGGGCCCGCACCTCGGACGCCACGTGCGAGGCGCTGTGCACACTGACCCGCGCCTTCGGTCATCGGCCGGTGCGGGTGAAAGACTGGCCGGGCTTTCTCATCAATCACGCCGGGCGCGCGTATGTCACCGAGGCGATGCGTGTGCTGTCGGAAGGCGTGGCGTCGGCGGCTGATCTCGATCGCATCATGCGGGAGGCCGCCGGTTTCCGCATGGGGCCCTGTGAGCTGCTCGACCTGACGGGGCTCGATGTGTCGCATCCGGTGATGGAGTCGATTTATCACCAGTTCTACGAGGAGCCGCGATTCCGACCCTCACCCGAAACGCAGCGCCGTCTCGAGGCCGGGCTGCTGGGCCGCAAGAGTGGCGAAGGGTTCTATCGCTATCAGGACGGACGGGCCGTCCTCGCGCCTGAAACGCCGGTTCCCAATGACCGTCCGGCATCGGTGTGGATCAGCCGTGCAGATGTTGCCAGCGGCGAGGCGCTGGCTGCGTTCGTGCGCGCACTGCCAGGGGCCATCGTTATCGAGGATGCGGCGGTGCCATCACCCGCGGCGCTGTGTCTGGTCACGCCCTTCGGGACCGATGCCACCACGGCCGCGCTGGCCCAGCGGCTGGACCCGGTACGCACCGTGGCCGTCGACATGCTGTTTGGACTCGATGGAAGAATCACGCTGATGCATACGCCGCTCACGAGCACGGCGATGCGTCGTGCCGCCCAGGGTCTCATCGGCTCGGGCGGACACGCGGTGACGATGGTGGCTGACAGTCCGGGTGCGGTGGCGCAACGCGTGGCAGCGATGATTGTGAACGTGGGCTGCGACATTGCCCAGCAGCGCATCGCAGCGCCCGAAGACATTGATCCGGCAGTCGAGCGCGGACTGGGCTACCCGAGAGGCCCGCTCGCGCTCGGCGACGCCCTGACCCCGGCGCGTGTGCTGCAGGTGCTCGAGGCCCTGCACTGGCAGACCGGTGACCCGCGTTATCGACCCAGCCTGTGGCTGCGTCGTCGTGCGGCGCTGGGCGTGTCGCTGACCACACCCGATAGGGCCGACTGATCACTGCCCATGCCTGGTGCGCTGCGGGCCGGGTTCTTCCCGAACAGTCCGCGCTCGAGCAGCGGCGGCGCCAGTACGCCCCCGAAGCGTGCGGTGACCGACGTGTCGAGGGCGCGCCAGCGCTCGGCGGTGCCAGCGACGATCTGCTGCAGGTGTGATTCCGACGCCCCGAACACGCGGGCATAGAGCGACTGGCAGAGGGCATAGGCACGTCCGCCCGCCCAGTCGTCTGGCAGCAGCGCGGTCGGCAGTCTCGGGTCACGCAGCACAATGCGCCGATATTCGTGCACAAGCAGCGTACGGACGATGAAGCTGTCGGCGGGTGAGAGATCGCCGCCCCGCTCGAGGTGGTGGTTGATGGGGGCGAACGTGCCAATCATCCGCTCGTAGCGCTCGCTCAGATCAGCGAGGTTCCAACTGGCCTGCACGAGTCGCTGTTCATCGGCACGCGACTGCATCGACGCCTGCATGACGATGGCCTCGTCGGCGGCACCATGGGGCTGCAGGTGAGCGGCGACGTGGGAGGGATCGCAGGTCGGATGCACGAACACCTCCGGTGTCATGCGTCCGAAGCCGAGCCACTGCAGATCGCGGGCGACGGCATCACGCGCGGTGAGCCCGCCGGGCATGAGCACCATGGTCCAGGCGCGGCGGGGCAGTGAGGGCGGGGGGTGATAGATGCGCTGCGCTGCCTCGGCGAAGCGGGCGGTGCCGTCGGGCGTCAGCCGGTAGTAGCTCAGGCGTCCGATGCGCCTCGTGTGAAACCACCCATCGTGGGTGAGGCGCGACACTGAGGTGCGCACGAGGCGGTCGGCCAGGCCGAACGGCGCGGCGAGGGTGATGAGGCTGCCGAGGGCGATGTCGCCGCCGTGGGGGGCGACAGCGTCGCCGACGAGGGTGACCAGCAGCGAGCCCCCGCGCAGGGGACGGCGCTGGCGGAAGGCGCGGAGGGCGGAGGCGACGAGGCGCACGCCTCATGGTATGTGACACAAAACCCCGTTGCATAGTGCCGATGTTGGTGTCATATTCCGGACAGACCCGGCGCCATCCCGGTCGAGGAGCTGCCATGACCACCCCTGACGTCACGACCCTGACCCCTGTGCCCGCTGCCGATGACGCGGCCCGGCTCGCGCGGTTCGAGGCGCATGTGGCTGCGGAAGAGAAAGTGGAGGCCCGGGCCTGGATGCCCGAGGCGTACCGCCGCACGCTCATCCGGCAGATCTCGCAGCATGCGCATTCAGAGATCGTGGGCATGCTGCCCGAGGGCAACTGGATCACCCGCGCGCCCACGCTGCGGCGCAAGGCCGTGCTGATGGCCAAGGTGCAGGACGAGGCCGGCCATGGTCTCTACCTCTACAGCGCGGCCGAAACCCTGGGTGTATCGCGCGCCGAGCTGATTGACCAGCTGCTGGCCGGCACGGCCAAGTACTCGAGCATCTTCAACTATCCGACGCCCACCTGGGCCGATATCGGTGCGATTGGCTGGCTGGTCGACGGTGCGGCGATCATGAACCAGGTGGCGCTGTGCCGCTGCTCGTATGGTCCGTATGCGCGCGCGATGGTGCGCATCTGCCGCGAAGAGAGCTTTCACCAGCGGCAGGGCTTCGAGATCATGCTGACCCTGTCGCGGGGCGCGGCGGCGCAGCGGGCCATGGCGCAGGATGCGCTCAACCGCTGGTGGTGGCCGAGCCTGATGATGTTCGGCCCGAGCGATCGCGACAGCGTCCACTCGGCGCAGTCGATGCGCTGGAAGATCAAGCGCGTGTCGAACGACGACCTCCGGCAGAAGTTTGTCGATGCGACGGTGCCGCAGGCCCAGTTCCTCGGGCTCACGGTGCCCGACCCCGACCTGCGTCTGGATGACGCCACCGGGCACTATCACTTTGGCGAACTGCCGTGGCACGAGTTCCACGAGGTGCTGAAGGGCAATGGTCCGTGCAACCGCGAGCGGCTCGCCGCGCGCCGTGCGGCGCACGACGAGGGTGCCTGGGTGCGCGCGGCGGCGCTGGCATACAGCCGCAAGCAGCAGGCGCGCCAGTCGCGGGCCAGCTGAGAGCCGGGGGACGCTGATGTCGACCACACCACACGACTGGGCGCTGTATGAGGTGTTTGTGCGAGCCCGTGCAGGCCTCGACCACAAGCATGTCGGCAGCCTGCATGCTGCCGACCCGCAGATGGCGCTGCAGCATGCGCGCGACACCTACACGCGTCGGCAGGAAGGTGTCAGCATCTGGGTGGTCCGGTCCGACCAGATTTCCGCCTCTGATCCGTCTGATGCCGATGCGCTGTTCTCGCCGGCGGACGACAAGGTGTACCGGCACCCGACGTTCTACACCATTCCCGAGGGAGTCGAGGGACTGTGACCGAGGCGTCCTCTTCCGCGCCGCTCAACAGCGCCGGTGTGGCCACAGACGATCTGTGCGAACTGCTGCTGCGCCTCGGCGACAGCAGCCTCATTCTGGCGCAGCGCCTCGGCGAGTGGATTGGCCATGCCCCTGCCGTGGAGGAAGACCTGGCGCTCTCGAATACCGCGCTCGATCTGGTGGGTCAGGCGCGGGCGTTCCTGACGTATGCCGGCGAGCTCGAGGGCCGTGGCCGTGACGAAGATGCCCTCGCGTTCCTGCGCGATACTCGCGAGTACCGCAACCTGCTGCTGGCCGAGCAGCCCAACGGCGACTTTAGTGTGACGCTTGTGCGGCAGTGCCTGTTCGACCTGTTCCAGCGCGAGCTGTTTGCGGCCCTGTCGCAGTCGGCCGATCAGCGGCTGGCGCAGGTGGCGCGCAAGGCTCTGACCGAGACGACCTATCACGTGCAGTACAGCAGCGGCTGGGTCGTGCGTCTCGGTGATGGCACCGACGAGAGCCACCGGCGCGCCCAGCAGGCACTCGACGACCTGTGGCGGTTCACCGGCGAGATGTTCACGCCCGATGCCGTCGACGCGCGACTGACCGAGGGCGGAGTGCTGCCGTCGCTGCCGTCGCTTCGCCTGGGCTGGCTCGCGGCGCTCGATGCTGTGTTGCGTGACGCCATGCTGACGCGACCCACCGACGGGTTTTTTCACACGGGCGGCAAGCAGGGTCATCACGGCGAGGGCCTTGGTCGCCTGCTGGCCGAGATGCAGTTCCTCCAGCGCGCCTATCCGGGGGCGTCATGGTAAGCGGCGGACTCATGGAATCGGAACAGATCGAAGCACGTGCCTGGACGGCGCTGCGGCAGGTGCCTGACCCCGAGCTGCCGCTGCTGACCGTGGTCGACCTCGGCATCATCCGTCATGTGCGGGCCACCGGGACGGGTGGCGTCTCTGTGGGCGTGGCGCCGACCTATCTGGGGTGTCCGGCGACGTCCGTCATCGAACAGTCGGTGGGCGAGGCGCTGCGCGCGGAGGGTTTTCCCGAGGTGACGGTGCAGACGGTGCTTGATCCGCCGTGGACCACCGATTTTGTGACTGAGGACGGCCGCCGCACGCTGCAGGCCATGGGTATTGTGCCGCCCGATCGCCCGGCCTCGCGCGGGCTGCAGGCCGTGGCATGCCCGCAGTGCGGATCACCGAACACCTCGGTGGTGAGTGCCTTCGGATCGACGCCCTGCAAGGCGCTGCACCGCTGCGACAGCTGCCTCGAGCCGTTCGAGCGGTTCAAGTGCCTCTGACGCGGGCGTTCACAGCATGGCTGACGACATGACGACCTTCCATGCGCTCACAGTGACCGACATCACGCAGGTCGCCGATGGTGCCGTGGCGGTGACCTTTGCCGTGCCCGAGGAGCTGCGCGAGCAGTATCGCTATGTGCCGGGACAGCACATCACGCTTCGGCGGATGGTGGATGGTGTCGAGGTGCGGCGGCCCTACTCGATTTGCAGCAGCGCAGGGGCGCAGCAGCTGCGCATTGGGGTGCGGCACGTGGCGGGCGGTCTGGCGTCGACGCATATCAATCGCGCGCTTCGCGTGGGCGACCTCGTCGACGTGATGCCGCCGTCAGGGCGCTTTACCGTACCGTTCGATGCGCGGCACCGGAAGACCTATGCGTTCTTTGCGGCGGGCTCGGGCATCACACCGATTCTGTCGAACCTGTCCAGTGTGCTCGAGGCCGAACCTCACAGTCAGTGTCTGCTGTGCTTCGGCAACCAGACTGTGGCGAGCACGATGTTTGCCGACGAACTGCTGGCGCTCAAGAACCGGTACATGACCCGGCTCGAGCTGTGCTTTTTCCTGAGCCGTGAATTTCAGGACATTCCGCTCTTCAATGGACGGCTCGACGGCACCAAGGTGCAGGCGCTGATTCCCACGGTGTTCGGCGCCCGCCACTTTGATGACTGCTTTGTGTGCGGGCCGGGCGAGATGATCGACGAGGTAAGCGCCGCCCTGATCGGGGCCGGCGTGGTCGATGCCGCGCATGTGCACACCGAGCGATTTGTTGCCGGGGCCCGTCCTGATTCGATCGCCGCGGCCACGGCGGCGGCGAAGACCGCTGAAGAGACCGGCGCACCGATGACGACCGTCACGGTGGTGATGGATGGTCGCACCCGTACATTCCGGATGCCCCAGTCGGGCGAGAGGCTGCTCGACGCCGGGCTGCGCCAGGGTCTGCATCTGCCTTACTCGTGCAAGGCGGGAGCGTGCGCCACCTGCCGCTGCCGGGTGACGGCGGGTGCCGCGCACATGGCCGTGAACCATTCTCTCGAGCGGTGGGAAGTCGAGGCCGGCTATATGCTGACGTGTCAGTCGGTGCCGACCTCAGGCACCATCACCCTCGACTACGACGTGCGGTAGACGCCATGCCCTACGACACCCTGCAGTGGTCCGTGACCGATCACGTGGCGCGCCTCACGCTGGCCCGCCCTGATCGCCTCAACAGCATTACGGTGCAGATGCACGGTGAACTGCGCCATGCCCTGTCGCGCCTCGAGGCCGAGGGCGCGCGTGTGCTGGTGCTGAGCGGGGCGGATCGCGCCTTCAGCGCGGGGCAGGACCTGGCTGACCCTGCCGTGACGGCCGAGTCAGACCTCGGCGACTACATCGCGCAGCACTATGCGCCACTCATTACGACGCTGCGCACGTTGCCTGTGCCGACCATCGCGGCGGTCAATGGCGTGGCCGCCGGTGCCGGCGCCAGTCTGGCCCTGGCCTGCGATCTCGTCGTGGCCACGATGTCGGCGTCATTCCTGCAGCCCTTCTGCCAGCTGGGGCTGGTACCTGACTCGGGAGCGACGTGGATGCTGCCACGCCTGGTCGGACACGCACGCGCGATGGGACTGACGCTGCTGGGCGACCGCCTGACGGCCTCGCAGGCGGCCGAGTGGGGGCTCATCTGGAAGGCCGTGCCGGACGAAGAGTTTGCCGCCACGATCGCGGCACTCGCGGCACGCCTGGCTGCGTCGCCGACACGCGGCCTGGTCAGCACGCGACGTGCGCTGGAGGCGGCCGCGACCCACACGCTGGAGGAGCAGCTCGCCCTCGAGGGCGACTTGCAGCGCGCACTCGGGCGCACGCACGATTACGCCGAGGGCGTAGCTGCCTTTCTGGCCAGGCGTCCACCGGTATTCACCGGACGCTGACACGTCCCATGCCTACGATGTTTCTGCCGGAGCAGTGACCATGACCCACGCCTTCATCTGTGATGCTGTCCGTACCCCGATTGGCCGCTACGGCGGGGCCTTGTCGTCTGTACGCACCGACGACCTTGCGGCGGTGTCGCTGCGTGCGCTGGTGGCCCGGCATCCGCAGGTCGACTTTGCTGCCGTCGGCGAGGTGTATCTCGGCTGTGCGAACCAGGCCGGTGAAGACAACCGCAATGTGGCGCGCATGGCGGCGCTGCTGGCCGGCCTGCCGATCACGGTGCCCGGGGCCACCGTCAACCGCCTGTGCGGATCGGGCCTCGATGCCGTAGGTCTGGCGGCGCGCGCCATTCGCGTGGGCGATGCGTCGCTGGTGCTGGCTGGCGGCGTTGAGAGCATGTCGCGGGCGCCGTATGTGATGGGGAAGGCCGATACGGCCTTCTCGCGGGCCGCGAAGATTGAGGACACGACCATCGGCTGGCGCTTCGTGAATCCGGCATTCCGACAGCAGTTCGGCACCGACTCGATGCCTGAGACGGCCGAGCATGTGGCGGCCGAGTTCGGCATTGCGCGGGCCGATCAGGACGCGTTCGCGCTGCGCAGCCAGCAGCGCTGGGCCGCCGCCCATGCCGCAGGCGTGTTTGCCGACGAGCTGGTCCCGGTGTCGATCACGGCGGGCAAGGGCGAGACCCGTCAGGTGACGGTCGATGAACACCCGCGGCCTGACACGACACTCGAGCAGCTGGCACGCCTGAAGGGTGTGGTGCGTCCGGACGGCACGGTGACGGCGGGCAATGCGTCCGGAGTGAACGATGGCAGCTGCGCGCTGCTGCTGGCCAGCGAAGCTGCCGCCGCGCAGCATGGTCTGACGCCGATGGCGCGCGTCGTGGCGCAGGCCACCGCCGGCGTTGCGCCGCGCATCATGGGCATCGGCCCCGTGCCGGCCACGCAGGCCGTGCTGGCGCGCGCCGGTCTGTCACTGGCGCAGATGGACGTCATCGAGCTCAACGAGGCATTTGCGGCGCAGGGATTGGCGGTGATGCGCCAGCTGGGCCTGCCTGACGAGGCCGCACATGTGAATCCGAATGGCGGGGCGATTGCCCTCGGGCATCCGCTCGGCGCCAGCGGCGCACGCCTCGCCACGACCGCGGCCTATCAGCTGCGGCGTACGGGCGGACGTTATGCGCTCTGCACGATGTGCATCGGAGTGGGGCAGGGCATCGCCCTGATCCTTGAACGCGTCTGAACGGGCCGCACGTCCCCGAGCCCGCGAGGTGATGACAATGACGCTGCGCAACTATGTGCGTGACCAGTGGCACCTGCCCGAGACCGGGCTGACGGCGCTTCGCAGTGCCACGACCGGCGAGGTGGTGGCGCAGGCCTCCACGCAGGGCCTCGACTTCGCCTCGGTGCTGCGGCACGCGCGTGAGGTGGGCGGACCGCAGCTGCGCGCCCTGACCTTCCACGAACGGGCCGCGATGCTGAAGGCGCTGGCCCGGTACCTCACCGAACGCAAGGACGAGTTCTACTCCGTGTCGTTTGCGACCGGCGCCACGCGTCGCGACTCGTGGATCGACATTGAGGGCGGCTTCGGCACCCTGTTCGTGTACGCGAGCAAGGGCACGCGCGAGCTGCCCAATGCGCGGGTGTATGCCGATGGCCCGCCCGAGATCATCTCGAAGCAGGGCACGTTTCTCGGCCAGCACATCTGCCTGCCACTCGACGGCGTGGCCGTGCACATCAACGCGTTCAACTTCCCCGTGTGGGGCATGCTCGAAAAACTCGCGCCGACACTGCTGGCCGGCGTGCCGGCCGTCATCAAGCCGGCCACCGCGACCTCGTACCTGGCCGCGCGCGTGTTCGAGGCCATCATCGCCTCGGGCATCCTGCCGCCAGGGTCGGTGCAGCTGCTGTGCGGCTCGGTGGGCGATCTCTTCGACCACCTGACCGGACAGGACGTGGTGTCGTTCACCGGCTCGGCTTCGACGGCTCTGCGGCTCAAGACGCATCCGACGGTCGTGGCCCACGCCGTGCGCTTCATTGCGGAAACCGATTCGCTCAACTCATGCATTCTCGGGCCCGATGCCGTGCCCGGCACAGACGAGTTCGATCTGTTCGTGAAGGAAGTCGTCCGGGAAATGACCGCAAAGGCCGGGCAGAAGTGCACGGCCATCCGGCGGGCCCTCGTGCCGCAGGCGCTGACCGCCGAGGTCGTCACGGCCCTCCAGGCGGCACTGGCCCGTGTGACCATCGGTGATCCTGCACTCGACGGCGTGCACATGGGGCCGCTGGCCTCCCTCGACCAGCGCCGTGAAGTGCTGGCGCGCGTCGACGAGCTGCGGCAGGAAGCCGATGTGGTGTCGGGCGACATGGCCACGCTCGCGCCCAGGGGTGCGGATGCCACCACAGGCGCCTTCGTACCGCCCTTCCTGCTGCTGTGCCGCGATGCGGAGCGCGCACGTGCGGTGCATGCCGTCGAAGCGTTCGGCCCGGTGTGCACCGTGATTCCGTATGCGGACCTTGACGAGGCGATCACACTGACGCGGCGCGGCGAGGGCAGTCTCGCCGGTTCACTCTTCACGCGAGACGATGAGGTGGCGGCGCGGCTGGTGATGGGGCTGGGTCCATATCACGGGCGCCTGCTGGTGGTGAACCGCGACTGCGCCAGGGAATCGACGGGTCACGGTTCCCCGCTGCCGCATCTGGTGCACGGGGGCCCCGGTCGGGCTGGCGGGGGCGAGGAACTCGGTGGTATCAGGGGCGTGCTGCACTACATGCAGCGCACGGCCATCCAGGGTTCACCGCAGACGCTGACGGCCATCACGGGCCGCTTCGTGAAGGGCGCGACGGAGCATGACCCGGGCACGCATCCCTTCCGCAAGACCTTCCACGACCTGCGCATCGGCGACACGCTGTGGAGCGCCGAGCGCACCGTCACCATCGATGACATCGAGCGGTTTGCCGATCTCAGCGGCGATCGCTTCTATGCCCACATGGATCAGGCACTGGCGTCGCGGAATCCGTTCTTTCCCCAGGGCCGGGTGGCGCACGGCTACTTCCTGATCTCGGCGGCGGCCGGGCTGTTTGTCGATCCGGTGTTCGGACCGGTGATGGCCAACTACGGCATCGACCATCTGCGGTTTCTGTCGCCGGCCTATCCGGGCGACGTGATCCGCGTGCGGGTGACGTGCAAGGAAAAGACGCTGCGCGCGGGGAAGGGCTACGGCGAAGTGCGATGGGACACCGAGATTGTGAACCAGCGCGGCGAGACCGTCGCCAGCTACGACGTGCTGACCATGGTGAGTGAACATCCCACACCCGAGGGGCCTGTCACGCCCGACCGCTGAGAGGCGGCGTGCCTGTCGGATCACACCGATATGACCGATCACTCTGCATTGCCGTCTGCGGCGTCTGCGCTCAGGCCCCGCCTCGATCCGCAGGTCGACTGGCGACGGCTGGCTCACCTGTTTCTCGTGTCGCGCGCACTCGATCATGTGGAAGAGACGCAGCTGCTGCCCGAGCGCAAGACCACGTATCAGTTCTCGGCGCGGGGACACGAACTGGGGCAGCTGCTGCTCGGTGCGATGCTGACGCACCCGCACGATGCGGCAGGCGGCTACTATCGTTCGCGGCCACTGATGCTGGCGCTGGGCCTCTCGGCCGCCGATTCGCTGGCGGGCAGCATGGGCAAGAGCGGCGGTGTCAGCGAGGGGCGCGACATCGGCGTGGTGCACAACCACCCGTCCACGGGCGGTGCGACGGGCCTGCCGACCGCAGGGGGCGTGGGCACGCAGTACTCGACGTCGGCGGGCTGGGCGCGGGCGATTGCCTACTATCGCGACACGCTGGGCGATGCCGCGTACAGCGGTGCGCTGGCGGTGGCGCTGGGCGGTGACGGATCGGTGGCCACCAACGGCTTCTGGTCGGCGCTGACCGTGGCGACCACGCAGCGGCTGCCGATGCTGTTCTACATCGAAGACAACGCCTATGGACTGTCGGTGCCGTCGACGGTTCAGACACCGGGTGGCAACATTGCCCGCAACCTGGCGTCGTTCGGCCAGCTGCACATCTGTGACGGCGACGGCTGTGACCCCGTCGACGCCACGCGGCTCATGCGCGCGGCCATCACGCATGTGCGCAGCGGCGCGGGGCCGGCACTGCTGCGGCTGACGATGCCGCGGCTGTCGGGCCACTCGGGCCAGGATACGCAGGCCTACAAGCCGTCGGCGCTGGTCGCCGACGAGCAGTCGCGCGATCCGCTCGTGCGGCTGCGTGCGGCCATGGTGGGCGATGTCTGCACGGCTGACGAGTGGCTGGCGCTCGAGTCTGCGGCCGAGGCCGAGGTGCGCGATGCACTCGCCGAAGCCCTGTCGCGGCCTGATCCCGATGCGACGCAGGTGCTGCGGCACGTCTTTGCAGAGGGCGACGAAGCGCCTGAGATCGTCGAGCCCGATCCGGTGGTCGACAACCCCGCGCGCGTCAACATGCTGACGGCGATTCGACGCACGCTCGATGTCGAACTCTCGCTCAACCGCCACATGGTGGTGTTCGGGGAGGATATCGGCCCCAAAGGCGGCGTGCATGCGGCGACGCTCGGCCTGCAGGACAAGTACGGTACGGGCCGCGTGTTCGACACCAGCCTCTCGGAGGAAGGCATCATCGGCAACGCGGTCGGCATGGCTATCGCGGGCCTGCGTCCGGTGGCCGAGATTCAGTTCCGCAAGTATGCCGATCCCGGCGCCGAGCAGATGCACGACTGCGGCACCATCCGGTGGCGCACGGCGAACCGGTTTGCGGCACCGATCGTCGTCCGCATTCCCGGCGGCTTTGCGAAGGTGGGTGACCCCTGGCACAGCCAGTCGAATGAAGTGGAATGGGTGCACAATCCGGGCTGGCAGGTCGTGATGCCGTCGAATGCGGAAGACGCCGTCGGCCTGTTGCGTGCGGCACTGCGCAGCCCGAACCCGACGATCTTCTTCGAACACCGTGCGATGCTCGATGCGCCGTGGGCCCGGCGGCCATACCCGGGTGACACGTTCCTGGTACCAATCGGCAAGGGACGGATGGTGCAGACGGGCGAACAGATCACCCTGGTCAGCTGGGGTGCGATGGTCGAGCGGTGTGTGCAGGCCGTGGCGGTGGCGGGTGTGACAGCCGATGTCATCGACCTGCGGTCGCTGGCACCGTGGGATCGTGACCTCGTCCTGTCGTCGGTGCGCCGCACGCGGCGCTGCCTCATCGTTCACGAAGACACACTTACCGCCGGTAACGGTGCCGAGATTGCGGCCGTGGTCGCACACGAGGGCTTCTATGATCTCGATGCGCCAGTGACCCGGCTGGCGACGCCCGATGTGCCGTTGCCCTACAACACGACCCTGATGGATGCTGTGCTGCCGTCGGTTGACGCCATTGTCGACCGCATCACGCACGTGCTGAGTTTCTAGCGTTCGGAAGCAGACCGCCCATGGCCACTATCGACATCCTCATGCCCGCCGACCAGGCGGAAGGTACTGAAGCCACCGTTGGCACCTGGCTCAAGCAGGTGGGCGACCCCGTGGCGCTGCATGAACCGCTTGTGGAGATCACGACCGACAAGGTCAACATGGAAGTGCCCTCCCCGGCGGCCGGCGTGCTGGTCGAGGTGTGCTGTGTGGCGGGCACGCGGATCGAGCCCGGAGCGGTGCTGGGCCGGCTGTCGACCGACCACGCGGCTGCCGTTCGCATCGACCAGGCGACGACGGCCGCGCCTCGTCCGGTGCCGGCGGTCATGCCGTCGACAGCGCCGCCAGCCGCCGCACTGGGACTCACCCCGGCGGTGCGGCAGTTGCTCAAACAGCACCAGCTGGATGCCGCGCAGGTGCCGGCCACAGGGCCCGGCGGTCGGCTGACCCGCGAAGACGTTCTGGCGTTTGTCGCGCAGCGGCATGTGACCGACGACAGCAGTGTTCCGGACCCGGCCGGACGGCAGGCGCGTCCCTCGCGCCGCGTGCCGCATACCCCGATGCGGCGCAGCATCGCCAGCAACATGGCGCGCAGCCTCGCGGCGGCACCGCACGTGACGTCGGTGTTCGAGGCCGACATGTCGGCGATTCTCGCGGACCGCGAAGCCCGCAAGGCCGCGACGGGTGCGGCTCCGACGGTGACCGCCTACGTGGTGAAGGCCGTGGTCACGGCGCTCGCCCGTGTGCCCGAAGTCAACAGCCGCTGGCATGAAGATGCCGTGGAAATTTTCGAGGACGTCAACATCGGCGTCGGTGTGGCGACCCCGGATGGCGGGTTGATCGCGCCGGTGATTCACGGCGCGCAGCATCTGTCACTCGAGGCGATTCACGCACGGCTCGACGATGTGACCGCCCGTGCGCGCGCCGGCACGCTGTCGCAGGCGGATGTGTCGGGTGGCACCTTCACCATTTCCAATCATGGGGTCAGCGGCAGCCTGCTGGCGGCGCCCATCATCATCCCGCAGCCGCAGGCGGCGGTGCTGGGCGTGGGTGCCCTGCAGCGGCGGCCGGTGGTGCGGCTCATCGAGGGTTCCGAGGCCATCGTGGTCAAGCCCATGGTGTATGTGACGCTGACCCTGGACCATCGCGTGCTTGATGCGCAGCAGTCGAACGCGTTCATGGTGGCGTGTGTCTCGGCGCTCGAGAGCCCGGCGAGTGCCGGGTCGAAGTAGTCCGGCAGCATGTCGGCGCTGGACGAACGCACGGCGCTCTTCAGCCCGTGCCGCCGCTACCGCTACACGCTGTGGCGTCGCTGGGGAGGACGCCGGGGCTATGCGATGTTTGTCGGGCTCAATCCGAGTACCGCCGATGAAGAACGTGACGACCCGACGGTCCGTCGATGCATCGGCTACGCACGGGCCTGGGGTTACAGCGGGCTGTGCATGACGAACATCTTTGCCTTCCGGGCGACCGACCCGGCGGTGATGCTTGCCGAACCGGATCCTGTTGGAGCCGACAACGACTACTGGCTCGTCGAATCGGCACGTCGTGCCGCGATCGTAGTGGCGGCGTGGGGGGTGCACGGCGCGCATCGTGACCGGCACGCGCAGGTCCGGGCGCTGCTGCCCTCGCTGCACCGGCTGCGCCTGACGATGCACGGCTACCCCGGTCATCCGCTGTATCTGCCGAAGGCCCTGAAGCCACGTGCGTGGCCGGCGGACTGACCTCACGTGTGCCGGCTAGGCACGAATTGCCCAGCGCATCTTGCAGGCGGCCGCACGGCGGTCAGCGCGTGTTTCTGCTTTCAGGGAGCGGATCGGAGTGCGTGCGACGCGCGCATAGAGTCCCCGGCGCCGTCCGTCGCCGAAGGCGTCGATGACACGCCGCTCCTCTCCTGAGTGAAACGTCAGGATCACGACACGCCCACCGGGGGCCAGGCAGTCGGGCAGCTGCGCGAGCAGGGCCTCGAGTGCTGCCAGTTCATTGTTGACGGCGATGCGGAGTGCCTGGAACGTGCGTCGCACAGAGCGTCTGATCTCGGGCCGTGTGAGCCCGAGGCCTGAGGCGTCGAGCCCGAGGCGGATGCGGCGTTCGAGGGCGTGCGTGGTGGTGACCGGGGCGTGTGTCAGCAGGTCGGCGATGCGCTGTGCGTGCGGCTCGTCGGCGTTGAGTTCGAGCAACCGGGCCAGCGCGGCGGCGTCGAGCGAGGCCAGCCACTCGGCCGCCGTGCTGGTGCCGGACGGGTCGAGGCGCATGTCGAGCGGACCAACTCCGGTGAAGTGAAATCCGCGGGTCTGGTCGTCGAGCTGCAGCTGGGAGATGCCCAGGTCGACGAGGATGGACTGGGCCCGGTCCACGCCGCAGGTCTGCATGGTGCGGTGCAGATCACGGAAGGAGGCGTGCCGGGCGGTGAACTGCACGGAGGCCGGCACCTGCGCGCGGAGGCGGGGCGCGGCGACCGCGAGCGCGTGGGGATCGGTATCGATGGCGAGCAGATGCCCGCCGGGATCAAGCAGAGGCAGCAGTGCCGAGGTGTGCCCCCCGCCCCCCAGTGTGGCGTCGACGATGAGATCGCCCGGGGCCGGGTGCAGGCACCGCAGCACCTCAGTGCAGAGCAGCGGGCGATGCGGGCTGGCAGCGAGGGCCGCAGCACAGGCCCGCCGGTGACGCGCGGGCGTCCGAGGAATCCCCGGGCGTGCCGGTGGAAAAATCTGGATGCGGTCGAGATGTTGCGGCGGCGTGGCAGACATGGCGGCAGGCCACCCCGCGGGGGCGATGACCTGCCGCAGGGTAGCTCAGAACGTCTCGGACCCGTAGAACTCTCCGAGCAGCTCCTGTTCGCTGGGCCGATCTTCCGGGATCGTTCGGCTGACCCGGGTGGAGGCCGGCTTCGATGCCATCGAGTGGAATGTCCGCAGCGGGGGACATGTGTTGCCCGAGCGGGTCGCCGACGATCTCCCGCGGGCCGTCGAGCGCACGCGCAAGGCAGGTCTGGCGGTGACCATGATCACCACCACAATTCAGGACAGCCAGTCGCCGCACGCCGAGTCGATCCTTAGGACGATGCAGGCCCTCGGCATCCGGTATTTCCGGGGCGGCAAATACTTCCGCTATGACTATACGGTGCCGCAGGCCAGCCAGCTCGAGGCACTGCGTGTGCGGATTGCCTCGCTACTGCCTCTCAACGAACGCTACGGCACCACCTGGGCCTATCACACGCACTCGGCCCGGGGCATGATTGGCGGCAACGTCTGGGACATGGTCAGCGTGCTGCGCGGACTCGACCCGGTGCGCATGGCCCTCAACTACGACACGGGACACACCACGGTCCGTGGCGGCACCGGATGGATTGACGATGCCCGTCTGGCCGAGCCGTATGTGGCATGCCTGGCCGTGAAGGACGAGCGGTGGCAGCAGGGACCCCGGGGGTGGCGGGCGGAATTCGTGCCGGTTGGCGAGGGCCAGGGCGATTTTGCCGCCGTCGCCCGGTTTCTCAAGGCCAGTCACTTCAGCGGTCCGGTGAACATCCACTACGAACACAACGGACTGCTAGGCAGTGATGTCGGGAAGTGGACGCTCGACATGCCCCGCGACCGGTTCCTGGCCATCGTCAGGCAGGACCTGACCCGTGTGCGGGCGGCGCTGGCGTGAGTGGCTCCGGGCCCGGACCCTGGCCGGCAACGCCTCCTGCCGGCCATGACGAGAAATCCCCGGGGAATATTGACAAGACGGCGCCGTCGCGACACCCTTGAGCGCGACCTCTGGTCGACGCTGCCGATTGCGGGAATTGACCCGCCACGGCGTCGACCCTTCGAAGGACTTCTGACATGCGATCTCTGCACGGACTGATGATGGGCGTGGTGCTGATGGCGGGCCTCGTCGCCTGCAGCTCAGACAGTAGCAGCGGCACCAGCCCGACGAGCCCGACCATTACCGTGATTCCTCCGCCGCCGACGGCGGTCTCGTCGGTCACCGTGAGCGGACCAGCCCGACTGTCCGGCGAGGGATCCACCGTCCAGATGCAGGCGACGGTGCAGCTGGAAAACGGAACCATTCAGGATCGGACGGCGTCAGCCAGCTGGTCCTCCAGTGCCGCCGGCATCGCCAGGGTCTCCGGTGGCCTGGTGACGGCGGTGGGCGAGGGGGAGGTGGTCATCACCGCCACGGTTGGCGCGCTGACTGCTACGTCCCGGCTGCGTGTGAGCTTTGCACCCCGCACTCCCGATCCGGCACCCGGCCAGCGCCTGCCGCTGCCCGCCGATATCCTCGGGACGGTGTCGCGCATCAATGCCCGGCAGCCGACGCTCATGTTCTCGCAGTCGTGCCCGCGTGGCATCAAGTATGTGACCAGCCCCTGGCTCGATTTCATTATGGACGGGTTGCGTGAGCTCGATACCCGGTGGGGCTATAACGCCAAGCCGACCAAGACGGCCGCGGACAACGGCGGCGTCCCTGTGGTGGCGGCGGGTGACGAGATTGCGTATAACTACTCGGCCAATCCGGACGAGGGGTCTACCGAGGTCTATCTGATCGACATTCTTCTGAGCCACTGTGGCTCGCCGGCGCTGACCTACCGCAATTTCACCGGCGAAGAGCCGGGCCGCTGGACCGGCGCCGGCCGCTTCTAGGGCAGCGTATAGCGCAGTCCCGCGCGCAGCACCGTCACGCGTGCGTCGGTGGCCGCCACAGGCTGGCCCGCCGACGCAGGCGTGACGCGTCCGTTTCTGGCGTCGAGCACCACCACCGCGCTCACGCCCACCACTTCCAGATCACGTCCCCGCACGATCACGGCCGTCGACTCGTCAATCCCCACGCCGATCAGCGAGGGATGGTCGAGTATGGCGCTCAGCAGTCGGTTATGCCGCTGCCGCTTGAGGAAGTGCTGATCGACGATGACCTCGGGCCACAGACCCAGTCCGGGTTTGAGCTCGGTCGATCCGGAGGCGAGCGACCTGAGGTCGGCTTCGCCGGTCATCATTGACGCCGACAGAATCGCGGCGCCTGCGCTAGTACCGCCGACCACCACCCCGGCGCGGTGACGGGCCCGAATGACGTCGGCGAGACCCGTGGGCGCAATGGCGTCCATGAACCGGTTCTGATCGCCGCCCGGCATCCAGATGAGCGTGGCCTGTTCAATGGCCGCGCGCGCCGCAGCCACGTCGCCGAAGAGCACCTTCCTGGCATCGCTGGCGCCGGCGTCGAGCCACATCTTCACCGAGGTATCACCGGCGTCTGGCAGCGCCGAGGACTGCGGCAGCACGACGACGCGTGCCGCCGTGCCCCCGGCCAGTTCGAGGGTGCGCGCCGTGATCGCCGCCACGGTGGGACCGCCGCCGACAACCACCAGGGGACCGGCCGAAGGCTGCGCGAGGTTGTCTGTCGACCACAGAGAGAGGGTCGACACGACGATCAGAAGCGTGAGCCATGAACGACGGAACACATCAGCAGTGCGCATGGCGGTGATTCTATGCGAGGTGCCCTGGTGGACCGGACGGACGGGCCGTGTGCCCTGCGGGGCTGTGCGGCGAGACCGTGTGGCCGGGGCCCCCACGTACCGCGGCGAGTACGGCGGTGGTATTGTGTCGCCACACAAGGAGCACCCGCATGCAGCGACTCATCGTCGGACTGGGGTCCGCCGTTTTCATGGCCTGTCTCTGGGTGGTCGTGGCGCAGACGCGCACACAACAGGGGCCACCGCCCGAGGAAGTACTGATCAATGGCGTGGTCCTGACGGTCGACGACCGCGACACGGTCGCCGAGGCCCTGGCCATCACCGCCGGACGCATCACGGCCGTCGGGACGACCGCCGCCATCCGCGCACTGGCCGGACCCTCCACGACGGTCACCGACCTGCGCGGGCGCACGGTGACACCGGGCCTGATGGATTCGCATGTGCATTTCACCGAGGCCGACAAGCTGTTCACGGTCGACCTGAGCGATCCGTCGATTCGCACCATGGCCGATGTGCTCGAGCGGGTGCGCGCGCGTGCCCGACAGCTGAAGCCCGGCGAATGGATTCGCGGACGCGGATGGGATGAAGGGCGCCTGGTTGAGAAGCGCTACATCACGGCCGCCGATCTCGACACGGTCGCTCCGAACAATCCGGTCTGGCTGACGCAGACCACCGGCCACTACGGCGTGGCCAATACGTATGCGCTGAAGATGGCCGAGGTGAGTCGCGAGACGAAAGACCCTCCTGCGGGCACGATTGATCGCTCGGCGAGCGGGGCGCCGACCGGCGTGATGAAGGAATCGGCACAGGGCCTGATTACATCGCTGATTCCCCCGCTGACGCGCGCACAGCAGAAGCGCGGCATCGAGCAGATCGTCACCGACTTCAACCAGGAGTGCATGACCGGTGCAAAGGATCCGGGCATCAGCGAAGGCAAGTGGAACATCTACGAGGAACTGCTGAAGGAAGGCACCCTCAACGTGCGCATGTTCGCCCTGTGGAGCGGACCGCGACAGGCGTCCGACACCGCGACGGTGATCGATCGGGTCCGCCGTCATCCCACGCCGCCCGGCGGTGAGGGGCGTCTGGTCTCCGGTGGCGTGAAGCTCTACATGGACGGCAGCGGTGGCGCGCGCACGGCATGGATGTACGACGACTGGAACCGCGAGTTCACGCAGAAAGATGCGGGCAATGCCGGGTATCCGACCACAGACCCGGAGCAATACCGGAGCATTGTGCGTGACCTGCATGCGGCCGGCCTGCATGTCAGCACCCATGCCATCGGCGATCGGGCGATTGACTGGGTGGTCGACACCTACGATCAGGTCCTGAAGGCTCAGCCGCGGGCCAACATGCGGCACGGCATCATCCACGCGAACACGCCGACCGACCATGCCATCGAGGTGATGGCGCGCCTGCAGCGCGAGCATCAGTCGGGCTATCCCGAGGCGCAGGCGCCCTTCCTCTGGTGGCTGGGTGATAACTATGCCGCCAACCTGGGGTCGCAGCGCGGCCTGCGGCTCAAGCCCTTCCGCACCTTCCAGCAGCGGGGTGTGCAGTGGGGCGGCGGATCAGACTTCGGTGTGGCACCGTTCCCTGCGCGCTACGGCCTGTGGTCGTCGGTCGTACGCGAGACGCTCAACAGCACGCACGGAGCCACTCCGTTCGGCACGGGCGAATCGATCGACATCCGCACGGCCCTGCGCTCGTACACGCGCTGGGTGGCGCACACGATGTTCATGGATGACCGCATCGGCTCGATTGACGTCGGACGCGAGGCCGACCTCGCCGTGTGGACCGAGAACCCCTACGCCGTGCCTGCAACCCGTCTCAAGGACCTCACGTGCGACATGACGCTGCTGGCCGGTCGGGTGGTGTATCGGCGGGATCCCTCAAGGGCCGCCGGCCCCGGGCAGCCGTATGTGCTGAGCGACGAGGCGCACCATCATGACCACGAGTGAGATGACACGAGCGGCCACGCAGAGGATATGACACAGGCAGTTCCCTCGCGTGCAAGCGGTACTGTCCGCACGCCACGGCTGACGTCGGTGGACGCCTTTCGCGGGGCCACCATGGCCGCCATGGTCGTCGTGAACCACCCGGGTGACTGGAACCACGTGTATCCACCGCTGCTGCACGCGGCGTGGCATGGCTGGACGCCAACGGATCTGATCTTTCCGTTCTTCGTGTTCCTGCTGGGGGTCTCGGTGACGCTCTCCCGGGCGCGCAGCCGGTCGGTGATATCCATTGTGCGCCGTGCCTCGGTGCTGTATCTGCTGGGCCTGCTACTGGCGCTGTATCCGCGTTTCGATGTGACCACGGTGCGGCTGATGGGCGTGCTGCCGCGGCTGGCCCTGTGCTACCTCGCGGCTGCGCTGCTGTATCGCGGACTGGCAGGCCTGCCGCTGCGGCAGCGGGCTCTTGCGTCTCTCGGCCTAGCGTGCGCGTGCCTGGTAGGTTACTGGGCCCTGCTGATGCAGATGGCGCCTCCGGGGGGAGTGGCCGGCGACCTCACACCCTCGGGAAATCTCGGGGCCTGGCTCGACCGCACCGTGCTGGGCGAGGCGCACCTCTGGCGCAGCAGCCGCACGTGGGATCCCGAAGGACTGCTGTCGACACTGCCTGCCATCGGCACGGCGATGCTGGGTGTCGCGGCGGGTGCTGCCCTGGACGAGCCGCGCCCGTCGTGGCGACGCGCGGCGATGCTCGCAGGCGGCGGCACACTGGTGATGGCCGTGGGTCTGCTCTGGGACCAGTCATTCCCCATCAACAAGAACCTCTGGACCAGCTCGTACGCGGCCTTCACCGGTGGACTGGCGGCGCTGCTGCTGGCCCTGACGTATGCCGCCTGTGATGTGGCCGGCCATCGGCGGGGAACCCACCTGCTTGTGGTGCTGGGCGTGAACGCGCTCACGCTGTTTGTCGTCAGTGGCTGGCTGGTGAAGACCCTGTTGCTGGTGCGCATCTCATCCGCTGCCGGGGATATGCACACCGCTTACGCGTGGCTGTACGAGACGCTGTTTGCTCCCTACGGATCACCCGAGAACACGTCACTGGCCTTTGCGCTGGCCATGCTCGGGTGCCTCTACGGTCTGTGTGCGTGGCTGTATCGGCGCGGCTGGTGGATTCGCGCCTGACTATCCCGGCATGACGGCCTGCCGGCGCGGGGTGCCGGATACGGTACGCCGTGCCCGGTCGGGCAGCCCACCGACCCCGGCGCGCGCCTACCGTGCCGGTGGTGGCGGCAGGTGCAGCGGAAACGGAGTGCGCTGCACGAACGCATTGACGGCGTCGAGCAACCCGGTGCTGGCGTCGCGGACCACGAACACCGACTCTTCGCGCTGTCCCGGGTTCAGGTCGTGATGGTCGATGAGCGCGAGGGCGCTGGTGTACGACGGAATCACCCGGCCATCGAGCGTGAAGTACTCGGCCTGGGCGACCGCCTGCAGCTCGCCCTTGTCGAACATCGCGTACAGCTCTGGAAACGTGCCGGCGGCGACGACCGTGACGCCCTCGGGGGCCCGCTGCAGGAGGTCGCGGAGCGCCGCCATGCCGGTGACGGCTCCGACGCGCTGGCCGTGGAAGTCGGCGATAGTGGTGTAACGGGAGCGATCGGCGCTGCGGATGCGCAGGGCGCGTTGTTCATAGAGGAACGGCCGCGAAAAGGTGCCACCCTCACTGACGCGGTCGGGAAAGCTGGCGAGATTGGTGGCGACCACATCAACCTCGCCCTTCCCCGCGAGTGCCCACGACTTGTCGAACGACACCACCGCCCACTCGGGCCGAAGGCCAAGGTCGGCCGCGAGGCGTTCGGCGTAGCGATTCATCCAGGCCTCAGGGTCGAGCGTGTCGGTCGCGTTGCCGGTGATGGCGATGCGGATGACGCCTGGTTGCAGCGTCTGGATGGCTGTCGCCTCAGGGGTCGCCGTTCCCGTCGGCGTCGACCCGCCGCAGCCCCAGGCCGACACCAGCGCCACACACAGCATCACTCGGGCACGAACGATCAGTCGCATGCATCCTCCGGCCGTACACGGGCAGCGCCTGACGGCCGGTGGTAGCATACCCGCCGTTATGGCATCTGCAACACCAGAGTTTCCCGCGAGGCTGCGCCGGTGCTGGCACCCGGTGGCCTACGCCCACGAGGTCACCGACCGCCCGGTGGCGGTCTCCCTGCTCAGCGAGGCGGTGGTCGTCTGGCGCACAGCGGATGGCCGCGCGCATGCGATGCGCGATCTGTGCATTCATCGTGGCACGGCACTCTCGCTGGGCTGGGTGGCCGACGACTGCCTCGTGTGTCCCTATCATGCGTGGCGCTACGATGCGACCGGTGCGTGCGTGCGGATTCCACAGTCGGCGCTGACGACCATTCCTGCCAGGGCCCGCACCCCCGTCTATCAGTGCCAGGAACGCTACGGTCTCGTCTGGGTGTGCCTCAGCGATGATGCGCCGGCGTACCCGCTACCTGAGATACCCGAGTTCGAATCGACAGGCTGGAAGGTGGTGAACACGGGGCCCTTCGGGTGGCAGGCCGATGCCTCGCGTCAGGTTGAGAATTTCACGGACTTCGGTCACTTCCCGTGGGTACATCCGGGATTGCTGGGCGACCCTGACCGGCCTGTCGTTCCGGATCATTCCGTCGAGATCCGCGACCACGTGCTGCACTACACCATCGTCAGGCCCGAAGCGCCGAACAGTGACGAATTTCCGGTGTTTGCCAACGAGGTGACCGAGCGCCCCGAACGACGCAGCCGGTATGAACTGCACCTGCCATACACCATCGTGCTACGCCTGGGCTGGGGCGGCACAAAGGGGATGGTGTATTTCTTCGCGTCGCAGCCAGAGAAGGCGAATCGCTGCCGCGGGTACTGCATCATCGGCCGGAACTATGACTTTGACGACCCGGACAGCACGCTGCAGGAGTTTGAGGACGTCATCTTCGGCCAGGACCAGCGCATCGTCGAATCACAGCGGCCCGACCAGGTGCCGTTCGACCTTGCGGATGAACTGCACCTGCGTTTCGATGCGGTGGCTGTGGCCTATCGACGCGCGATACGGACGCAGCAGCTGGGCTGAGGACCCGGTCTAGGGTCGGGCCTGACAGCCGCCCTCGGGTACAGGGTGGGCCTAGAGGGTGTCGATTTCGACGATGTGATCGATGCAGATGGGGTCGCCGGCATCAAGGCCTTCGCGCGTGAGTGCGAAGGCGAGGCTGGCCTCGGTGGCGGTGGGCCAGTCAACGCGGACGAGTTCCACCTCTTCGAGGCCCTTGTAGCGCTGGACCGAAATCACCCTCCAAATCTTGTGGGGTGACAGGGTCACGTGGTCGACGTGGGGCGTGGCGTCGGTGTCGGGGTGGGCACATCCTGACAACCCGGCGAAGAGCATGACGGCCACACCGCTTGCGGCGACCCGGACGGTGATCGGGAGTGACGAGAGACCCATGGGCACACTCTACCCCTGACGCTGGTGACGGGTAAATCTGGTCGCTACTGCCCGAGGTCCACAAAGGCGATGGCGTTCCAGTCGTTCATCGGAATGACGAGGCGGTTGCGCTTCAAGTCGTAGGTCATCGAGGCGGCGGTAGGAATGCCCGAGGCCACGACCTCGGCTTTCTGTCCGGGGCGGATGCGCGAGACGGTGCCGATACGGACGCTGCTCACATACTTTGTGCCATCGGCCGTGACGACAATGCCGTCGTTGCCCGGGTCGACCGTCTGTTCGGTCTTGAGCAGGGTGCCGGTCGTCGAGAAGGTGTGCACCTCATTGGTGCCGATGTTGACCACGACGAGATTGCCTGCGCCGTCGAAGGCAATGCCGTTGGGCATCGACAGCGGGGCGCCGGTGATGATGGCCGATGCGGTGCCGTCCGGCGCGATGCGGTAGACCTTCCAGCTGGTGGGGTCGTTCGGCATGCCGGTCTGCGTAGCGTAGATGGTGCCGTCGGCAGCCACTTCCAGATCATTGAAGCGTGAGACACCTGGTACCTGAATCTGCCCCTGCGGGGTGCCGCTCTTCAGGTCGAACCAGCGCACGGTGTCGATGTCGACCACGTAGAGCCGGCCGTTGGCAATATCGCTGCCGAGCGGATGGTTGAGGGTGAGTCCGGCGCGCGTGGCGCCAATCCACTTGAGGGTGTGCACGGTGCCATCGGGGTTGATGAGCGAGACATAGCCGTCGTTGGGCACGACGTCCTGGGCCATGCCGGCGTTGATCGACACGATGAGATCGCGGTCGGCGTCGTAGACAAGGCTCTCGCTGAAGCGGAAGCTGCCGAAGACCTTGACGTTCGGTGTGGTCTTCAGCGGCGCACCGGCCTGGAACGTTCCTGCGGGTGGCGTGGGGGCCTGGGCGAAGCTGGCCGTGACGGATGCAAGTGTCAGGGCGACGGCGGCGGACCAGTGGAGGAATGAGTGGAGATGCATTTCTCCATCATAGCGCTGCCGAGTCGTGCCGACGCAGGTCCGGCGGCCAGTGTGTCCTGAATCAAATGAACTGAATCAAACATCTTGTTATCAATGACTTAGGCCGTACGTCCTATTGCGTTTGCGGGCGCGGCACTCCAGCATGAGTGTCCGGAACGTGACCAGACAGCAAACACGGATCGCCGAACTTGTGGCGCGGGGCAAGTCGAACAAGGAAATTGCGGCAGTCCTCGGGTGCAGCCCACGCACGGTCGGGAACACCCTGGCACTACTGTACGCCCGGCCCGGCATCCGCAGGCGGTCCGAACTCGCGGTGCTGATGGTGGCGCGGGATGTGACCGGCGGTCGACGCATCGCCAGAAAGACGGAGGGGGAACGTGACTAGCACCATGCACACCATGAGACAGGCCGCAGCGATGCTGCTTGTGTCCATCACCGCCGCCACCGGCGCAAGTGGTCGGCCAGTGGAGCGGCACGTTGGAAACGACGAACTACATCCCCCTGCCGGTGTTTGTGACGCTGAACCAGTCAGGGGCCACGGTGACAGGCACGTGGGCCAGTCAGACGGGCAGTGCCGGCATCGCCGGCAACATCAGCGGTACCGTCGACCAGACGACATTCACGGGCACCATCACGTATAGCATCAATCAGGCGGCCGGATGTTCAGGGTCGTTCAGCGGAATGGCCGGAGCCGCAACGCTCAACTGGTCGAGTGCCGGATTCACCGGCAACTGCAACCTCGTCGCCGGCAACCCGTTGACTCCGCGATTCGTGCTGCAACGCTGCTGACGGTTGTCGGCCGCTGCGGTGCAGGGATGACGCCGTAACATAACATTATGCGCGCGGTGAAACGTTGTCACGTTTCGGTGTCGATGGGCAACGCCAGTGGGTCGGCCGGGCCGTCGAGGTCAGGCATCGTCTCGACGCCGCGCAGCTTGCGTTCGACGGCACGGGCACGGACGCCGACGTGCTTGAACTTGTTCGCCACTTCCGCGAGCTTCTTTTCGGTGTCCTGAATGGCCTGGCCGAACTTCTCGAACTCGGTCTTCACGGTGCCGAGCAGGGTCCAGACCTCCGATGACCGCTTCTCGATCGCCAGCGTTCGGAAACCCATCTGCAGGCTGTTGAGCATGGCCGCGGTGTTGGTGGGGCCGGTGATGACGATACGCAGCTCGCGCTGGAGGCTATCGGCGAGGCCCGGGCGGCGAAGCACCTCGGCGTAGAGGCCTTCGGTGGGCAGGTACATCAGCGCAAAGTCTGTGGTGTGCGGCGACTCGACATACTTGGTCCTGATTTTCTTCGCCTCGGCGCGCACACGGGTTTCGAGAGCCTTGGCGGCCTCCTCGATGGCTGAGAGGTCGGCGCGGTCGTAGGCGTCGATCAGCCGCTGATAGTCTTCAAGGGGAAACTTGGCGTCGATGGGCAACCAGACCGGCTGGTCGGTGTCGCGGCCCGGCAGTCGGACCGCCACTTCGACACGCTCGGCCGAGCCGGGGCGCGTGGCAATGTTGGTCTCGTACTGGTCGCGCGCGAGAATCTGTTCGATGAGCGCCTCGAGCTGATATTCCCCCCAGGTGCCGCGCGTCTTCACATTCGTCAGCACCCGCTTGAGATCGCCGACGCCCGAGGCCAGCTGCTGCATCTCGCCGAGGCCGCGATGCACGGCCTCGAGGCGTTCGGACACCACCTTGAACGACTGCGCCAGCCGATCCTCGAGCGTGGCATGCAGCTTGTCGTCCACCGTCTTGCGCATCTGCTCGAGCTTGTCCGCGTTGTCCTTCTGCAGGCTAGTGAGCTGTTCATGCAGCACGGTGCGCATGCGCTCGCCGTGTTGGTCACTGGCCTGCGACATGCGGCCCAGGCGTTCTGACATGTCGGCGCGCATCGAGTCGAGCGTCAGCTGCACCTGCTGGCTCAGTGACTGCAGGCGGGCTTCCAGCACCGGCGTCTGTGCGCTCGACATCTCGCGCATCGCATGCAGGTCACGCGACAGTCCCTCGACCCGCTGCAGCAGGTCGGCCAGGCGTGGATCAGCCGCAGGAGGACCGAGGCGCTGCCAGACGGCGAACAGGCCGGCAGCCAGGATGAGTGCAGGCACCAGAATGACGGTCAGCAGCAGGGCCGGAGTGAGCATGGGCTGATGGGCGCGGCGGGCATTGCCGCCGTCGCCCTCCGAGGATAGCATCTGCAGACGGAGGATCGGTGGACGGTCCCGAAACGGGGAGACACGATGACTGCATGCATGCGTCGGATGGTGGCGGGAACGCTCGCGGCGACATTGGCGTGGACGCCGGTCAGCCTACTGGCGGATGGTCGGTTCGCAAAGGCGAATCTGGTCGTGCCGAAAGACGATGGCAAGGCCCAGGAGCTGGAAGGGGCTCTGGTGTCCGACTCGCGTGCGAAGCAGCTGCGATTTGAAACCGGTGGACGCGCCACCGTTGAGATCCCGTACGACCGCGTCAAGGGGCTGCTCTACGAGCGGGCCGCCAAGCCACGCTACGGCATGGGTCTGCTGCTGGCCTGGCCGCTGCTGTTCACCAAGTCGAAGAAGCACTTCGTGACCGTGCAGTACACGGATGCCTCCGGCGCCGGCAAGTTCGAGATCATCCGTCTCGACAAGGGCAATGTGACGATGGCGCTGGCGACGCTCGAGGCCGACATGGGCATCAAGGTCGAGCGGTCGGAGGAGAAGTAGGTGCGGACGCGCACGCCGTTTCCGAGCCTGACGCTGCTCGGCGCGTTGATGCCGGCCGATGTCGACCGGCTGCTCGGCGTGAGCCGTGAGCAGCAGGTCATCTCGGGACACCTGGCGGTACGGGCCGGGGGGGCCCCCTCAGCCGTATTCATTGTGCTCGAGGGGCTCATGGAGGTGGTATCTCCACGCACCAGCGAGGTGCTGGCCACTCTGGGGCCAGGGGAGATTTTCGGCGAGATGGGCTACGTGCGGCAGCAACCCGCGTCTGCCGACGTCCGAGCCAGAGAAAATTCGCTGCTGCTGGTCATCGGCACAGCCGAGCTCGACGCATTGAGCGTCGAGGATCCGCCGCTTGGCATGCGCGTACACCGTGCACTGGCGGCCACACTGGCGGCACGTCTTCGGGTGTCGAATGAGCGCCTAGACCGGGCACTGGCACTCAGGCCCGACGCCGGCACGCCTGACGAGATCGATGCGGTCACGCAGCTCTTTGCGCGCATCACGGACATGAAAGCCGAACTGGTGGCCGTCGACCGCGCCGCCCTCAAGGCCGACGGCATCGTCGCTGAGGCGACGGCGACTGTCGTGCGCGAGGCATTCACGTCACTCGTGCACGAGATGAACGCCGTCGTCAGCGCTCTTGACGACGAACCACAGCGCTCGCGGGTGGGCGCGAGGCTGCAGGCCGAACTGCTGCCCTATGTGCTGTTGAGCGACATGGGCGAGCGAATGTATGCCAAGCCCCGTGGATATGCCGGTGATTACCTGACCATCGCCCAGCTGTATGCCGATGTGTCCTCAGGCAGCGGTCGCCTGGGCCCGCTGCTGGATCGCTGCCTCCGTGACCAGTCAGCAGGCTCAGCCGTGCGAAATCGGCGACCGTTACTGGCTGAGGAAATCGGCCGCGCCATCGCTGGTCGTGCCGGGCAGCTGACGCGCGTCACGAGCCTAGCTTGCGGGCCGGCGCAGGAACTGTTCGATGTGTTCGCCTCGCTTGACGATCCCGCAATCCTGCAGGCCACCTGCCTCGACATCGATGCCGAGGCGCTGGCCTACGTGCGTGCGCGGCTCGATGACCGGCTCGCTCCGTGCGTGTGCCTTGAGCAGGCCAATCTGGTGTATCTGGCACTCGGACGCACGACCCTCGACCTTCCGCCGCAACACCTTATGTATTCGATTGGTCTTATCGACTACTTTAATGACCGGTTCGTGGTGAACCTGCTCAATTTCATCCACGGCTGTCTTGCGCCGGGCGGGCAGGTGATTCTCGGCAACTTCCACCCGTCGAATCCCACACGCGCCCTGATGGACGAGGTGCTCGACTGGCCGCTGATTCACCGCTCCGAGGACGACATGCATCGCCTGTGTGCGCAGTCCGCGTTCGGGCGGCCATGCGACCGGATTCGCTTTGATCCGAGTGGCGTGAACCTGTTTGCTATCGCGTCCCGACGATGAGTCGGGGCGGCATACCCCCTGCGGTTACTTGAGTTCCACGATCACCGCCCGCGGTGCGCCGGCCACGGCCTCTTCACTGCGGATGGTGCCCCGGGGAATGAAGCGCGCATCCTTCCGTGCAAAGGTGCGCGTCTCTTCCTTGCCGTCCGGGGTGCGGTACCGGAGGGTGCCTCCGTCGAAGAACACCTCGACGGCGTCGCGCTCGTAGATGCGCGTCTCGACGGGACGCCCGGGAATCCACACATAGTCCCACTCGACGACGCGGGCGTTGTCGATGGCCTTTGCGGCGCCGTCCCTGGGGAAGGCGACTGGCGTTCCGGCGCGGGTCACGGGCGCGAATGAACCTTCCTTGAGATCGAGCATGACGGCCTCGCGCACGGGTGCGCCAGCGAGTCCCGTCGCTTCTTCCTTGTGCGTGATGTCCTTCGGCTGGAAGTATGGCCGGGGCACCGCAAACGGGGTGATGGGCGCGACGGTGCCGTCGAGGCCGATGACCTGAATTGGCCCGTATACGGTGTAGACGCCGGCCATGTCGTACTGATGGCGGTGGTATGGCTGCGGCACATCGTGCAGCCACTTTACATCCCACGCGATGACGCGCTCGTTCTCGAAGAGCTTCGCCACACCCGTGCGCGGGAAGGCGTGGGGATAGGTCTGGGCCATGACGACAGGAACGAGCAGACCGGCAGCGAGCAGCGACAGCAGCATCATGCGGCGCAGAGCATTCATCGGACACCTCCCGTGGTGGCTGGCGCGCATTATGCCAGAGGCGGGGCCAGCCTCTGTCGTCCGTGGCACGACAGTGCATCATCGTGCAACACTATGAGGCCATGTCACTCTCGATGGTGTGTCACCGTTCCCGCTTCTCTTTCCCTGCCGCACTCCTCGCGCTGTTTGCCCTGGTGTTGTGCGGGATGCCCTCTGGCGCTTCCGCACAGGAGCCGAACGCGCCGATTCGCACAGCTGACGCCGCTGAATCTGACAGCGAAGAGGCGTCCGAGGAGGGACGCCACGAACTCAACCTGTCACTGTCGCACGCGCACGTCCCGTCAGGCGCGTCGGATACGGGGCGTACGGAGTGGCTGACTGTGGCGGGGTGGGGCTTCAACTACAACTACTGGCTGAACAGCCGGTGGGCCGTCGGCGTGCACACCGACCTCACCATCGAGAGCCTGGTCGTGGTGGTTGATGGCGACGAGAGTGATGAGGGGTTCATTCGACGCTCGCGGCCTGTGGCCCCGGCCCTGATGCTGAGCTGGAAACCCGCGAACGCCTGGACGGTGTCTGCCGGAGCTGGTCGTGAATTCGACCCCGAAGGCGATCTGAACCTGTTCCGCGTGGGTGCCGAATTTGGTCGACCCTTATCCGCCGGATGGGAAGCGACTGCTGGCGCGGCCATCGACATCCGGCCATCGGCGCACGGGACGCTGATGTTCAGTTTGGGGTTGTCCCGCCGGTTCTGACGAGCACGGGCTGGCAGGGGCGCCGGCGGGCGCCTCGCTAGACGGCTAGGCGCGCGAATTCAGCAAATGACTGGCGCAGCCAGGTCTTCAGTCGCTGGCGCTCCAGCAGGCCGAGCACCGGTCCACCCGGCAGATCACTGTTCAAGGCCTCGCCGAATGACACGCCGGCACGGTCGACCTTGCGCATGCAGGCTTCATGCAGGGGTGGCACGGTGATGACATCTGCGCCGAAACGCTGGGCGTCCGCCAGGCCGGACGAGGTGTCGAGGTGGCTGAAGTCGTGTCCGCGACCCGTGTTCCGCACGATGACATACGACGGGCGGTCGCGATAGCGTCGTGTCAGCTCAGCCAGCAGTTCGACGGATTCCTGGCCTCCGTCTGACACATGCCAGACGTTGACGGCGATGCCCATGTCGAGCATCAGACCCAGCACATCGGAATCGGTCATCCACTGGGACACCGGTGCCAGCGTCTGCGCTGCCAGGTCGACGATGGCGCTGGTGTCAGCGCCTGAGACCAGCGTCTCAACGATGCCATCAAGGCCTTCGTAGGAGTCGACGATGACGGGGGACGCGTGTGCCGGGTAATGGCGGGCAAACGACGTATGCGACCGGTCGGTGTCGAACCCGATGAACGTTCGGCCCGTGTCGATGAAGTACTGGGCCAGCAGCCGTGAGACAACAGACTTGCCGACGCCTCCCTTTTCACCCCCCACCAAATTCAGCGAACGCATGACGTCATTCCTCGAGTCATGGTAGCCGAGATCGGACATGGGCAAGCGCTGAACCCGCGAGCGGTCGGCCCTCGTCGCGTTGTGGCTACACCAGGCGTGCAGGGCGTCGGACGCACTTCGGTTGTGCGTGGCTCAGGCATTGCACCCCCGCACGGTGAGATTCTCACACGCGTGTTCGAACACGCGGTCGAGCGGTTCCCACGAAGATACTCGCCAAGGCATCCGGTTTGCGATAGGGTATGCGGCAGCAGGCGGGCAGGATCGTCAGGAGAGGAGGGGGTGATGGGAATCGTTACACTGCTGGTGGGCGTCGCACTAATCTGGCTGGCACGATACACGTTCACACAGCGGCAGCGTCAACTGGCCGAGGCACGGCTGAAGGTGACGTGGCCGGCGGTGACCGGCACCATCACGACCAATGGCCTCGAAGAGTTCGAGGAAGAGTCGACCAATTCGGATGGTAGCACCGAGACGTCGACCCGATATGCGCCGCGCATCGCCTATCAGTACGAGGCGCATGGGCAGATGAGAACGGGTATGCGGATTCATGTGCTGGAAGATCCCGCGTATGTCACGCGCGGAGGCGCGGAGGCGGTCTGTGACCGTTTTCCCTTGGGCGCGACCGTAGCGGTGCATGTGGGGCCGACACCTGATGATGGGGCCTATCTCGACGGCACGATCAGCGAAGGACGCGAAAAGGCCATGGCGATCGCGCTTGCCGTGCTGCTGGCTGGTGGTGGCCTGGTGATGGTGATCGTCGGCATCGGGATGATGGTGTCGGGCGGCGAGTAGCGATGCGCCGTCAGGGGATGCGCGGGGCGACTGGACGATAGCGACTACGCCAGCTGAGACCCACACCGTAGCGCCACGCGCCTGCGACCCCACGTGCAGGCCGACCCACGAACAGGTCGGCGGCCATATCCGAGCCGAGTAGTCGCCCGATGCCGGTGTTCACAGACCACTGGCCGGGCTGGTCTGCTGCGGTCTGGACCCGAACCAGTTCGGCAAAGGCGCTCCAGTTTGGAGACATCGCTTCCGTGACTGCCAGACTCAGGTCTCGTTCGACCGCGGGTGCATCGGACCAATCGCGTGCCAGAACCAGGTTGGCGTTGAGTCCAAGCGGCCCGAGCACCTTGGCAGCGGTCACGACGACGGATGCGGACGGTGACGGCTCGTGGGGCCAGCCCATGGTGACCATGGGCACCAGCGAGAGGTCGAGACCCGTGTGCCGCTCGAGCAGCAGGTGATACTTCACGCCGACGGCGGGGTTAGCCATCGTGCGGGAGACCTGACCGCCGATGGTCCACCAGTCGACGCCGCTTGATGCCAGACGCAACTCGAGCCGCGGATGGACACCGACGCGCAGCGTCAGGTTTGGCGCGGTGGTGACCAGGGGCGAGTCGCGTTCGTCTTCCGCCAGGCGTCGCCAACTGATGCCCGACTCAATTTGCCAGCGTCGTTCGCCGACGAGGTCGGGAGGCGTCGAGAAGCTGGGCCTCTCGACCACCAGTGGTCTATCGCCTGTCGCGGCGGCCTGTGCCGAGGCCGGCATGGGCCCGGCAATGAGTCCTGTGGCACACAGCACGAGCACAGGGCCCAGCACGTGATGAAGAGAGCCGAGGGGGCTCAAGACGACTCTGAGGATGTGGGACAGAGGCACGATGTTGAAGTCAGGCGGAATCGCCGCGGGTCGTTGACTTCGGGATTGTAACAACGAGAGGCACGTCCCGCTGCGCCGGCATGAACGGCGGCCGACCATCGGGTACGCCCTGCTGCGCGTCACGTGGTCGGACACCCGCCGGCGTCAGGCGTGAGAACACCCCGTCACTCGGTGATGGACAGGAGAGAAAAATGGCTGGGAGGCAGGGATTCGAACCCTGAGCCACGCCTTAGCATAAATCATTGATGGCGCTGCGGTTCTGGTCCTAAGCGCTTTCACCTGAACCACTTGGCCAGTGGACAGCGGTGGACGGGGGTCGCCTCCGGTCGCCGCCCGTGGCCCCCCGTGTTGGAGACATTGTGGAGACGGCACCCCCCCTACATCCTGCCCCCGGGGTGGGTCTGGGGCGCGTGAAAGCCGCCGCACAATTTTCCCGGCCCTCCACCCGAATCCCTGTGGGGTCGAGGGCCGGTCCGTGCGTGGGTCGCCTAGTGCTGCCGCGCCACCTGGCGCATCAACGTCTCGACAAGGGCTCTCAACTCGGCAACCTCGGTAGTCAACGCGTCGGTCCGACGGTCGGCCGCCTGCAGGGCCGCGATCAGAATGCCGCTGACATCCCCCGAGTTCAGCGTCACATCGGTGCCGATCGTCCCGACCTCGTCGTGCCCGAAGCGCGCG
>VFZN01000013.1 GCA_016871195.1 Acidobacteriota bacterium | reverse complement strand
CTGTTCCTCAAGCATGGCCGCACCGGCGGGTGCGTACTCGGCACACGACCCGGCCGAGATGATGTGGTGCCCTCCGTGGGCGAGGAACTGGCGGGCCAGGGCGACGCTGGCATCGGCCCAGGCGTCGTTGAGCGGCGAGGTCCAGAAGTCGTGATGCGCCACGTGCCAGGCCAGGTGCGCCAGATGCGTAGCGGAAGCACGACGAACCGCCGTGGCCATCTCATCGGGCTTGAGGAGATCGGCGACCAGATGCGTGACCGAGGAGGTTGCGGCGGGCGCGCGTCCGACGGTGACCACGTCGCAGCCCGCGCCACGCAGGGCGCTGATCAGGGGCCGCCCGAGAAACCCTGAGGCCCCGGTCACCAGCACCCGGGGCCCGGAGGGCGGAGATGACGGATGCACATCTGCACTGGTCATCGGCGCGCCGTTCACAGCAGGGTGAGTGTGGGAATGGCCACGGCGAACCGGCCGCCCCAGGTCGCGATGCCGGCCTGCTGCCGGCACACCTCGTCGGCAATATTCCAGGGAAGAATCAGCAGCACGTCGGGCTGCAGGCGGGCGATGTCGTCGGGGGGAAGGATTGGAATGTGGCTGCCCGGCAGGAGGCGTCCCTGCTTCGAGGGCGCCGCGTCGAAGACGGCCTCGAGCAGGTGGGGACGCACGCCGGCATAGTTGAGCAGCGTGTTGCCCTTGGCCGCTGCGCCGTATGCCATGACGCGCCGTCCGCGCTGTTTCTGGTCGATGAGAAACGCCAGCAGGCCATCGGCGGCCGCATCGGCCTGCGCCTGCAGCGAGGCATAGCCCTCGGGGCTAAAGAGGTGCGCGGCTGTTTCTTCGGCGATCAGGTGCGCCACGGCATCAGTCGTCTGGCGCGGGTCGGCACTGTGCGCGGCCAGCACCCTGAGGCTGCCGCCGTGCGTCGGCAGCCGTTCCACGTCGATGATGCGCAGGCCCGCCCGCTGCAGCATGCGGTGGCAGGCACCGAGTGACAGATACGAATAATGCTCGTGGTACATCGTGTCGAACTGGCAGCCCCGCAGCAGCTGCAGCAGATGGGGAAACTCGAGCGACACGGTGCCACCGGGCGCCAGGGCCATCCGCAGGCCTTCCGAAAAATCGTTGATGTCGGGCACGTGCGCGAACACGTTGTTGGCGACAATCAGCGACGCCTTCCGGTGCGTGGCTGCGAGCCGCTGGGCCAGAGCGGTGCCGAAGAACTCACGGACCACCTCGAGACCCAGTCGCCCGGCCGCGTCGGCTGTGCTGGCGGTGGGTTCGATGCCGAGGCATGGAATGCCGCGGCGCTGCACGTGCTGCAGCAGATAGCCGTCGTTGCAGGCCACTTCCATCACGAGGGCGTCTGCGGTGAGGCCCAGGCGGGTGGTGATGTCGTTGACAAACTGTTCAGCGTGCCGCACCCAGCCGGCGGAGGTGCTCGAGAAATAGGCGTAGCCTTCGTCAAACAGTTCGTCGGGGCGGGTGTAGTCTTCGGTCTGCGCCAGCCAGCAGGTGTGACACACCGCGACGCGCAGCGGATAGTGCACCTCGGGCTGCGAGAGCGACGCGCGCGTGCGGTACGCATTCGACGGAGGCGCGTAACCCAGGTCGATGAACGGGGCCGGCAGCGGGGTGTGGCAGTGGCGGCAGGTCATGCGCGGGTCCACCTGACGTGGCGCTCGGCCGCCTGCCCCACATACCGCGCGAGGTCGTCGTCTGTGGCGACCGTGCCGGTGTCGAGATACTGGCGATACCAGTGGGCGGTGCGGGTCAGCGATTCGTCGAGGGTCCACACCGGCTGCCAGCCCAGGGCCTCGTGTGCGCGGCTGCTGTCGAGCGCGAGAGCATGTGCTTCGTGGGGGTGTACCGTGGCAGGCACCTGCCACCGCAGCTCGGGCCACTGCTGCTGCAGCCGGGCGAGCACGTCGGCCACCGATGCGGTCGACTCCGGAGCCGGACCGAAATTCCACGCATCGGCAGCGGTGCGATCACCCTCGAGCAACCGCTGGCCGAGGGCCAGATAGCCGCTGAGCGACTCGAGCACGTGCTGCCAGGGCCGCGTGGCCTCGGGAAAGCGGATGTCGAGGGGCTGGCCGGCGGTCACGGCGCGCACGGCGTCGGGAATGAGCCGGTCGTCTGACCAGTCGCCGCCACCGATGACATTGCCGGCGCGGGCCGAGGCGATGAGCGGCGCGTGCGGGTGCGCGTAGGCGACCCGGTAGCTGGCCACCACCAGCTCTGCTGCGGCCTTCGATGCGCTGTAGGGATCGTGGCCTCCCAGGCGGTCGGTCTCACGGTAGGCCCGACGGTCGTTGCGGTTTTCGTAACACTTGTCGGTGGTCACGCAGACCACAGCTCTCACATCAGGGCAGTGCCGGGTGGCCTCGAGCACATGCGCCGTGCCCATCACATTGGTGGCCCAGGTCGCGAGAGGCTGCGCGTATGACCGTCGCACCAGGGGTTGCGCCGCCAGGTGAAACACGATGGCAGGCTTGCATCGCGCGACGACCTCGCTGACAGCGTTGGCCTCGCAGATGTCGTGCAGCGCGTCGGGCAGCGCCAGCGGCAGCAGGTCGTGATGATTCGGCGTGGTCTCGGGTGGCAGGGCCAGGCCGCTGACCTCTGCGCCGAGGCGCGTCAGCCAGTGTGTGAGCCAGCTGCCCTTGAACCCGGTGTGGCCGGTGACCAGTACACGTGTGCGGCGATAGGCGCCGCCGAAGAGCGTCAGGTCCAGCATTTCCACGGCGCCTCGCCGCGGGCCCACAGCTGCTCGAGGTGGTTGCGGTCGCGCAGCGTATCCATGGCGTGCCAGAAGCCGCGATGCTGCCAGGCCTCGAGCTGCCCCTGTGCCGCCAGGCGCTGCAACGGGTCGGCTTCCCACGCCGTGTGATCGCTCTCGATGGTATCGAGGGCCCGTGGATGCAGCACGAAGAACCCGCCGTTGACCCAGGCGCCGTCGCCCGGGGGCTTCTCCTGGAACCCGAGCACGTGGGTGCCCTCGTGGACGATCGCTCCATAGCGCCCCGGAGGCTGCACGGCGGTGACCGTGGCCAGCTTGCCGTGTGCCCGGTGGAATGCCAGCTGCGCCGTGATGTCGACATCGGCGAGCCCGTCGCCGTAGGTCAGGCAGAACGCTTCGTCGTGCTGCAGATAGCTGGCGACCCGCTTCAGGCGACCACCGGTCTGCGTCGACTCGCCGGTGTCGACCAGTGTGACGCGCCAGGGCTCGGCCTTTCGGTGATGCACCTGCATCGTGTTGGTCGACATATCGAAGGTCACATCCGACATGTGCAGGAAGTAGTTGGCGAAGTATTCCTTGATGACGTAGCCCTTGTAGCCGCAGCAGATGATGAAGTCGTGCAGCCCGTGGGCCGAATAGTGCTTCATGATGTGCCACAGCAGGGGGCGTCCCCCGATGTCGACCATCGGTTTGGGCCGCACCTGCGATTCCTCGGCGATGCGGGTGCCATGACCTCCGGCAAGGATGACGGTCTTCATCACAGGCCTTATGCTAGCAGGGTCACACCATGACTATGTGTCGGGTCGGATTCGTGCTGCTGCTGGTCGCGCTGTCGGGTCTGGTCGCCTCGGGCACGGGCGCGCAGCCCCGAGTTGCGGGCCAGCCGGTGTCGATTCCCGCCCTCGATCCGGGCATCACCTGGATTCTTCCCTCGGAAGACCGACTGATGACGGCAGACCACTCGACGTTCGCGGCCCTCGTCGGCGAGCTGCAGCGTCGCGTCGGCGACAACCGCACCCTGACGCGTGCGCGTGTGGGCCTGTCGGCGTTTCTGGGGCTGCAAATGAACCAGTGGCCGATTGACACCACCGATGCCGCGGCGCTGAGGTCGGCGCTGGCACCTGTGATAAGTCAGGTCGACGGCGCACTCGAGCGGGCCCGCCCGCACCGGCTGCCCATCGGGTTTTCGGTCATCACGGCCATCCGCGAACGGGTTGACCCGGTGCAGACGGCGGCGCAGGCCGAGGACCGGCGCAATGTGCAGTGGTATCACGACCAGGAAGTGGCCCCCGGCTGGGTGACCTACTCGCGCTATGCCCGCCGCCTGCGGCGCGTGCAGGAAGCGTATGTGCGGATGTTCGGCACGCTCATGGCGGAGCGGATGTCACGCGAGCCCGACCTGCTGGTGGCGGTCACCGGTGACGGCGAAACCGAGATGACCTACGACCGGTTCCGCGACGGGCAGGACCTGCGCGACCCGGTGAAAGCACCAAGGGTGTCGTGGGCTGACTATTCGCCGTTTGCCGTGGCCGAGTTTCGCGACTGGCTGCGCGGCGAGGGACTGTATGCCCCGGGACAGACCTTTGCGGCCGATGCCCATCGTGACGCCGCTCGGTATCGGGGCGACCGGTCACCCGCCGACGATACCAACCGCGACGGGCACACACTGAACGGCGACTATGGCACCCGGTTCACGACGTGGGCACTGCGCTATGCCGACTGGTCGCTGAGCGACGCCGAATCGGACGGGGCCGTGACGGCCTCGGTGAAGGGGCCCGCAGAAACGCAGCCTGGGGGTTTTGATCCTCCACGGGTGCGGGCCGAGGGGCAGCCCTGGTTTGATGTGTGGGTGACATTCCGGCAAGCCCTGATTCTGCATTACAACCGCGACGTGGCCCGGTGGGTGACCGAGGGGTTCGGCGCTGACCCGTCCACGCGCAGAGGCATTCCTCGCGACCGCTGGTACTCGGCGCAGGTGCCGACGGACATGCTGTTCGGCAATCCGCCGTCCGATGGCGGGGTGCGATTGCTGACCTCGGGCAGTGCCCACACGACCGCGGACATCAGGCCGTACGGCACACCCGGCGTCACCGGTTACACCGTGAACCTCGGGCGCGACGGCGCCGACGGGCCGTATGCACGCACCGTCGTGCATGTGGCTCCCCGCATGCAGGCCATGGGTGGCCGGTGGGCCATTGTCGAGTGGAATCCGAGCGACCCGTGGTCGCGGGGGCGGGCGGTGTACGACGAGGAGATGGCCCTGCTGCTTCAGCATCGGCCCACACTGCTGATGCCCTACAAGCTGAATGACGGGCACTATCGTGTGTACGACTCGGGGTTTGAGCCGGCTCTGAAGGCGTTTGTGGCGCGCATCGGGCGGCCCGGGGGGTGGGTACCCATGGTGACGTGGAGCCCGCCGGTCTATCTGCAGGCGGGGACGCCTCTTGGTGATGCGCACCTGACGGCGGTCACATCGGTGCCGGGGCGCCTCATCTGGAACCTGAAGTACGGCACGGTGCTGCCGGTCGGTTCGCATCGCTTCGAGATGCAGTTCACGCCGCAGGATGCTGATTATGGGCCCGTCTCGCGCGAGGTCACGCTGACGGTCAGCCCGCCCACCGTGCCGGCACTGACGGTTGGTGTCGACGCGATCGCGTTCACCGGTGTTAACACGGCCGGTGTCATTACGTCGGTATCGGCGCCGCAGACGGTGCCGATCAATTTCGAGGGTCGGGGGACAGCGGCGTGGACCGCCGCATCGGACCAGCCGTTTGTGACGGTGGCCCCGGCACGAGGTCAGGGCCCCGGGGTGGTCACGGTCACGCTGGCTGCGCAGGGGGCCCGGGTGGGTGAGGTCTACGAGGCATCGGCCGTGGTGACTGTGGCGGCCGAGGGTGTGGCTGCCGGGTCAACTCCTCGTACAATCAGGGTGGGCATTCGCCTGAGAACGCAGGAGCACTGATGGCAGCAACGAGACGGTTCCGGGCGGCAGGTACCGCCCTGATGTGGGGACTGATGGTTCTGGTGGCCTGGTCGCAGCCGTCGGCCGACCCGTCGTTGCGTCCGACCATTGGTGTGGCCCACGGCCTAAGTGGCGGGGCCTCGGTCAACTTTGTGGCGCCGGCGAACCCGAGTGCTGCCATCACCGGTTATCGCGTGACCGCGATGCCGGTATCGCCAGACACCGGATTACCGATCTCGGGAGGTGTCACCACGGCCACAGAGGGTGCCTCATCGCCCATCGTCGTGATGGGCCTCAGCAACGGCACGCCGTATCGCTTCACCGTGTCTGCCCTGACATCTGCCCGGGCCGGCCCCGCATCGATTGCCTCGAATGTGATGACGCCGGCGGCCAGCAACGTGCCTGCCCTCGACCAGCGGATGACGTATGTGTTGCCGTCGAATGTAGCCCTGTTGAGCGACGCCAGTGTCTTCGGCGCGGCGGCCACCGAACTGGCCACGCGCATCGGCAACAACGCGACGCTGCAGCGATCAAAGGTGGGCATGTCGGTGTTCGTGCAGTTGACCATGCCCGACTGGACCGTCGACGTGTCGAACCCGACGGCCGTGCGGGCTGCACTCGCCGAGGCCATTGGTCCGATCGATGCGGCGATTGCCAACGCGAATACCCGAACGCCGAAGATGCCCATCGGTATTTCGCTCATCACGGCCATCCGCGAACGTGTCGATGGCGTGCAGACGGCAGCCGAGGCCGAAGACCGCCGCAATGTGCAGTGGTATCAGGACCAGGCCAAGGCCTCGGGCTGGGTGACCTACTCGCAGTATGCGCTCAAGCTGCGCCGTGTGCAGGAGGCGTATGTGCGCGAGTTCGGACGGATGTTGGCCGAGCGCATGATCGCGCATCCCGAGGTGCTGGTGGTTGTCACCGGCGACGGCGAAACGGAAATGTCGTTCGATCGCTTCCGCGATGCCAATGTGCCGGCGGCCCAGCGTGGGTGGGCCGACTATTCGCCATTCGCCGTGGCCGAGTTCCGCGACTGGCTGCGGAAGGCCGGCCCGTATGCCGGCACGGGGCGACTGGCGGGCCACGCCTGGGAGTTTGCGGCGCGCTACGACGGCGACGCTTCGCCTGGCACCGACAGCAACGGCGACGGGCACACCCTGAATGGCGATTTCAATCAGAGCTTTACGACGTGGGACCTGCGCTTCTTTAACTACGACACCACCAGCGAGACCGCTGGCCTGATCCCCGGGTCGCAGACGGTGACGCTAACCGGGGGCACATCGGGGGGCTTCGATGCACCCCGTGAGCTGAACATCGGCAATCCGTGGTTTGACACGTGGAACCGCTTCCGCCAGGAAATGATCTGGCGGTACAACCGCGATTTCGCCCGCTGGATGACGGTGTCGACCAGTGCAGCCCTTGGAGGCATTCCGGCCGACCGCTGGTATGCCGCGCAGATTCCGACCGACATCCTCTTCGGGAATCCACCTCCCGACCTGGGTACACGGTTCCTCACCTCGGGCAGTGCCCACTGGACGGCGAACATCTGGCCGTTTGGCAGCATGGGCGTCACGTCGTATAACGCCAATCCCTTCGAACAGGGCCAGGCGGCCGGGGCGATCGATCCGACGAAGTATTACCGCACGACACCGAACATCGCTCCGCGGGCTGCGGCGCTGAGTCCGCGATGGGGCATTGCCGAGTGGAATCCGAGCGACCCTTGGTCGCGCGATGATGCGGCAGGGCGTCAGGTGTATCAGGATGATGTGGATGTGCTGCTGCGGCATCGGCCGTCGCTGCTGATGCCGTATCGGATGACCACCGACAGCAGCGGCACGGTCGAGCCGCTGTACCGCGTCTACAACTCTGGCTTTGAGCCCGTGCTGAAGGCGCTGGTGGAGCGTGTCGGAGCGCCGCGCGGGTGGGAACCGACGATCGAGTGGACGCCTCCGGCAGCGTTGCCTGCGGGCACCGTCCTGTCCACGTCCCATCTGAATGCGATGGCCAATGTGCCGGGTACGTTTACCTATAGCCCCGCGGTCGGCAGCGTCATGCCGGCGTCAGGCTCGACGACGGTGACGGCCACTTTCACGCCGTCGGACGATAGTTACGCCATTCGTTCAGTGATACGGACGATCACCAGTACCAGCGCGCCGGTCATGCGACTGTCAGCCACGCGTGTGAGTTTCCAGGGACTCAAGGTCGCCGGTGTGCTGCGGCAGCTGTCAGAACCCCTGTCGGTGGATGTATCGTTCGAGGGAGGCGTCGCCAATCAGGCCAGCCTCATCGCGTGGAGGGTGCAGGCACCTGCCGGCTACGGAGGGTTCATCAGTGGTGGCAGCGGCACCGGCCCCGGCCGCTTTGTGGTCTCGTTGAGCAGCGTCAACGACCAGTCGCTGTCGCAGCTGCTGTTGCCTGTCGATTTTTCAGGCTTCGATATCACGCTGACCGTGTCGGCTCCGCTGGCGGCGTCCGGCACGCAGTGGCAGACGGTGCGGATGACGCTCGACCTGAGCGAGGGCACGGTGAGCACCTTCACGGCGACCCCCGCGAGACTGACGGTGCCCGCCGGTGGCGGCAGCCGCGACATCGCGATTCGAAGCACGGTGGCGACGGCGCCGTGGCGTGTGTCGTCGAGTGCCTCGTGGCTCTCGTTCAACCGCGCTGAGGGGCGTGGCGATGGTGCCGTCGTCGTGACCGCCGAGCCGAACACCGGGGCGGCCAGAGAGGCCACGGTTGTCGCCGCAGGGCAGACGGTGACGGTCCAGCAGGATCCGCATCCCAGTCAGACCCCGCCTGGAATACCGGGGACGCTCCTGATATCGAAGGTCACCATCGGCCCAGGTGGTGAGGCGGTGCTGACCTGGTCGGCGCCGACCACCGGCGGGGCCGTGACCAGCTACCTGGTCGAGGCGTCAGTGTATTGGGTGCCGTTCGATACAGGAGGGCCAACGACTCTTGTAGCCTCAGATATCCCAGATCCGGTCTATCGACTGACCGTGCCACCGGGAGTCACAGGGGCCTATTGGCTGCGCGTGCGGCCAGTCGGGGTGCACGGGACAGGGCCTGGTTCAAACGCTGTCCTCGTCCATCTGACGGACACTCCCATGTTGCCTCCGCCGCCGGGTAAACCCGGGAATGTGACGCTGTCCTCGGCGACGGTCGCACCGGGAGGCTCGGTCACGCTCTCGTGGCAGGCACCAGTCACGGGTGGGACGCCGGCCTCATACGTCGTCGAAGCCTCTGGCCTGGCCGATTTCAGTGCAAGTGCCCTGAGAGTGGCCAGTGTGACCGAGACGGCATTCACCATCCCGGTGCCGGCAGACTTCCAGGAGGGCACCTACTACCTCAGGATTGTTGCCGAAAACGCTGGCGGTCGTGGCGTAGAGTCAGCCGTGCTCACACTGACCGTGCGGCGGGTGGTTGAGACGCTGAGTGCATCCGTGGTCGTCTCCGGGCCACTGACGGCGAGGACCATCACGGGTAGTCTGGTTCCACGGCCGTCAGATTTGGGCAAACTGGGGCAGGTGTTTGTTGCCGCCATTCTGCCGAACAATGAATATCGGACACTGTTTCTGACGTCGGGCGGCACGTGGGTTGAATTCAGTACATGCGGGTCAGCCCCTGCCTACTCGACGGGAACGCTGGCGGCCATCGATTCGATCGCGATTATGGTGCAGCCATGGGATTTTTCTGGGTTGATTGGTGCGCAGTTCTACATTGGCTATGGCCTTGGCGGTGTGCTGTCGCCCCGGGGTACCGCCTGTACTGACATGCTCTCCACGGGCACATACCAGCGAGCGTATGTGGTCGCGCCGTAACGTCTGCGGTCGTCTCTCCGCCCCGAGATGAATACCGGCGCGTGTCAGTCGCCCAGCCGATAGTCGGCAAACTGACGCGAGAGGTGGGGGTTGTAGAACGGGTCGTTCTCGATGACCGGTCCCCAGGTGTGGCGCATGTGCCGCACGGCATCAGGGTGCCACTGGCGATCGGGAATGCTGCTCGACTCGAGATGAATGAGTTCGGCGTAGGGGGTATAGACGATGCGCAGGTCCCGCTGTCTGAGGCGCAGGCAGTAGTCGATATCGTTGAAGTCGATGGCCAGCCGCTCGTCGAAGCCCCCGACCGCCTCGAAGTGCCGTCGGGCGGTCATGAGGCAGGCGGCCGTCACCGCCGAGTAGTTTCTCGGACCCCGTGCTGATCCGAAATAGCCCGGGTGCGCACCGGGGTGCTGATGGAACGCGTGGCCCGTCAGGCCGCCGACGCCCATCAGCACGCCGATGTGCTGCAGGCGTCCGTCGGGATACAGCAGCCGTGCCCCGACCGCGCCCACCTGCGGGTCCTGCGCATACTCGAGCAGGGCCTCAATCCAGTCGGGGCTGATGACTTCGATGTCGTCATTGAGCAGCACCAGATAGTCGCCCGTCGCCTTCGCGGCCGCCGTATTCAGCTTGTGGGCAAAGTTGAACGGGCCCGGCGCGTCATATGTCATCCGCATGTGCGGCAGGGGTTCGAGGGCCGCGAGTGACTCTGCACAGAGCGAGCCATTGTCGCAGACCACCACTTCCAGTCGGGGATAGGTCGTGCGTGCCGACACGCTCGTCAGCAGATGGGCCAGCAGACGCATGCGTCGGCCCTGCACGTCGCGGGTCATGTCGGCCGTCGGGATGACCAGGCTGACGAGAGGCGTTCCTCGCACGGGGCGCTTCACGCGGAACAGGCCCGGCCTCGGCAGGGCCACCACCCGACTGTCGGGTTCGGTGCGCGCCACGTGAGCTTCAAGGGCGCGTCGCGCAGCGTCGTGCGCCCAGGGCTTGGCGTCACCGCTGCTCGCCGTCGATTCGGCCGTCTGCCGCCAGTGATACAGCACATGCGGCACGTGCCCGACCCGCGATGTGCGTGTGATGATGCGCAACGCCAGGTCGTAATCCTGCGACCCTTCATAGCCTTCGCGGAAGCCCCCCGCCTCGGTCACCAGCGAGCGCCGCAGCACCATGAGGTGGTTCGTGTACATGAAGTTGAGGAAATGCTCGGGCGACCAGTCGGGTTTGAAATACGGGTCGCACCGCCCGCCCATCACGTCGAGCTTGTCCTCGTCGGTATAGATGAAATCAAGCGAGGGCTCGTGCGAGAGCCGCTGGGCGACACGCGCCAGGGCCTCAGGGGCCAGTGTGTCGTCATGATCAAGCAGGGCGATGTAGTCGCCGGTGGCCGCCGCCAGTCCGTCGTTCGAGGCGCGCGAGATGTGGCCGTTGGTCGTGCGCCAGATCACACAGATGCGCGGGTCTGTCGCCTCGAGCCCCTTGAGCGCGTCACGCGTCTCCTCACGCGTCGAGGCATCGTCAATGAGGACGAGCTGCCAGTGGCGATAGACCTGTGCGGTGACCGACGCCACGCACTCGCGCAGCAGTCGCGGGTCGGTGTTGAAGACCGGCGTGAGGATGCTGATGACCGGACGCCACTCAAGCGCGTCGACCATGGTCGCGAGGGCGGCCTGCGTGTCCGGCGTCGGATGGTGACGGGCCAGCCAGCGTCGATAGTCGGCGGCCCGATCAAATTCATTCGACGCCTGCACCGTGCGCCGCAGCGCACCGGTGAGGCCATCCCGCGCCCGGACGGCCGCGAACAGCGTCTGCATCTCCTTGAGCGTCCGCGGCCACACGAGGCGCGGGTCAGACAGCGTGATCCGCACCCGCGCCTCCTGCGCGGCCACACGACCATCGCGGGTGATCGGCATCGATGCCTCGATCGCGATGATGATGTGCGAGGACGGACGGGCGGGAAGGTCGAGGGCCACGGCGTGCTGTGTGGTGTCGGCTGTGGCGGCGTGTGCCGCACTGACCGCAGGTGTCAGTCGACGCGTCGCCGTCGCGAGTTCGGCCCCCCCCTCACCGTCCGTCGCCGTGATTGTCAGGGTCACTTCCCCTGAGGCGTGTGTGTGCGGATGGTGTGTGCTGGTGCCGTACGCGGCATTCACGATCAGGCGTGCCAGACGAGGGACGATGAGCGGTGCGGTGGTGCGTGTGCCGGCATCGATGGATGACGGCAGGCTGCCCTCGAGCGATGCGGTCCGGAAGCGGATGTGACTGGCGATGCGCCGCAGCCCGGTCAGCATGCCGCCTCGCGCTGCAGTGCCAGCAGACGGTGGCGCATCTGCTGGCCACGGCTGTGACGGTCGAAGTGGTGCGAGACGCGGGCACGCGCCCGCTGGCCCATTGCGCGTGCCGCACCCGGATCGGTGGCGAGCCGACGCAGGGCCGCTGCGGCAACGGGAATGTCTGCCTCGGCCCAGTGGCCACCTTCCAGATAGGGTCCATAGTCGCGGTCGATCCGCACGAGTGCCGCAGGCACAAGGCAGCTGTCGTCGGCGGTCATGAAATCGACGTTGCCCGACCACGCAGTGGCCACGGCAGGCTTCCCCAGCCACATCTGCTCGGCCATGGTCAGCCCCAGACCCTCGGCGCGATGCAGCGACAGGCACACATCGGTACAGGCCATCAGGGCGTGCACGCGCGCCACCGGCCAGTCGTCGGTGATGAGATGCAGCGGCAGGCCGTCCGCCGCGGCCTGCAGCTCGCGAATCGCCTGGGGATTGCGATCGGCCCGCATGCACTTGAACACCAGGGCCGCTTCACCGTGAGCGAACTTCGCGGCACGAAATGCGGCGATGGCCGCCAGCGGATGCTTCCGCGCGACCTGACTCGAGACATCAAACACGCTCAGGCACAGACAGGCGTCCGGGGGAAGGCCGAACTCGGCCCGTCCCTCTGTTGATGGCGCGGGTGCCGTCAGGCCCGGGGGCATGTCGACCACCGGCACCGTCGTCGGGGCCGCCTCGCGGAGCGTCCGGCCAATGAACTCTGACGGGGCCCACACTTCGTCGACGGCATTGAAGGCCGAGAGCCAGTCGGCGCGGAACTCGGGCAGCTCCCAAAACCACACGCCGATGACATACCGATCACGCAGCAGCGAGGGATGCAGCGCTGCGCGCACCTCGAGCATACGGTCGGCATTGAAATGGATGATGGTGAACGGCAGGTCGCGTGAGGGTGGCTCGCGATGCGCCCCGGCGTCGTAGTCGACGTCCACCGTCTCGACGTCGACGTGCCTGAGCGTGTTGACCGTGGCCCGCGTGGCCTGCCCCATGCCTGACGCCGCCGCCATCGGGCCGACGACCGACACCCCGAGTGGGTCGCTGGCCACGCGCGCCGGCACGTGGCGCGTGCGGCGGGCAAACGAGTCGCGGGCCCGCGCGGCCGCCCGCTGCATCCTGAGGCGCCGCTGCCAGAGACGCACGCGCCGGGCCCACGTGGCTGTCGATCCCGGGTTCATGCGCGCGGGGGACTGGCTGGTGCCGGATGCTCGTCGACGCCGGCCACGTCAATGCCGCGTGAGGCTGACAGCCTGGCATAGGCCTCGAGCCCTTCGTCGACGCCGCCATCGTAGACCACGGCACCGGCGTCGAGCACGATCACACGGTCGCAGATCTGGCGCACCGACTCCGGCTCGTGTGACACGAACAGCAGCGTGCCGCCACGATGCCGATAGGCCCGCATGGTGTCGAGGCACTGTGCCTGGAAGGCCGCGTCGCCCACGGCAAACACTTCGTCGAGGAGCAGAATGTCGGGGCGCAGCTGCATGGCCACCGAGAAGCCCAGCCGCATATGCATGCCCGACGAGAAGTTGCGGACGGGCTGATCGGCGAAGTCGGCAAGCCCCGAGTAGTCGAGAATCGCCGGATATACCTCGTCGATTTCGCGTCGGCTCAACCCGTGGATGGCGGCATTCAGATACACGTTGTCGCGGGCCGAGAGTTCACCGTGAAACCCGATGCCCAGTTCGATGAGCGTGCCGATGCGCGCATCGCGTGTCACCAGCACCTGTCCCTGCGTGGGTGCCGTGATGCCGGCCACCAGTTTCAGCAGCGTGCTCTTGCCTGAGCCGTTGCGTCCGACGAAGGCCACGGCTTCACCCGCATGAATGTCGAACGTCACATCCCGCAGCGCCCAGAGTTCGCGGTGTGTTTCGCGACGCGACGGATGCAGGGCGGCGAGACACAGCTCCTTCACCGACCCGGCCGCATTGCGGCGCAGCAGGAACCGCTTCGACACCTGCGTGAAGCGCACGACCGGAGACTCGGACGCGGGGCGCATCACAGGCTCTCCGCAAACTGTTCTTCGAGGCGCACGAAGACGCCGAGGCCGACGGCGACCGCGCAGCCGGCATACAGCACCATCAGCGTCATGACCTGCGCCGACGGCCATTCCGCTGCAAAGGCGAGCGACCGCAGGGCCGTGATGAATGGTGCGAGCGGGCTATACAGGGCCAGCGTCGACCAGGGGCCGGGCGGAAAAATATCGAGGGTATAGACCACGGGTGTGGCCCAGAACAGCACCTGCAGGGCGACATCGAGCAGGTGCTGCACATCGCGCAGGCGGGCCGTGGTGGCGGCGAGCACCAGCGACAGTCCCCATGCGAACATCACCAGCAGCATCAGCGGCAGCGGCAGCAGCAGCATCAGCCACGACGGCAGATGACCGGTGGCCACCGACAGGATGGGCACGAGCACCACCAGGGCCACCACGTATTGGCTCAGGTTGAACAGCACCGTTGCGGTGGGCAGCACGAGCCGCGGAAAGTAGACATTCTTTACGAGGCTGCCCGAGTCGACGATGGCGGAGGTGGCCATGCGTGTGGTGACGGCCACGAATGACCAGGCCAGAATGCCGAGCAGTAGCAGATAGACAAAGCCCTCGATGCGCGAGGGATAGACATAGGTGAAGACCAGGCCGTAGGTGACGGTCATGATCAGCGGATTGGCCAGCGACCACAGCATGCCCAGTGTCGATCCCCGATACTTGAGCGTCAGGTCACGTGCGACGAGCAGCATCAGCAGGGTCTGCTGCCGTCGGAGCGTGGCGAGCACCGGCGTGTGATGCCGTGGGGCCACGAGGGTGCCCTGTCGTGCCGAGTGCACAGCGCTGTGCCAGAGCTGGCTGCCGCGCCAGGCCAGGGCCAGCAGCATCGTGAGCCAGGACGCGCCGCACAGCACCACCCATGGCACGGGGGTTCCCGATGCCGGCCCGGTCAGCACCGCACACAGCGTCAGAGACAGCACGCCCCCGGCCAGCACGGGACGTGCCCAGGCACCGTGTCCACCGACGCGGCTGACGGCGAGCACGCTCAGGGCGAAGACGAGTGGAAACAGCTGCAGCAGGGACGGCGTGGCGAGAAGCCATTGCGCAGGGGCGCCGTGTGGCAGGTGCAGCCACCACGCCAGTGCCAGCGCAGCAGCAGCGACCAGCGCATCGAGGAAACAGGCGCGCCACGGCGCAGGTGTGACGGCAGGCGTCATCGGCAGGAGTGCGGCTACGAAGCCGACCGGCAAAGTGTACCCCAAGCGTCGGCCTCATCTACAATCGCTGGCGCGATGGACATCGCCTTTGATGGTCGGGCGCTGAGCTCCCCAGCCGGCGGCATCCGCCGATATGTCGGGGAACTGTGGCGGGCCATGCGCGAGGCGGTCACCGACGTGCATGGCATCGCGGTGGGCGGCGACCCTGCGCTGGCACGTGCCCTGGGGGTGCGGCATCAGCCGGTGCACTGGTCGTTGCCGACCAACCCGGGCTGGTGCGCCTGGGCGCTGCCTCGCGGTGCGGCGCGCACGGGCGCTGCAGTATTCCATGCACCGGCCTACACGGCGCCCGTGTGGGGGGCGCGGCCGCTGGTGGTGACGCTGCACGATGTGTCGTACGAGCGCCATCCCGAGTGGTATCCGCACCAGTCCGATCCGCTCCGGCGGGCGTTCTATCGCCACTCGGCCCGGCGGGCCGACCTGGTCATCACCGATTCCCGCTTCTCGCAACAGGAAATTACGGCCGCCTACGGCATCGACCCCTCGCGCATTCACGTTGTGCCGCTCGGTGTGTCGTCACTGTTTTCGCCGTGTGACACGGTGCAGCGCCAGCCGGTTGTGCTGCACGTCGGCGACCTGCACCCTCGGCGCAACCTGCGCGTGCTGTGGAATACCGTGCGGCGGCTGCGTCGTGAGTCACCCGAGCTCGGGAACCTGCGACTGGTGCTGGTGGGCACTGACCGTGGCAGCCGCGACGCGCTGATCGCAGAGGCGGAGCGCGATGGCCTCGCCCAGGCGCTGCTGCATGTGCCGAAGATTGACGATGAGGGCCTGCTGCAGTGGTATCGCCAGGCGGCGGTGATGGCGTATCCCTCACGGTATGAAGGCTTCGGCCTGCCGCTGCTCGAAGCCATGGCCTGCGGCACGCCTGTCGTGGCCAGTCACGCGTCATCGATTCCTGAAGTCACTGGTGATGCGGCACGCCTCGTCGACCCGCTCGATGCAGAGGACTGGTTCGCCGCTCTGCGGGGCGTGCTGTGCGATCGCGCCGAGACCGCGCGGTTGTCGGCGGCCGGTGTGGCACAGGCGGCCGGCTTCACCTGGGCGCACACCGCGCGCATGACGGCCGATGTCTGGCGCGAGGCGGCTTCGCGCGGGACACGGGCCCATCGGCAGGTGCGATCGTGACCGTTCGTGTGATCGTGTTGAACTGGAACGGGCGCGCCTGGCTCGAGCGGTGCCTGGCGGCACTGCGGGCTCAGCGGCGTCAGGCAGACGAAGTGGTGCTGGTGGATAACGCATCGAGTGACGACAGCGTCGCCTGGGTGCGGGCGCATCATCCGTGGGTGCAGGTGCTGGCGCTCGACCGCAACCTCGGATTTGCCGAGGGCAACAACCGGGGCGCACACGGGGCCACTACCGATGCCCTCGTCTTCCTGAATAACGACACCGACGCCGACCCCGACTGGCTCGAGCGCCTCGTGGCGGCCGCCGACGCCGATGCGTCCCGGGCGCTCGTCACCTCGCGGATCGTCTACTGGGACCGTCCTGACGTGATTGATTCAGCAGGCGACGGCTATCTGCGCTGTGGCGGCGCCTTCAAGCGCCTGCATGGCCAGTCATCTGACCGTGCGGCCGACTCGCAGGAGGTGTTCGGGGCCTGCGGCGCCGCCTTTCTCATTCGACGTGCCTGGTGGGAACGGCTGGGCGGCTTTGATGCCTCGTTCTTCATGGTCTACGAGGATGTCGACCTCTCGTATCGGGCGCGGCTGACGGGCGGGCGCGTCTGGTATGCGGCCGATGCGATCGTGCGCCACGGCGGCAGTGCCTCACTGGGCCGCGTCAGCGCGCTGTCGGTCGAGTGTGGCCAGCGCAACCTCGAAGCCGTGTGGCTGGTGAACACGCCGACGCTCCTGCTGTGGCGGTCGGTGCTGCCGCACCTCGCCTATACCGCGGCAGCCGCATTCGCGTATGCGCGCATGGGGCGACTCGGAGCATGGTGGCGGGGGAAGCGCTCTGTGCTGCAGCGCTGGCGGGCCCTGCGCGCCCGCCGTGCTGAGGTGCAGGCGACGCGCACGGTCGACCCGGAGGTGCTGTGGGCGCAGATGACCGGTGACTGGGTGGCGGTCAAACGCGCGGAAAAAGCCTTCGATTTCGGGCCGGCACCCGTGGTCGATATCCGGGAGACAATCTAACCGTGTCTATTCTTGTGACCGGCGGGGCCGGGTTCATCGGGGCCAACTTTGTGCGCGACTGGTGTGCCGACAGCGATGAGCCCCTCGTCACCCTCGATGCCCTGACCTACGCGGGGAATCCTGAAAATTTCGCTGGCATGGCCGGCGCCGACCAGCACCGGCTGGTGCAGGGTGAGATCGGCGACGCCGCCCTGGTGCGCGCCCTGCTCACCGAGCATCAGCCCCGAGCGATTGTGCACTTTGCCGCCGAGTCACACGTCGACCGCTCGATTCACGGCGCCGACGCCTTCATTCAGACCAACATCCTCGGCACGTATCAGCTGCTCGAGGCGGCCCGGGCCCACTGGCAGGGCCTCGGCGACGCTGCGCGTGCGCAGTTCCGGTTCGTGCATGTGTCGACCGACGAGGTCTACGGGTCGCTGCTGCCGGGAGCGCCTGCATTCACGGAAGAGCACCGCTACGAACCCAACAGTCCCTACTCGGCCAGCAAGGCTGCGAGCGATCATCTCGTGCGCGCCTGGCACCACACCTACGGGCTGCCGGTCGTGACCACCAACTGCTCGAACAACTACGGGCCGTATCAGTTTCCCGAGAAGCTGATTCCCCTGATGATCGTCAACGCACTGGCCGGGAAAGCCCTGCCGGTGTACGGCGACGGGCAGCAGGTGCGTGACTGGCTCTATGTCGCCGATCACTGCCGCGCCATCAGGCGCGTGCTCGAGGCCGGCACCATCGGCGAGGTCTACAACATCGGCGGCTGGAACGAGCAGCCCAATCTCGCCATCGTCACGCAGATCTGCGCGTTGCTCGACGAGTGGCGGCCCCGCCCCGACGGGACGTCGCACACGTCGCTCATCTCGTTTGTGAAGGATCGGCCCGGTCACGATCGCCGCTATGCCATCGACGCGCGCAAGATCGAGCGCGCACTGGGCTGGCGACCGTCCGAGACGTTCGGCACCGGGCTCGGCAAGACCGTGCGCTGGTATCTCGACCATCCCGAGTGGGTCGCGCATGTGCAGACGGGCGCCTACCGTGCGTGGGTCGCCACGCAGTACGACAAGCGCTAGTGGCGGTGTGTGCGGGCGTCAGTCGCCCAGCACGTCGGCGACCGCCTCAGCCAGGGTCGACACCTTGCCGTCGAACATGTGGTCGGCGTCTTCGATGACCAGCAGTTCACGCGGCTCGGGCAACTGTCCGTAAAAGCGGCGCACGAGCTTGACGGGAATCAGTTCGTCGGCTTCACCGTGAATGATGACCACCGGTTTATCGGCTGCGATAGCCGCGGCATAGTCGTAGCGGTCGACCGGCGGGGCAATCGCCACCAGCTGCGTCACTCTCGGATCGGTCGCCCCGGCCGTCAGTGCCACCCACGACCCGAACGACAGGCCCACGGCCCAGATGGGCAGGCCTGGCCACCGTGCGGCCGCGTAGTCGACAACGGCCCGGAAGTCGTCTTGCTCACCGCGGCCCTCATCAAACGTACCCGCACTGGTGCCCGCTCCCCGGAAGTTGAAGCGCACCGCAGCCACGCCGATGGTGGTGAGCGCACGCGCCACGTAGGCCACCGGTCGTGTCTGCAGCGTGCCCCCGTACTGCGTGTGCGGATGGGCGATGACGGCCACTGCGCATGGCGCATCCGGTGGGAGATCGATCTTGAGATCGAGCCGGCCCGCAGGGCCTGCCAGTTCACGTGGTTCGATCGAGGTCATGCGGCAGGAGTGGCGCTCAGAAAGCGATGAATGAGTTCGGCGTAGGCGGCGGGACGAGTTTCCAGGCCGACATGCCCCGTGTGTGGCAGCACCTCGCAGCGCGCACCCGCGATGCGGGTGGCGATGCGGCGGGTGTCTTCCACAGGCACGACCCGGTCGGCCCCCGGATCGCCCGTCACGATCAGCGTTGGTGCGGTGATGGCGCGCTGGTCGGCGAAGGTGTGTGCGCGCATCCAGCGCATCCGTTGCGCAGCGCGTGTCGGCGACATCGGTGCCCTGACGATGCGGACGAGGTGCGAGGCGATGAACCTGACGAGCGCTGGTGTCGAGGGCAGGGCCGAGCGCAGTTCGGGTAGCAGACGGAACGGGGAGGTCACCATGAAGAGCGCGCCGATGAGATGAGGGGCGCGCAGGGCTCGTTGCACATGCGCGGGAGGAATCCAGTCTGGCGGTGGGCTCGACGAGATCACGAGGTGCGTGACTCGCTGCGGGTCACGTGCGGCCAGTTCACTGGCGATGAGGCCGCCGAACGACACGCCGACCACGGCGACGCGGTCGAGGCCGGCGGTATCGAGCACGGTGCGGGTCTGTCGTAGGTAATTGTCGAAGCCGTCGGCGTCGATGCAGGGGAAGCCGCTCGTCGGTTCGTCGGCCAGTGAGTATGACAGGACGCGGTGATGCCGGGCCAGTGCGTCGATGGCATCAGCCATCCACTCCCAGCGGCCCTGCACTCCTGGGATGAGCAGCACGGGGCTGCCCTGGCCGCGATCGATGAAGCGCATCTGTGCTGCGATCGTGGTGCACGGCGGTGCGGGGCGTCAAGAGTTTGCGTCGCGATACACTACGCCAGCATCGGCCGCCCACGCTCTGTCCATGACTTCTGCCGGAATGCCTCGGTCGCACCTTCGTGCACGCCTCTTCACGAGCCTCGACGCCGTCATGTATCTGGTGGTGCTGGCCGTGTTCCTCAAGAACGCGTGGGTCACCGAAGACGCCTGCATCAATTTCAGGAGCCTTGAGCAGCTCTTCGCCGGTCATGGGCCGGTCTGGAACATCGGCGAGCGCGTGCAGGTGTATTCCAGTCCGCTGTGGTTCTGGTTGCTGGCTGCCGGCCGCCTGCTGACCGGCAACGAATACGAACTGGTGCTCATCGCCTCAGGGGCCCTGACGATGGCCCTGCTGTGGCAGCTGCATCGGATGGCTGACGGTCATCGGCTGGTGTGGATGCTGATGGTGCTGCTGTTGGTCGCCTCGAGTGCGTTCTTCGATTTCACCTCGTCCGGCCTCGAGAATCCGCTCTCGTATGTGCTCCTCGCCGGGTTCGTGCTGGCGTTTTGGCCCCTGTGGTGGTCTGACGGCGCAGCGGGGCGATGGTCGGGTGGATGGCCGCATCGGCGCTGCTGGTGGTGTGCCGCATCGATCTGGTGACCCTCATCCTGCCGGGACTCCTCGCCGTGCTCGTGCGTCACCGGCATGTCGTGATGGACTGGCGGTGGCTGACGCTGGCCGTCGCGTGGTCTGTCCCTGTGGTCGCATGGTTCGGGTTCGCTTGGGTGTACTACGGCGATCCGCTGCCCAACACAGCCTACGCCAAGCTGAACACGGGGATTGCCCAGCCCTTACTGTGGGCACAGGGCATCGAGTATCTGACTCACACCCTGCGATTCGACCCCATCACCATGGTCGTGACGCTCACGGTGCCGCTGCTGGCCCTCTGGACCGGCGGCGCCCAGCGGCCGCTGGCATTCGGGGTGGTCCTTCACCTGATCTACGTCGTGTCGGTCGCTGGCGATTTCATGCAGGGTCGTTTTATCAGCGTGGCGTATCTGCTGGCGGTGATAGTCCTGGGGCTGGTCTTGCGTCACACAGGACTGACGGGGGCACCGGCTGACCGCCGTGTGCTCATCCCTCTTGCAGCAGCAGCGGCCGTCGCCACGCTTGCGCTTCCGACTTCTCCGCTGCGCACGGGTCCGGATTTCCGCGAGGACGTCATCCACCCGAACGGCATTGCCAACGAGCGGGGCTTCTATTTTTCGCTCGGCAGTCTCGCCAACTACATCAGAACCGCTCGTAGGACTCCCTGCTTCGTCGACGTCGACTGGGGGCCCCGGCTCGGGTAGACCCCTCACAAGCGGCATCCTGTCCGCGTGCACGCGCGGGTGCTACAGTCGGATGTCGTTCCTTCCTGATGTCTGCCCCGTATCGCCCTGACATTGACGGCCTGCGTGCGCTCGCCGTCATTCCCGTGGTGCTCTTCCATGCCGGCGTGGCCGGGTTCGGCGGTGGCTTCACGGGCGTCGACGTCTTTTTCGTCATTTCCGGATTCCTCATCACGCGGCTGTTGTGGGACGGCATGGGGGCGGGCACGTTCTCGCTTGCGGGTTTCTATGACCGTCGCATCCGGCGCATTGTCCCGGTGCTGCTGGTGGTGACCCTGACGACGGCGGTGGCCAGCGCGTGGCTGCTGATGCCGGGGGCCTGGGGTGATGTGGGCCGAGCGCTCGAGGGCGTGGCCACGCTGCACGCCAATCACTATTTCCGCAGCGTGCAGACCGACTACTGGAACCAGCATCAGCTGGCCGACCAGCCGCTGCTGCACACGTGGTCACTGGTGGTGGAAGAGCAGTTCTACGTGGCCTATCCGCTGCTGCTGTGGGCATTGCTACGGTGGCAGGGTGCACGCCTCGGGGTGGTGCGTGGTGTGCTGCTGATGCTGGCCGCCGCGTCACTGGGCCTGAGCGAGTGGTGGCTTCGGCACAGCGAGGCCTCGGCCGCGTTCTATCTGCTGCCGCCGCGGGCCTGGGAGCTGCTGATGGGCGGTGTGCTGGCGCTGCAGGGACCGGCGGGCGCGGGTCTGGCCGCGCGGCTGGCCTCGCGGGTCGGGCGTCTGCCGGGCTTCGTCACGCAGGGGCCGGCGCTGTCGCGCGTGCGTGAGGGCGCGGGCGTGCTGGGGCTGGTGCTGCTTGCGGTGTCGACCGTCGGCCTGAGCGGCAGCGACCCGTTTCCCGGATGGCGTGCGGCGGTGCCGTGCGGGGGCGCGGCGCTGCTGATCTGGGCGGGCGGTGTGCCCGAGGGCGTGCCCCGGCCCTGGGCCACGCGGCTGCTGGCGTGGCGTCCGCTGGTGGCGGCGGGCCTCGTGTCGTATTCGCTCTATCTGTGGCACTGGCCGGTGCAGGTGCTGCTGGGCTCCATCGGATGGGCGGTGCGCGGAGGGCCGGTGGTGCCGGTGCCCGTGCAGCTGGTGGTCATGGGCCTGCTGGCGTGGGCATCGTGGCACCTGGTCGAGCAGCCGTTCCGTCGAGGTCGAGACCGTAGCGGGCGCTGGGCGGCCGGCTGGGTGTGTGGTGCGGGGCTGGTGGCGCTGGTGGCGATGTTCGGTGCGGGGTGGGTCGTGCGCGGTGTCGTGGCCAGGACGATTCCACTGGCGCAGCCGCTGAACGAGCCGCTGTGGCAGCTGGCCCGCGACTTCGAGGTGACGCCCGGCTGGTGGTGCGAGGGCTCGAGCGATGAAGCCGAGAGCCGACGGACAGGCGGAGGCTGCCTCGCCGGGGCCGGGGTCGATGCGGCCACAGGCGCGGTGTTGCCCCGTGAAGCGACGGCAACACCCGCCGCGGCCCCTGTGCCCGCGCTGGCCGTGCTGGGCGATTCGCATGCGCGCATGTACATCGGAGCGATTGGCGCGGCGGCGCGCGAGGCAGGTGTGACGGCGCTCGTGATGGCGCGGTCGCGCTGCATGCCGATGCTGGGGGTGCGGCTGCCGGCGAGGCCCGAGTGCGAGGCGCTGACGCGGGCGTCGGTCGACTATGTGATCGACCGCGGCATTCCCCATGTGGTGCTCGCCGGCTACTGGCTCTATGGCCTACCCGATCCGTTTCCCACGGGCGAGGCGTTCGAGGCGGCGCTGCGGACGACCGTCGAGACCCTGGTGCGGGCGGGACGAAGGGTCAGCGTCCTGCGCGATGTGCCCCGGCTCGAGGGTGACCGGGTGCCGCAGCAGGCGACGGTGCAGAGTCTGCAGGGAGGCGGCCTGCAGGGGCAGAGCCTTGAGGGTCCGGGCCGCCAGTTGCGCGGCGATGTGGCGCGCGGGCTCGACGCACGCGGGCAGCCGGTCTACGGTCCCTCGCTCGCGGCCCACCGCGATGCACAGGCCGTGGTCGACGCGGCACTGCAGCGGCTGGCGGCCGAAGGCCTGGTGACGCTGCTCGACCCGGCCCCGCTGCGGTGCGACGAGCGGCGGGGCTGTCTGGTGGCCGAGCACGGACGCCCGCTCTATCGTGACCGCCATCATCTGACAGACCACGCCGCCCTGCGAATGGTGCCGCTGTTCGACTCTGCCGTGCGTGTTACGATGCCCGCCGTATCGCAATGAGTCGTCTGCGTCTGTTGTGTCCCCTTCTGGTCGTGCTTCTGGGCCTGCCCGCCACCGCACGTGCCTCCCAGGAACCCCATGTGCATCCGGCCCCCCAGGCGCAGTCGCCTGCCCCGGGTCCTGCGAGTCCGGTCGCGCCGACCACGACGGGTGGGCGTCGCCGGGTCACGGCGAGCCGCACCGACGGTTCGATCAAGCTCGACGGCATCCTCGACGAGGATGCCTGGCAGCAGGCCGTGCCTGCCACAGGATTCGTGCAGCAGGAGCCCTCGCCGGGCCAGCCGGCCACCGACCGCACCGAGGTGCGGGTGCTGTACGACAAGGGCAACCTCTACATCGGCTTCAAGGCCACGTCGGCCGTGCCGGTCGTGGCCACCGAGATGCGGCGCGATGCCGATCGGCTGTTTGACGAAGACAACTTTCAGGTCATCCTCGACACCTTTCACGACTCGCGCAATGGCTACATGTTCGTGACGACCCCGCTCGGGGCGCGTCTCGAGCAGCAGATCTTCGACGAAGGCGAGGGCGGCGGTCGCGGCGCGACGTCGACCATCAACCGCAACTGGGACGGAGTGTGGGACTCGGCGGCGAAGATCACCGACGAGGGCTGGACGGCCGAGTTGCTGATTCCCTTTACGACCGTCCGGTTCCGTCCGGCCGACGAGCAGGTGTGGGGGATCAACCTCCTGCGGCACACCCGACGGAAGAACGAGATTACCTACTGGTCGCCTATTCCCCGGGCCTACAGCCTGACGCGCGTGAGTCTGGCGGGCGAACTCGATGGCCTGCGCAATCTCAGCCGCGGGCTCGACCTGCGGCTCAAGCCGTTCACCGTGGGCGGCGGGCGCATCATCTCGACGGCGCCGTCGGTCAACACCACGTCGGTGGTGCGCGACATCGGCCTCGATGCACGTTATGGGCTGACGGCGGGCCTCAACCTCGACCTCACGGTGAACACCGACTTTGCGCAGGTGGAAGTCGACGATCAGCAGGTCAATCTCACGCGCTTCAGCCTGTTTTTTCCTGAGAAAAGAGATTTCTTTTTAGAAAATTCGAACTTCTTCACGATGGGCACCGGGCCATCGTTCACGACCACGCAGGTGCAGACCGACCTGTTCTTCAGCCGGCGCATCGGCCTGTCACCGACGGGCCAGGCCGTGCCCATCATCGGCGGTGCCCGGCTGGCGGGAAAGGCGGGCCGCAACAACATCGGGGTGCTGAACATCCAGACCGACAGCGCCTTCGGGCGGCCCGGCGACAATTTTTTCGTCAGCCGCTACAGCCGCGACATTCTGCGGCGGTCGCGCGTCGGCGCCGTCTTCATCAACAAGGATCAGTCGGGCACCGGCTACTTCAACCGGACCATGGGCGTCGATGCCAACTTTGCGCTGGGTCGCAGCCTGCAGGTGAGCTCGTATCTGGCGAAGACCGAGACGCCCGGCAAGGTCGGCAACGACATGGCGATGTACGGCCGCATTGCCTATCGCGACCCCAAGTGGAACCTGTATGTGAACTATCTCGACGTGCAGGAAAATTTCAACGCCGAGGCCGGTTTCGTGCAGCGCACCGGCGTGCGGACAACCAAGGCCTATGTGAGCCAGACGCCGCGTCCGAAGCGCGGGCCGGTCAAGTTCTTCGAGCCGATGTACGTGTTCACCTACATGACCGACCAGACCAACCGCATGGTCTACCGGCAGGGGCACTACATGCTGGGCACGACGCTGCGCGACGATTCGTTCATCAACGTGATTTTCCAGCAGGTGGTCGATGTGCTTGATGCGCCGTTCCGCATCAGGCCCGATGTGACGATTCCTACGGGCGAGTACCGCATGAACGAGGTGATTCTCACCTACAACACGAGTCCGGGGAAGCGGCTGTATGAACGCCTCACGGTGTCGCCCGTGCAATTCTACGGCGGCACGCGCCTCAACATGTCTGCAGCAGCCGGTGTGCGGTTGTCGTCGCAGCTGTCGACCGAGGTGCAGTACAACCGCAACGACGTGAAGATGCCGTGGGGCAACTTTGTCGTCAACCTCGCCTCGGCACGCGTCGACTATACGTTCTCGCCGCGCATGACGCTGCGCAGCCTCACGCAGTACAACACCAGCACGAGCGAAGTCTCGACGAACATCCGCTTCAACTTCATCTATCGCCCCGGCAGCGACCTGTATCTCGTGTACACCGATCAGATACAGACGGGACTGCCGGCCGATATCTTCGGGCGGAAAGATCGCCAGCTGGTCATGAAGCTGACGTATCTGCTGCAAAAGTAACCAGCGTGCGCCGGCGTGCCGGCTGTGGGAATCAGAGTATGGATATGCGTCGTGTTCGGTGGGTCGGTGCGGCGGCGGCCCTCATCGTCAGCGTGAGCGTGATGCCGGGCACTCCGGCGCGCGGCGCGATGCGCGAGCGCGTGAAGGCGGCGCGCCAGTCGGTCGCTGCGGTGCGTGAGCATCAGGGAATGCGCGCGGCCCTTGATCGCACCGGATGGGGCGGCGTGATGCTCGTGTGCGAGGGATCGTCGCGCGACTGTCAGGCCGGACACGCCGAGCGGGTCGACACGGCGCTGCAGCCGGCCTCGACGTTCAAGATCATGAACGCGCTCATGTCGGTCGACCTCGGCACGGTGGCCTCAGCCGATACGGTCCTGAAGTGGGACGGGGTCGTGCGCGAGCGGAAGGAAACCAACCGCGACCTCACGCTGCGCGACGCGTTCCAGCTATCGTCGCTGCCGCATTTCCAGGCGCTGGCCCGCGCCAACGGACGCGAACGGATGCAGCAGTATCTCGACCGGGTCGGGTATGGCAACCGGACGATCTCGATGCCCATCGATGCATTCTGGCTGGGAGCCGGGGCGTTGCGCATCACGCCACGCGAACAGGTGCAGCTGCTCGAGCGGCTCTACCATGACGACCTGCCCCTGAAGCCGCGCACCATGGCCGTCGTGAAGGACATCATGCTGCTTGAAGAGACCCCCGAGTACCGCCTTCGGGCCAAGACGGGCTATGTCACGCCGGAGGGGGCGCCCGCGGTGGGCTGGTGGGTGGGCTGGGTCGAGCGCGGGACGCGCGTGACCTACTTTGCCACGGTGCTGCAGCCGCCGGTCGCAGACGATGCCATGCTGCCGGTGCGGCTGTCGCTGACGCGAGAGATGCTGCGCGAACTGGGTGTGCTGCCCGCGGTTCGCTGATCGATGCCCTGACCGATGACGCTGCTGCTGGTCGGGCTGATTGCGTTGCTGGCGTCGGGGCTGACCTTTGTGTCGGGCTTCGGACTCGGCACGCTGCTGTTGCCCGCCTTCGGGGCATTCCTGCCCCTGGAACATGCCGTGGCGCTGACCGGCCTCGTGCATGTGCTCAACGGTCTCTTCAAGCTGTCGCTGGTGGGGCTGCACATCGACTGGCGTGTGTTCCTGCGGTTCGGCCTGCCTGCCGCGGTGGCCGCCGTGGTCGGTGCCGAGCTGCTGCTGTCACTGTCGACTGCTGCCGTGCTCGCCGAATGGCACTGGGCAGGTCGCGTCGCGCAGGTCACCCCCGTGAAGCTTGTGGTCGGACTGCTGCTGTGCGCGTTTGCCGCGATTGAACTGCGGCCGTCGCTGCGCGGGCTGACGTTCGCACCGCGCTATTTGATGCTGGGTGGTGTGCTGAGCGGCTTCTTTGGCGGTCTCTCGGGCCTGCAAGGCGCGCTGCGCTCGGCTTTCCTTGTGAGGGCCGGACTCGCGCCACGCGCGTATGTGGCGACAGGCAGCGCCATTGGTGTGCTGATCGATCTGTCGCGGCTGCCGGTGTATGCGTCGGCCCTCGTGCAGGTGCGCGATCAGATCGACTGGTCGGTGGTGCAGGTGGCGGTCGTGTGCGCCTGCATCGGCGCCCTGTTCGGACAGAAGTGGATCGGCAGCATGACCATGGCCGGCGTACAGCGCATCGTCGCTGCACTGCTGCTGGTGACGGGCACCGCGCTCATGCTGGGCCTGCTCTGACGCGAGATGGCCCGGGTCACCTGCATCGGGCTCGATCTGGCGTGGCAGGCCGACCGGAACCACTCGGGGGCCGCCGTGCTGCATCTCACCGGTCTGCGCGCCGAGCTGATCGCGGTGGGTGATGGCCTGCGATCGCTGCAGGCCGTGCAGGCCTTTGTTGCACAGCACGAGACGGCCCGCACCGTGGTCGCCGTCGATGCCCCGCTCATCATCCGCAATGCGACGGGACGGCGCCCGTGCGAAGCCGCGCTCGGGGCTGTGTACGCGCGGCGTCAGGCGGGCTGTCATCCAGCCAATCTGTCGCTCTATCCCGACGCGTCGAGTGTGGCCCTGGCGCAGTGGCTGGCCCGTCGCGGCTATCGGCATGCGCCCGAGGCCCGCGACACCGAGGCGCGCGCCATGCTCGAGGTGTATCCGCACGCGGCGCTGGTGGCCAGCTTCGACCTTCCGCAGTCGCTCAAGTACAAGCGCGGTGGCGTGGCGCAGAAGCGCGCGGGCCTGCGCGCGCTGTCGGGGCTGCTGGGCCGCCTGCGTATCGGCACCGCACCGCTCCAGCCCTCGGCACTGCTGGCCCGGCTGCTGACGCGCGATGTCGAGGAGCTGCGCGGACAGGCCCTCAAGGCCCACGAGGACACGCTCGATGCGGTGACGTGTGCCTATGTGGCGGCCTGCTGGGCCCAGCGCCACACGGTGGCCGTCGATGTCTTCGGCAACGCCTCGACCGGCTACATCGTCAATCCGGCGCTCGTGCCTGCCGCCACACTCCGGGGAGCGGACGTCGAGTGACGGGTCGCGGCGGAGGCGGCCACGGTGCGTACTCACCCTGGTCGTGCGGGGCCGGCAGCCGTGCGGCAGGCCCGCGGCGGGCTCCGCTTGAACCTGCAGCCCTGCGAGAGGCATGCTGAGGGCCGTGAACAGACGACGTGCGTGGATTGGCAGTGCGGTGGTGGTGGCGTCACTCGCCCTCGCCTATGTGAGCGGCCCGCGGTATGCCCTCGACCCGACCGTATCGCCGGTGTCGCTGCCGCCGGGCCCTCCGGCGGTCCTGGACGACTATCTGGCCGCGCGCGAACGCGCCTATCCCGACATCATTCCCGGGACGGAGAAGACCATCATCTGGGCGACGCCCGCGCGTCAGCAGACACCGCTGTCGGTGGTCTATCTGCATGGGTACACGGCGACGCGGCAGGAGACTGCGCCGCTCAGCGATGACCTGGCGCGTTCACTGGGCGCGAACCTGTTCTATACCCGCCTCTCGGGGCACGGTCGTGTGCCGGCGGCGATCGGTGACGTGACTGGCACCGACTGGCTGCACGATGCCGAGGAAGCCCTGGCGATTGGCCGAAGGATCGGGCAGCGCGTCATTGTGGTGGGCACCTCGACCGGCGGCACGCTGGGCACCTGGCTGGCGCTCAGGCCCGAGGCCGAGGCGATGGCGGCCCTGGTGCTGGTCTCGCCCAATTTCGGCCCGAAAAACGCGCTGTCAGAGGTGCTGACGGGCCCCTGGGGCCCGCAGCTGCTGCGGCTGCTGCAGGGCGACGAGTACACGTGGACGCCCCTCAACGACGAGCAGGCCCGCTACTGGACGTGGCGCTATCCGTCACGGGCCCTGCTGCCCATGATGGCTGTCGTGACGCAGGTGCGCGAGGCGCCGCTCGAGCAGGTGCGGGTGCCCACGCTGGTGATCTACTCGCCCAATGATCAGGTGGTGAATCCGGCCCGCACCGAGCGGGCGTTTGCCCGGTTTGGCACGGCGGTGAAAGAGATGCAGACGGTGCCCGACAGCGAAGACCCTGACAACCACGTGCTGGCCGGCCGCATCATTGCGCCGCACGACACCGCGATGATCGGGGCGCATATCGGGCGCTTTCTGACGCGTGTGCTCGGCCCGCGGGCCTGACTGTGGCACAATCGCCCGGGTGTGGCCGGGCCCCCGCCCGGTGTGCCCCTGCCCCCTCGACCGGAGATCGCATGAAGAAGGCCGCGCTTGTCCTCACGCTGTTCCTGACCGCCTGTTCCACGGCGCCCGCGACGCCGCCTGTCAGCCCCGAGGTGGCCGCGGCCCAGGCCCGCGCCGAAGGCATCCGCATCGTCCGCGATGACTGGGGTGTGCCCCATATCTACGGCAAGACCGATGCGGATGTGGTCTTCGGGCTGATGTATGCACAGGCCGAAGACGACTTCAATCGCGTCGAAACCAACTTCCTCAACAGCCTGGGGCGCCTCGCCGAAGCCGAGGGCGAGTCGGCCATCTGGCGCGACCTGCGAATGAAGCTGTTCATCGATCCCGACCAGCTGAAGGCCACCTATCAGCAGAGCCCCGAGTGGCTGCGCGCGCTGATGGACGCCTGGGCCGGTGGCCTCAACTATTACCTGGCGACCCATCCCGAGGTGAAGCCGCGCGTCATCACGCAGTTTGAACCGTGGATGGCCCTCAGCTTCAGCGAAGGCAGCATCGGTGGCGACATCGAGAGTGTCTCGCTGTCGCAGCTCGAGGCGTTCTACACCGGGCTGGCGGCGACCGAGAAGGCCGCCTCGACCGATCGTTTCCCGCTCTTCGAGGAACCGACCGGCTCGAACGGCTTTGCGGTGGCTCCGTCGAACTCGGCGTCAGGCAAGGCGATGCTCTTCATCAACCCGCACACGTCGTTCTTCTTCCGTGAAGAGGCGCAGATGGTGAGCGAGGAGGGCCTGAACGCCTACGGCGCGCTGACGTGGGGCCAGTTCTTCATCTATCAGGGCTTCAACGACCGCCTCGGCTGGATGCATACATCCAGTGGCGTCGATAACATCGATGAATACCTGGAAACGATTGTGCGCCGCGACGGGCAGGTGTTCTACCGGCACGGTACCGAGGAGCGTCCCGTGCAGACGCGCACCATCACCGTTCCCTACAAGACCGACACCGGCATGGCCACGCGCGAGTTCACGGCCTATCGCACGCACCACGGTCCGATTGTGCGCCAGGCCGACGGCAAGTGGATTGCCGTGCGCCTGATGGAAGAGCCGCTGAAGGCGCTCATCCAGTCGTACTCGCGCACCAAGGCGAAGACCATGGCCGAGTATCTGCAGGTGATGGAGGCGCATACCAATTCGTCGAACAACACCGTCTATGCCGATGCCGACGGGAACATCGCCTACTTCCACTCGAACTTCGTGCCGAAGCGCACCCCGACGCTCAACTGGGACCAGCCGGTGGACGGCAGCAACCCGGCTACCGACTGGCAGGGCATCCACACGTATGCCGAGAGCCCGAATGTGGTGAATCCCAAGGGCGGATGGATTCAGAACACCAATAACTGGCCCTACTCTGCGGCGGGTGCCGAGAGCCCGAAAGAGAAAGACTATCCGGCGTACTTCGACGGCAGCGGCGAAAATCCGCGCGGAGTGCACGCGGTGCAGCTGTTCGGGAAGATGCGCAATTTCACGATCGACACGCTGCGCGATCTGGCCTTCGACAGCCACCAGCCTGAGTTCGAGGCGCTCGTGCCTGGCCTGATTCAGGCCTACGATGCGCTGCCGGCGGCACATCCGCAGAAGGCCACGCTGAAGGGGCCCATCGACGTGCTGCGCGGATGGGATTACCGCTGGAGCGTGACCTCGGTGGCCAATTCGGTGGCGACGTTCTGGGGTGAAGAACTGTGGCGTCGGTCCGCGGCAGACGCCCGCGCGTCGGAGATCGACATTTACCGATACCTGCGCACGAAGGCGACGGCACAGCAGAAGCTCGACGCGCTTGCAGCGGCGGTCGAGAAGCTGACGCAGGACTTCGGCAAGTGGGACACGCCCTGGGGCGACATCAACCGCTTCCAGCGTCTGACGGCCGACATCGTGCAGACCTTCAGCGACGAGGGTGTCAGCACGCCGGTCGGGTTTGCCTCGGCCCGCTGGGGATCATTGGCGTCGTTCGGCGCGCGTGCCTACCCGAACACGAAGAAGTGGTACGGCACCAGCGGCAACAGCTTTGTGGCGGCGGTGGAGTTCGGTGATCGCGTGAAGGCAAAAGCAGTGACGGCCGGCGGCCTCAATAGCGTACCCGGGTCGAAGCACTTCAACGATCAGGCCGAGCGGTATGCCACCGGCAACCTGCGCGATGTGTACTTCTATCGCGACGAACTCACCGGTCATATCGAGCGCGAATACACACCCGGCAAGCCCTGAGGGCGGCCGGGTACCGGTGCGTGATCGGGGATGGCAGGCACCATGGAGTTTCTTCACAAGTTCCTGCCCGAGTTGGTCCTGCCGCTGAATGTCGTCTTCGTCCTGCTGGTGCTGGCGGTGTGGCGCCGGCAGTGGCGACTGGTGCAAGTGGCTGTGCTGCTGCTCTATCTGTCGAGCAACCGCGTGGTGTCCTATACGCTGACGCGCGCGGCCGAGCAGTGGGCGGTGGCCCTCGACCCGTCGACCATGCCAGAGGCCGACGCCATCGCCGTGCTCAGTTACGGGTGGCTTCCCGTGCCTGGGCCCGTGGTCCGCTACGAGTGGCTCGACGCCAATCGCTTCGTGGGCGGGCTTGATCTGTTTCGCGCAGGCCGTGCGCCGCTGCTGGTCTTTACGGGAGCCCCGATCCTTCCTGAACAGCCGCAGCCGACCGAGGGGTCGCTGCTCACCGCCGAAGCGATCGCGCGCGGTGTGCCCGCGACTGCTACTGTCGTCACACCCTACGTCTTCAACACGGCAGACGAGGCGCGTGAGGTGGCCACGCTGCTGCGTGATCGCGGCGTGTCGTCACCGCGTGTGCTGCTGGTGACCTCGGCCTTCCACATGCCGCGGGCGGTGTCACTGTTCGAGCAGCAGGGGCTGGTGGTGCATCCGTATCCGGTCGACTTTGAAGGGGGGCGCTTGCGGCTCGGCTGGCCGCTGGTGGTGCCGCACCCCAACAACCTGCGGGCCACACAGCAGGCGCTGCGCGAAGGCTATGGCCGCGCCTACTATGCGTTGCGCGCGCAGCTGGGAATCTGAAACAGGGCGCAGGCGGGCGTCACCATGACGGTGTCGCGCGAGGGGAATGACAGGCTGGTGGGCGCCACCTCGCCTGCTGCGTCGAAGGTCAGGGTGCAGAGCTTCTCGCCGTCAGGTGCGATGACGTAGGTCACCGGGACCACGAACGACACCCAGAGCGCACCGTCGCGTGATGCGGCTGCGGCACGGATGATGGGCACCACCAGTGGCACCTCGCGGCCGTCGATCGATCGGCGTGGCCAGCGCTGTGGCTGTGCGGCCACCACGGCGTCGAGCTCCGGTCCCTGCAGCACGCGTTCGAACACGAGTTGCCCGTCGGCGTCATAGCGCCTGATGGCCGGTGTGCCGGCGAGGAAGACAAACCACCAGCCGCCCGAGCCGTCAGGGCACACGATGCCGGCGTTCAGCGCGAGATGCAGTTCGGGGTCGTGTTCCTGTCCGGTGGCACGCAGGCGTCCGAGGCTGCGCACCGGCGTGCCGTCCAGGTCCAGCTCGGTGATGAGCCATCCCGATTCCGGTTCACTGACGACCACGCGTGCGCCGGTGAAGTGCAGCGACCCGGCACCACCGAGCGCGAGCGGCCCGATGCGCAGGCGTGTCACCATGGTGCGCGGCCGTGCGAAGACATGCCGCCGGAGGCCGGCCGGACCGATGATCTGCACGCGTGCGCGCCCGCCGGGCGCATCGCTCACCGCAAAGCTGCCATCGGGGGCGAGTGAAAAGCCGCTGGGTTCCAGCACCCGTCCGTCTTCACTGCCGATGTCGACGAGCGTGCGAAAGACATGATCGGCCGGGTCAAAGGTGTGTACGGCGTGGCCGCGGCGATCGAACAGATAGTAGGGGCCGCGCTCGGTGCGTGCGCAGGCCAGCGGCTCGCGCAGGCGTCCGACGATGTGTGCGGGCAGGCTGTCGATGGCGCGCAGCGTCTCGGTGCGGCGGTTCAGGGTCTGTGCGAGGCTGTCTGTGGCGCGATGGACTGTGGCGTGGTCGAAGCGGTCGTCATGCGCAGCATGCAGATCGAGGCCGCTCGCGGTGAGGCCAGCCGCTGCCACGGATAGCGACCGGCTGATAAAGACGCGGCGATCGATCGCATTAATAGGCAGCGGTTTCCCTGATGGCCTTCAGCACATCGGCCGACTGCGGCAGAATCGCCTTCTCGAACTCGGGGGCGTAGCCCACCGGGCAGTCGAGCGCGGCCACGCGGCGCACCGGGGCATCGAGCTCGCTGAACAGTTCGTCGACGATACGGGCGGCGATTTCGGCGCCGAACCCGCTGGTCAGCGTGTCTTCGTGGGCGATGACCACGCGATTGGTCGTGCGCACCAGGGCGGCGATGCCGTCCCAGTCGTAGGGCATGATCGTGCGCAGGTCGAACACGGCGGCGCTGATGCCGTCCTTCTCGGCCTGCTGCGCCGCCAGCAGCGAGCGCTGCACGAGCGCGCCCCAGGTCAGCACCACGACATCGGTGCCTTCCCGACGGAGCGCGCCCTTGCCGAAGGGAATCATGAAGTCGTCGCCGGGATAGGTGCCCTTGTTGTAGGTCTGGCGATAGAGGTGCTTGTGCTCGAGAAAGAGCACCGGATCGTCGCAGCGGATGGCGGTGCGCAGCAGCCCGGCGGCATCGACGGCGTTCGAGGGCAGCGCGATGCGGATGCCGGGGCAGTGGGCAAAGATGCTGACGCCCGACTGGCTGTGGTAGGGCGCGCCGTTGATATAGCCGCCGATCGGCACGCGCACCACCATGGGGCACGAGAAATTGTTGCCCGAGCGGTAGCGCAGCATCGACATCTCGTCCTTGAGCTGCATCATGGCAGGCCAGATGTAGTCGAAGAACTGGATCTCGACGACCGGCTTGAGACCGCGCGTGGCCATGCCGACGGCGCGCCCGATGATGTTGGCCTCGGCGAGCGGCGAGTTGAACACGCGCACGCTGCCGTGGGTCTTCTGCAGGCCGTGCGTCACCTTGAAGACGCCCCCCTTGCCCTGCACCGTGCCGAGTGCCGCTTCGCGGCTGGCATCGGCTACGTCCTCGCCGAACACCACCATGCGCGGATTGCGCGCCATTTCAGCGTGCAGCGTGCGGTTGATGGCCGCGACCATTGTGTCGGGCTTGCCTGAGGGCGCTTCCGGTGTCGAGAACGCCGACGAGGTGGGATCGACGTCGGGCGAGTAGACAAACAGCGCGGCATCTGCAGGATCGGGCCGTGGAGCGGCGAGGGCGGCATCGGTGGCGGCCAGAATCTCGCGATCAACATCGGCGGCGACCGCCTCGAGATCGGCCTCGGTGGCGAGGTGATGCTCGAGCAGCAGGGCGCGCATCCGCACAATCGGGTCGCGCGCCGCCTCGGCTGCGCGCTCTTCCGGCGTCTTGTACAGCCGCTCATCGTCGGAGAGCGAGTGCGAGTAGGGGCGTGTGACGCGCGCGTGCACGAAGGCCGGCTTGCGCTCGCGCCTGATGTAGTCGACGGCCTCGCCGACGGCGGCATAGCTGGCCAGAAAGTCGGTGCCGTCGCAGCGCACGATCTTGAGGTGCGGGAAGGTTGTGACAAGCTGCGAGATGTCTCCGCCGGGCGTTTGCACCTCGACGGGCACCGAGATCGCATAGCCGTTGTCTTCCACCATGAAGAGGACGGGCGTGACCCGGGTGCAGGCGGTGTTGAGCGATTCCCAGAATTCGCCCTCGCTGGTCGCGCCCTCACCGATTGACATGTAGACGACTTCGTCAGGGTGCTGCCGCGACGCGGCATCGGGAATGCCCGGGATGTCGCGGTAGAGCATGCCGGCCTCGGCCGCGCCGATGGCCTGCAGGGCCTGTGTGCCGGTGGGACTGCCCTGCGACGGAATATTCAGCAGGCGGTGCCCCCAGTGCGAGGGCATCTGCCGGCCACCCGAATTCGGATCCTGCACCGAGCCGACGGCGCCGAGCAGCATGTCGAGCGGCGTCATGCCGATGGTCAGGCAGAGTGCGCGATCACGATAATAGGGATAGAACCAGTCGTGGCCGCCGCGCAGGTGGAGGCCACTGGCAACGCCGATGGCCTCGTGACCGGCCCCGCTGATCTGGAAATAGATGCGGCTCTGGTTCTTGAGCTGAATTTCCTTGTCATCGAGCCGCCGTGACAGCAGCATGACGCGGTAGGCCCGCCGCAGATCAGCCGGCGTCAGTCCTTGCCACGCGGCCGTGGCGGTGGCGGCGGACGGAACGCTGGCGAGTGGTGCAACTGCGGCTGCCTTCATAGACAGCAATGTATACCATCCGGAATGATGCGGGAAACGACCTGAATCCACGAGGAAAAATCATGAGCGACGCGCCGGTGACACTGCATGCCTGGGAGTCTATTCCCCTCGAGAAAGTGACCGAAATGATCTCGCGGAAGATCATCACGGGCGAGCGCGAGATGATCGCGCACATCCACCTCAAGCAGGGAGCGGTGGTGCCCATGCACTCGCACGAGAGCGAGCAGCTGACCTATGTGTTCCAGGGGGCGCTCAGGTTTCTCATCCACGGCGAGACGATCACCGTGCGCGAGGGCGAGGTGCTGCATATTCCCTCATGGGTGCCGCACCAGGCCGAGGCACTGGCAGATACGTTCGAAATGGATGTGTTCAGCCCCATCCGGCACGACTGGCTGGATGGCACCGACACGTACTTTCATAAGAAATGAGTTCGACAGACGGGGGCACGCGCGCCGTGCCCCCGCGTCAGTGGATGTGCTTCTTCCAGTCCTGCGTCCCGTCGTCTCGCCGTGGTGCGCGGCCCCCGTTGTAGACATCAAAGCGGCTGCGGTCCCGCCACCACCGGGTCCACAGGTCGCGCAGCCGCAGGCCTCGCGTGCGCAGCGCGGCATAGCCGACGACCAGGCCACCGAGATGCGCGAGGTGCGCCACGCTGCCGCCGGGCCCGCCGATCGACGAGAAGAACGCGACCGCGCCAGCGATGAGCACGAAGATGCGTGCAGGCACGGGAAAGACGAAATACAGATAGATCGACCGGTGTGGAAACTGCAGGGCCCAGGCCAGCAGCAGTCCGTAAATCGCGCCTGATGCCCCGACGGTCAGCGTGAAGTAGAGCGCCGGCACGACGAGCGAGACGACCAGCGTCAGCAGTGCGGCGCAGATGCCGGTAGTGAGGTAATACCTGACAAATCGGCGCGTGCCCCAGGTACGCTCAAGTTCGGTGCCGAACATCCACAGCGACAGCATGTTGAACAGCAGGTGCGACAGCCCGCCGGTGTCGTGCAGGAACATGTAGGTGAACGGTTGCCACAGCGCGAACTGTTCGAAGACATCGCGCGGTGCCAGGCCGAGCCGCAGCGTCATCTGCGGCACCAGCAGGGTCAGCAGCCACATCGCGACGTTGGCGACGAGCAGTACGGTGACGGCTGGCCCCATGGGACCGGGCCCAATCTGATAGCTCGAGAATGTGCGGTAGCGTGCCACGGGGCGATCGTACTACGGGCGTGGGCGATCGGGGCACCGCATGCGTTCAACGCGCGGTCTGTACGCGCGTCAGTTGTGCGGCCAGCGCCGCCGCGACAATCGGCACCGCCGACATCACCAGCAGCGCGGTATTGATTCCGTACGCATCAGCCATGCGGCCGATGAGTGGCACGGCCAGGCTGCCCATGCCCCAGGCCACGCCCATCATCAGCGACGACACCGTGGCGGCTCCCGCCGTGGTCAGCGACTGTGCATAGGTGACGCTCACCGGCAGGGTCGACTGCAGCAGCAGTCCGCCGATGGCCAGCATGAGGGTGAAGCCCCACGGCGACAGCGTCGGAGCCACAGCAAGGAACGGCACTGAGGCGAGCAGCGTGACGACCATCACGCGCGGGGCGCCGTAGCGATCGGCGAGCGGGCCGCCGATGAATCCGCCAATGCCGCTGGTCAGCAGGTACAGCGAGATGGCCCTCGAGGCCTGGTCGATCGAGAGGCCGCGCGTGGTCAGCAGCGTGGGCGCAAACGTCATGAAGCCGTACGACGTGGCGGTGCGGAGCACAACGGTGAAGTACACCAGCGCCAGCGGCATGGCGGCCGGGCGCAGGCTGGCCCAGCCCGATCGTTTGTGCGTCGCCAATCGGGGCATGACGGGAATCTGCCGCAGGGTCCAGCCGAGGGCCAGCAGGCCGGGCAGCATGATGAGCGGCGACCACGTCAGGCCCATGCGCGCGATGAAGGGTACAAACAGGATGGGCGACAGGGCGAAGCCCAGCGAGCCACCCGAGATGTGCGCCGACATCGCGAGACCCTTGCGGTGATCGGCGAGGCGATAGACCAGCGCTGCCGCCGGCGGATGAAACGCGGCGCCCCCGAGGCCGCCGCCCACCAGAATCGCCCCGAGCATCAGCGGCGATGTGCTGAGCCCGATGAAGCTCAGCACCACGACGGCCAGCAGCGGGCCCCCCAGCATCAGGGCCCGCGGTCGCCACCGATCGGCCAGTGCGCCGAAGGCCAGCTGCGACACCGAGTTGGCCATCTGAAAGGCCATCGCCAGCGTGCCTGCGGCAGTCAATGACAGCCCGAGATGTGGAATGAGCAGCGGCAGCAGCGGCGCGTAGAGGTTCGTATAGGCATCGACGACGAGGTGCGTCGAGGCGACCTTCCAGATGCGCAGGTCAAGCTCAAGCCATCCCCGTCGGGCAGGTGCTGATGCGGCCAGGTCAGTCACGACGCGTGCCTCCGATGCGGCGCGCCACCAACTGCACCACGTCACGCAGGGCGGCGACGCGCAGGACCCATGCGGCCAGGGCCAGCACGGCGACCCCGGCCGCGATGGCCGCACCAAGGCGCGTCGCCTGCAGCAGCACCGCGTCGCCCGGAAGCGCGGTGAGCATCAGGCGGTGGCTGCCCCAGGCGGCGGCCGACATGGCCCCGCTGGCCAGCAGCACCCGCAGGACGGTGTCGATCACTGCGCTGGTCTCGAGGGTGCCCAGGGCCCGGCGCAGCATCCACATCTGCGCGCTGGCATTGAGGAGCGCCGCGAACGAGGTGCCCAGCGCCAGGCCGCGATAGCTGAGCGACTGCACCAGCAGCAGGTTGAGTGCCACACTGACCGCGACCGACAGCATGCTGATGAGTACCGGTGTGCGGCTCATGCCCATCGCATAGAACGTCGGGGCAATGATGCGGGCGACGGCGTAGCCCATGAGTCCCACGGCATAGAAGCGCAGCGCGGCGGCCGTGGCCAGCGTGTCACCGGGCGTGAAGCTGCCGTGCTCGTAGATCACCTGGATGATCGGCTCGGCCAGCACGATGAGCCCGAGCGTGGCCGGAATGTTGAGCAGCGCCGTCAGGCCGATGGCCTGCGTGATGGTCTCGCCGATGCGGTGCCGCTCGCCGGTGGCCACCAGCTTCGACACCGCCGGTGTGGTGGCGGTGGCCACCGAGATGCCGAACACGCCAATGGGCAGATACATCAGCCGGAAGGCATAGTCGAGATACGACACTGCACCCGTGCCTTCACCGGTTGCCAGGATGGTGTTGATGAACACATTCAGCTGCGTCGCCGCGAGTCCCATAGTCCCCGGACCCATGAGCAGCAGCACGCGGCGCAGCGCCGGGTCACCCAGGTCGAGCGCGGGCCGATAGCGATAGCCCTCTCGGCGCAGCGCGGGCCACTGCAGGGCCACCTGGCCGGCCCCGCCGGCCAGCATGCCGATGGCGACGATGACGATGGGCGGCAGGCCGAGCGTGTCGGCGAAGGGTACGAGGAGAATGACCAGCAGGATGCTGGCCACATTGAACATGGCCGGCGAGAGCGCAGGAATAAAAAACGTGCCGAGCGCGTTCAGCATGCCCATGCAGGCGGCTGCGAGGGCCACCAGGGTGAGAAACGGCAGGGCAATGCGTGACAGCTGTACGGTCAGCTCGAACTTCCCGGGCACGTCGGCAAAGTCGTCGGCCATGAAGCGGATGAGGGCCGGTGCGAAGAGGATGCCGGCCAGCACGAGCATGCCGGTGATGAGGGTGAGCGCGCTGAAGACCGAGTGCGCCAGCTGCCAGGCCATGGGCCGTCCGTCACGCGTCAGCGTGGCAGTGAACGTTGGCACAAGCGCGCTGCTCATGGCCCCTTCGGCAAACAGGTCGCGCAGCAGGTTGGGTACGCGCACGGCGACGCGGAAGGCATCCATCGCATCGCTGGCGCCGAAGTAGTAGGCCAGCACCTGCTCGCGCACGAGGCCGAGCAGGCGGCTGGACATGGTGGCCAGCCCGATGACACTGGCCGAGCGGGCCAGCCGGGGGGCGGTCATCCCTGCGCGAGGCGTGCGCGCACGGCCTCGTTGACCTTCCGTCCGTCGGCTGTCTTCCCGGCCAGCCTGGCCATGACGGCCTTCATCACGCGTCCCATATCCTTCGCGCTGGTCGCGGCCGTTTCGGTGACGGCAGCTTCGACAGCGTCGGCGATGTCGGTGTCGGAGGCGGCCGGTGGCAACAGCGTTTCGAGCACCTCGATTTCGGCCTGCTCCTTCGCCGCGAGATCGGGACGGTGACCGGCGACAAACTGTTCGATCGAATCGCGGCGCTGCTTGACCAGCGCGCTGACGACCTGCAGCTCTTCGGCCGGCTCGAGGGCACGGCCCTTCTCGATGCTCTTGGTGGTCAGCGCCGTCTTGAGCATGCGGAAGGTCGACAGGCGCACCGTGTCGCGGGCCTTCATGGCGGCGGCGATATCGGTGCTCAGCTGTGTTTCAAGGGACATGGGACGCTCGTTTCTCGGACATCAGTGATCGATCGTGCCATCACCGAGGGTGAAGTGCCACCGTTCCGTATCGGTATAGAAGGCCGGCGCGACGCTGACGCCGTTGACCTTGACGGTCAATGCCAGATCAGATCGCACGGCAAAGAACCCCAGACGCCTCAGGGCGCGGCGGAACCCCTTGTGGGTGACATAGCAGCGGACCTTGTCGACGTCTTCGCTGCGGGCTTCGCGATCGACCCAGCTGGCCAGCGCCGCGATGGTGCGGACGTCGCCGGGGTGTGCCAGCAAATCGATGATGGTCGTCACCCGGCCCTGAGGTTCGCGGCCATGGCGATAGACCACATAGCCGCGCAGCTGTCCGTCGCGGCGCAGCAGGGCCACGTGATAGCGCACGTGCGGGGCCTCGAGGAACTTCCAGTTGAGATAGGTGGCCTCGCGGCAGACGGCCACATCAAAGCTGTCGCGCACCTCGGCCCAGAGGGTATCGACCTCGGCGGGAAACCGGCGCACCGATTCAATTTCGTCGGCGATAGGCTGCAGCCGCGAGACCAGGCGCACGAACGGCAGCGTCACCGCCGACACCAGGCGGTTGAGGGCCACGGGCCAATGCGGCAGGCGCAGGGCGCGGCGGCTGATGGGCTTCACGAGGCAGGGCACACTGACGGCGGCCGGCCAGCGCATCTCGTCGAGGCGTTGCCGCGTGGCCTCGGTGAGCCGTGCCCCGAGCGTCAGGCCACTGCTGCGGTCCCAGGCGCGGAGCAGCGCGCCCCCCAGCCCCTGCCGCTGGCGTTCGCCGACCACCAGGGGGCCATCGCTCCACGCGCCGGTCACCACCTGACCGTGAACCACGGCCCGGACGCGCATGACGGGACAGGCCGCGATGACTGTGGGTCCTTCACGCACGACCAGAATGGAGGGACGTCCTCCGAGGCCTGCGGGATTGCGGCGTTCCCAGTCCCAGAGAAACGCGAGACGGTCGGCGGCCTCGTGTCCCTCGGTGCGTCGGAAGAGCAGGTCGAGGCTGCGACGGTCGTCGGGCGAGAACAGTTCGATGTCGGCCATCGACGGATGCGGGCTGGTGCGCCGGGCGCGCCTAGGCGCCGCCGGGCGGACGGCCGGGGGTGCCCGCGGGAGGTGGCGTGGTGGGCATCACCACGCCCGGCAGGGTGGCGCCGCCGAGGCCGTTAGACGGACCTGCGGCCGGGGCCAGTGGTGCGCCCGACGGCTGCATCGGGGTCAGTTGCAGGAAGGGATTCTGGGTCGGGAACGTGGCCCCCGCACCATCGACAGGCCCGAACAGCGGGGGCGGCGTGGGTCCCGGCAGCACCGGGGTCCCGAACGGCGTCGGTTGGCCGAACGCCGGTGGCTGCCCGGCGTTCATGAATGGATTGGCCTGAAAGGGATTGTCGACCGGTTGCCCGAAGGGCGAATCGGCATCGGTGTTGACGATGTCGGGCATGGGCACGGGGTCGATCGACGGCGCCCCTGTTCCGCGTCCCCTGCGCTGCCGCGCCGAGGCATCAGCGCCAGCGCCCCGTCGCGCTCCATCGTCAGCAGCGGCGTCGCCTGACGCGCTGCCCACAGGCATGACGAGAATGCGGTCGAAGGTCGAGGCTCCGGCCAGGCGCACGGCGCGCGGGGCTGCCATGTAGCCTGCCGCACTGCGCATGATGACTTCGAGGGCCTCGGCCTCGGGCACGTTCTCGAGGGTGATGGAGACAGGAGTGGTCACGACCCGATCGAGATTGACGATGCGGGTCTGCCCGAGGCGGGCCCAGTCTTCCAGCAGGGTGCGCAGCGGCACATTGGCGGCTGACACGCTCACGCGTCCCTCGGCAAAGTGCAGGGTCGCCTGCCCCTGCGCGTGTGCCTGGGCACCGCAGGCGACCAGTGCAGCGGCGAGCGCAAGACTCGGCAGGGGCATCGTGTGCATGGCGACCTCTCTCACGATTATACGCCCGCGGTCTGCGTCACGATGGTGTCCTCCGGAGTTACGGGAGGGCGGGCTCAGACTCGCGCTGGCTGTCGACCACCCGCTGGATGATTTCGTTGAGCTGCACCTTCGGCTGGTAGCCGATGGCGGCGGTCAGCTTTGACAGGTCGGGCACGCGCCGTGGCATGTCCTCGAAGCCCGGGTCGTAGGCTTCTTCGTAGGGAATTGTCACGATGGGCGAGGGGCTGCCCGTGATGGCGAGGATGCGCTCGGCCAGATGGCGAATCGAGATTTCGCCGGTGTTGCCCACATTGAAGACCTGTCCCACGGCCGAGGGTGTCTGCATCAGTTGCAGCAGCGCCCACACGACGTCACCCACATAGGTGAAGCTGCGAGTCTGTGTACCGTCGCCGAATACCGTGAGCGGCGCACCGGTCAGGGCCTGCCGCACCAGCGTCGGCAGCACCATGCCGTATTGCCCCGTCTGGCGCGGACCCACGGTGTTGAAGAATCGCAGCACAATCACCGGCAGCTGGTGCTGCTTCCAGTAGGCGAGCGCCAGAAATTCATCGAGGGCCTTGCTGCACGCATAGGCCCAGCGATGGCGTGTCGTCGAGCCCATCACCAGGTCGGCATCCTCACGGAAGGGCACCGCGGTGCTCTTGCCGTACACCTCTGACGTCGACGCGATGAACACGAGCTGCCTGCCGGGTACTGCCTGGCGCAGCACCACCTCGGTGCCGTGCACATTGGTTTCGATGGTGTGCACGGGCTCCTGGACGATGAGCTTGACGCCGACCGCCGCAGCCAGGTGAAAGACCACGTCGACACGGGCGATCATCGCGGCCACCAGCGACTCGTTGAAGACCGTGTCGATGGTGCAGGTGAAGCGGGGCGAGTCGCGGAACGCGGCCAGGTTCTCGAGGCGCCCGGTCGACAGATTGTCGAGCACATCGACGTGATGGCCTGCGGCCAGCAACGCCTCGCAGAGGTGCGAACCGATGAAGCCAGCGCCCCCGGTGATGAGCACGCGCATCAGAAACTCCTGACAGAGGCGATCACGCGATCGACCTCGGGGTCGGACAGGGAGGGATACAGTGGCAGCGAGCACACCTCGCCGCAGATGCGGTCAGCCACGGCACACTGCCGCGGATGCAGGGACGACAGCGCCGGCTGTCGGGGAATCGGCACCGGATAGTGGATGAGCGTTTCAACACCCTGTGCCAGCAGATGGGCCTGGAACGCCGTCCGCTGCGGTGTCAGTACGGGAAACAGGTGGTAGACGTGCCCGTCATCATACGGGGGAGGCACGTGCACCGCGGTGCCGGTCAAGCCGGCGCGGTAGGTCTGCGCGATCTGGCGGCGTCGCGTCGTCCAGCCGGCGAGATACGGCAGGCGTGCGCGCAGCACCGCCGCCTGTATCTCATCGAGGCGGCTGTTCGCGCCGGCTTCCTCGTGGTGATACCGCGTGGTCTGTCCGCCGTTTCTGAGGCGACGCAGCCGCTGGGCCAGCGTCGCATCGCGCGTCACGACGGCTCCACCATCGCCCAGGGCCCCGAGATTTTTCGTCGGATAGAAGCTGAAGGCCCCGGCAATGCCCATCGTCCCGACCGGCCGTCCTTCGCTGGTGCAGAGGTGGGCCTGTGCGCAGTCTTCCACCAGGGCGAGGCCGTGCCGCTCGGCCAGCGCCAGCAGCGGTGTCATGTCTGCCGACTGACCATACAGGTGCACGGGCAGCAGGGCGCGGGTACGCGGCGTGACGGCGGCGGCGGCAGCCTGCGGGTCGATGGTCAGGCGCTGCGGGTCGATGTCCGCGAAGACCGGCGTCGCACCGGTCATCATGACCGCGAGGGCCGAGTAGGCAGCCGACAGCGGCGGCGTGATGACTTCGTCACCCGGGCCGATGTCGAGGGCGCGCAGGATAAGCGTGATGGCATCGGTGCCAGTGCCGACGCCGACCGCGTGTGTGGCGTGGCAGGCCGCGGCAAACTCGGCCTCGAACTGCTCGACCTCGGGGCCGAGAATGTACCAGCCCGACGCGACGACGCGGACCAGGGCGGCTGCGATCGCATCGGCGTCCTCGGCGGGCCGCAGGGCATTGAAGACCACGCGCGAGGGGTCAGACATAGTGGACCAAGCGTGAGCGATAGTACTCGAACGTGCGGCGCAGGCCTTCGTCCAGGGCGACGCGTGGCGTCCAGCCCGTCACGGCGGAGAAGTGCGACGCGTCCGAGTAAATGCTGCCGATGTCGATGGCCTTTTTCTCGGCAGGCCATTCGACATAGCGGACGCGCCCGGTGCCGGCCACGGCAATCATCCGTTCGACCAGGTCGCGATGGCTGATGGGAGTGTCACCACCGACATTGAGCGCCTCGCCGTTCATCGCGTCGCTCAGCCCCGCTGCGAGGAAGGCCTCGACCGCATCGTCGACGAAGACGAAGTCGCGCAGCTGCGACCCATCGCCGAACACCTGCAGTTCCTGATCTTCGAGGATGAGGCGCACGAACCAGCCGATGAACCCCTGGCGGTTGTGCCTGAGCAACTGCCGCGGGCCGTAGATGTTCGTGAGGCGGAGCGCGCAGGCCTTTACGCCGAAAACATTGTTGTAAACGAGATGGTAGTACTCGCCGGCGGCCTTGTTGATACCGTTGATATCCGTAGGCCGCACGAGGTGCTGCTCGGTCACCGGCAGCGAGTCAGGGCGGCCGTAGATCTGCCGCGTGCTGGCATAGACCACTTTCACCCCGGGGTTGTGGTGCCGGCACGCCTCGAGGATCGTCAGCTGGCTGCGGCAGTTGATGTCGAGGTCGGTGTGCGGGTCGCGCATGCTGTCGATGTGGCTGACCTGCCCGGCGAGATTAAAGATGACATCCTGCCCCTGCACCAGGTAGTTCATCGTGCTGGCCTGGCGCACATCGGCAATATTCACCCGCACCCGCGACTCGAGCCCGGCAATGTTCTCGAGATTGCCGCCGTAATCGGGAATCAGCGAATCGACCAGCAGCACGTCGGCTCCGAGTGCGACGAGCCGGTGCGCCAGGTTGCTGCCGATGAAGCCGAGGCCGCCGGTGATGAGGACGCGACGTCCGCGGTAGTCGTCGAGAGACGTCATGCGGCGGGGGGCATCCCGAGGGCTGCGGCGCGTGCGCGCTGCCCGGAGAGGTGTTCGCGCCGGATGACCAGCGCCCACCAGAGTTTCATGACATCGACGAGCGTCCGCGCGACGCGCGGCATATTGAAGAACTGCGATTGCCCGTGCATCCGGTGATAGTGATGCACCGGCACCTCGGCCACGCGGAAGCCGGCGTCCTGGAACTTCTTCATCATCTCGAGGCAGATGACGCCGCTGCTCTTCTCGAGCTGCACCACGTCGAAGATGCGGCGTCGCATGAGGCGGAAGTCGCAGTCGATATCGCGCACCTGCAGGCCGAACAGCCGTTTGACGGTGTGGTGGTAGAGGCGGCCGATCACGATGCGGTGCCACGGATCAGAGCGACTGATTTTCCAGCCATTCACCCAGTCGACGTGGGGCGTCATGTGCGTCCAGAGCATGGTCATTTCGGCTGGATCGTACTGGGCGTCGCCATCGGTGTAGAACACCAGGTCCTTGCGCGCGTGCTCGAAGCCCGAGCGCAGCGCGCCGCCGTAGCCGCGGTTTACCGTGTGGTGGATGATGCGCACATGCTGCGGGTAGACGCGTGCCAGTTCGTCAAGGGTGGTGGCCGTGTCATCGCGGCTGCCGTCGTTGATGACCAGCACTTCGTAATCGTCGGTGAGCGTGGCCGCGGTCTTCACGGCCGAGATCACGAGGCTGGCGATGGTGCCGGCGTCGTTGTACGCGGGGAAGAAGACGCTCAGGCTCGGCGTCGTAGGGCTCACAAACATGACAGGCGCGTGGCAATTGTAAACCTGCCGGACCGTATCGGCACAAGGTCCGACCGGCAGCCGCCCTAGTCGCGCGTTTCCGACCGCAGCGAGGAGATCTGTTCGGACACCAGCCCTACCAGAAACACCATCACGCCAAACATCAGCAGCAGCACCGCCCCGTTGGGAATGCGTCCCTTGGCGATCACCTGCCAGACGCCATAGGCAAGGCCGAGCAGCAGCGACGCCCCGCTCAGCGGCAGGAAGATGCGCAGCGGACTGAACAGCGTGATGACTTTCACCAGAATCAGCAGGAAGCGGGCTCCGTCGCGCGCTAGCCTGATCTTCGACACGCCCACGCGCGGCTGCACCTCGATGGGAATGAACGTGACGTTGTAGCCCGCCTTGATGAAGGCCAGCGTCGTGGTCGTCGGAGTGGAGAACCCGTTGGGCAGCAGGTGCAGGAACTCGCGCAGGCGCTCGCGACGCGCCCCCCGCAATCCCGAGGTTAGGTCAGGCACCGGTCGCTCGGTCAGGTAGGTGGCGATGCGGTTGAGGACCGCGTTGCCCACCCGGCGACCCGCTGAGGCCTGATGCTCGGCCCGCCGTGCACCTACCACAAGGTCATAGTCGCCCAGCGCGGCGGCGACCGCGACAACATCGTCGGGGCGATGCTGGCCATCACCGTCGGTCACGATGATCCAGTCGCCGGTGGCCTGCCTGATGGCGGTCTTGACGGCCGCCCCGTTGCCCTTGTTGTAGGGATGGCGAACCACACGTGCTCCGGCGGCTGTGGCCGCGTCGGCGGTGCCGTCGGTCGACCCATCGTCGATGACGAGCACCTCGTGCCATGCGGCGCAGGCGCTCAGCGCCGTCACGACACGGCCGATGACCGCCGCCTCGTTGCAGGCGGGAATCACCACCGAGATCGTGCCGACCTCAGCCATGCGACACCAGACGCTCGATGACCGCATCCCAGGTGATCTGCCGGGCGACCGCCCTGCCGGCCTCGCCGAGCCTGGCGGCCAGGGCGCGGTCGGCGTCGAGCCGAGCCATGGCGGCCGCGATGGCCTCGGGCGACGGGTCGCAGACCAGACCTGTCTCGTCATGGGTCACAAATTCCAGGGTGCCCCCTGAATCGGTCGCCGTGATGACGGGACGCGCCGCGAGAAATCCTTCGAGGGTCGCCAGCCCATAGTCTTCATCGAACGGCACATACGCCACCGCCAATGCCCCGGCATACAGCGTCACTAGATCATCGTCGCTAACCGCGCCGGCAAACTGTACGCGGTCGCCAATACCCAGCGTAACGGCCATCTGTTCGATGCGGCGGCGTTGCGACCCTTCCCCCACGACCATGAGCGAGAGCCCCGGCGGTGCCTGCGCCATGGCCTGCACGGTGAGGTCGACCCGCTTGTTATCCTCGAGGCGGGACACCGACAGCACATACGACCCGTACGGCCCCGACTCGAGGCGTGGGGCCAGCAGCGGAGGATGGTAGAGCGGCGGCGCACTGATGTCGTTGAATCGGGCCAGCCGGTCCGTGACCGTCTGCGAGATCGTGTAGCACCCGGCGCATTCCGCGAGCATCTGCTCGTCGAGGGCCATCACCTGCCGGCGCAGCGCCACGTCAAGTTCGTCGTGGGCATAGTCGCTGAAGCGTGTGTCGGCCAGCTCGTATACGGCCCGGTGCTGGTGCACCAGCCAACAGACCTTGCGGGGATGGCGGGCAAAGTAGGTGGGGAACTTGGTCGCGATGACCAGGTCGACTGGCTGCCCGTTGCTTTCCGAGAGATTCAGTAGCCGCCAGGCCGCAGCATGCGCCAGCACTTCCTGCTTGGGATGCCACTGGAACGGCACCGAGACTTTGTCGGTGGTGAACCCGCGACGGCGAAGCTGGTCGACGAGCTGCTGGACTAGCAGTTCGGCTCCACCGCGGACGAACGGCACCTGAGTTTCGCAGACCAGAATCGAACGGATGCCCACGGAAGGGTGCATGCTAGCACGCGGCTGCACGCCTCAAGGCGAAACAAAGACGTAACTGTAAGAAATTACACGACTTCCGCCGCCCGTTCTCAATTGACATCACCCCGGCCCTCACCTACGATGCGTGTGGAAAATTGTGGAGTGAAGTGGAGTAACTGACGTGCTTCGGGGCAACTCACCGGCCAAAATCGACGACAAGGGACGCCTGAAAGTCCCGAACGGCTTTCGCGTCGCCATGCAGGAGGCGCACGGTCGCGATCTGTTTGTCACGAGTCTCACAGGCGAGTCGGTGCGTGTCTATCCGATGCCGGTGTGGCTCGAGATCGAACGCCGGCTGGCGCAGATGCCGTCCACGCATCCGGCGCGGCAGAAATTTCTCGATCGCATCAACTTCTTTGGTCAGGTGGCTGACCTCGACGACCAGGGGCGTGTGCTCATTCCCGCCCGTTTGCGCGAAAGCGCGCAGATGGCGGGAGAGGTCGACGTACTGGGGCAGCAGAACTATCTGGAGGTCTGGAATCACGAACGGTTCGTGGCGCGCCTCATCCGCGAACCGTTCACCGATGACGATGCGGCGGCGCTGGCGGGTTTTGGCATTTAGGTGACCAGCCTCGAGGCCCCCCATGTGTCTGTCCTGCTCGACGAGGTGCAGGCCGCCCTCGCGCCAGAGCGCGGGGGCGTGTTCGTTGATGGCACGGTGGGGCGCGGTGGCCACGCCGAACGTCTGCTGGACGGCGGAGCCGACCGGCTGATTGGTGTGGACCGCGACCTGCGGGCCCTGGCGCTGGCGCGAGAGACGCTGGCGCGCTTCGGGGACCGCGTCGCGCTGGTGCATGCCGACTACCGCGACCTGCCGTCGGTGCTCGACGCGCAGGGGGTGGCGTCAGTGGCCGGGGTGCTGCTTGACCTCGGAGTGTCGTCGATGCAGCTCGACGAGGCGGGGCGCGGGTTCAGCTTCCGCCGCGATGAGCCGCTCGACATGCGGATGGACCAGTCGCAGGGGCCGACGCTGGCCGAGCGACTGGACGACGTGGACGAGCAGACGCTGGCCGACGTGATTTACCGCTACGGCGACGAGCGGAAGTCACGGCGGGTGGCGCGGGCGATCGTCCACGCACGACGGCAGGGCGTGCTCGCGACGACCGGGCAGCTGGCCGCCGTGGCGCGGCGGGCCGTGGGTGGGCCGTGGCAGCGGATCGATCCGTCCACGCGCACGTTTCAGGCCCTGCGCATCTGGCTCAACGACGAGCTGGGTGCGCTTGAGCAGGTGATCGGGCGCATGTGGCCGCGGCTGCAGGTGCCTGACGGGTCGGGACGCACGGGTGGACGGCTGGCCATCATCAGCTTCCACTCGCTGGAAGACCGGATGGTCAAGCACGCCTTTCGGGCGCTGACGCAGGGCGATACCCCTGCGGTCCGCGTCCTGACACGGCGGCCGATTGAGGCGGGAGAGGCCGAGGTGGCGGCCAATCCTCGGGCGCGGAGCGCGAAGCTGCGGGTGCTGGAACGGATGGGGGCATGAGCATGCACGACGAACGAGCGCAGGCATACGAGATTCACCGGGACGTGCGCAACAACCCCGTCGTGCGCGAGGTCGACACGGGATGGCATCGCGAGCTCTGGAAGTGGTTGGGGGTCGCCGTGCTGGTGGGCGGGGCGGTCCTGTTCACGATGCGGCAGCGCTTCGAAATCATCCAGCTGGGCTATGACTTCAACACGCTGCAGAACGAGCGGGCACGCGAGGCCGAGACCGGACGTCACCTGCGCGCGGAACTGGAAGCCCTGCAATCGCCGCAGCGCATCGAACGCCTCGCGACCCAGCAGCTCGAGATGGTCACGCCTGGTCCTGGGCAGACGCTCGTAATCGAAACCGTTCCCCCAGCCCCCACACCGGCGCCGTCGGTCGTCGCCGTCCGCTGACCCGTCGCCTCGGAACACGTACGCCATGCCTGCGCCGTCACCCACCGCCCCGCCGCCCCGCACCGCGCTGCGTTCGCGGCTGCTCGTCATGGCCGGTGTGTTCGCGCTGTGGACGGTGGCCATTGTGGTGCGGCTGGTGTTCCTGCAGGTGATTAGCTACGACGCCCTGTCCGCGCGCGTGGCCGCGCAGGGGCGACGGACCGTGCAGACCCCGGCGAACCGGGGGGAAATCGCCGACCGCAGCGGTCGTGTGCTCGCATCCAGTGTTGATGCCGACAGCATCTACGCGGTCCCCAACCGCGTCGGTGACCCGGCCCTGGCCGCGCAGGCCCTGTGCCGGGCACTGCCGTCGTGCGATCGGCGCGGCCGGGAGGACATTGAAGCCCGCCTGCGGCAGAAGCGCGACTTCGTCTACGTGCGCCGCCGCGTCAGCCCGGTTGAGGCCCAGCAGATCGCCGCGCTGGCACTGCCCGGTGTCGGATTCACGAAGGAAACGCGGCGGGTCTATCCGCACCGCGAGCTGGCCGCGCACGTGCTGGGCTACACCGGGCTCGACAACAAGGGGCTGGCCGGCGTCGAGGCGACGCTCGACGGCGTCGTCCGTGGCCGTGAGGGTACGCTGCTGGCGCTCGAGGATGCGCGCCATAACGTGTTCAGCCGCATCGAACGGGTCCCCACGGCCGGGGCATCGGTTGAACTGACGGTCGATGCGCAGCTGCAGTACATCGCGGAACGAGAGCTGAAGGCCGCCGTCGAGGCCCACCGTGCCGATGGCGGCAGTCTCGTGGCCCTCGATCCGCACACGGGCGAGATTCTCGCCATGGCCAACTGGCCCACGTTCAATCCGAATGTCTACGGCACGGCTTCTGCCGATGCACGGCGTAACCGATCGACGCAGGACATCTACGAACCGGGTTCGACCTTCAAGCTCGTCACCGCCTCAGCGGCCATCGAGCATGCCCTCTATACCCCCGATGATGTGATTGATGTCAGCGCGGGGATGATTCGCTTCGGCAGCCGCGTGATCGATGACATGCATCGCTACGGGCCCCTGTCGTTCACCGATGTCATCGTGAAGTCGAGCAATGTCGGAGCCATCAAGGTGGGCGCGCGTGTCGGTGCCGAACGCATGCTCGAGTATGTGCGGGCATTCGGCTTCGGGCGGCCTGCGTCTCGCGACTTTGCGGGCGAGAGCGGTGGCATTGTGTATCGCCAGCTCGATCCAAGTGCCCTGGCCTCAGTGTCGATGGGCTACCAGGTGGGCGTGACACCCTTGCAGGTGGTGACTGCGGCATCGGTGGTTGCCAACGGAGGCACCCTGTACGAGCCCCGCCTCGTGCGGGCCATCACGCTGGACGGCGTACGCACGGTGACGGCCCCGACCGCGAAGCGCCGGGTGATTTCCGAAAAGACTGCCGCCACCATGACGGCCATCATGGAAGCCGTTGTCGAACGCGGTACGGCGACCCGTGCAAAGGTGGCGGGGTACACCGTGGCGGGCAAGACCGGCACCGCCGACAAGCTGGTGGGTGGCCGCTACTCGGCGTCGCAGCAGAACGTGTCGTTCGCCGGTTTTGTGCCGTCGCGCAATCCTGTGCTGGCGATGATTGTGATGATCGATTCGCCGCGCGTCGGTGGTGACACAGGCGGCATCATCGCGGCACCGGTCTTCCAGCGCGTGGCGACAGCCGCACTGCGTCACCTGGGCGTGGCGCCCAACATCGATGCGGCCCCGCCGGTCGTGGTGACGCGGCACGCGGCGGCGCGCATGACCTCCACCACGCCCGAGATTATTCAGACGGCCGCGGTGCAGTCCACCGACAGCACGGTCCCAGACCTGACTGGCTTCGGGGCCCGCGAGGCGGTGCACGAACTGGTGCGGCTCGGCCTGACGCCGCGGATCAGTGGCCAGGGCCTGGTGGTCGACCAGACGCCTGCCGCCGGCAGTCCCATTGAACTAGGCGGGCTCGCGACGCTGACGCTGGTACGTGTGCCACCCCAGGCCCTGGTGCCGGGAGTGGTGCGGCCATGACACTGTCTGACGTCATCGGCGTCGTGCCGGCCGGGACCGCAGTAGCGGCGCTGGGGCCCCACGGCGGTGAGACGCGCGTGACGCAGATTGCCTACGACTCGAGGCAGGTGCAGGCAGGCGCCGTGTTCGTCGCCCTGCAGGGACTGAAGGACGACGGCACGCGCTATGTGCCGCAGGCGGTGGCGCGCGGGGCGATCGCCGTCGTGTCCGAGGCGCCGTGTCCCGAGGGCTTCAGCCACGCGTGGATTCCCACAGGCGATGCGCGGCTGGCGATTGCCCTCTTGGCCGATCGGTTTTACGACTCGCCCAGCCGACGCATGCCGGTCATCGGCGTCACCGGCACAAATGGCAAGACCACGACCGGCTACCTGCTGGCGTCGATTCTCGATGCGGCGGGAATGACGGCCGGCCTGCTCGGTACCGTCTCATACCGAATCGGGCGTGAGGAGCGCGGGGCCGCGCGCACGACGCCCGAGTCGACAGACGTGCAGGCGCTGCTGGCCGAGATGATCGACTACGGCTGCCGGTCGGCGGTGATGGAAGTGTCGTCGCATGCGCTGGCGCTGCGGCGCGTCGACGGCATGCGGTTCGCGGCGGGCGTGTTCACCAACCTGACGCGTGATCATCTCGACTTCCACGGCGATATGGAAGCGTACTTCGCGGCCAAGCGACGCCTGTTCGAGATGCTTGACGCTGAGGCGCCGGGCGTCATCAACATGGATGACCCGCGCGGGTCACAGCTGATGGCCGCGTGTCCCCGGCATGTTACCTACGGCATCACGCAGGCAGCCGACGTGATGCCCACCGATCTGGCCATGTCGCTGACGGGGTTGCGGTGCACGCTGCAGACGCCGGTTGGCGCCATCTATGTGCAGTCGTCCCTCGTGGGGCGACCGAATGTGTACAACATCCTCGCCGCCACGGCGACCGCTGTCGCACTCGGCATTTCCCCTGAGGCCATTGCACGCGGCATCGCCTCGCTGCCGGGCGTGCCTGGTCGCTTTGAGGTGGTGTCGTCCCCGGAGGATGACATCACGGTCGTGGTCGACTACGCACACACCGATGATGCGCTGCGTAACCTGCTTGAGACGGCGCGTCCGCTCGCCTCGCAGCGATTGCTGACGGTGTTCGGGTGCGGTGGCGATCGCGACCGGACCAAGCGACCGCTGATGGGCATGGTGGCCACCCGTCTGAGCGACGTCGTCATCATCACGTCCGACAACCCGCGCAGCGAGGAACCAGGCCGCATCATCGAGGACATCAGGCGCGGAATCACCCCTGATGCAAAGGGGCAGCGGCACTCGGAGGTGACGGCGATCGAAGATCGGGCGGCCGCCATCGCGCGCGCGGTTCGCATGGCGACGGCCGGTGACCTGGTGCTGGTCGCTGGCAAGGGACACGAGAAGACCCAGCACATCGGCGCCGAGGTGCTGCCATTTGACGATGTGGCGGAGTCGCGCGCGGCCCTGGCGTCGCGCCGGGCCCGGAAGGGACGTGCCGTGTGACCGGCCATGCCCTGACACTCACCGCCGGACAGGCCGCCATCTGGATGGACGGGACCCTGGTCGGCGGGTCGGCCGACACCGTGCCCGACAGCTGGGCCTACGACTCGCGACAGCTGCAGCCGGGCAGCGCGTTCCTGGCCATCGTCGCTGCTCGTGATGGACACGAGTTTGCCGACGCGGCCATCGCGGCCGGTGCCTCGCTGGTCGTGGTCAGCCGGCCCGACGTGGCCGAGCGGCTGGCGTCCCGGACCACCGTGGTACTGGTGGACGATACGGTGCGTGCCCTGCAGCGGCTGGGACGTGCGGTGCGGAGGCACTCGGGGGCGCGCGTGGTCGCCATCACTGGCAGCGCCGGCAAGACCAGCACGAAGGAAGCGATCGCCGCGCTGCTCGACGGCCACCATGCCGTCGTGAAAAACCAGGGCAACCTGAACAATCACATCGGGCTGCCGCTGTCGCTGCTCGCGCTTCGGCATGGCGCCGACGTCGCCGTGATGGAACTCGGCATGAATCACGCCGGGGAAATCCGCACACTGGTCGGTATCGCCGAGCCGGATGTGTGTGTGTGGACCAACGTGGGTGACGCGCACATCGGCAACTTCGGCAGTGCCGAGCGTATTGCGGACGCCAAAGCCGAAATTCTCGAAGGGGCCGGGCCCGACACGGTCTTTGTCGCGAACGCGGATGACCCTCGCGTGATGACGCGCACGGCGGCGTTCCCGGGCCGTGTCATCACCGTCGGTCTGTCGCCGGGCGCCGAGGTGCGGGCCACCCGCGTCAGCGACCTGGGTGTCCTGGGGACACGGGCCCTGGTCGAAACGCCAGGCGGCACGTGCAGCATCACGGTGCAGATTCCGGGTCTCGCGCAGCTGTCGAATGTGCTCTGCGCCATTGCGGTGGCGCTGGCCTTCGGGGTGCCGCTGTCTGCACTGCCGGCACGCATCGCCACGCTCAGGCCGGCGCATCGGAGGGGTGAGGTGCATGCGCTGCCCTCGGGTCTCACGGTCGTCGACGACAGCTACAACTCGAGTCCCTCCGCCCTGCGGCGGTCCCTCGAGATGCTGTCGCACAGCGCCTGCCCTGGCCGCCGCATCGCCGTGCTGGGCGAAATGCTCGAGCTTGGTGCGCCCTCAGAGTCGCTGCATGCCGACTGCGGTCGCGCGGCCGCCGCGTCGGGCGTCGGCCTGCTGGTCACGGTCGGGCCGGCCCCGGCCCGGGTCCTGGGCGACGCCGCCGTCGCTGCCGGACTTTCCGCATCGGCATGGGTGCATGCTGACACCAGTGCCGAGGCCGCCTCCCGCGTGGCCGCCCTGGTGCAGCCCGGTGATCTCGTGCTGGTGAAGGGATCGCGCGGCACCCGCACGGATCTGGTCGTCGACCGCCTGCTGGAGACGGGAGCCTAGCGGTGCTGTATCACCTCCTGCTGCCGCTCGTGCCATCGCTGCCGTTTCTCAATGTGGCACGCTACATCACATTCCGGACGGCGGCAGCCAGCCTGACCGCGCTGGCCATCAGTCTGCTGCTGGGGCCCTGGCTGATCAGGCGGCTGCGCACCTTCCAGATTGGGCAGGTCATTCGCCAGGAGGGGCCGCAGTCGCACCAGTCCAAGGCCGGCACGCCTACGATGGGGGGCCTGCTGATTCTGGCGGCGGCCCTTGGGCCGACGCTGCTGTGGGCCGACCTCACGAACCTGCCGGTGTGGCTGGCCGTGCTGACGACGGCCGCGTTCGGAGGCATCGGATTTCTAGACGACTACCTGAAGATCACGCGACGGTCTTCGGGCGGGCTGGCACCGCGCTACAAGATGGGCCTGCAGATGGTCACGGGCCTCGCGGTGAGCCTGGTACTGATGTGGATGTCCACTCAGGACCTCTACAACACGCGCCTCATCTTCCCGTTCTTCAAGCAGTGGATCCCCGATCTGGGATGGTTCTATGTGCCGTTTGCGGTCTTCGTGCTGGTGGCGTGGAGCAACGCCGTCAACCTGACCGACGGCCTCGACGGACTGGCTATCAGCACGTTTGCCGTGGCGGCAGCCACACTTACGGCGCTGGCATATGTGACCGGGCACAAGGTGTTTGCCGACTACCTGCTGCTGGTGCGCTTTGCTCCGGCGGCCGAGCTGACCGTGTTCTGCGGCGCACTCGTCGGTGCCAGCCTCGGCTTCCTCTGGTACAACGCCCATCCGGCCGAGATCTTCATGGGCGACGTAGGGTCCCTGGCCCTCGGAGGCGCCCTCGGCATCGTGGCCATTCTGATCAAGCAGGAAATCCTGCTGGTGTTCGTCGGCGGCGTATTCGTGATGGAAGCCGCCTCGGTAATCATCCAGGTCACCTCATTCAAGCTGCGTGGCACGCGGGTATTCCGCATGGCGCCGCTGCACCATCATTTTGAACTGATCGGCTGGGCCGAGCCCAAGGTCATCACCCGGTTCCTGATCATCGCGATTATCTTCGCGCTGTTCAGTCTCACGAGCCTGAAGCTGCGATGATGCCCGCACCGTTCTCCGTCGCAGGCCAGCGCGTGCTGGTGGTGGGGGCCGCCCGCAGCGGCGTCGCCGCCGCGCTGCTGCTGGCGCGTCGCGGGGCGCTCGTCACGCTGACGGATGCGCGGGCCTCGCTGCCCGAGGCCGATACGGTGGCGCTGCAGGTCGCGTCGGTGCAGCTCGAACTGGGACAGCACACCGAGGCCCTCTTCACGTCGGCCGATCTGATTGTCACCAGCCCCGGCGTGCCAACCACACTGGCCCCCCTGGCCGCGGCCCGTGCCGCAGGCGTGCCGGTCATCGGCGAGCTCGAACTGGCCGCTCGCTGGATTCGCGGGCGACTGATTGCCATCACCGGCACCAAGGGCAAGTCGACCACCACGGCACTGGTCGGACACATGCTCGAGGCCACCGGTCACCCCGTGCTGGTCGGCGGCAATATCGGCGTGCCGCTCAGTGCACAGGTCGATGCGTCAACGCCCGAGACCCTGCACGTGGTTGAGGCCAGCAGCTTCCAGCTCGATTCGACCGACACGTTTCACCCGTGGATTGCTGCCGTGCTGAATGTGTCACCCGATCATCTCGATCGGCATGCCACGTTCGAGGCGTACTGGCAGGCGAAGGCCCGCATCACGGCACGCCAGACCGACGGCGACTGGCTCGTGATCAACGCCGACAGCGACACGTCGTGCCGGATGGCGACGGTCTCGCATGCGCAGGTGGTGCGCTATGGACGGCAGCCGTCGGGCGGCACGTCAGTCTTTGTGCACGACGGGGCGATCAGGCATCGGGCTGCAGACGGCACCACGCAGGTACTGGTACCGCTGCACATGGTGCAGGTGCCCGGCGCGCACCAGCAGGGCAACGTTGTGGCCGCCTGCACCGTCGCCCACCTGGCGGGCGCGAGCTCTGCGGGGATGCAGCGCGCGCTCGAGCACTTCCGGGGGCTGCCGCATGTGATGGAACCCGTGGGCGCTGTCCAGGGCGTGCGATTCATTAACGATTCGAAAGCCACCAACATCGAGGCCGCCGCACGGTCGATCGAAAGTTTTGATGCCGTGGTTGCCATCGTCGGCGGCGTGTTCAAGGGCGGCGACCTGCGCGATCTGGCGCTGCCGCTGGCGCAGCACGGGCGGGGTGTCGTTGCCATCGGGCAATCGCGGCCGCAGGTGCGCGAGGCGCTGGCGGACACCGTGCCGGTTGACGAGGCCGACACGCTGGCAGACGCCGTGGCGCTGGCCTGGCGACGGGCTCGGCCCGACGGGGTGGTGCTGCTGGCGCCCGCCTGCGCGAGTTTTGACATGTTCCGCGACTATGCGGACCGGGGAGAGCAGTTTCGGGAGGAGGTGACGCGGCTGGCATCGGCAGCCGCGGGGACCGAATAGGCACGTCACACAGAAGCCGTGAGCTGTCGTCAGTCGGATGATGGCGGGTGAGAGCGGGTCGCTGGGAACGCAGGCAGTTCCGCCTGCGAGACCTGTGTCTCATCCCCTCAGTCGGCTGACGACCGCTGGCGGCTTCTGTGCACCGCATCCGTTGTATCGAACCGGGCGCGGAAAACTTTAGCCCCGTATCGGAAGAAAGAGAGACGCGACAGTTCGCATGGCCCAGAAGCTGCAATCGGATCGATGGATGTTCATAGCCACCATTGCGCTGGTGCTCATCAGCGTGGTGATGGTGTACAGCGCGTCGGCGGTCATGGCCGACGTCCGCTTCCAGCAATCGACGGCCTTCTCGAGCAAGCAGCTGATGTGGGCCCTGCTGGGCTGCGTCTTCATGGTGGGCATGATGCACGTCGACTATCGACGGTATCGCAATGACCGGCTGATGTGGACGCTGCTGGGTCTGGTGGTGGTGATGCTGGTGGCCGTTCTGTTCTCGCGGCCGATCAATGGCGCGCGGCGCTGGTTTGGCCTGGCGGGCTTTGGCATCCAGCCCTCGGAAGTGGCGAAGCTGGCGGCAATTCTGTTCGCCGCGATCATGCTTGAGCGACGGGCGGATCGCATCAACGACATCCCCCAGACTCTGTTGCCCATCATTGCGGTGGTGGGCACGCTCGCCGGGCTTATCGTCATCGAGCCAGACTTCGGCACGTCGGTCGCCATCGTGGCCGTGGTCGGCTGCATGGTGTTTGCGGCGGGTCTCAGCTGGCGTTACATGGGGACCATCCTGCTGGTGGGAGTGCCGGCGGCATTCGTCGTCCTCATGCAGGCCGACTATCGACGGCGCCGACTGACCACGTTTCTCGACCCCTGGACCGATCCGCGCGGCGATGGCTTCCAGATCATTCAGTCGCTGCAGGCGGTGGGCACCGGCGGTGTGACGGGCAAGGGGTTGATGCAGAGCACGCAGAAATTTTTCTACCTGCCCGACCCGCACACCGACTTTATCTTTGCGGTGATTTCCGAAGAGACAGGCCTGGTCGGCGCCGTGATCGTGCTGGCGTGCTTCTGTGTGCTGGCATGGCGCGGGCTTCGGCTGTCAGCGCGCATTCAGGATCCATTCGGTTCCTATCTCGCGCTCGGTCTCACGCTGATGCTCGTGCTGCAGGCATTCGTGAACATGAGCGTCGTGCTGGGGCTGGCACCGACCAAGGGCATTCCGCTACCGCTCGTCAGTGCCGGCGGGTCGTCGCTGCTGATCAATCTCGTGGGTGTCGGGGTGCTGCTGAACATCTCGCAGCATGTCAGCCAGGGACGGAAATCGACATGATGCCCCGTCGCGTGCTCATCGCCGGTGGCGGCACCGGCGGCCATTTGTATCCGGGCATCGCGGTCGCCCGCGAACTGCAGCGGCGCGATGCGTCGACCGTGGTGACGTTTGTTGGCACCATGGCGGGCCTTGAGAGTCGCGTCGTGCCGCGCGAAGGATTTGTGCTCGACACGATTCGCGTGGCCGGGCTGAAGGGGAAGTCGGTCGTGGCACTGGTGCGCGGCCTGCTGACCCTGCCCCTGTCAGCAATTGACGCGTGGCGCGTTCTTTCGGTGCGGCATCCGTCGGTGGTGGTGGGCGTCGGTGGCTACTCGTCAGGGCCAGTGCTCGCTCTGGCGGCGCTGCGACGGATGCCGACGCTGCTGCTGGAGCAAAATGCGCTGCCGGGCCTGACCAACCGGCTGCTCGCGCCGGTCGTGCGGGCGGCAGCCGTCAACTTCGCCGAGGCGCTGCGGTTCTTCCCCCGTGTGGGTTTTCTGGCGGGCAATCCCGTGCGCGAGAATTTTTTTCACGCACCTGCGGCCGTGGCCGTGAACGGGGCGCGGGTCCGTGTGCTGGTGTCTGGTGGGTCGCAGGGCGCACAGGCGATTAATCGGGCGATGGTCGAGGCCGCGCCGCTGCTGGCGGCCTCGGGCGTGGCGCTGCAGGTGACGCACCAGACCGGGGCGCGTGACCAGGCGGAGGTCACCACGGGGTATGCACAGACTGCGCTGGACGTGCACGTCGACGCGTTTCTGTACGACATGGATCAGGCCATGCGCGACGCCGATCTCGTGGTCTGTCGCGCCGGAGCGACAACGCTGTCTGAGCTGGCGGCCTCTGGGCGGGCGGCGATTCTGGTGCCGCTGCCGACGGCGACGGATGACCATCAGCGGAAGAACGCCGAGGCGTTTGCCCGCGACGGTGCGGCGCTGGTCCTCGAGCAGGCCACGCTGACCGGCGCACGCCTGGCTGAGGCCGTACTGGCGCTGGCGACCGATGCCCCGAGGCGCGCGGCGATGAGTGCCCGTGCCCGCACCCTCGCGCATGCCAATGCGGCGGCGCGCATTGCCGATCAGGTGGTGGCCCTTGCTGGGTAAGACGAGGCGGGTGCACTTCATCGGCATCGGGGGCATCGGCATGAGCGGCATTGCCGAGTTGCTGGTCAACCTCGGCTACCGGGTGTCGGGTTCAGATGCGCGCCGCACCGACCTGACCGACCGGCTCGCACAGCTGGGCATCACGGTGCATGTCGGACACGCCGCATCGCATGTCGGCAACGCCGATGTGGTGGTCTACTCGTCGGCCATCCGTCCTGACAATCCTGAAATGATCGACGCGCGGCAGCGGCACATTCCTGTCATTCCCCGGGCGGAAATGCTCGCCGAGCTGATGCGCCTGCGGTCGGGCATTGCAGTCGCCGGTGCGCACGGCAAGACCAGTACCACCTCGATGGTGGCGCTGGTGCTCGAGCAGGCCGGGCTTGATCCCACCGCCGTGATTGGTGGCAAGCTCAGTGCCTTTGGCAGCAACGCCCGCCTCGGGCGGGGCGAGTGGATGGTCGTCGAGGCCGACGAAAGTGACCGGTCGTTCCTGCGGCTGTCACCGACCCTGGCGGTCATCACCAATCTCGACCGCGAACACATGGACGCCTACGGCAGCTATGCCGATCTCGAATCGGCCTTCGTCGAGTTCGCAGGGAAGGTGCCGTTCTACGGCGCAGTCATTGCGTGCGCTGACGATGCCCCGCTGCGTGCGATTCTTCCGAGGCTGACGCGGCGCACCGTGACTTACGGCATCGACCATCCTGAGGCACAACTGGTGGCGACCGATGTGGTCCTCGAGGGATTCGGATCGCGCTGCCGCCTCGTGCTGCACGACGCGCACCGCGCGGGCGAGGGCCAGGTGCTCGGCGATCTGCGCCTGCAGGTGCCAGGACGGCACTCGGTGCTCAATGCGCTGGCCGCGGTGGCGGTGGCCCTGGAACTCGACGTGCCCTTTGCCCGCATGGCGGAGGCCCTTGCCGGATTCCGCGGCGCAGATCGCCGGTTCCAGCGCGTGGGCGAGGTGAACGGCGTGGTGGTCGTTGACGACTACGGGCATCATCCCACGGAGATCGCCGCCGTGCTGGCGGCTGCGCGCGCCGCGCAGCCCACCCGGATCGTGCTGGCATTCCAGCCGCATCGGTTCACGCGGACGCGTGACCTCATGCCCGAGTTCGCGCGCACCCTGGCCACGGCTGACGCCGTGGTGCTGACCGACATCTATCCCGCGAGCGAGGCCCCGATTCCCGGCGTGACCATCGAGGCACTGGCGGCGGCCATCCGGGCGGAACACGGCACGCCCGTGCAGGTGGTGCCCGACCTGTCGGCGCTGCCGTCGGCCGTCGCCCGCCTGTCGCGTCCTGGCGATCTCGTCATCACGCTCGGTGCCGGTTCGATCGGTGGCACGGCGGCCCGTGTCGTGGTGGCGCTCTCGGCGATGACGGCGGACGGAGGGACGGCATGACCGCGCCTGTTGTCACAGCCCCGGCCGACAAGCGGTTTCGGCGTGCGCAGGTCAAGCCGTCGACACAACCCCGACGCACGACGCCGTCGCCGCGATGGCGTGTGGCAGCCCTGATCGTGGCGGTGGTCGGCGTGCTGGTGGCGATGGCATGGTCTGTGGTGTCAGGCCTCACCTCGCCGTGGTTGCGCGTACAGGACATCAGGGTGACTGGCACCCACCGCATGTCGGAGGGCGACGTGCTGGGTGTGCTCGACGAGCTCAAGGGCCGGCACATATTCGACGTCGACCTGGCCGAGTGGCAGGACCGCCTGCATGCGCTGCCGTGGGTCCACGACGCCACGCTTCGGCGAGAGCTGCCGTCGACCGTCGCCGTGCGCATCACCGAGCGGTCGCCGATCGCCATTGCGCGGCTCGGCAGCACGCTGTATCTCGTCGACAGTGACGGCATGATCATCGACGAATACGGCCCGGCGTATGCGGCGTTCAACCTACCGATTGTCGAGGGACTCTTGACCCCGGGCAGCGTGGCCCTGGCGATCGATGCAGAGCGGTTGTCGCTGACGGGTCGGGTCCTCAGTTCCTTCGGGACACAGCCGGCGCTGGCCCGGCAGGTGTCGCAGGTTGATGTGTCGGACGCCGGCAACGTCGTGGTCTGGCTCAACGGCGATCCTACGGCCCTCTATCTGGGCACCGACCAGTTTGCCGCACGTGTGCAGCAGTATCTCGACCTTGGTGCGACGGTGCGCGAGCGGCTGTCGTCTGGCCTCGAGTATGTGGACCTGCGGTTTCCTGACCGCTTGTATGTGAAGCCCGTGCGCCAGGCCTCGGCCGGCCCGCGGCCCTGATGTGAGGAATCGGAGGAGTGATGGCACAGCCTGACCGCTATGTCGTGGGACTGGATATCGGCACATCGAAGGTGTGCACGGTTGTCGGGGAAATCCACGGGCCCGGCCAGGTCGACGTCATTGGCATTGGATCGACCGAGTCGAAGGGCATCAAGCGTGGAGTCGTGGTCAGCCTGGACGCGGCCGTCGACTCCATCAAGCGCTCGATCGACGAAGCCGAACACATGGCCGGCGTCGAGATCGGATCGGTGACCCTGGCCTTGAGCGGCCCGGGCATCAAGGGCTTCAACTCGCGCGGCGTGGTGGCTGTGGCTGGCAGGAATCGCGAGGTCAGTCGAGAGGATGTGCGCCGTGCCATCGATGCCGCCAGCGCCGTGTCGCTCCCCTCGGGCCGCGAGATCATCCATGTGCTGCCCCAGGACTTTGTGGTCGATGAGCAGGAAGGCATCGGCGAGCCGGTCGGCCTCACCGGGGCTCGCTTGGAAGTCAACGTCCACATTGTCACCGGCAGCGCGACCGCCATCCAGAACCTGGTGGCCTGCGTCAACCGGGCCGGCGTTGAGGTCAGCCAGACCGTGGTCAGCCAACTGGCCGCCGCCGAGTCTGTGCTGACGGCCGACGAAAAAGACCTGGGCGTCGCCCTCATCGACATTGGTGGTGGCACAGCCGACCTTGCAATCTACGAGCGCGGCAGCCTGTGGCACACGGGTGTCGTCGCCGTCGGTGGCGATCACTTCACGAGCGACGTGGCCGTGGGCCTGCGGACGCCGCTGCCCGAGGCCGAGAAGGTCAAGCGCCGCGTGGGCTGCGCGCTGTCGTCGATGGTCGGGGAAGAGGAAACGATGGAAGTGGCCAGCATCGGCGGACGTCGTCCGCGCGTGATGGCCCGCCGCATGCTCTCGGACATTCTGCAGCCGAGAGCAGAGGAATTGTTTCACCTGGTGTGGGATGAAATTTCAAAGTCGGGCTACGAGAAATCGCTCAATTCGGGCCTCGTACTGACCGGTGGTGGTGCACAGCTTGACGGGCTGGCCGAAATTGCCGAGCAGATTTTCGACTTGCCGATCAGGCGGGCATCGCCGACGGGTGTGGGTGGTCTGGCCGACCACGTCGCCAATCCGTCGTATGCGACGGCAGTGGGTCTGGTGCGCTATGCCGAGCGGCAGCGGGTATCGACCGCGCCGGAGTCGGGACAGGCATGGGCAGGACTATTCGAACGACTGCGGACAGTCTTCAAAGAGTTTTTTTAGGAGGCGGGATGGGAGATCACATGAGCAGCAACGTGCCACGACTGACCCTGGATGAGAATCAGCGACCCGGTGCCCGCATCAAGGTGGTGGGGGTGGGCGGTGGCGGCAGCAATGCCGTGACCCGCATGGTGCAGGCCGGCCTGTCGGGCGTCGAGTTCATCGTCGCCAATACGGACGCCCAGGCCCTGCGTGGCAACCCTGCCCCGATCAAGCTGCAGATCGGCGACAAGCTGACCAAGGGACTGGGCGCAGGCGCCGACCCGAACGTCGGTCGGCAGGCGGCGCTCGAAGATACTGACGCGTTGGTGCACGCCCTGACCGGGGCCGATCTGGTGTTTGTCACCACCGGCCTTGGTGGAGGCACCGGCACTGGCGCCGCACCCGTCATCGCCTCGCTCGCCAGTGAGCTGGGTGCGCTGACCGTGGCGGTGGTCACCAAGCCCTTCAAGTTCGAAGGACGCAAGCGCGCCCGCCAGGCCGATGCGGGACTGGCCGCCCTGCAGGAGGTGGTCGACACGGTCATCACCATCCCCAACGAACGTCTGCTGTCGGTCATCGACAGGAACACCAGCATGCTCGACGCCTTCACGACGGCCGACGATGTGCTTCGACAGTCGATTCAGGGCATTTCCGACCTGATTCTGTTCCCCGGCATCATCAACCTCGACTTTGCCGACGTGAAGACCATCATGTCGAGCATGGGGGTGGCGATGATGGGCACGGCGATCGCGGACGGTCATGACCGCGCGACGACCGCCGCCACGCGGGCCATCTCCAGCCCGCTGCTGGAGGATGCCAGGGTCGACGGCGCCCGCGGCGTCATCGTCAACGTGACTGGGGGCCACGATTTGTCACTCATCGAGGTGAACGAGGCGATGTCGATCATCGAGAACGCGGCCCACGAGGATGCCAACATCATCTTCGGGGCCGTGGTTGATCCGACACTCGAGGGACGCGTCAAGATCACCGTGATTGCCACCGGTTTCGATGACCGGTCAGCACCTCGGTCCGCGTCGACGACGCCCACCGACCTGTCGGAATTTGCGCGGGTCGCCCGCGCCATTCCGGTGCCGCAGCCGCGCGAGGCGCATACTCCGTCGGTAAACATCAACCGCCGTCCGGCGATCGAACTGCCAAGAGCCGTGGCTGTGGGACAGACGTTTGCTCCGGAAGCCGAGGGCGCGGCAGACGCCACAGGAGCGGCCGATCAGGACGGAACGCCGCAACTCGATCTCGACGTGCCGGCATTTCTGCGACGGAATGACCTGTAGGCCGGTGATACAGTAGGAAGACCCACGGGACACGGCGGCGCCGCCTGCGGTGCAGGTGCAGTTCGACGGTCCCCTGGGTCTCCAATGACAATCCGCTCGCAGCGCGACTCCGCACAGCTCATCCTTTCCAAAGAGGTGGGCTCCATCAGAAAACCGCACGCCAATCGGCTGCGCGTGGCGCTGGCGTTTCCCAATACCTACTTCGTTGGGATGTCGAACCTCGGCCTTCAGACGATGTATTCCCTGCTGAATGCGCACGCCGATGTGGTGTGTGAGCGGTTCTTCCTGCCGCCCAAGCAGGAACTGGCCGCGCTGCTGCAGTCGGGTATGCGGCTGGTGACCCTGGAATCGCAGACGCCGGTGCGTGACTTTGACGTGGTGGCGCTCTCGGTGTCGTTCGAGTGGGACTACACAAACGTGCTGACGCTGCTGCGACTGAGTGATATTCCGCTCTGGGCCGCCGAGCGCGACTATCGGCATCCCCTGGTGGTGATTGGTGGGGCGGTGACGTTTGTGAATCCCGAACCGCTGGCCCCGTTTGCCGATGTGATTGCCGCCGGCGAGGGGGAGGCACTGGTACCGGCCCTGGTGGAGGCGTGCGGCATTGCCTCGCGCAGCCAGCTGCTGCGCACGCTGGCGGGGCACCGCGGCTTTTACGTGCCGTCGTTCTACGACGTCACATACGGCGAGCACGGCATGCTGGCGACCATGACGGCTCGCGAGGGCACCGGGGCACCCCCGACGGTGCGCAAGGCCGCGCTGAAGACGACTGAGGCCTGCGACCCGCCCTCGACGCGCATCTTCACACCCGACACCGAATTCGGGTCGCGCTTTCTGGTGGAAGTGGTACGCGGATGTGCCAACTTGTGCCGGTTCTGCTGGGCGGGCTACAACTACCTGCCTGTCCGCGCCTTTCCGACCGACCGCATCCTGCAGCTCGCGCGCGAGGCGCGCGCACATGCGACCAAAGTCGGCCTCGTGTCGATTGCCCTGTGCGATCACCCAGACATCGAGCACATTCTCACGTCGCTGAAGGACATGGGCTATGCGATTTCTCCGGCCTCGCTGCGCCTGGATGACCTGACGCCCGCCATCGTGCGGCTGCTGCACGACAGCGGAGAGCGGTCGCTGACGATTGCGCCAGAAACCGGCTCTGACCGCATGCGCCGCGTCATCAACAAGACGGTGACCAACGACGAAATTGAGGCGGCCGCCGAGCTGATCTTCGCCAACGGGCTCGAGAACCTGAAGCTGTACTACATGATCGGGCTGCCTGGCGAGGACGACGAAGACCTGGTGGCCATTCGGGACCTGACGCTGCGTCTGCGCGACATCATGATGCGGCACGCCAGAGGCCGCGGTCGCATCGGCCGCATCGTCGCCAGCGTGAATCCCCTGGTGCCCAAGCCTGGCACGGCCTATCAATGGATGGCCATGGAACGGGCTGACGTGATTGAACGCAAGATGGACCGGCTGCGCAGCCTCGTGGCGGGCATCGACAACGTGTGGTTCAACATCAAGAGCGAGCGTCACTCGTACTACCAGGCCCTGATGTCGCTGGGCGACCGGCGCGTGGCCCCGGTGATTGAGGCAGCCGAGCGCAACGGTGGCCAGTGGCGCAAGGCCGTGGCTGACACGGGCGTCGACGGCGACTTTTACATCTATCGTGATCGCTCGGCCGATACGCTGCTGCCGTGGGACATCATCGACGGCGGCATGAAGGCGGCGTTCTTCCGCAGCGAACTCGAGAAGAGCGCGCGCGCCGAGTGGACGCTGCCCCCCAAGCGCGCGCGCGAGAACGCACGGCTGCTGCCTATGCTGACCTAGGGCCTCGCCTGTGTGCCGGGCGGCCAGTCGTCGCGTCGGCATGACAGCACCCGAGAACGACGGGCCAGTCAGCTAGCCACGGCCAGCTGCGCTTCGAACTCGGCGTAGGCGTGCAGGATGAGATCGCGCAGGTGGTCCTGGCCCGCAGTGTCAGCCAGCGGCCGCAGCAGCGCGAAGCTGCGGCGCTCGCCGTTGACCGAATAGGCGCGGGCCGGGAACGTCACATTGCGACCGTCGCCGGTCCGTCGTTCCCACACCGCAAACCCCACCAGCTTGAGGCCGGCCAGCTCGCCGTGTTCAAAGTGCAGCTCGGCATCGGCCAGCTTCCCGGCCGGATTGCCTTTGTCGTTGGGCAGAATCCTGATGAGCATCGTCGTGTCTCCAGTGGAGCCGGCACGTGGACCGGCGTGATGCCCACTTCCTTTTCAAGTTGAATGCCAGCCGCAATCACACGATTTCAGAGGAAAATCTCGGCTGTGGCGACAGGACATGACTCCGCGAGTTATCCGTCGGGCGTGCGCGCCCACCTCCTTCCAGCGTTGACATCCCCAGCATTTGGTTGGGTGCCGACGTCATGGGGCCATGGGTTGCGGTGCGGGCCGCTCGAGGCCTGTGCGCCACACGTGTTTACAACTGCGCAACTGGAGTTGCCGGCCGGTGCGGATGATGCGGTGGCCCAGCCGGCGTGGCAGGCGGCGGCGGCCGCGGCAGACCTCGATGATGCGGTCATCTGTCGCCTGCGGCAGGTGCATGGTGCTCACGTGGCGGTGATTGCGACCGATGACGACCGCCAGTGGGTATCGGTGACCCGCCCGGACGGCGACAGCCTGGTGAATACGCATCCGCATGTAGCCGTCGGCGTGGTGGTGGCCGACTGTGTGCCGCTGCTGCTGGCTGACGTCCGTGGCCGCGTGGTGGCGGCCGTGCATGCAGGATGGCGAGGCACCTGTGCATCAGTTGTGGTGCGCACTGTGGCCACGATGTGCGAGGTTAGTGGTGTCCGACCGGATGAGCTTGTGGTGGCCATTGGTCCCAGCATTGCTGGCGAGGACTATGAAGTCGGTGAGGCGCTGCGCGATCAGTTTCGTGCTGCTGGTCACGACAGGGCCTCGGTCCACCGGTGGTTTCATGAGCCACAGCCAGGGGCCCCACCCTGCCTCGACCTCTGGCGTGCGAACAGCGATCAGCTGACCACAGCCGGCGTGCGGACCGAGGCGATCCACGTCGCGGGCCTCAGCACCCGTGCGCATGCGCCGCTGCTGGCATCGTTCCGTCGGGATGGTGCGAAGGCTGGCCGCATGATTGCCCTCATCGGCCGTCGTCGCACCTGTGTGGCGTAGACCGCTGGTCAGGCGGGTGGGGTGTCACTCGACGCGCGCCCGTTGCTGTCCATGCCGACGTTCGACAGACGGTCCGCGTCCTTGTTGCGCTCACGCGGCACATGCTCGAAGGTCACGGTGCCGATGCGGGCGCACAGGTGCCTCGCTTCGCGGTAGAGGGGTAGCAGGCCTTCGTTCTTGACGCGATACACGCCCTTCATCTGCTGCACTAGCAACAGCGAGTCGCCCCGCACATGCAGCGCACGGACGTCGTTGTCGACGGCCCACTGCAGGGCTGCCAGCAGGCCGCGGTATTCGGCCACGTTGTTGGTGGCCACGCCGATGCCTCCCGCCAGCTCAGCCAGCACCGTCCCGGCATCGTCGACGATGAAGGCGCCATACCCGGCGGGTCCGGGGTTGCCGCGCGACCCACCATCGAAGTACGCCGTAATCACGACGCGGGGGTCGGTGGAATGAAATAGAGAATGCGCTGGCATGAATCGCACTGGGTAATGCTGTCGTTGCGCTTGACCGCCGAGTAGACCATGGGTCGCAGCCGCACCTGGCACACGACGCATCGTTCCTGTTCGGCGCGCGCCACGCCGACGCCTGCCCGCTGGCGCGCCACCTTGTCGAAGGTGGCCACGACGCTCGGGGTCATCTGCGCCACCAGGGCCGCGCGCTCGGCCGCACAGGCCGACGCGATGGCGGCATTGGCATCGCGTTCGGCGCTGACAATGGCCTGCTGGGCGGCCACCGCTGCCGTCTGTGCCTTGAGCGTGGACTCGGCGCCGGCCAGCCGTTCCTGCAGGGCATCGGCGGTCATCATGACCTCGAGAATGCTGCCTTCGAGGCGATCGATGTCGGCTTTCACGGCTGCCATCTGGTGCTGCATGGCGTGAAATTCGTCGTTCGTTTTCACCGCCATCGTCTGGTCCTTGTATTTGTCGAGTCGCTGCTGAGCGGTCTGCACATCGCGGTCGAGGGCGCGGCGAGTCACCTGATTGTCGGCAATGGCCGCTTTCGCGGACTCGACGCCTGCCTTGGCGGTGGCCAGGGTGGTGGCCAGTGCCGCGAGCGCGCCCGGGGCCTCGGCGACGATGCGAGCGGCAGCGGCGGCGCGGCGTTCGATGTCCTGCAGCTGGATGAGGCGTTCGAGGTCGGGCAGCATGGGTCAGCCTCCGCGCTCATCGTATCGCGACCGGGTGCCGGTGTGTACCGACGACCCGGAGGCGGAGGGGAATGGGCCCACCTGGATTCGAACCAGGGACCAACCAGTTATGAGCCGGCCGCTCTAACCGCTGAGCTATGGGCCCGCCGGGGGTGGCTATGAGCGGCCTTCCAGGAACGCCCGCAGCTTCTTCGACCGCGACGGATGGCGCAGCTTGCGCAGCGCTTTGGCCTCAATCTGCCGGATGCGTTCGCGGGTGACTGCGAAGCTCTGGCCGACTTCCTCGAGCGTGTGCTCGCTGCCATCACCGACGCCGAACCGCATCTTGATGACGCGTTCCTCGCGAGGCGTGAGCGACTTGAGCACCGATTCGGTCTGCTCGCGCAGGTCGAGATTGATGACCGCCTCGGACGGCGAAATCGCCTTGCGGTCTTCGATGAAGTCGCCCAAGTGCGAATCTTCTTCTTCACCGATGGGCGTCTCGAGCGAGATAGGCTCCTGGGCGATCTTGAGGACCTTGCGCACCTTCGACACCGGAATGTCCATGCGCTTGGCGATTTCCTCGGAGGTGGGCTCGCGCCCGAGCTCCTGCACCAGCGCACGCGAGGTGCGGATAAGCTTGTTAATCGTCTCGATCATGTGCACCGGAATGCGGATGGTGCGCGCCTGATCGGCGATGGCGCGGGTGATGGCCTGGCGGATCCACCACGTCGCGTAGGTCGAGAACTTGTAGCCGCGGCGGTATTCGAACTTGTCAACCGCCTTCATCAGGCCGATGTTCCCCTCCTGGATGAGGTCGAGGAACTGCAGTCCGCGGTTGGTGTACTTCTTGGCGATGGAGACGACCAGGCGCAGGTTGGCCTCGACCAGTTCCTTCTTGGCCTGCTCGGCCTGGGCCTCACCGCGCATGATGACTTCGAGCGTGTGGCGCAGGTGCTCGACGCTCTCCTCGAGGTCGTCGGTGCGCTGCTTGATTTCCGCGTTCAGTTCCTTCCGGCGCTTTTCGAGGGCCTTGCGCTCGTCTTCCTTGAGCTTGGGCTTGCGTGTCGTGCTGGCGAGCGTCTTCTTCATCGTGTCGTGCTCGCGCTGCATCTTCGACACGCGTTCGACGATGTCCTTGACCTCGTCGACGAGGCGCCGTTTGACCGGTTCGGTGAACTCGATCTTGCGGATGAGGCGCGACACCTCGATTTCGGCGCGCATCTTCTTCCAGCGGGCGCGGCGGTACTTCTTCTTGTCCGCCTTGAGAATCTCGTTGAGTTTATCGGTCAGCTTCTCGACCATCTGCCGGGCCTTGAGCACGGCGTCGATTTCCTTGAGGAACTGGCGGGCACGGGCCTCAATGCGCTCTTCGGTGATTTCCTCGTCGTTGAAGATCACCAGCTCGCGGATGGTGCGGTCGCCCGTCTTGACGGCATCGCCCATGCGGATGACGGCCTTGGCAATGGCCGGCATGCGCGAAATCGACTTGATGACCGACAGCTTGCCCCGCTCGATGCGCTTGGCAATGGCCACTTCACCCTCGCGGGTGAGCAGCGGCACCGTGCCCATCTCGCGCAAATACATGCGCACCGGGTCGTTGGTTTTGTCGAGGGCCCCAGGGGTAAGGTCGAGGTCGCCCTCCTCGCCGGCGGCCAGGGCATTCTCGCTGCGCTCCATGCCTTCGCGCTCGCGGTAGCCCTTGTCGGTGTCGACCAGGTCAATGCCGGCAGCCTGAAAGATCGTGTGCAGTTCGTCGAGATCCTCCGGATTGGAGGTGAGCTCCGCGGGCAGCAGATCGTTCACCTCGTCGTAGAGAAGGAAGCCTTTCTCCTTGCCGATGATGAGCAGCTGCCGGACTTCTTCGAAGCGTTCTTCCAGGGACACAGGCCCTACCTCCATACGTTGCGGACTTGACCGGATCTTTCAGCAGAGAGATCTCGATATTCTAGCCCGGTTTTCAGGTCAGCTCATGCTCAAGATGACGCTGCAGTTCGAGTTTCTCCGTGAGCAGCCGGCTCAGTTCTGCCTCGTCGCCACCACTGGTGCGCCAGCGGTCGATGGCCTGCTGCACCTCGCCTCGCCGGCGTTCCAGCCGCAGGCGTCGCAGCGACCGGGCCGCTCCGGCCACATCGGTGACCGGCGCAATGCCCCGGTCGGCCGTCGCGGTCAGCCATCCGCGCTCCTGATCCGTTAGACGCTCAAACAGGCGATTCGGCACATCGTCCGGTCGAATTCCCGGCTGGCGGGCCACGTCACGCGCCGTCAGCAGCACATGTCCGGCGGCCAGGCCCTCGCAGTCGGCATCGTCCAGCGTGAGCAGCACAGGGACAGCCTGTGCACTGGCGTGCATCACCGCCCACAGCAGATCGCGCTCGGCGGGCCGCAGGCGCCCGGTCGACGAGGGCAGGCGCCCGGCAGGCAGCTCGGTCTTCCGGGCCGCTGCCGCCTTCCGGATCTCGGCGCGCACCACCTCTTCGGTGACGCGGGCCCGGTGCGCCAGCCGGTCGGCGAACTGGTCGCGGGCCGCCGGGTCGGGAATCTGGGCAGCGACGGCCAGCATCGCGTGCAGGAACTCGCGCCGGGGTTCGTCGCGCGTCAGGTCACGGCCGCGGGAGGCCCGTTCGAGTAGAAACTCGAGATAGGGACGCGACGTCTTGAGCTGCTGCACAAATGCCTCGCGGCCCTCCTTCTGCAGGAAGGTGTCGGGGTCGGCACCGCCCGGCAGCTGCATCACGTTCACGTCGAACCCTTCGGCCACGAGCAGCGCCGAGCTGCGCTCGGCGGCCGTCTGCCCGGCCGTGTCGGGGTCGAAACACAGCACGGCCTTTGGGGCGAACCGCCGAAGCTGCTGCGCCTGGGCCGAGGTCAGCGCCGTGCCGCAGGTCGCCACGACCGGCAGGCCGGTCGCCTGCAGCACCTGGGCATAGTCAAAGTACCCCTCGACCAGCAGCACAAAGCCCCGCCGGCGCACGTCGACTTTCGTCAGGTGCAGGCCGTAGAGCGTACGGCCCTTTGTGTAGAGCGGTGTCTCCGGCGAGTTGAGGTACTTGGGAACCTGATCGGCGTCGAGCGCACGGCCGCCGAAGGCGACCACCGACCCGCTATCACGCGTAATCGGAATCATCAGCCGATTCCTGAACCGATCGACCTCCGACCCGTCGTCGCGCCGTGAGATCAGCCCGGAGGCCGCGAGCAGTGTCTGAGCAAAGCCTCTCCCCAGCAGGTGCTGGCGCAGCGCATCGCGACCCGGCGGGGCATAGCCCAGCTGCAGTCGCTGGATGGTGTCGCCGGTGAGGCCGCGGGCCTCCGCCAGATAGGTGCGGATGCGTGCGGCCGTGGGAGCCTCGAGCTGCGCCCGGAACCAGGCCGTGGCCACCTCGTGAATCTTGAGCAGCGACTCGCGGATCGCTGCGTCATCGCGCGCGCCGGCGTCGGCTTCCAGCTCGGGCACGGGAATGCCGAACCGCTGTGCCAGATGGCGGACGGCATCCTGAAAACCGAGCGCCTCCTTCATCTCGATGAACTTGAACACATCGCCGCCCACGCCGCAGCCGAAGCAGTGAAAGAATCCGCGGTCGCGGTTGACGGTGAACGATGGACTCTTTTCCCCATGGAACGGGCACAGCCCCTTGAAGCTCGTGCCTGCGCGGCGCAGCGATACATAGTCAGAGATGACCGTAACGATATCGGCCGCTGTGCGGACTTCGTCGATGAAGGTCTGCGGATAGCGCACGGCCGATTAGTCCTTCAGGGTGACGAGCGTGGCACCACCACCACCCTGTGTCTCTGGCGCGGGGCCGTAGGCGAGCACGAGCGGATGGCGCTTGAGGAAGGCCTGGATACCCTTGCGCAGCTGCCCGGTGCCGAAGCCATGGATAATGCGGACCTCGCGCAGGTCGCTGAGCATCGCGCTATCGAGGAACGTCGCCACACGGTCGACCGCCTCGTCCACCGCGCAGCCTATCACCTGCAGTTCGCTCAGCATGCCCTCGCGCGGAGCCAGGTCGACATGCACCCTGACCAGCGCGGCTTTCGTCGCCGGGGGTGGACCGCTGATGACGGTGACGGTGCCCACACGCGCGCGCATCCGCTTGCCGCGGACATCGACTTCGACGTGGCCGCCCGACACCGACTGCACCGTGCCCTCGAGGCCGAGCGCGCCGACCGACACACGGGCCCCGGGGGCCAGGGTGGCTGCGCGCGAGGGGGCACTGGCAGACGGCAGCGGCGTGGCGTCCGAAGTCGCGTCCTCCAGGGGACGTACGGGCGAGAGCACCTCGCCATTCCTGAGCCGCTCGGCAATCTGTTCCACGGCCGCACGGGCCTCGGCCCGCACCCTGCCGGTCTGCCCGGTGTTGACCGGTACGGCCACGGGTCGCGACGAGGCCTGCTCGAGCAACGCATTCGATCGGTCGCGCATCTGCTCGATCACGGCATCAATCTCGCGGCGCGCCTGCCGGATGCGGTCGTCGACCTTCTCATTGAGACGCGTGCGGAAGGCGGTCTCGCGCTCGGTGAGCGCGCGTTCGCGGGCATCGATGGCCTTGCGTTCGTCGGCCAGGGCACGGCGTTCGCGCTCGAGGCGACCGTGCTCGGCGTCGAGCCGCCGGGCCTGCGCGTCGACGCGCTCGAGGTGGGCCTGCAGCCGCTTCTGATCGTCGCCCAGAAACGATCGCGCGGCCGCGATGACCGGTGCCGGCAGGCCGAGGCGCTGCGCCATCTCGATGGCCAGGCTGCGGCCGGGTGCCCCGTAGACCAAGCGATACGTGGGCGCATAAGTCTGCGGGTTGAAAGCAAAGGCCGCCACCGTCACGCCCGCGGTGGCCGTGCCCCAGGTCTTGACCGCATCGAAGTGCGTGGTCGCGATGAGATGGGCCCCGCGCGTGCGGAAGTGGCTGACCACCGCGGTCGCCAGCGCCCCGCCTTCATTCGGGTCGGTGCCCGTGCCTACCTCATCGAGCAGCACCAGCGAGGGTAAGTCGAGCGACCGGTCCATCGCCACCAGCTTGCTGATGTGCGCCGAGAAGGTGCTGAGGCTGGCGGCAATCGACTGGTCGTCGCCGATGTCGGCAAACACCGAGCGGAAGACCGGCAGCCGCACCGTGGTGGCCGGCAGGTGCAGACCCGCCTGGGCCATCAGCGCGAACAGGCCGGCGGTTTTGAGCGCCACCGTCTTGCCCCCGGTATTGGGACCGGTGATGAGCAGGATGCGGCTCGGCGGGTCAAGTACGACATCGATCGGCACGGGCTCGGCCAACAGCGGATGCCGCGCCCCGCGCAGCGTCAGGCTGCCGTCCTGGACGAACGTGGGCGGCATGCCGCCGATGCGCGCGCTGTAGCGCGCACGGGCCTGCACGACATCGAGGTCGGTGGCGACGGTCTGGACGACCCGCATGTCGGCCGCCCGCACGCGGAAGCGGTCGGTCAGGGCGAGCAGGATGCGGAAAATCTCCTCGCGTTCGCGCTCACCCGTTTCGACGATGTCGTTATTGAGGTCGACCACGGCCGACGGTTCGAGGAAGAGACTGGCCCCGCTCGCAGAACTGCCGTGCACGATGCCCGGCACGTTCGCCCGATGCTCAGCTCGCACGAGCAGTACCGCACGGCCATTCCGCTCAGTGACGATGTCGTCCTGCAGGTGTTTGGCGGTATCCCGTCCGCGGGTCAGCCGCTCAAGCGCCTGCAGCAACTGCTGCCGCAGGCGCCGCAGCCGGTCGCGGATGCCGCGCAGGGCGGGGCTGGCCGAGTCGAGCACATCGCCGCCGGCATCGATCGCAGCGCGGACCGCGGCAATGTCCTCGTCGAAACTGGTGAGCGGGGCCACCAGCGCGCCGAGGAGGGGAAACGCCGGGCCGGCGTTCTGGATGGCGGTGCGTGACTGGCCGACCGAGTCGACAAAGTCGGCGAGCGTGCGCAGGGCCAGCGGCTCGAGTGGCTGGCCGTCGAGCTGTAGCGCATCGAGGGCCTCGGGCAGGCCCTGCCCGGCGCGCAGGGGAAACCCGCCGTGCTGCTCGCTGAATCGGACGGCCTCGGTCGTCCCTTGCTGCAGCAGGGCGACGGCCCGGGGTTCGCCCTTGGGTTCGACGGCCAGCAGCATGGCTCGGCCCAGCGGCGTGGCCGACAGGTCGGCCACCGCGGCCACGATGCGGTCGAATTCCAGGGGGCGGACAGCGAACATCGGGCTACAGGTGATTGATCATACTGGCCACGCATCCGGCGCCGAATCCGTTGTCGATGTTGACGACGGTGACGCCGTTGGCGCACGAGTTGAGCATGCCGAGCAGTGCGGCCAACCCCCCGAAACTGGTGCCGTAGCCGATGCTGGTGGGCACGGCAATGACCGGCACGTGCACGAGGCCGGCGGCCACACTGGGTAGTGCCCCTTCCATCCCGGCCACGACGATGAGGACGCGTGCGGCCTCGAGGCGATGGCGTTCGCGGAGGATGCGGTGGATACCGGCGACACCGACGTCGTAGATGCGCTCGACGGTGTTGCCCATCAGTTCGGCGGTGACCCCGGCCTCCTCGGCGACCGGCAGGTCTGACGTGCCGGCCGACACCAGGGTGATGGTGCCCCGACCGGGCGGGACGGGCCGGGGGCGGGTAATGGCCTGGGCCACGTCGTGATACTGCGCGTCGGGAATGCGGGCCTGGACGGCCTCGAAGGCCTCAGGGGTGGCGCGGGTCACGAGCAGGGGGTGGTCGCGCTCAGCGATGGCGGAGGCGATGGTGGCAATCTGCTGCGGGGTCTTGCCGAGGCCCAGAATGACCTCGGGGAAGCCCTGGCGGGTAGACCGGTGATGGTCGACGCGGGCAAAGCCGAGGTTGGCGAGCGGTTCGGCCCGCAGCGCCCCGAGCAGGGTCTGGTGGGCATCGGCCGCCGGTCGGCGTCCGGCCTGCACATCGTCAAGGAGCTGGCGAAGCTGTTCGGGGCTCATGGTGGTGGTCAGGGGCTGGTGGAGGAATTTACGGGAATGAAACGGCCCGTGTCGGGGTTTTCAGGACTACAATTGGATATTACGGCAACGCCACTTTTTCAGGACCCGGCATGACGTCGCTCGAGACCCTTATTCTCGCATCGTACTTCTTCGTGCTGCTGATCCTTGCCGTGTATGGATGGCACCGGTACTACATGGTGTATCTCTACATGCGGCACAAGGATGATCGGCCGGTCCCGAAGGCGCGGTTCACCGACCTGCCGGTCGTGACGATCCAGCTGCCGTTCTTCAACGAGATGTACGTGGCCGAGCGTCTCATCGACGCCGTGGCCGACATTGAATATCCGCGAGACCGGCTCGAGATTCAGGTGCTCGACGATTCGACTGACGAAACGCGGGGCATCGCCGAGCGGACCGCGCAGCGGCTGGCCGCCACCGGACTCGACATCAAATATCTGCACCGCACCGACCGCACGGGCTACAAGGCCGGCGCGCTCGACGCTGGGCTGAAACAGGCACGCGGCCAGTTCGTCGCCATCTTCGACGCCGATTTTCTGCCGCGCCCCGACTTCCTGTTGCGCACCGTGCACTACTTCACTGACCCGAAGGTGGCGATGGTGCAGGCGCGGTGGGGGCACATCAACGAAGACTTCTCGCTGCTGACGCGCATCCAGGGCATTCTGCTCGATGCGCACTTCGTGCTCGAACATGGCTCGCGCAATCTGGGCGGCTGCTTCTTCAACTTCAACGGCACCGCCGGCATTTGGCGTCGCGAGGCCATCGCGGATGGCGGCGGCTGGCAGCATGACACGCTGACCGAAGACCTCGATCTCAGCTATCGCACACAGCTGAAGGGCTGGCAGTTCGTGTTCCTGCAGGACCATGTCGCCCCGGCCGAGCTGCCGGTCGAGATGAATGCCTTCAAGTCGCAGCAGCACCGCTGGGCCAAAGGCTCGATTCAGACCTTCCTCAAGCTGATGCCGCGCATCCTGCAGTCGGACCAGCCCTTCAAGGTGAAGGCCGAGGCCTTCTTCCACCTGTCGGCCAACCTCAACTATCCGCTCATGTGCGTACTCTCGGTGCTGATGGCGCCGTCGATGGTCATCCGCTACAACATGGGCTGGTACGAAATGATGCTGATCGACATTCCGCTGTTCCTGGCGGCGACGGCATCAGTGGCCAATTTCTATATGGTCTCGCAGCGCGTGCTGTATCCGCGCACGTGGACCGAGCGGCTCAAGTATCTGCCATTCCTCATGTCGATTGGCATCGGCCTGGCGGTCAACAACACGAAGGCGGTGCTCGAGGCGCTGTTCCAGAAGCCCAGCGAGTTTGCGCGCACCCCCAAGTACGGCGTCGAAATCAAGTCAGACGACTGGTCGGCGAAGAAGTATCGCCAGACCGTGGCGGTGCAACCGCTCATCGAAGTGGCGCTCGGGCTCTACTTCACCGGCACGCTGTTCTACGCCATTGCCAACGGCATCTACGGCACGATTCCGTTCCTGATGCTGTTCCAGGTGGGCTTCCTGTACACTGGGCTACTCTCGCTCTACCAGCAGTTCGGCGGCGCCTCGGCGCTGCCCGTGGCACACAAGCAGGCCTGAAGCCGGCGCCCGGGCCGGCCCTATAATTGGCGGCATGGCTTCAGACACTGCCGGCAAGGGCGGCCTTGAGGATGTCGTCGCGACCGCCTCGCGCATCTGCCTGCTCGACGGCGACCGCGGCACGCTGTCGTACTGCGGCTACGACATTCACGACCTCGCCCGGCACGCGACCTTCGAAGAAACGTGCTTCCTGCTCTGGCACGGACGCCTGCCCACCCGAGCCGAGCTCGGCGACCTGCACACGCAACTGGCCGAGGCGCGAGTACTGCCCGATGCCGTGCTGCGGCTGATGCGGCAACTACCGCCTGCCGACGGCATGGATGCCCTGCGCACCCTGACATCAGCCCTCGGGCATCTCGATCCGGTGGTCGCGGATCGCACGCCGGCCGGACTCTATCGCACCGCCGTGCGTCTCACCGGGCAGATCGCCAGCCTCGTGGCCGCGTGGGGACGCCAGCAGCAGGGCGCCGGCCCCGTGGCGCCAGACCCAGCCATAGGCCATGCCGCCAATTTCCTCTACATGCTGCTCGGCACGCGGCCCGACGCCGAGTCGGTACGGGCGATGGATGTGGCGCTGACCCTGCATGCCGACCATGAGCTCAACGCCTCGACGTTCGCGGCGCGCGTGGCCGCGGCCACCCTGACTGATCTTCACTCGGCCATCGTCGCCGGCATCGGCGCGCTGAAGGGTCCGCTGCACGGCGGTGCCAATGCCGAGGTCATGAAGATGCTGATCGGGCTTGGGGAAGATGCACCCGCCGAGCGCATCGATCGGCAGGTGCGCGACCTGTTGGCGCGGAAGGTGAAAATTCCTGGCTTCGGTCATCGCGTGTATCACACGGAAGATCCGAGGGCGACGCACCTGCGGCAGATGTCGAAGACGCTAGGGCAGCGCGCGGGCAACCTGCGCTGGTTTCATATGTCCGAGCGCATCGAGCAGCTGGTGAAGGCCGAGAAGGGGCTGCATCCCAACGTCGATTTCTACTCGGCGACCACGTATTACACAATGGGCATCGGGCTCGAGCTCTACACCCCGATCTTCGCGGTCAGTCGAATCTCGGGCTGGACGGCGCATGTGCTCGAGCAAGTGGCCAACAACCGACTCATCAGGCCCCGGGCCGACTATGTCGGGCCCGCTTCACCGCAGGCGTTTCGTGCCCTCGACACCCGCTGAGGTGCCGGAGATGGCCGTCACGCTCATCGGCATTCCCTGGGACGGGTCGTCGACGTATCAGCGGGGGGCGGCCCTTGCGCCGCCCCGCATCCGCGCCGCGCTCTGGTCAGCGTCGACCAACACGTGCGCGGCCAACGGCGTCGATCTCGCGACACCGGGCCTGATTGCGGATGCCGGTGATCTGGTGCTGCCGACGGATGCTGCAGCGGCGCGTGCCGCCATCGAGGCCGGTATCGACGCGGTGCTCGACAGCGGACGCCGACCGATCAGCCTCGGGGGTGATCACGCGGTCAGCTATCCGGTGATTCGGGCGGTGGCACGGCGACATCAGCCGCTGACGGTGCTGCATCTCGACGCGCACTCTGATCTTTACGACGAGTTCGAGGGCCAGCGCCATTCACATGCCTCGCCGTTCGCGCGGCTCATGGAAGAAGGCCAAGTGCACCGGCTGGTGCAGGTGGGCATCCGATCAATGACCGCACACCTGCGCGCGCAGGTGACGCGCTTCGGCGTTGAGGTCTACGGGCCCTCGCAGTGGCGCGACGCGCTGCCGGTCGTCGCCTCGCTCGGCGGACCGGTCTATGTGTCGCTCGATCTCGACGTGCTCGAACCGATGCTGGCACCGGGCCTGTCGCATCCCGAGCCTGGAGGACTGCTGGTGCGCGAGGTGCTCGATCTGTTGTGGGCGCTCAAGGCCCCGCTGGTCGGCGCGGATGTCGTGGAATACAACCCCCTCAACGATGTGCGCGACCTGACCGCACGCGTGGCCGCGCGTTGTGTGAAGGAGCTGGCGGCTCACCGCACCGCGCCGGCGTAGCGCAGTTGTTCCACTTCGTCAGGGCTGTAGCCGGCCCACAGCAGCACTTCGTCGGTGTGTTCGCCCAGCATGGGCGCGCGCTCGGTGCCATCGAGTGGCGTGGCCGAGCACTTGATGGCCGGGCCGATCGTGCGCTGCTCGCCGAGGCGGGGATGCGACGAGGTGACCACCATGCCGCGCGCCTCGGTCTGCGGATGGGTCATGGCCTCCGCATAGTCGAGAATAGGGCCGCAGGGCACGCCGGCTGCCTGGAAGACGGTCATCCACTCGTCGCGCGTGTGCTGCGCGGTTTCGGCCTCGATCAAGGCTTCCAGTTCCTTCACGTGCGCCACTCGGGCGGTGGCGTTGCCAAAGCGCGGGTCCGACGGCCACTCGCCATGACCCAAGGCCTGTGACAGCCTTGCGAAGGTGCGGTCATTGGCCGCACCAATCGTCAGATGGCCATCGCGGCACCGCACGGCCTGATACGGCGCGGCCATGCGATGCGCCGAGCCCATGGGGCCGGGCACCCCATGACCGGAAAAGTACTGCGTCGTCTCCCACGTCGAGAGGGCCAGACCCGCTTCGAAGAGCGATGTGTCGATGTGCTGTCCCCGGCCTGACGTGGTACGCCAGTGCAGGGCCGCGAGGATGCCGCTGAGGGCCAGCAGCCCTGCCGTCATATCGGTGATGGGCACACCAGCCTTCATTGGGGGACCGCCGGGTTCGCCGGTGACCGACATGATGCCCGACATGCCCTGCGCCACCAGGTCAAACCCGCCACACGAGGCGAGCGGGCCGGTCTGGCCGAAGCCCGAGATCGACGCGTAGATCAGACGCGGATGCTGCGCCGACAGCGTCGCGTAGTCGAAACCGAGGCGCTGCATCACCCCGGGGCGAAAATTTTCGACCAGCACATCGGCCGTGCGTACGAGGCGCGCGAATACCTCGCGCCCGGACGGCTGTGACAGGTCGAGGACGACGCTGCGTTTGCCGCGGTTGAGGGCCGAGAAGGCAGGGCTGTCACTGCCCTCGGCCCAGGCCATGCGTCGGGTGGCATCGCCGTCGGGTGGTTCCACTTTAATGACGCGCGCACCCATGTCGGCGAGTACCATCGCGCAATAGGGCCCGGCCATTACCTGGGTCACATCGAGCACAACAATGTCATCAAGTAACGTGCGCTGGGACATCGGAAACTCACTGGGTGTACTGACATTCAACCGGCCCGAGGCCCGGAATGCTCTCACGTGGGACATGTATGCCGCCCTTGAAGCCGCCTGCGACGCCGCAGACGCCCGGGACGACATCCGCGTGCTGATCATACGCGGCTCGGGCGGATCGTTTGCGGCCGGCACCGACATCTCGCAATTCGAGCACTTCGCGTCGGGTGCCGACGGCGTGGCCTATGAGCGGCGCCTCGATGCCATCATCAGCCGCCTCGAACGGGTGACCGTGCCCACGATTGCCGAAATCGACGGCGCGGCCGTCGGTGGCGGGGCACTGCTGGCCCTGGCGTGCGACCTGCGGGCGTGTTCTCCACGGGCGACATTTGGCGTGCCGGTCGCGCGCACGCTGGGCAACTGCCTCTCGATGGCCAACGCGGCCCGGCTGGTGCACGTGCTCGGCGAGGCGCGCGTGCGTGACCTCATGCTGACCGGCCGGCTGATGGACGTGGACGAGGCCCGCCAGCTGGGCCTCGTGACGCGCGAGGCTCCGTCGGCGTCGCTCGAAGCGGCCACGCTGGCCCTCGGAGCTGAGCTGTGCACCCGGGCCCGCAGCACCATCACGGCCACGCGCACACTGCTGCAGCGCCTTCGTACGACGCGCCTGCCGTCGATGGCAGCAGACGATGTAGTCGAGGCGTGTTACGGCAGCGACGACTTCCGTGAAGGCGTGCGGGCGTTTCTGGAAGGTCGGCCGCCGCGCTTTTTCTAGAAGAGCAACCAGCAGATCGTGGCACCGACCACGGTCATCGACAGTCCCCACCCGAGCAGCTGGTTGAAGAGTCGCTTCGGATCTTCCGTCGAGGGCAGCGCCGCGATGCACAGGGCTCCGATGGTCGACAGCGGCGACAAGTCGACGAGGTGGCCGCCCACGCTCATGGCCGACGCGATGGCGAGCACATCGCCGCCCCCGAGCCGCTCGACCAGGCCCGGAACGGTCGGCAGGAACGCGGGCAGCACCACGCCAGAGGTGCTGCTGTAGACCGAGACGGTACCGGTGACCAAGGCGACGACGAACGTGGCCGAACCCGGCGTCGAAATCTTCGCAAGCAGATCAGAGAAGAGCGCCATCCCCTGGGTCTTCTCGAGCACGCCGATCAGCACCGTCACACCGCACACCATCAGCACCACACCCCAGGGCATACGCTTGATGGCGTCTTTCTCATTCGCGGCGCCGGCGAGCGACAGCACGGCGGCCCCGGTGAGCGCCGCCATGCCGACCTGCAAATCCCAGCCCACCACGCCAATGACGACCGTGGCCAGCACGAGCAGTGTGCCGTAGTGCACCGGAGTGAAGGGCTCCTGGGCGATGGCCTCGTGACCGTCGACGCCCGAGCGGCGGAACAGTGCGAGCCCGCCAAACACGGCGTAGGCGACGAAGGTCACCACGACATGCGCGAGCAGGTTGTTGACGAAGGTGGCCATCTCGACGCCGCCGAGGCCCATGCGCTCCATGATGCCGTTGACGATGACGCCGGTGGGGGCGAAGGGTGACAGCGCACCGGCCTGTGCGCCGTTGCCCACCATCAGGGCCATCAGGAACGGCGGAATCGAGGCACGACCGGCGGTAGCCATGGCCATGGGCGCGAGAATGGCCGCGGTCGAAATATTGCCGGGACCAACGCTCGACAGCACCACGGCGATGATGAAGAACATCACGGGAATGAGGCCCGCATTGCCGCGGCACACGCCCACGGCCCGTGCGGCAAGCCGCTCGAGCGTGCCGTTGGTGGTGGCCATGCCGAAGAGCAGCGTCACGCCGGCCAGCGTCAGGAAGAGCTGCACGGGAAACGTGCCGATGACCTGCGCGAGGGGCATGCCTCCGAAGAACACGCCGACAATCCAGGCGAGCGCCAGCGAAATCACGCCGACATTGATCTCGGTCACCATGCTGAGCGTAATGGCCACGCCGAGGGCGGCGAGTGACATCCAGGCGAGACTCATGGTTCAGGGCTCCTGCAGCAGTGAGCGCAGCAGCCGTGCGGGATGCACGGCCTCGGTCTGCGCGAGATCATCGACCTGGTGGCGGCACGACGTGCCGGCGGCCACGAGCACATCATCGGGGCCGAGGGCGCGTGCGGCGGGCAGCAGCACGCGTTCGCCGATGGCCTGTGACACATCAAAGTGCCCGCGAGTGTATCCGAAAGAACCGGCCATGCCGCAGCAGCCGGCATCGAGTTCGGTCACAGTGGCACCGGGAATGCGTCGCAGCAGGGCGGCAGCGTCACCGGCCAGTCCCATCGATCGCTGATGGCAGTGTGCGTGCAGGCTGATGCGCGCGGGTCCCTGGCGCAGCGGCAGCGAGGCGCGCCCGTCGGAGACGGCGCGCTCGAGGAACGACTCGAACAGGACGGCCTGGCGCGCCACCACACGCGCGCGCTCGGCCTGCGGCCCGCGCAGCAGGTCGGGCATGTCGTCCCTGATCGCCGATAGGCAGCTCGGTTCCAGCAGCACGATGGGCAGACCCTGCGAAGCCCGCGGATAGAGCAGGGCCACATTGCGTGCGGCCAGATCACGGGCCTCGTCGAGCAGGCCCTGTGAGAGCAGCGGCCGTCCGCAGCAGACATGCGGCGCGAGCGTCGCGGGCAGTCCCGCGCGGGTCAGCACATACCCGGCGTCGAGTCCGATCTCGGGGTGCATGTGGTTGGTGAAGGTGTCGGCGAACAGCACGGCCGCAGGCACCACGCCCGCGGGCAGCGCCGGCATCTGCGCGCGCAGCGTTCGTCGCGACCAGCGTGGCAGGGGCCTGCGCATATCAACGTCTGCGGCGGCCGCCGCCAGTGTGCGCCCGGCACGGCTGCGGCTCACGGCGTTGACCACCGGTGCAAATGCACTGGCCCACGGGGCCACCTCATGGATGCGCGCAAACGCTGCTGCCCCGGCATCAAGCCCGTGCCGGTTCCAGTAGCCCGACAGAAACTCGCTCTTGTAGCGCCCCATGTCGACACCGACCGGGCACTCGCTCTTGCAGGCACGGCAGCTGAGGCAGAGGTCGAGTACCTGCTTCACGCCGTGATCATCGAGGCCCGCCTTGGCCATCTGCCCATTCATCGCCAGCCGCAGCACGTTGGCGCGGCCGCGAGTCGAGTGCATTTCGTCGCGCGTCGCCATGTATGACGGGCACATGGTGCCACCGCGTGTCTTGCGGCACAGGCCCACCCCGCTGCACATCTCGACCGCCCGACCAAATCCACCGTGTGCGGCATAGTCGAACTGCGTCGGCGGATCAGGCGTGACATAGCCTGCACCGAACCGCAGGTGCGACGTGATGGGAGGGGTGTCGACGATGCGGCCAGGATTGAAGAGCCCTGTGGGATCGAAGGTGCGTTTGACGGTGCGGAACGCTTCGTACAGCTCGTCACCGAACATTTTGCGATTGAACGCCCCGCGCACCAGGCCGTCGCCATGCTCGCCCGACAGCGCCCCGCCGAATTCCAGCACGAGGTCGGCCACGTCGTTCGCAATCGACGCGAAGGCCTGCATGCCCTCGGCGGTCTTCAGGTTGATCACCGGTCGCACATGCAGGCAGCCCACCGACGCATGCGCATAGATGCCGGCCTCGGTGCCATGGCGCCGGATGATGTCCTGAAACCGCGCGATGTAGTCGCGCAGCCGCTCGGGTGCCACGGCCGAGTCTTCCACAAACGACACGGCCTTGGCGTCCCCCTTCATCGCCATCGAGAGGCCCAGCGCCGACTCGCGTAGGTGCCACACCCGCGCCTGGGCCGCAGGGTCGGTCAGCAGGCGCACCGCAGGGCGGATGCCGGCCGACGCCCACGCCGCGGTCAGGCGTTCCATGCGCGCGGGCAGCGCCGCTGCATCGTCACCGTAGAACTCGAGGCACAGCAGGCTGGAACCGTCGCCCTGCATGATCTGCTGGCGCAGCGCCTCCAGCGAGGCCTGCTCGCGCGTGTGCCGCAGGATGAAGTCATCCATCACCTCGATCGCCGCGGGCTCATGCTCCAGTGCGAGAGGTGTGGCTGCCAGGGCCTCAAGCAGCGTCGGAAACTCCGCGGTCAGCAGTGCCTTGGCCGTCGGCAGCGGCACCAGCCGCACGGTGGCCTCGACCACGATGCCCAGCGTGCCCTCAGACCCGACGATGATACGTGACAGATCGACCGGGGCCGCAGGATCGACAAACGCGTCGAGGTTGTAGCCGCCGACCCGCCGGAGCACTCTGGGAAACCGGCGGTCGATCTCGTCGGCGTGTGCGCGGGCGAGCGCAGGAATGTCACGCCAGGCCTTCGCCGTGAGCGAGTCGCCGCCGCACACTCGCTGCCACTCGTCTCGCTCGAGCCGGCCGAAGGCCTGCACCGTCGCGTCAGCCATCACCATCGTCACCGAGATGACGTGATCGATGGTCTTGCCGTACAGCACAGACCGTGCGCCGGAGGAATTGTTGGCGATGAGTCCGCCGACCGTGGCCCGGCTCGACGAGGATACATCGGGTGCAAAGCGCAGGCGATGTGGTGCGGCTGCAGCGTTGAGTTCATCGAGCACCAGGCCCGGTTGCACGCGGGCCGTGCGTGCGACGGGATCGATGGCCAGCACGCGGTTCATGTGCTTCGACAGATCGACGACCACGCCCTCCCCGACGGCCTGGCCGGCTTGTGACGTGCCACCCCCGCGTGCTGTCAGCGGCACCCCATGTGCCGACGCCACCCGCACCAGGGCCACCACATCGTCGACCGACCGAGGCAGGACGACCCCGCGCGGTACGATCTGATACACGCTGGCATCGGTCGAGTAGAGCGACCGCGAGGCGGCGTCCATGCGCACCTCGCCGGCGAGGGCTGACGCCAGGTCAGTGTGCAGGCGGTCGGGCGTCATTTACTGGCTCTTGCCCCGGGCGGCAATGGGCCACACGCCTTCGACACGATCTCCGCGCACGGCGTAGATCTGGTCGTAAAGGTTCACGGTCGGATCGCAGTGCGGCGGCACAAACGCGATGCGGTCGCCGACACGCACCTCGCGTGTGGACTGGCTGAGGTCGAGGCGTCCATGCTCGTCGCCGGCCCACGCGTAGGTGAGATCGGGCATGTCGACCGGCGCCGGCGGAAAGGGACGGTCTGTGGAAAACGCCTTGAAACCCGCATCAACGACGGCGAGCCCGGGTGGGCGCGAGATGACCGTCGAGAGAACGTGCAGTGACTGCTCGAAGTCGTGATAGTCGGCCGAATCAGGTCCGCCGATCTGCCCGTATTCCAGGTCCATGAAGACGAACGACCCCGGCTGAATTTCAGTCACCCCGTCGATGGCGCTGTCGATGCGATAGGTGCCGGTCGATCCGCCGGTGACGAGCGGACAGGCGATGCCGGTGGCCTCGATCATCCGCCGTGTGTCGACGGCCCTGGCGAGGCTGCCGGTGCTACGGACTTCGCGCGCGGTGAACGGCGCGGTGTGGGCCGCCTGCCCGTCGTACGACTGCAGGCCGACAAACTGCACGCGTGCGTAGCGGGTGATGGCGCGAGCCAGGGCCAGGGCAGGTTCACCGGGGGGAATGCCGGTGCGGCCGAAGAAGAGGTCGATGGCCAGGTTGAGGACCACGCCCGGATGGGCCGCCGCGGCCGCATCGAGGTCGCGCACATTGGCCTCGTGATCGACGATGAAGATGGTGTCGGGGGCGGCGATGGCCAGCTGCAGGGCCCGCTGAATCTTGGTGGCCCCGATGACCGGCGTCGTAATCAGCAGCCCCCGGATGCCGTGTGCCGCAAAGACCTCGGCCTCGCTGAGGCGGGCGACGCAGGCACCGACGGCGCCGGCAGCGATGAGCCGCCGCGCGATCTCGGGGCACTTGTGGGTCTTGGCGTGCGGGCGGAACGCCTTGCCCCGGGCGCGCAGGAAGGCGGCCATGGTGGCGACGTTGCGCTCGAAGCGGTCGAGGTCGACGACCAGGGCAGGCGTGGGAATGTCGGCGGCATGGGCCATAATGGAAGACTATCTTCAGGGAGAGCCTTGACTCAGCGCAACATCCGGAACTTTTCCATCATCGC
>VFZN01000012.1 GCA_016871195.1 Acidobacteriota bacterium | reverse complement strand
CTGACCTGCCGGGCTTCTTCGGACCAGTGATTACTGGAGAACGGCGCCCGCAGAACCGTCTGTTAAACAACCGCTCTTGATCTGCGGCTGCGACTTGAACTCGGCTGGCGTGAGGTAGCCGAGACTCGAATGTGGCCGGACTTCATTGTACTCACGCCGCCACTTCTCAATGACCCACTTCGCGTCGATCCGATGGCGAAACCACTCCAGGCTCAAACACTCATCTCGGAACTTGCCGTTGAACGATTCGTCGGTGCCATTCTGCCACGGCTTGCCGGGGTCGTTCAGCGCGGTGGCGATGCCAGCGGCTGGTGCGCTGCCAGCAGTTCGCGGTGCATCCGATCGAGCGCACGCTCGATGCGCCCGAGTTCGTGTGTCACACGTGCGGTGTCTTTCACCCGGAAGGCCTCGGCCAGCCCCGGGAACGGCTGCCCGTCATAGAGCGAGTAGATGTTCCAGCCGTAGAACACGTGACGATACCACTTCGTGTCTGCAGCGCCGGCGTCATCGGCCAGGGTCTGCTCCATCCGGCTCAGCCGATCGTTGAGGGCGGCCCTGACGGTGTCCGGCACACCACCACCGGCCAGCGCGGCGTCGATCGCCGCTTCGAGCGCTACCGACGCGTCTCGCACGGCCTCGGCACGCGCCCGCAGCGGCACCGCATCCATCGTCATGCCGGCATCGCGCGACCAGCCGGATGCCGCGTCCACCGCGTCGAGCAGTTTCGCCGCGTAGTGCGAGAACCGGAACGGCAGCACATCGGCTTCGCTCATTCTCAGCGCCAGCGTCCCGAGCACCTGTGCCATCAGCACGCCCTGCGCGAAACCCGGATCCGCAATCTGCTCGACATAGGCACGCGAGTCATAATTCGTGTGATACGTGCCGTAGCCGTAACCGTTGTCGCCAATGAACTCGATGGCCAGCGTCGGCACCGCCAGATGATCCTGAAACGGCACGAAGTCGGCACCGCTGCCCAGCGCTTCGAGGTCAGGCACGAACGCCGATACATCGGTCACCTGCTGACGCGCCGCTTCCGACGCCTTCCATCGATCGTAGACCGTTGCGTCGCCGTCAGGCACATCCTTCGCCACGTCTGCCACGAATGCCGCGAGTGACGGCACCCCTCCCGGGTCGAAGCGCCCTTTCATGTACATGTCGATGTTCACGTACATGATGAGCTGCTCCTGCAGTTGTGCCCTGAGCGCTTCCGCATATTCGGTGGATCCGACCAGGCCGAATTCCTCGGCGTCCCAGAACGCGAACGATTCGGTGGATCCGACCAGGCCGAATTCCTCGGCGTCCCAGAACGCGAACGAAATCGTGCGCGCGGGCTTCCAGCCCGACTTCGCGAGCTGACCGAGCCCGCGGGCGACTTCGAGCAGCGCGGTCGTGCCCGTGCCCGGGTCCACACCGCCGAACGTCCACGCGTCGTGATGTGTGCCGAAGAGAATCGATCGCTCCGGCGTGCTCGCACCCCTGATCGAGGCCACGATGTCGTAGATCGGGCGCAGGCCCTGCTCCATCTCGACGTCGACGCGCACGACTGCGGGACCGGGGCCCACGCGGTAGGGCGTGCGGAGCCCGCCCCGAAACCGCTGGGGTGCGGTCGGGCCCCCGAGCGCTGCCATGAGATGCTGTGCTTCGCCCCAACTCATGACCACCACCGGAATCTTCGGCAGCGTTGGCGCCGTGGCCTCATCCATGCGAAGGGCATTGCGGGTCGCACCGACGCCGGGCGTCAGCGGATCACCATGCCAGTACCAGCTGTACTTGGCGTTGCCGCGCTGCAGCATGTGTTCTCCCCGCCAGTAGCCTTTGGGCCACGCGGGCCCCTTTGTCTCGCCATCGTCTCCGGGATCACTGTAGAGGATGAGGGCGCGTGCGCCAGCCTGCTCTGCCGTGTGGGTCTTGACCGCGCGGTGGCTGCGTCCGTAACGCGCAAGCGCGATCTTCCCCTTGAGCGACACGCCGAGTCTGGCGAGTTCGGCATAGTCGGCCGGCAGGCCGTAGTTGACGTACACCACGGGCCCCTCGGCCGTGCCCGAGGCCGAGTAGGCCACGTAACCGCCGCCGAGTTCCGGGTGGGAGGAGGTGGGGTCTTCGGGAATGGCCGGCTCGTCGACGCTGAGCGTGCGCCGTTCCGGCGCCGTCAGCGTCACGGCGATTGTCCTGGGCTGTGCGAGCAGCACCTGATACTCGTGAGTCTGCACCTCAAGCCCATACCCGGCCAGCGTCTGCTGGAGATAGCGGACGATGTCCTGCGTGCCCGGGGACCCTGCGGGATGCGGCCGTGCTGTCAGTGGCTGGTGGAGCGCAGACATCGAGTCTGCCGACACCCCCTGCCGAAACCGCGTTTCGAGCGCTTGCTGTGCGGCTGACGCGGTCGGGGTATAGCCGATGCGGATGCGTGCCGGTGTCTGTTCGGCTCTGTTGCGGTCGTCCCGTGCGCAGGCGGCACCCGCCAGCACGAAGACCAGCAGCATAGCCGCGTGCGGGCGCAGGTGGCGGATCACCGTGGAATCACCGGCAGGATGAGATATGACGCGGCATCAGATGCATGGAACACGGTCTGCCGCGCGGTCATCGTGGTGGCATCGGTCGCAAACGGCGCGCCGGTGTTCGGATTGCGGTCGTAGCGCGGGAAGTTGCTGCTCGACACGTCGAGACGGATGCGATGGCCCGGCAGGAAGACGTTGCCGGTGGCGCCGACTTCGATGTGCACCTCATAGCGCTGACCGGGCACCATGAGGGTCGGCGTGGTGCGGCTGTTGCGGTAGCGCACCCTGATAATGCCATCCGTCAGTGCGCGGGCGGTGCCGTCGGGCTGCACGTCGCTGATTGCTGCGGTGAAGTCGGTGTCCGGTGCGCTGCTCGCAACATGCAGCACGGCGGTGATGGGCCCGGTCACTTCGAGCGGCGCCGTCATGGGCGCCGATGTGTAGACGAGCACATCGGAACGCTGCTGAATGGCGCGGCGGTCCACAGGCATCCGCGAGTAGGCGCCGAACAGGCCCGTGGGCACCGGCGACCCGGGATCATAGATGAAGGCATCAGACGGGGCCGCGCCACTGGCAGGGACGTCGCGTTCGAGTCGGCCATCACCGGTGAGACCATTGGCGCCACGGGTGCTGTGCAGGTAGAACCGTGTCGGCTGCGCGCGCCTCAGTGGCCACTCCTGCTCGTCGCGCCAGCGGTTCTCGCCCATCAGGAAAATTCGCACCGGGGCACCGGGCCAATCGATCTGCGACGGGGCGTCTGGCCCTGGCCGGGCCGATGACAATCCTCGAGCCATCCAGTGCCGAAACCAGCCGATGATGAGCCCCTCTGAGTCGAAACCGGCCTCGGGGCCGAAGTCGACGTCACCGACTTTCGTCGTGGTGGCGGTAGGTCGCGCGTGTGTCCAGGGACCGACGATGAGCCGCTGGTTGCGCCGTGCGCGATCGGTACCGGCGTTGGCGCGGAGTCCGCTGAAGTTGGCCAGTGTGCCGTTCAGCAGGCTGTCGTACCAGCCGGTCAGGTGATAGGCCGGCACCTCGAACTGCGGATGTTTCGCGGCGACATCAAACGTGGTCCAGAACGCATCGTAGGAGGGATGCTGCAGCAGATCGAAGTATCCCGGTGCGAAGCGGCGCAGGTCGAGAGCATCGATGGAATTGAGCGGCAGGTGTCGATACCACTCGGCCTGCAACTGCCGGCGCTCATCTGGCGACAGTCCGAGTTCACGGTCGCGCATGGCCTGCGGCTCGAGCACCCGGCGCCTCACATCCTTTGCCTGCCCGAGACTCCACGACAGGCCGTCGCCCAGGTAGAACGCGCCCCCCTGGAACACCATGTCATATCGGCTCGCGTAGGACGCCGACGGAAAGAGCGCGACCAGATGCGGCGGCCTGAGCGGTGCGGCCAGCAGCTGGACGGTGGCGCTGTAGCTGCCGCCGAACATCCCGACGCGGCCGTCCACGTACGGCAGCTGTGCGACCCACTCGATGGTGTCGTAGCCGTCAGGGCCTTCATCGTGCGGCGCGGCGACGCCGTCCGACATGTAGCGTCCGCGCGTGTCCTGCACGACCACGACGAAATCGGCACGCGCGAGCCGATGGAACTGGCTGTCGGCGGTCTCCGGGTGCTTCGAGTACGGCGTCCGCTGCAGCAGGGCGGGGTGGCGTCCACTGCCGGCGGGCCGATAGACATCGGCCCGCAGCATCACGCCGTCGCGCATGCGCGCCTCGACCTGCCGTTCGATGACGAGGTCAGACGGCGCCTGTCGCGCCAGAGGCGTCGCCATCGCGCACAGAGCGAGGAGCAGGGCCAACCGCCGCATGCCGGGCATTATAGCGACATGCGGGCAGACCGGATCATCCCGGCGACTGCGGCCTCGGTCGTCGTGGCCACGCGCCACTCACCCGCTGAATCAGCACGCGATGATGTTGACGGTCAGGGCGAGTCCGCCAGTCGACGTTTCCTTGTATTTCGACTGCATGTCGGCACCCGTCTGCTTTATCGTCAGGATGACCTGATCGAGGCTGATGCGGTGCTGACCGTCGCCGTGCAGGGCCAGGCGCGCGACGTTGATGGCCCTGGCCGATGCGAGTGCGTTGCGTTCGATGCAGGGAATCTGCACGAGGCCCCCGACCGGGTCGCACGTCAGCCCCAGGTGGTGTTCCATCCCGATTTGGGCGTGATCTGCACCACAATCTTGCCCGAGTAGTTCTTCAGATCGTTCGGGTCAATGGCCTGCGTGCCGTCGGAATTCCGGTTGCTGACGAACTTGTCCACCACCCAGCGCCGCACCGTCCCGTTGAACCACACGCGGTTCCGGACGAGGGCACCGCCGCCGGCGGCGTTGAAGTCGTAGGTCCTGATCGTGGGATTGCCCAGAAATGACGGCCGGGCTGCCTGCGCGGCCGCCCAGTTCTCCGCCTGCAGGCCGTCGTTGGCGAAGGTGTAGCGCACATTGGCGCGCCACTGGTTCCCGCTGACCTTGGTGACCATGTTGATGTTGACGCCACCGGTCAGCATTTCCGCCGGGGCTGCCGAGGTGATGTAGTTGACCTCCTCGAACATGCCCTGGTCGTAATAGATCATCGTGGCGCCGCCGCCGCCGCCCGGCCAGTTGACCGTCGCGCCGTCAATCATGTAGCTGACGTCGGCCGTGTTGGACCCGCGCGCCGACATGCTGCTCTGCTGCATCGACTGAGTCCCGCCGACGTCGTAGGTGGCAACCTGCACACCGGGGATGATCTTGGCCAGCGACCACGGGTCGCGACCGGTAGGCACGCCCTCGAGAATCTCCTGGCTCATGACAATCTGCTGCACATTCGAACGGACGTCGACGGTCGGCGAGGCACCGGTCACCGTAATCGTTTCTTCCAGGCCCCCAACCTCCATGCGGGCATTGATCGTGGCCACAAACGCCGCGCTGATCCGGATGTCGGCCCGCTCGACAACCTTGAATCCGGTCAGTTCGAAGCGCAGCCGGTAGTCACCCGGCGGCAGGCGAGCGAACCGGTAAGCGCCGGCGGCATCGCTGACCAGCACCTGGTCGCCACCGATGAGGCGGTCGCCCGACAACGTCGCCGTCACACCCGGCAGCACCGCGCCGCTCACATCCGAGACCACACCGGTGATGGCCCCCGTCTGCACCTGAGCCCGGGCCGTCGTGGCCAGGAACAGACAGCAGGCTGTCACCAGTACTCCGCGTAATGTCATGTGCTCATCCCCCTGTGCGCGAGTGACGGCGGTCGCGCGGCCGGTTAGAACCCGGTAAACGTCTGGAAACGAATGCCACAGAGGGTATGCGATTGACGATGCAACCGATTCCATCCGGGACTCAGCCGGCCTGTGGAACGAGAGGACTCCAACAGTCTCGTCCCGCCCCCAGGGGCACCCACGTCCGTGGAGCATCACGAACCAGCGTGTGTCGGGAGGTCAGCGGGCGATTCCCGGGGCACCTGCGGCCGCGCAATCGCCATCATCCAGCCGAAGACGGCGAGGATCATGATGCCGTAGGCCATCGCCGTCAGGGCCACCGCAAGGTCGTATGGATTCGGAGTGGACAGTGACACCCTGAGCAGCACGGTCGAGATGACGAAGCCGGCATTGCGGAACACGTAGGCATAGCGGTCGTAGTAGGCCAGCGACACGATCAGCAGGAAGACATCGGTGAAGATCATGCACTCGAAGAACAGGGGGAAAAAGAAGACATCCACGTTCGTGGGCACCTGAGAGAGGCCGAGCCACGTGCCCGGCAACAGGCGCAACCAGACCGCGAGGTTGATCAGGGCCAGGCCGGACAGCACGACGAGCAGCAGCATGGCCAGGGCCTTTTTCAGTGTGATGAATCCGTTCAGATCGTGCTCCGCCGGTATCCTGGGAACCCGGCGGCGAAGCAGGGTGAACACCGTCACCAGCAGGAACATCAGCATCGCGCCGCCCATGTCCAGCAGCACAGCCCTGACCGTCTCCGGCTCCTGCAGCCAATGCTCGAAGCTCTCGAAGCCGCCGATGTCCTTGAAGACCCGGCGAATCACAATCAGCGACACGATCTGATACTGCGTGGCGATTTCGCCGGTGTGCGAGTCTGCCAGAGCGAAGATCAGGAGTACAACTTCATAGAAGAGGATGATGCTGAACGGCGTATACACGGCATGCAGCAGGCTTCGGTCGATGCCTGCAAACAATGGTTGCGGGAGTCCCGGCATCAGGGTTGCCACGATCACGACGAGCAGGTGCGCCACAAACCCGGCGGCAGCAAGGCCCACCGCGCTCCGGTGGAGCCGAGCTCGCGCAGACTGCGTCTGAAGCCGGTCGAACACCGCTGCGAGTCTGCGGCGGAGAGCAAAAGGCATGCGGAACCTCCGGCTGTCTGTATACGCTGGTGGCGGGTCGCCCCCGCAGGCATCATACTGCCATCTGCTTCCCTCCCTCCGGCAAGACCGTCGCGCCAGCGGCGGCCAGCGCAGCGATGCCGGCACGGTAACCCACATCGGCGATCGCCTCCAACGCCTCGAACTCGAGCAGGCCGAATCGTTCGACGTCGGGGCACATCGCCACGTCCGCCTCGCGCAGCATCCGCTCCGTGTGGGCATAGCTTCCCAGCATCATCGTCCGCATCACAATCTCGGTGATGAGCGGACTCTGCAGGGGCGCGCGCCCGGGCACCACGCGACTGAGCAGCAGCGGCCATGGGCCAGGCAGGCCGCTGGACGAGACGGCGAGGTCTTCCTTCGTGCTGACGTTGACGGCGAGGACCCGGCCTCCCCACCGTTGCCGCACCACATCGGCCGGCAGGTTGTTGACGACCCCGCCGTCAACGAGCAGGTGCGCCCCCTCCACCACTGGCGGCAATATGCCGGGCAGAGCCGAGCTGGCGCGGGCCGCACGCCGCGCGAGTCCGCGGTCGTGCACGACGATGGTCGACGTGGTGATGTTGGCGGAGACGGCCACGCAGGGAAGCCACAGATCTTCCATGCAGGCGTCGCCGAACGTCTCGTGAAACGCACGCTCGGCGCGATGACCGGCCACGAGCGAAATCATCGGCACCGTATATTCGGTAAACGGCTTGATTTCGACCATGCGATGGTTCAGTCGCATGAGCTCGTCCATCGACAGGCCCATCGCGTACTGGCAGGCCATGATCGCGCCCATGCTGGTGCCCGCCAGGCAGTCGATGGCGAGGCCACTGGCTTCACAGGCCCTCATGACCCCGAGATGGGCAAAGCCTCGTGCGCCACCGCCGCCCAGCACGAGCCCGACACCCTTGCGCGCAATGAGTCGGGCGACGCGGCCCAGGTCCGATGCGCGTTCCTCGCGCACGTGAAAGTGCCGCGAGGCCGGATGCCGTCGCAGCCATTCGCTGGTCTCGGTCGGTATTCGTGTTGACGCCGGATGCACAAGCAGCAGCGTGCGCTGTGTGTGACTGGATGCCGCGCGCGCCTCGGACGCGTTCGGCACAGCCGTCTGCTCACGGCGGGTGTACACCACTTCGACCACCTCATCGGCCGTGGCCACACAGCGGCGTGTCCACTCGGTGGCGTGACCATCCGCTTCCAGCACCAGGAACTCACAGTCGGTCAGGCGCTCTTCCACCCACGTGGAAAACCGCAACCATCCCGGGTGGTCGACGCCCATTTCGGCGACGTCGGCGCAGACACCCCACTGCCGCAGGCGGTCGGTCGTGACATGGAGCGTCTTCCCCAGAACACCCAGCGCATCAGCGAGGCCCCGCGCGATCTGATGCATCGGGAGACCGTGCTGCCCCAGCACCACGGCGATGATTTCCGGTGGCCGGTGCGCATGCGTCACATCCCGCCGGGCCCGACGCACCAGCGTGCGCGCCACCTGCAGCAGCAGCGCCGGATGCGCCTCGAGCAGTTGCATGAACGCCACACCCGACAGACGGATGAGTTCGGTGTCACGTACGGCGCGGACCGTCGCGTCACGGAGCTCGCCGGTCAGCAGCGCGGCCTCGCCAAGACTGTCGCCGCGACCTACCTCGCCAACGATTTCCTCGCCCTGACCCTGGCCCGTGGCCCGCAGCACCTGCAGGCGCCCCGAGGTCACGAGATACCAGGCATCGGCCGCCTCACCCTGCCGGAACAGGGTGTCGCCGTCCCGCAGTGACCGCCACTCTGAACGGGCAGCCACCTGCCGCACCTGTTCATCGGTCGCGCCGAGCAGCGTCTTGAGGGTCGAGGTCAGCAGCAGCCCGCGCAGGCGCGTCGCGACCTGCGCCATCAGCAGGCCGAGGTACTGCGGATCGCGGTCGTCGAGGTTGCGCAGGGGCGCGTGCGGCAACCGCAGCAGACGACACAACGTGAGGGCATTGACATCTGCGGTGCGGCTGCCGCCGAGGATCGCCTGCATTTCACCCACGGTGTCGCCGACGCCCAGCACGGCCACCTGCGTGCGGGTACCGGACGCTCCCTCGACACAGACCGCCACCTCACCTTCGAGGATGACAAACATGGCATCGCCGCCATCTCCCTGCCGGAGCAGGGCCGCCCCTGCCGGAAGCGTCACCTCGCTGGCATGCGTCGCAAGCGACCGCAGCACGGCCTCTGGCAACGTGGCGAGCACGGGCACGGAGCGGATCTGGGCCACGCGGGCGACGCTGTCGTCGAGCCTGTCGTCTGCTGGTGTCATGCCTATGCCTCTCACTCCTCCGCCACACTCACCGTCGGCGATACGCGTCCTGTTCGGATGGTAGCGCACGACGGATGATAGACTCGCGAAACCTGCGGGGTACCGTAAGACGCTTCCGCCATCCCCGCGGGGCGAACCGCCGTGACTGCATCCATCCGTCCCTCTGCTCCTGAGATCAGCTGCATCCGTGAGGCCTTGCTGCGCGTCTTCCCGGCGTCGCCCCCCGACCGCCGTGACACGCTTGTCGCATGCGTCCAGTGCCTCAACTGTGCGACCGGTGACATCGTCCTGCGGGAAGGTGACGCGGCGACCGATGCGTATGTCGTCCTCGAGGGCCGATTCGGAGTCTATGCCGGCGACACCAGCGGCACGCTACGACTGCTGGCCACCGTTGACGCGCCAGGCACCCTGCTGGGTGAGCAGGCCCTTGGCGATGGTCGGCATTTCAGAAACGCCACGGTCATCGCGCTCAACCCGGCGCGACTCGCCGTCCTGCCCGGTCATTCCGTTCGGGAGCTACGGCATCTGGACGGCGGCGCCGATGCACGCCTGCGTGAGGAAGCCGACCGACAGGCTCGTCAGCGGTTCGAGGTGCTCACCGAGGCGGGCATGCAAGGGCCGACTTCCAGCCCGCGTCCTTGCCGTCAGCTCGTTGCCGGTGAGGTGCTCTACGAGGTGGGAAGTCCTGGCGCGGACGTCTTCGGCATTGTCGCGGGGCAGATTGGTCTGTTCCCCGAAGGCTGTCCGGTCCCGCAGGAAGTGCTGGGCCCAGGGCTGCTTGTCGGTGAGCGCAACTCCGGTCCCATCCGGCGGATGACCGCACGGGCCCTGTCTGACTCGGAAGTGGTGCCCATTGACGCGGTCCCCGCTGGCCTGACGGCGGTGTATGCGCTGCCTGAGCTTGGCACGGCCTACCGGCATGTGACCGTCGTGGACGAGCTGACGACGATCGTGACCGAGTATCGTCAGTCCCGTGGTGCCGTCGTCCGTGTGCAGCAGACGCCCGCCCTGAAGCGCCTGGAGGCCGCCCGGCTTGACCACCAGCGGGAGGGCTCGCAGATCATCGCCGGCCCAGCAGGACGGGTGACCCTTCGCGTGTCGGACGACCGCCGGCTCACTGGCCTGGTCGTCACCGGCGACTGTGCTGACCTGCCCGCGCTCATGGGCATGATGCTGCGGGGCGGACATGTCGCCGACTGGCAGGCCTCGGCCCTGACTGCCACGGGCCGCTGGATGATTGAGGAAGCATCGCAGCGAGCCGCGGCGGGCGCAGACATTGTGTGCGCATGCACCAACGCCACCGCCGCCACCCTGCGGCGGGCCTCCAACACGGCAGACACCATCGACGCGCTGATCAGGGCCACCGGTGCCGGCTCGGTCTGCGGTGGCTGCCGCAGCAAACTGCCCTTGTATCTGGGACAGGCGGAAACCACCGTGTGCAGAGTCGAAGTCCACCCGCTCGCCGACGATGCCCGCCTGATTCGACTGATGCCACTCGCACCGGGCACCTTGCCGATCGCGCGCATCGGCCAGTATGCGCAGATTGAAGCGCTCATCGACGGCCGCTGGGTAGGTCGGCCCTACACCCTGTTGAGTCCGGGGCCCGACGCCTATGAACTGGGCGTCAAGATTGAAGATGAAGGGTTCTTCTCGCCGTGGATTACCGGGGCACCGGCCGATGCGCTCGTGCGCGTGCTGCCCCCCCAGGGTGATGCCTGCCCATCGTCGTCAGCCTCGACCCCGCTTGTCTACGTCGTTGCCGGCATCGGCATCACTCCAGCCATTGCCGGCGTGCGTGCCCTGCGAACGACACGACCGGTCCATGTGCACTACAGCGTACGCGACGAGGCCGGCGCGGCCTTTCTCGAGTGGCTCCGTACGTTACATGCGTCTGAGGAGCTGCAGTTATCGGTGTGGGCATCCGCGGTCCGCGGGCGTCTCGATCTCCGGTCGCTGCGCCAGTCCGTCAGCGCACTGGGCCCCTGTGAGGTCGTCGTGTGCGGTCCCGGGACGTTCAATCGCGATGTGCGCGACGCTCTGCAGGGGCTCGAGGATGTCTCGCTCATCGAAGACAGCTTTCAGCACGCCGGCCGGGGAGAAGGTGCACCGCAGCGCCCCGGCTCGTGGCGACGCCGAGGCTTCACGCCGTCCGGTGCCGCCGCTGAGGCCATTCTCACCACGGCCCGGCTTCCGATGCGTGAACAGGCTGTGCAATTCCTCCGAGAGTTCTACGCGGAACATCGCCCCGGCCTCTCACCCGAGTCGCGCAGCGCTGCCGTCGACGAGGCCATCGCCTCGACGGGCACGTGGGTGATGGACACCGAGGAGTTGCGGTTTGCAGCGCTCGTGGCGTGGCGCAATGCCGAACGCTGCGTGGGTCGGTTGTACTGGAAGGGCCTGCACCTGCGTGACTGCCGGCACTTGCACCACCCGGACGCCATCGCCGATGCCCTGTTCGAACACCTGCGGTTTGCCTTCAACGGCGGCGACCTGCGACCCGCCATTTCCGTCTTTCCCCAGGAGACACCCGGCCAGCGAGGTCCGCGGCTATGGAACCCGCAGTTGCTGCGATATGCGGGTGTCCGACTGCGGTCAGGAAAGCAGATCGGCGACCCCGCGCAGAATGCGCTCACCGAGCGCATACGGGCACTGGGCTGGGAACCGTCCGGTAGCGATTTCGACCTGTTGCCGCTGGTGATCGATGTGCCCGACTACGGCCCTCGGATCTACGAGATACCCCACGACTGCCGCGCCGAGGTCACACTGACGCATCCCGACCATCCCTGGCTCGAGTCGCGCGGCCTGCGCTGGTACGCCGTGCCCGCCGTCGCCGACATGGCTCTCGATGCCGGGGGACTCTGGTATCGCTGTATTCCATTCAACGGCTGGTATCTCGACACCGAGATTGCCGCGCGCAACCTGAGTGATACGAACCGCTACAACCTGTTGCCGGAACTGGCCGAACACATGGGCCTCGACATCACCAATGACCGCACGCTCTGGCGTGACCGGGCGCAACTGATGCTGGTGGAAGCCGTGCTGCACTCCTACGACCGCGCCGGTGTGCGCCTGGCCGACCATCACGCGGTGGGACACGAATTTCTCGAGTTCTGCCGACAGGAGCAAGGAGCCGGACGCGAACCCCACGGGAAGTGGATGTGGCTTGTGCCTCCAGTGGCCTCCTCAACCAGTGTTCTCTATCAGGAACCCTTCCGCGACAAGGCCGTGCGGCCCGCCTACCGCTATCAGCGCCCCGTCTGGCAGGAGGCACCAGGGCCCGTGCCTGCCGCGTGCCCTGTGGTGCCGGGGCCCTCATGAAGACCGGCTTCATGCGCCGGCCCAAGGCGCTGCAGGCCGAGCGGCCGGCCGCCGGTGCTGCGCCCGCGCCGCCGAACTACATCTCCCCTGCCGGTCTCAAACGGCTCAGCGATGAGCGTGCGCATCTGTGGAAGGTGGAACGGCCGAAGATTGTGGAGACGGTCACCTGGGCCGCCGCCAACGGCGACCGGTCTGAGAACGGTGATTATCTGTACGGCAAGCGCCGACTGCGGGAGATCGATCGGCGCGTACGCTTCCTCACCAGGCGCATCGACGCCGCACAGGTCGTCGACAATGCCGGGGCGTCGCACGAGCGGATCTTTTTTGGCGCCACGGTGACCTATGCCGATGCCACGGGGGCGGAACGCACCGTGACCATCGTCGGGGCCGACGAAATTACGCTCAGTGATGACCGCATTTCGTGGCGATCGCCCCTGGCCACGGCCCTCCTCAAGGCACGCGTCGACGATCAGGTCACCGTACGCACACCTCGTGGTGACAGGACGCTGACGGTCCTCGACATCGCCTACCACCCGATCGACTAGCAGGGACTGCGCGGACACACGGCCGATGTCACGCCTGCATGAGGGGCGCCGCGAGCCTGCCGCCCCCCTGACCACCCGCGCCTCGCGTTACGCGTGCGCCACCCTAGTCGGCGAGCGCCTGGAGGATATCGCGCAGGATGTCGTCGCGGTGCTCGAGGCCTGCCGATATGCGGATCAACCCGGGCGTGATGCCGACGGCGAGTCGCTCGTCTTCGCTCAGCTTCGCATGCGTCGTGCTGGCCGGATGCGAGGCGATGCTGCGGGTGTCGCCGAGGTTATTGGTCATCGACAGCATCTGCAGGCGATTGAGGAAGCGCACGCCCGCCTCGCGTCCGCCGACGAGTTCGAAGGTGACCAGGCCACCGCCATTCCGCATCTGACGCTTCGCAATGTCGACTGCCGGGTGCGACGGTAGAAACGGATAGCGGACGCTCCGGATTGCCGGATGCCCGCTCAGGGCCTCCGCAAGGTACATCGCCGTTTCGGCGTGGCGCTCCATGCGCACATGCAGCGTCTCGAGGCTCTTGCTGAGCACCCAGGCATTGAACGCGCTCATCGTGGGCCCCGTGTTCCGCAGGAACAGATACAGCGGCTTGATGAGATCACGACGCCCCACGACTACCCCGCCGAGCACACGCCCCTGCCCGTCGAGAAACTTGGTAGCCGAGTGAATCACCAGATCGGCCCCATCCCTGATGGGCTGCTGCACCGCCGGCGTCGCAAAGCAATTGTCGACGACAAGCAGCACGCCGCGCTGCCGGCAGACGCGCGACAGTTCGGCAATGTCGACGATGTCAAGGCCGGGATTCGAGGGCGTCTCGACATAGACCAGACGAGTCTCCGGACGAATGAGGTCCCCCATCGCCTCGGGCCGACGCATATCGAAATAGGAGTGCGTGATGCCCCATTTCGGCAGGTACTTGGTCAGGATGGTGTGCGTCGATCCGAACACTGCCGAGGCCGACACGAGGTGATCTCCCTGGGCCAGCAGCGCCATGAACGTTGCGAAGATGGCGGCCATTCCGGACGCCGTGGCCACGCCATCCTCGGCGCCTTCCAGCACACAGATCTTCCGCACGAATTCATCGACCGTCGGATTCGAGAAGCGCGAGTAGATGTTGACGTCGAGCGAGTCGTCTGCGAAGGCTGCCGCCATGTCTTCGGCAGACTCGTAGACGAAGCTGCTGGTCAGGAACAGCGGCGTCGAGTGCTCGTGCTCGCGGGTCCGCTCGGTCTGTGTACGGATGGCGTGGGTGTCGGGGTGTGTGGGCATGACCGTGGGGAGCTCTCGGCAAATGCGGGCTGTCAGGCTTCGTCGGGCACGGGCACACCGTTGACCGTGACGCGCCAGACGATGGTGCCGCCGGCTCGCCTGAGTGTTTCCGCGACTGAACAGTAGGTGTCGATCGACAGCCCGACGGCCCGCCTCGCCTTTGCGGGTTCGACCGCACCAGAAATGAGCACGGTGAGGACAATGCGCTCCCACAGCGCCACATCGCCGCCTGCGCCTCTTGCTCCTTCGACGTGCATCTCAAGCGAGGTCATCTGCTGGCGCTGCTTCCGCAGGAGGCGGACGATATCGACGCCGCTGCAGCCGCAGAGCGCAGCCAGCAGAGTCTGCATCGGCCTGAAGCCTGAACCACCACCGCCCTGTTCGACGGGAATATCCATCCGCAGGACATGACCGTCGGCATCGGTGACGTCGAAACCACAGTCGGGATGTGTGAGCGCAGCACGAATGACCGTCATGGATGACCGGGCCACACTATACCAATCCATCGACGGGCCTCCCACCCCGGGCTGCCCCGTCACGGTTCACCGCAGCGACGGGCCTCAGGCCGACGTCGGCCGCACGTCGTCGTCGGTGATGGTCACCGGCCGCAGGAACGGCATCATCGACCGCAGCTGCGCTCCGACCGTCTCGATCTGGTGCGACCGTTCGCCCCGGCGCATGGCCTCAAAGGTGCCACGGCCCGTGCGGTTTTCGGCGATCCAGCCGTCGGCGTATCGACCGCTGCGGATGTCGTCGAGAATCGCCTGCATCGCCCTGCGCGTCTCGTCGGTCACGATGCGCGGTCCCGCAGTGTAGTCACCGTGCTCGGCCGTGTCGCTGATGGAGTAGCGCATGTAGTTGAGGCCACCCTGATACATCAGATCGACGATGAGCTTGAGCTCGTGGAGGCACTCGAAGTAGGCCACCTCTGGCTGATAGCCCGCCTTGACGAGGGTGTCGAAGCTGGCCTTGACCAGCGCGCTCACGCCTCCACACAGCACGGCCTGCTCGCCGAACAGGTCGGTCTCGGTCTCTTCAGCAAACGTGGTTTCGATGACACCCGCGCGGGTGACGCCGATGCCCTTGGCATACGACAGCGTGAGGGCACGCGCGTGTCCGGTGGCGTCCTGGTGCACTGCGAACAGGGCCGGGGTGCCTGCGCCTTCCTGATAGAGCTCGCGCACGCGATGGCCAGGCGACTTGGGGGCGACCATGGCCACGTCAATGTCGGACCGAGGTGTGATGGCCCCGAACCGGATGTTGAAGCCATGTGCGAACATCAGTATCTTGCCAGCCGCCAGATTCGGGCCCACTTCGTCCGTATACAGCTGGGCAGCCGTCGTATCGGGCACCAGCATCATGACGACGTCGGCCCAGGCGGTCACCTCACCCGGCGTGCCCACCTCCAGCCCGGCCGCCTGGGCCTTTGCCCGCGACCGGCTGCCCTCCGCCAGACCGACCCGGACATCCACGCCGCTGTCCTTCAGATTGAGCGCGTGCGCGTGCCCCTGCGATCCATAGCCGATGATCGCCACTTTTTTTCCCTGAATGAGGCTCAGGTCCGCATCCGCGTCGTAATACATCGTCGCCATTCGTCACTGTCTCCCGTCTGTGGTGGATGACGCGCGCATCGGCGGTTTACACCGACATCGCGCCGCTGTCGTGGGGGCCGCGAGCGCCGTGCATGGCACGGCCGGGCACAAGGGCGGGCCCCTCGATGGATCCGCGGGCCATTTCGATGCGACCGGTGCGCACCATTTCGAGCACACCGTACGGCTTGAGGATTTCGAGCAGGCTGTCGACCTTGTCTTCAGTACCGGTGGTTTCAATCACCAGCGTCTCGGGGCTGACGTCGACAATGCGCGCGCGGTACACCTCGACGAGCTGCATCACCTGCGGCCGGCTCTCAGCATTGGCCTGCACCTTGATCATCGCCAGGTCGCGGGCGATGGTCGGCATCTGGGTGATATTGACCACGCGCCGCACGGGCAGCACCTTGTAGAGATTAGCCTCGACAAGTCGGCCGCCCCGTTCGTCGGTATCGACGACGATGGTCATGCGCGAGAGGCCGTCGACCTCGGTGTGACCAACGGTCAGTGACTCGATGTTGAAGGCGCGACGGCGAAAGAGGGATGAGACCCGGTTGAGCACCCCGGGTACATTGTCGACATAGACGGCAAAGGTCTGCATGCGCGACTCAGTCTGCTGCAGTCTCGACGATCGGAGACGGACGGCGAATCATGTTGTGGAGGTCGTTGCCCGCGGGCACCATCGGGAAGACCGAGTCTTCCTGCTCGACGCGGAAGTCGATGACTGCGCCTCTGGTGTTCCGGCGGGCCGCTTCGACGGTCGATTCAACCTCGCTGCGGGCCTCGACGGTGGCGCCCCAGACGCCGTATGCCGCGGCCAGCTTCTCGAAGTCTGGTGCCGTGATGGGCGTGGCGGCATAGCGGCGCTGGTAGAAGAACTCCTGCCACTGGCGCACCATCCCGAGATAGCCGTTGTTGATGATGCAGACCTTCACATCAAGTTCTTCCTGGACCATCGTGGCCAGTTCGCAGAGGGTCATCTGGAAGCCGCCGTCACCGACGACCACCCATACTTCGGCATCGGGCCGTCCGACCTTGGCGCCGATGGCTGCGGGCAGTGCGAAGCCCATCGTGCCCAGCCCTCCCGACGTGATCAGCGAGCGAGGCGCCTCGTGATGATAATACTGGGCTTCCCACATCTGGTGCTGCCCCACATCGGTCACGACGATGGCATTGCCGCCCGTGATGCGCCAGATGTCGTGAATGACATGTGCGGCGTAGAGATGCCCTTGATCGGGCATGTTCTTGATGTCGCGCACGGCAACATCGCCGCGCATCCTGTTGATATGGTCAAGCCACGGTGAGCGGTCAACTGATGCCAGGTGAGGCAGCCACCCGGTGACTACCTCGCCGACGTCCCCTGAGATGGCGGCATCGACGCGGATGTTCTTGTTGAACTCAGCCGGATCGATATCGACATGAATCTTCTTCGCATGCGGCGCGTACGTCCTAGTGTTGCCGGTCACGCGATCGTCGAAGCGCATGCCAAGGGCGATGAGCAGGTCGGCTTCCTGGATGGCGGTGTTGACCCATGCCTCGCCGTGCATGCCCATCATGCCCAGATTGAGCGGATGCGATGCCGGCACGCTGCCGATGCCGAGCAGCGTCATCGCCACGGGAATCTGCGCCTGCTCGGACAGCCGCTGCACAGCGGCAGTGCCGCCGCCGAGGATGATGCCGTGGCCGGCGAGGATCAACGGGCGCTGCGCTTTGTTGATGAGCTCGATGGCGTCGGCCCCGAACCCCTGCCCGGATCGATCGATCGCCTCGATGTCGGGCGTCGCGGCCTCCCAGTCGAAGTCGCACGTGCCCAGCTGGGCGTCCTTGGTGATGTCAATCAGCACCGGTCCGGGGCGTCCATGCCGGGCCACCGCGAAGGCCTCGCGCACCGCCGCCGCCACCTCGCTGGCATGGGTGACCAGATAGTTGTGCTTGGTGATGGGCAAGGTGATGCCGGTAATGTCGGTTTCCTGAAACGCATCGCTGCCGATGAGGCCGCTGCCCACCTGGCCGGTGATGCACACGATGGGTGACGAGTCCATCTGGGCCGTGGCGATACCGGTCACCATGTTGGTCGCACCTGGTCCGGAGGTGGCGATCGCTACGCCGACCTTGCCGGTGGCGCGGGCATAGCCATCAGCCATGTGCGTGGCACCCTGTTCATGCCGGACCAGAATGTGCCGAATGGGATAGTCGAGCATGGCGTCGTACGCCGGCAGGATTGCGCCGCCCGGATACCCGAACACGACCTCGACGCCTTCGCGCACGAGGCTCTCCCACAGAATCTGCGCTCCTGTCAGTGTGCGTGTGCTCATAGGATTCGGCGACTCTGACGCCGTTCCCCGTATTACAGCCCCCCCGTCACGGAAGGTCAAGTCGAATCATTGCATTGGAATATAAGTTACTCTTATCCAGTACGCATCTTGATAAGCCCACTCAATGCGACCCCTCATCGCCAGGGTCGAGGTCAGCGCGGTCGACCCGCCGCGCCCGGCCCGCGCAGCACCCGTCCCGCACGCACCCCTGTGTGTGTGCCCTCCGAGACCGTGACCTGGCCATTCACCAGCACATACCGTACGCCGACGGAATAGTGATGCGGGTCGGCATAGGTAGCGCGATCGGCGACCATCGTCGGATTGAACACCGTGATGTCGGCCATGAGTCCGGGACGCAGCAGGCCGCGGTCCGACAGGCCCAGCCGCGCGGCAGGGAACGATGTCATCTTCCTGACGGCCTCTTCGAGCGGAAGCAGCCCGCGCTCGCGCACATACCGGCCCAGCACCCGGGGATAGGTGCCATAGGCCCGAGGATGCGGAGACCCATCGCCCGGCTGTGTCAGACTGCCGTCCGACCCGATCATGCCCAGCGGCGACTGCAGCAGCCGCTCGACATCGGGCTCATCGTACGCATGGAAGATGGCGCTGCAGCCGCCCTTCAGCTGCAGGTCAATCACCATCTCCGCCGTCGCAGTCTGTGTCATCGGCTGCCCGGCAGCTTTGAGCAGATCAGCCACCGTCTTTCCGCTCAGGGAGGCGTCATGGCCGCAGCGGGCCAGCTGGATGCGGGCTGGCTCGTCACCAAAGCGCTCGTCGATGAAATCGAGCATGCCCGAGGTGATTTCGCGGCGCAGGGACGGGTTGGCCAGTCGTTCGGCCAGCTTGCCGTCGGCCAGTGACCAGCGCGGGAAGATCAGCGAGAGTCCGGTGTGCGACGCCGTGTAGGGATACTGATCGAAGGTGACATCGACGCCACGCGCGCGCGCCTCGGCCATCAGGGTCAGCGACTGCACCGTCTGCCCGAACTGGCGACGTCCCCCTACCTTGTGGTGGCTGATCTGCACCGGAATGCGGGCCCGTACGCCGATGGCAATGGTCTCGCGTACCGAGTCGAGCACACCTCCCCCCTCGTCGCGCATGTGCGAGATGTAGATACCACCATGCTCGCGCGCCACCTCGGCCAGCGCCACGATTTCGTCCGTTGGCGCGTAGGTGCCCGGGACATAGGCGAGGCCCGTGGAGAGACCGAGGGCACCTTCTTTCATCGCGGCGTCGACCAGCGCCTTCATCCGTGCGAGTTCCGCAGGCGACGCAAAGCGATTGGCCGCGCCCATCACCGAGTCACGGATCGTCCCGTGGCCCACGAAGAGGGCCACGTTGGGTGACACCCGCGTGATCGCCACCCGCTCGAACCACGGAGTCAGCGGCAGCGGTGAACTGCCATCATTCCCGTCGACCACCGTCGTGAGCCCCTGCAGCAGATAGCCCTCGGCCGCGGGCAGTTCCATCAGCCGCTCGCGGGCGTGGACATGGGGATCGATGAATCCCGGGGCCACCACCAGTCCGCGCGCATCAATCCGCACACGGGCATCGGCTCCGGACAGGCGCCCGATCACCGCGATCCGATCGCCACGGATACCGACGTCAGCCGCGTACCACGGCGCGCCCGATCCGTCGACCACGCGACCACCAACCAGCACGACGTCGAAGACGACCGCAACAGGGGCCTGCGCCCGGAGCAGCAGCGGCATGCCGCCCAGCACAGACGCCAGCAGGAGAATCCATCGAATGCGCATGGCGGCGACGATACCACGGCCCGATCTGCGCTAGGATGCCCCGAAGGATCGAGCCTTCCAGAGGAGCCCCTGATGCTGAACCGACGCGAATTCGTGGCCTGCACCGCTGCGGGACTGACCGCCAGCCTGCCCACCACCGAGGCCCGCGCCGCCACGCTGTGGCTGCAGCGCACGGTGCGGCCGGTCGTCATCGCCGACTATTCGGGATTTGAATTCACGAATGGCGGCAGCGAGAACGCCGTTGCGCGTGCCTTCCGGCTGATCACCGACGGCAGCGACGTGCTCGACGCGCTGATTGCCGGCGTCAACATCCCCGAACTCGACCCCCTGGAAACCGGCATCGGATACGGTGCCCTCCCGAACGCCGATGGCGTGGTCGAACTGGATGCCTCGTGCATGCATGGGCCCAGGAAGCGCGCCGGGGCCGTCGCCAGCCTGCAGGGCGTGCGCACGCCGTCGCTGGTGGCCAAAGCCGTTATGGACTACACCGACCATCACCTGCTGGTGGGCACAGGCGCACAGAGCTTTGCGCGACAGATGGGCTTCACGGTGGAGGATGACCTCAACACGGCCAACTCGCGAAAGCTGTGGCGCGAGTGGAAGCGGCGCTCTGACCCGGAACACTGGCTCGACCCCACAGGTACGGGCCGCAGCCCGCGCGATCGTCACGAAAAGGATCCCGGCGAAAAGGATCCCGGCGACGCCGCCGCCCACCTGCTGCAGGAGCGCGAGCAGGAATCGCGCGCGCTCGCGGCCGGACGGGCGATGGTGCGCGACGGTTTGATTGCCGAGGGCAGTTTCTGGGGCACCATCAACTGCGAGGGCATCGGCCCGCAGGGTGACCTGTGCGGTGTCACCACGACCAGCGGCCTGGCGTGGAAGATTCCCGGCCGCACCGGCGACTCGCCGATTCTCGGCGCCGGTCTGTATGTCGACAACGAAGTCGGGGCCGCCGGCTCTACCGGGCGCGGTGAAGCCAACCTCTACAACCTGTCGTCGTTCCTCATCGTGGAGGGCCTGCGCCGGGGCCTCGCTCCGAAAGATGCCGGGCTCGAGGCGCTCAGGCGCATCCGGGCGAACACCATCGAACGCCGACTGCTGAATGCCCGCGGGCTGCCCAACTTCAACATCCGGTTCTTTGTGCTCAACAAGAAGGGCGAGTATGCCGGCGTCTCGATGTACCGTGCCGGCGAAACGAAGTACGCCGTCTGCACCGAGCAGGGGCCGCAGGCCCTCGACCTCGAGCCGCTGCTCCCCGGAGCCCCGGAGGATTGAGGCAGCGTCCGCCCCGACTCAGAACCGGAACAGCCGCGTCACCTTGAAGGCCAGCGTCCGGTTCTGCACGGTCGTCATCATGCCGGGACGCAGTGCCGTGTCGCGGCCGTCGGTGTAGACGAGAAACACTTCGCTGCCGCCGGTGTACTCCCACCGCAGCCGCGCACTCGACGTCAGCGTGCGCGCATCGATGTTCAGCTGCACCAGGCTGCTCAGCACCATGCGCGGCGTGGGCGTCACCGTCACGCGCGCGCCTACCAGACGCGCGTTGAAGGTTCCATACGGCAGCGATACCCAGTTGAGCGTCGCGGTCGGCTCGACCGACATCCGCGGATGCACACCCCAGCGCCCGCTGTAGGCCAGGTCTGATCGCTGACCGTTGTAGAGCGTGCCGGTCGCGACCGAGATGCGCCCCGAGAATGGCCGCTGCTGTCCAAGGGTGTATGCGAGTCGCGTGCTCGAGAAGCTGTAGTCGCCCTTCGGCACCACCACACCGGGCGAGACAGTGAAGGCGCCCGGCAGGTATTCGAATTCCCTCGTGTGCTCGATCGACACCTGGTCGCTCGACTGAAAGTCGAGCCTGAACAGCCCATTGACCTCACCGGTCTGCCGCTGCTGCACTGCGGCGTCGGTCACATACTCGCCGCCCACCTGCCACGTCAGCTTCCTGACAATGCGGCTGCGGCTGCGTCGGGGGCGCGGACTGAAGCGCGCCTGCACGAAGGTGCGCCGCACGTCCGTCCGCCGCGTGAAGCCCACATCCGGCGCAAATCCGGGATCAATCAGCAGGTGCTCCGCGGCCAGGCCGTAGCGATCGGTCGTATAGTCGGCGCGTCCCCGATAGCTATAGCCTGTCACCGGCACGCCGGCCCGGTTGGGCGTGTCGGTGCGCGCGACAAAGCCTGTGACGTTGATGGAGGTCCTGAAGAGCAACGTCGCATCCGCGCCGAATGAGGTGCTGGCTGGCAGCCCCCGCACGGGCTGGCGATGCGTGGCCATGATGCCCACGTTGCTGCGCTTGAAGATGTTGCGCTTGAGGCGCAGCGCCGAGAACCCCGTCTGCACGGCTCCGGCGGCCGGGGTGTCTGCCGTATGGATGTTCAGCGCCCCGATGCTGTACGCCCCGGCCCGCCCCGTGAGGCGACCCCCGCCGATGACCGGAATCGCCTGCCCCTGATTGAGGCCGATGCGCCGGCTGTAGAACAGCAACGGCACATCGCCGGGGCTGTTGCCGGCCTGCACGCCGCCGAAGTCGAAGATGCCCTGTCCCTCGATGAAAAACTCGCGCTTCTCCGGGAAGAACAGGCTGAACCGCGTCAGGTTGATCTGCTGCAGGTCTTCCTCGACCTGGGCAAAGTCGGTGCGCCACGTCGCATCAAAGATCAGGCTGCGCGTGAGGCCATACTTGGCGTCGAGCCCGCCGTTCCCGCCCACCGCCGAATCGAGCTGGCCGCTAGGACGACGCAGCCCTGTGGACTGCGCCAGTCCGTACGGCTTGAACTCGATGTTCTTCGACTGTGCGGGTGTCTCGAGGCCCTCGACCGTCGCTGCCGACGCCATGCGACTGACACCAGTCGTGCCCAATGCCGCGGGCACGAGCGACAAATACGAAAACTCATTCTTCCACTTGACCAGCCGCCGCAGGTTGATGCCCCACGTTTGCGGCCCGGCGCCCTTGTATCGCAGGGTCTTGAACGGAATCGCGACTTCAACGGTCCATCCGCCAGAGAATCGCTGCGTCTTCACGTACCAGATGCCGTTCCACGCGGAATTCTGCTGGTCGTCGGTAATGGTCATGTCGCGCAGGGCGCCGAGCGGATTGGTCTGGAACAGATACCCGTTGCGCCGATCGTGCAGGGTGTCGATCACGAAGGTTAGGTTCTCGTTGCCGAGGATGTTGCCGTTGTCGCGACGCAGCTCATTCGCCACCTCCCGGTCCGGCTGCGAATCCCAGAGGCGAGCCGCAACGTAGAAGCTCTGGTCATCGAACAAAATCCAGGCCTCGGTCTTCTCTGTCGCCAGCTGCCCCTCGCGAGGTTCCTGCTGAATGAAGTCGGTCAGCGGCCTCACCTGCTGGTAGATCGGCTCGTCGAGTACGCCATCCACCTTGAGCGACGGCGTCACCCGCACCGCGCGCACGGTCACATCGTCTGCCGCGCGGCGTGCGACAAGCGAGGGTATGAGCGGCTCATGCCTCCCCGCACCGACGGCCTCCCCCGCGTCGGCCGCGGACTGGGCTCGCACGGCAGGTGCCCACGCCAGCAGTCCCCACACAAGGGCCCCAAGGGCTAGACGGCGTGTGCTCACAACGGGCGTCATGATAGCGCGTGCCCGCAATTCCCCGTAGAATCCGGATATGACCTTTCCCGCCCGCGCTGCGCTGCTTGCCCTGCTGACCTGCACCGTCTCTCTCTCGGCTCAGGCTCCTCCGTCGCTGGCGACCCTGAAGACCCGCGCGGAACAGAGTGACTTCGCGGAAACCAGCCGCTACGACGATGTGCAGGCGTTTTTGCAGGTGGTGGACGAGGCGTCGCCGAAGGTGCACCTGACCTCGTTCGGCTACACCTTCGAAGGGCGTCGCCTTCCGCTCGCCGTCGTGGGCAACGTGGCTGATGCGCGACCGGAGACCGTGAAACAGTCGGGCCTGCTGCGCGTCTATGTCCAGGCCAACATCCACGCCGGCGAAGTCGAGGGCAAGGAAGTGATGCTGGCGCTCATCCGTGACATCGCGCGTGGCCAGCACGCCGACTGGCTCACGTCGATGGTGCTGCTGGTCAACCCGATCTACAACGCCGACGGCAACGAGAAGGTGACCCTCACCAGCCGCGGATTCCAGCACGGGCCGATTGGCGGGCAGGGCACACGTCCGAATGCCCAGGGCCTCAACATCAACCGCGACAACATCAAGCTTGAGACCCCGGAAGCCCGATCGATGGTGCGGCTGCTCAACGACTATGACCCGCACGTGATGCTCGATCTGCACACCACCAACGGATCACGGCATGCGTATCACCTAACCTACGAAATTCCGAACAATCCTGCGGTGCGCCCTGAGATTACGGCGCAGTCGCGCGCCTGGCTGCGTCAGGTGGAAGAGCGCATTGCGACGCGGGACGGCTGGGCTTTCCGGTCGTACGGCAATGTGTCGGGGCAGGCACCAATGCGTACGTGGACCACGGTGGAAGACCTGCCGCGCTACACGCACAATTACTGGGGCCTGCGGAACCGCTTCGGCATCCTGAGCGAGGTCTACTCGTACCTGCCCTTCCGTGAACGCGTCACCACCAACCGTCGCTTTGTCGAGGAAGTGCTAGCCTACGCCCACGCCAATGCCCGGTCGCTGCGCGAGGCCACGGCTGCAGCGGATGCCGCCTCGCTGGTCGGCCAGACCCTGTCGATTCGATCACAGGTCGCCCGTGCCGCCGAGCCGATTGAGATTCTGATGGGCGCCGTTGACGAAGAGGTCAATCCCTATTCGGGCCGCATCATGCACCGCCGGCGCGACGTGCGGACCCCGGAAAAGATGTGGGATGAGACCACATTCACGTCGACCGACCGTGAGCGTGTGCCGGCGGCCTATTACATTCCCGCCGCCGAAAAGGTCGTGATCGAGCGCCTGCGCGCACACGGCATCCGGCTCGAGCCGGTGACCCAGCCGGCGACGTCGGGCCTCGAGACCTTCACGATTGCCTCGACGAGCGTCACACCGCAGCCATTCGAGAATCATCAGGAACGCACGGTCACCGGAAGCTGGGCCGCCGCAGCGATCACCGTCGATGCCGGTGCGTTCCGCGTGCCGATGACGCAGCCCCTGGCGCGCCTCGCCTTCTATCTGCTTGAGCCGCGATCGAATGACAGCCTCGTTACGTGGAATGTGCTTGACGAGGCAGTGAAGACCGGCGGGCTGCCGATCGTGCGCACCCGGCCATGACGCGCGGCGCCTGCCACAGGCCGGTGCCAGGTATGGGAACGGCTGATCGATGACCATGGCACGCCCAGGGCGTGAGGCCACGCTGGCCGCGCTGGCCATCATCGCCATCGGCGCGCATCTTGCGCTGCGATGGTTCGCCGCCGACGCGCTGATCGGCGGTCTTCGTCTCGTCCATCTTCCGCTGCTGGTCGCACTCATCCTGGGCGGAGGTCCACTCGTCTGGTCGCTGCTGCGCCAGGTGATACGCGGCAACTTCAGCGCCGACCTGCTCGCCGGCATCTCCATCGTCACCTCCGTGGTGCTGGGTGAATACCTGGCCGGCACCCTTGTCGTGCTGATGCTCTCGGGCGGCCAGGCGCTTGAGGCCTATGCCGTCAGGCGCGCCTCGTCTGCGCTGGCGGCCCTGGCGCGGCGCATGCCCACGAGCGCACATCGCAAGGTCGAGGGCGCGGTCGAGGAAGTGCCGCTCGATCGCATCGCGCCCGGAGACACACTCGTCGTGTTTCCCCACGAGATCTGCCCGGTCGATGGCACGGTGCTCGAGGGCCAGAGCACGATGGACGAGTCGTACCTGACCGGCGAGCCCTACCGTCTCTCGAAAGTGGCGGGCACTCAGGTGCTGTCAGGCGCCATTAATGGCGACGAGGCTCTGATGATCCGCGCCGATCGTACGGCCACCGATTCGCGATACGCGCGCATCATGCAGGTGATGCACGAGTCCGAGCAGCGACGCCCCGCCCTGCGTCGGCTCGGTGACCAGCTCGGTGCGTTTTACACGCCGCTGGCCCTCGCCATTGCCGCAGCCGCGTGGGTCGCTACCGGTGATCCGTCACGTTTCCTCGCCGTGCTGGTGGTCGCCACACCGTGCCCCCTGCTGATTGCCATTCCGGTCGCGATCATCGGCTCGGTCTCGTTGGCCGCCCGTCGCGGCATCGTCATCCGTGATCCGGCCGTGCTCGAGCAACTCGATCGCTGCCGCACCGCGATCTTCGACAAGACCGGCACGCTGACATACGGCCGCCCGCTGCTGACCGCCACGCTCCCTGCGCCGGACGCCGATGTAACCGAGGTGCTGTCGCTGGTCGCAAGCGTGGAGCAGTACTCGCGCCATCCATTGGCGTCAGCCATTCTCGAGGCGGGCCGGGCGCACAATGTTCCCCTGCGCGAGGCCACGCGCGTGAGTGAACGCCCCGGGCAGGGACTCACCGGCGACGTGGCCGGACACACGATTCGCGTCACCAGCCGGAAGGCCCTGCTGGCCGAATACCCCTCAGCGGCTCCGCTGCTTCCGCCCTCGCACGGGGGCCTCGAGTGCGTCGTGCTTGTGGATGAGGCCTACGCCGCCACCCTGCAGTTCAGGGACGAGCCGCGCATGGAAGGACGTCTCTTCGTGCAGCACCTGGGCCATCGGCACGGATTCACGCGTGCGCTGGTGGTGTCTGGGGATCGCGACAGCGAGGTGCGCTATCTGGCAGACCTTGTTGGCATCGCGCATGTGCACGCGTCGCAGTCGCCCGAGCAGAAGGTCGAGATTGTGCGGGCCGAAACCCTGAAGGCCCCGACGCTCTTTATCGGTGATGGCATCAACGATGCACCCGCCCTGGCGACCGCGACCGTCGGCATCGCCTTCGGCCAGGCCAGCGAGGTCATCACCGAGGCCGCTGGCGCCGTCATTCTCGACAGCATGCTCGAGCGCGTCGACGAACTGCTGCACATCGGACGCCGTATGCGACGCATTGCCCTGCAGAGCGCCGTCGGCGGCATGGCCCTCAGCGTCGTCGGCATGGCCGCGGCCGCCATCGGCCTGCTGCCGCCCGTGGCAGGTGCGCTGACGCAAGAGGCCATCGACATCATCGCCGTCGTCAACGCGCTGCGCGCGGCGCTGCCACCGCGCACCCTCAAGGACTATTAAGCCTCAGCCCATGAAGCCGAGGTTGGTGCTGGTGAAATTGACCAGTGTGGGAAACGCCGTGGCCAGCTCGGCATCCGACGCGCCGAACCATCGCCCCAGCGTCGCCCCGACCTGCGCAGAAGAGGTGGTGGGAATCCACATGCCGCGCGTGCCCACGTCGTCAGGCCCACCCAGCACCTGCTGCGGCAGGCTGCCATAGATGCCCCCACGAACCGCGCCCCCGAGTACGACCTGATGGCCGCCCCACGCATGGTCGCTGCCCGAACCGTTGAACTGGAACGTCCGGTTGAACTCTGACTGGGTGAACGCCGTCACCTTGTCCGCGAGCCCGAGGTCCCGCATGGCCGTGGTGAACACGCCCAGTCCCTGCGAGAGCTGCCGCAGCAGACTGGCGTGGGTGCCGAGCTGCCCAGTGTGTGTGTCGAACCCGCCCATCGAGCAGAAGAACACCTGCCGGCCCGGTCCCATCGTCGAGCGGATGCGGATCAGCCGCGCCACCTCGCGCAGTTGATTGCCGAGGCCGGTGTTCGGAAACGTGACTGACAGCGTCGGCAGGCTGCCGCTCACTTGCAGCGTGTCCGCCAGTTGCAGCCCACTGGCGAACTGGCCATTGGCGGCCTCGCGCAGCGGGTGGCCGCCGTCCATCAGCACCATCGCATTCAGGGCCTGACGCCGCGCATCGGCCGCATCGGCCGACAGGCCGCTCAGGGCCGCCAGCGCCAGACTTGACCCGGGCGGAATGACATTGCTGCGGACATCAATCCCTTCGAGAAACACCGAGTGCGACGAGACCGAAACCGCCGACAGCGGATCACCGGGCCCGAAGACATCGAGCAGGCGCCCGCCCCATCCGCTCGTGGTTGCATCCGACTGCGCGGTGAAGGCCTGCCTGGTCTGGTCCGAATGTGAGAACAGATTGGCCGGGCGTGTGAGCCCCTGCTGATACTGCGCCTTGGTCAGGGGCCGGGTCAGCGCGCCGGTGTTGAGCAGGAAGGCCGCCTGTCCAGAGCGGTACAGGGCATCAAGGTCGGCCGCAGCCGCGTGCAGGGCAAACGTCTGTCCCGATGCATCGGCGATGTCGGGCAGGAGGGTCGTCGTGCCTGGCGCACCCAGTGCCAGACCGCTGCGTGCGACACGATAGGCTTCGAACGAATACGGATCCGACGCCGGCCCGCTGCGACGGGGCACGATGAGGTTGCTGGAATCGTTGCCCCCGAACAGATACACGCAGACCAGCGCCTTGTAATCGGTAGCCCGCGCCGCAGCACTCACCCCGGGAAACAGGCGACGCCACGGATCCAGACCCAGCCCCGCAAGGCCCAGGGCCGCCAGTCGGGCGCTCAACCTCAGGAAACGGCGACGTTGCGGACGATGAGTGTGTGCCATGGCGGGGTGTCTGGGCCAATGCTCAGCGCACAATCACCTGGCGGGCTGCCGTGGCGGTGCTCACACCACACAGATTGGTGGCCTGCACGCGCACCGAGTAGGTGCCGGGCGCCACGGGGCCCCTGATGATACGGTCGGTGACATTGTTGATGGTGGAGGCACCACTGGGGCCGTTGACCAGCACGCGATAGCCCGTCGCCGGGCGTCCGCTCGCGGCGGCCTGCCACGACAGGGTCACCATGTGGCCGTGCACGGCACTGGTGAGTCCCATCGGCATCGATGGCGCCCCCGAACACGAGGTGACCGCATCGTCAAAGGTCAGCGTGACCGCATTCGACGAACCGCTCGACCCGGTGCGGTTCACGGCCCGAACCGAAAACGTATACGTGGCATTGGGCACACCGTCGAATGTGAACGACTCGGAGACCGGCAGTGGAAACGAATTGAAGGGCACGCCGTCGCGCAGCACATCGAGGGCGATGTAGTCGGGGGCGCCGCCACCGAAGGTGTTGCGCCACGATAGGCTCACGCTGTTGCCGGCAGACCGGCCCCGCACCAGCCCGAGCAGATTGACGGGCGCCGTGGGCCCAGCCGGGACGCCGACAAACAGCCGGATGTCGGCCGAGGGCCGGCTGCGGCGCCCTTCGGCATCCAGAGACGAGACGCGCACGTTATACTGCCCCACGGGCACGTCGAGGGTGATGAGCGGCACGGTCGGTGCCGTGGTCACCGAGGCCACGGTCGTGCCCGGCTCCGGCCCCCCTTCGATGAGGTAGCCGGCAGGGGCAGGCCCGACACCGGGCGGCGTCCAGCGCAGGGTGACGAGCGTGCCCTTCAGCCCGGTGGTGGTGAGCCCGGTCGGCGGCTGCAGCGTAGGGGCCCCTGCACCCGAGTTGTTGGCGTAGACCGAGTACTCGCTCGAGACGGCCGCCAGAAACAGTGCTCCGACCGCCCGCTGCCGCGCCTCGGTGGCTGGCACCGCCGTCGTCGCCGAGGTGATGAGTTCGCGCAGTTCCTGCGTCATCCGTCCGAACATGAGCCGGTCGCTGATGCGTGAGACCAGGACTGCGGGTGTCGAGGCCAGCGCGATGAACTCCGACAGGTCGGGAGCGACGTTTGTGGCCATGTTGCCGTTGAGGATCCAGTACAGCGTGTTGGCGCGCTGGAGACTCAGGGCCGGAGGATAGATCTGGAATTCCGGACCCACCAGCGAGGGATTGTTTGGCGTGGTGGTCAGCGGCGAATAGAAGCTGAACACGGTCGCCGGGGCCAGGGGATTCTGCCCGAGTGCCGACAGCTGCCCGAGCAACGAGTCAGGCTGGTCACTCACCGGCGCCCCCATCGCGCGGATGAGCCCGGTCATGTGCAGCACCGGGTCCTTCAGGCGCCCGGCCCCGGCGGGCAGTGTCAGCGCCTCGACGTCGGTCAGCACCGCGCGAATAACGGCCGCCAGGTCGCCGCGCACACCCTGACCGTTGTTATTGAACACGGCCGACACCCGCGCCACATAGGCGGGGCTGGGATTGCTGGTGACCAGCGACCGGATGAGTCGTCGCGTCCCGATGAATGGCCCGACATTCGGGTGGTTGGCAATCACGTCGAGGACGCGCGTCATCTCGGCGCGCGTGGTCAGGCCTGCCGGAATCGGCGTGCCCATCACGGTCTTCGCGCGTGCGTCATGGGCCGACACCGCTCCCGGGACCATGCTCCCGACGTAGGTGGCGGGATTGCTCCGTCCTTCAGGGCCGGGGAAGGTCCACCCGGTCATGGCTTCCGCCAGTTGCCTGATGTCGGTCTGGGTGTAGGTGGGAATCGGACGACTGGATGCATCGAGCTTCCAGGTGCCATCCTGGTTCAGTTCCCACAATCCGATCGAAAACAACTGCAGCAGTTCGCGCGCATAGTTCTCGTTGGGTGATGTGGTCGCCGTGGCCCGCCGGCTATAGACGAGGTCGAGATACACCCCCATCGCAGGGTTGAGGGTCACCGCTTCGATGAGGTCGCGGTAGTTGCCAAAGGCGTGTGTTCGCAGCAGATTGACCCACGGGGCCATCTGCACGCCGTCGCTGGCGAATTTGCTGGACGACACTACGAGGGTCTGCCCCAGGGCGAAGACCACCCGCTGCCTGAGCTGGTCATCGCCACGCACCATCGAGAGGAACACCGCCCGACGCAGATCGGCGTTGGTCGTGGCCGGATCGACGAGCCCCACCGGCTTCTGGAGTTCGGCGTCCAGCCAGGCCGACACACCCACGGTGGTCACCCGCGTCACCTCCGCGGCCGATGGCCCGAATGTCGACTGTTCAAGAAACTGCGCCGCCTGGGCGGTGGTGAGCGACGATTGCGCCGCGACGGGTGCCGCAGCGAGTGCACCGATGAGGGCGAGGACGACGGTTCGCACGTCGGTGAGAGTATATCTCGGAAACTGACATTACCCGTGAGATTCGTAGTACTGGCGATACATGCCCCGGCGGAACAGCCAGCCTCCCAGCGGACCCAGCCAGTCGAGCACGTAGTGCATGTAGCCCAGATCCATCATCTCGATGAGATTGCCGTCGAAATCGCGCACGAAGAAGAACGAATGGCCGCGCGGCGATTTCTCTGGCCGGCTGACAATCTCGACGCCCTTGCGGACAAGGTAATCGTACCACCGGTCGAGATTCCGGACATTGAACGAGATGTGGGTCAGGCCCACCCGGTTCCACGGAATCGGTTCGGCTGGCTGCTTGGGTGCAAAGTGGAAAATTTCGAGCACGCCACCGCCCGGCACGCGAATCCAGCCAATCTTGCAGCTCGGGGCCTCCCCTGTGACGCCGAAAAATGTGCGTACTCGCTCGGGCGGCGTATCGGCGACGCCCACCAGTGGGCACCCGAACACCTCCCAGTAGAACTGCACGGCTTTGTGAAAGTCGGACACCGTGATGCCCACGTGGCTGAACGACCGGACACTCATGCCCATGACGAAGACTCCTTCAGAAGATGGTCGGCCACGCGCAGCGCCTGGGCCACGATGGTCAGCCCCGGATTGACGGCCGCAGACGAAGGAAAGAACGACCCGTCGACCACCCACAGATTCCGCACCTCGTGGCTTCGGCACCAGGGGTCGAGGACGGACGAGGCCGGGTCGGTACCGAATACCAGGGTGCCGCACTGGTGCGTGGTGTTGCGGGCCTTGTGTGAATGCGCCACGACCACCCAGTCCCCAAGGTCGCGCAGCATCCGCCGCATCAGCCGCACGAGGCGGTCGTGTGTGCGGACATTATCGGGTCGGTAGTGCAGGCGGATGCGGCCCTGCCCGTCGAGCGTGACGCGGTTCTCGGGGCGCGGCAGGTCCTCACTCATCACCAGCCAGTCAAGGCCGCGCGCCACCCACGCGTCATACACGGCCAACGGCACCGCAGGCACCATCGTGTCACCTACGACCTTGGCCATGATGCCGTGCGTGCGCCCCTGTGACTGGATATTGCCCAGCGGGAAGCGCCCATCCGGCCCTTTCAGATAGAAATCATTCAGGGCCAGCGTCTTCTGAAACACCGCATGATTCACCCGCAGCGGCTGAACCCCCTGCATCATGGTCGCCAGATGCGCCATGTAGCGGCGTCCCACCAGGCCTGATCGGTTGCCCAGCCCCTCGGGGTGAGCGCTCGATGCCGAGCGCAGGAGCAACGCGGCCGAATGCACGGCTCCGCCAGACACGATGACCGTACCGGCCTGCACGCGCACGCGCTGCCCCGCCCGTTCGACCTCAACCTCGCACACGCGGCGCCCGGTCGCATCGGTGACCAGACGCCGCGCTGTCGCCCCGGTCCACAGCGTCACGGCCCCGCTGTCGATCGCCGGGTCAACGGCACACACTTCCGCATCACTCTTCCGACCGATGCGACATGGAAAGGAATTGCACGTGCGGCACAGAATGCACCCACCCTCGTCGCCTGGGTTCAGCAGTCCGAGTGGCAGATGCGACGGCGACAGTCCGGCACGCGTCCAGGCCTGCGCGACCGCGTCCACCTCGGGAGCGTGCGGCACAGGGGCATGGGGAAAGGCGCCTCGCGGTGGATCGGTCGGATCGCTGCCGGCCAAACCCCGCACCCCGAACCACTGCTCGGCCTGGTCGTAAAACGGCGCAAGGTCCTCATACGCGATGGGCCAGGCCGGCGAGGTGCCGTCTTCGTGCTCGAGGGCTCCGAAATCTTCGCGACGCAGGCGATACAGCACGCTGCCCCAGAACTTGGTGTTGCCCCCCACATTGGCGTGCGTATAAGGCGTGAACCACTCGCCGGTCATGCCGTCCTGCCACTGCTCGCGTGTACGGTACCGCAAGTCGCGCCACACCGCAGCCGGGTCCCAGTTCTCGTCCTCGCGCGGCACGCGCTCGCCGCGCTCGAGCAGCAGGATGCGCGCCCCCGACCGGGACAGCGCACGAGCCATCGTGCCTCCGCCCGCACCGCTGCCGATGATGACGATGTCGTAGGACAACGCGGTCATGCGGGCGTCTGCAGATCGCGGTAGACCTGATCCATCAGCCGCTGGTCGTCCATGGCCCGCTCGAGATGCATCTCGGGGGTGGTACCTTCACGAATCGCCCGGAAGAAGTCGCGATACATCGCCTGATAACCGCGGATATCACGGAAGCCCGGCAGGATCACGCGCGGCCATCCCCGGCCCCGCGCCACGACCACTCCGCCGTTCGACTCGAAGGTGATGACGCCCTCCCGACCAAAAATCTTCGAGAGCCGCAGGCCCTTGAACAGCGAAGGAATTTCGCGCGAGTAGTACAGCGCCCCCACGGCCTCGTTGTCGTAGCGGAACGCCACCATCATGCTCTTCGCCCGACGGTCGGGCCCACGGCGCGACACCGGCGGGCGGAATCCGTGCGCCGAGACGATGCGCGGCCCGAGGCTCCCGGCCACATGCAGCCAGTGAATGCCTTCCTCGAAGAACGCGTCGCCTCCGGCCATGGCTTCGTCATTCCGCCAGTCGTCGGCCGTCTTCAGGCGATGGGCAATCGTCGCGAAGTGCGCAAACACCATCTCGCCGATGGTGCCCTCGGCGATGAGGCGCCGCAGGGTCACGGCGAGCGGTTTGTAGTGATCGTTTTCGCCGACCACCACCACGCGACCGGCCCGGTCACGGGCCGCGCGCACGTCTTCATAGGCGGCAAGTGTCGGAAACGCCGGCTTTTCCACCAGCACGTGCTTGCCGGCCGCAAGTGCGTCCAGCGTCAGTGGCAGGTGATACAGCGGCGGCACAGCCACCACCACGGCGTCGACGTCGGGGTCGGCAATGGCGGCGTGGTAATCGCCGTAGGCGGCCACACCGCCGAACCGGCGCTGATAGGCCTCGGCCTTTGACCGATCGCGGCTGGCGTAGCGCAACGCCACCGACGAGCCCAGCGCGCGCAGCTGCCGGCTGTGCACCTCTGTGATGAAGCCGCAGCCGAGGAAGGCCAGATGGACGGGACGCGACATAGGGGGTGACCGCTTGCGGACGGTGTGCCGATTATACCGGCGAGCCGCTCCGTGGCCCGGCACCCGCGTCACGCGCTCGGGCTATCATCGGCGCGGAGGATGCCCATGGACCGCAAGACCGCCGCCGACTTTGACCCGAACGTGCTCATTCTGTTCGACGCTTACGTGCACGGTGCCCTCGACCGCCGGGGCTTTCTCGACAAGGCCCGTCAGTATGCCGTGGGCGGTATGAGCGCGGCGATGATGCTCGAGGCGCTCAGCCCGAAGTTTGCCGAGGCGCAGAAGATTACGAAGGACGATGCGCGGCTCAAGGCCGAGTACATTACGTATCCGTCGCCGAACGGATCGGGCACGATGCGCGGCTATCTCGTCAGGCCCGCGGCCGCTGCGGAAAAGCTGCCGGGCATCATCGTCGTGCATGAGAACCGCGGCCTCAATCCGCACATCGAGGACATTGCCCGACGCCTGGCCCTCGACAACTTCGTGGCCTTTGCACCGGATGCCCTCACACCGCTTGGGGGCTATCCCACCGGCGGTGAAGACGAGGCGCGCACCCTCTTCGCCAAGCTCGACCAGGCGAAGACCCGCGAGGACATGGTCAATGCCGTGGCCGTGCTGAAGGCCCGTCCCGAGTGCACGGGTCGCATCGGCGCCCTGGGGTTCTGCTATGGCGGCGGCATTGCCAACATGCTCGCGACCCGCGTGCCCGATCTGGGAGCCGCGGTGCCCTTCTACGGCAACACGCCCACGGCGGACGAGACCGCACGCATCAAGGCGCCGCTGCTCATTCACTACGCGTCGACCGACGAGCGCATCAACGCCCTGTGGCCCGCCTACGAGACGGCGCTCAAGGCCAACGGCATCCGCTACGAGATGCACACGTATCCCAACACGCAGCACGGATTCAACAACGACACGACGCCGCGCTTCGACGAGGCGGCCGCCGCGCTGGCCTGGACGCGCACGGTCGACTTCTTCAATACCCATCTCAGGAAATAGCCCCTCATCACGGTGGGGACGCCCGGGACAGCCCGGGCGTCTCACCTGCTGTGCTGCCCGACAAATCCTGTGCCCGCTGCGGACGCCGCATCACGTGGCGGAAGAAGTGGGCCCGCACCTGGGATTCGGTCCTCTACTGCAGCACCGGCTGCCGCACACACCGCCTCGGGCCCTCCGACGTCGCACTGGAAGCCGCCATCCAGCAACTGCTGGCGGCACGTGGCGGCGACGCGAGTCTCTGCCCGTCCGAGGCCGCACGCCTGGTCTCGCCCGACAACTGGCGCCCCCTGATGGAACCGGCGCGTCAGGCCGCACGCCGCCTGCACGCCCAGGGCCTGCTGACCATCACCCAGGGAGGGCGCCCGGTCGACCCGTCGACCGCCCGCGGGCCGATACGCCTCGCCCGGCCCCGTCGATAGGCCTGCCGTACAATGGCGATGCCGACATGCATCGTCGTCTTTCCGGATTCATCATGGCGCTGGCGCTGGTCGGCAGTGCCTCGTGGCTGCGTCTGCAGGCCGATGAGACATCGCCGCAGGCGCAGGAGCGGTTGACGACTGGTGCGCGTGTCGTCGTCATCGATCCGGGACACGGAGGAGACGATGCCGGTACGGTCGCCCCTGCAGGGATGCCCGAAAAGGACATCACCCTCGCCATTGCCCGGCGCCTCCGCACCGCGCTGGACGGCCGACCGGAGGTCGTCACGGTGCTGACCCGCGACGACGACCGCCGGCTGTCGCTGCGCGACCGGACCGCCCTGGCCAACACCCGCAGGGCCGCCGCGCTGATCAGCCTGCACGTGACTGCGTCTGCCGCCGACACGCTGCACGGCGCTGAATTCACGGTGCTCGCCGCTGACGATTCCGGCGGGGTGACTCTTGAGTCGCCAGGTACGCCGTTACCTGTGACTGGCGGTGGCACGCGGGTGATTGAGTTTGCCCCATGGGATCGCGTCGCGCTGCGGCACCGGGACGAGTCGATGCGATTGGCCGGCGCGATGGCCGCCGCATTCGAGGCCACGGGACACCTGAGTCCGCGCGGCGTCCAGTCGGCGCCGCTCGCCGTGCTGACGGGAGCCACCATGGCGGCCGTGGTCGCCGACCTCGGCTACGCCACCCACGTCGACGACATGGCGCGCCTGGGCTCGGCCGAGGGCCAGGAGGCCGTCGCCCGGCAGTTGCGCGAGGCCGTGCTGCAGTTTCTCGCGGAGACGCCTGCGCCGTGACCGCGCGCGGCATGATGCTGACGCTGGCCGGGCTGGTGCTCGCTGCGTTCTTCGGATGGGTACTGCTGTCGCAGGTCACCCGGCTGTTCGGTCCTCCGCTGATCCCGACGGCCGCAACACCCGCCGTGCAGGCTCCGACGGTGGCCCCGACGCCTCGCGCACGCACCCGAGTGCCGGTGTGGGTGGTGGCCGCGGATGGCACGCATCTGGTCACCATCCCCCAGGACATGGTGCAGGAATCGTCGCCGCTCGATCAGGCGCGGGGGGCCCTCGATGCGCTGCTGACCCTGAAGCCACGCCCACCCTTGACCTCAGCCATACCCACGGGCACCACGCTCCTCGGCCTGTATGCCACCGATACCGGTGAAATCTATGTCGATCTGGGCGGTGATGTCGCACGCGCACATCCCGGGGGCACCCTGCGCGAAGTGCTGACCACCTACAGCGTGGTGCACACCGTGCTTGATGCCATGCCATCCGCCACGGCCGTGCAGATTCTTATCGACGGTCGAGAGGTCGAGACCCTCGCCGGCCATGTCGACCTGCGGCGCCCGCTGCGCCGTGCCGACCACCTCACACGCCCACCGGGGCCTTCTTCCGAGACCAGACCATGACCAGACAATACGACCGCGGGCCTGCAGACCTGCGCCCCACCACCCTCACGCCGGACTACCTCGCGCATGCCGAAGGATCGGTGCTCATCGAAGTCGGCCGCACGAAAGTGGTCTGTTCGGCCAGCGTCGAAGACCGCGTGCCGCCGTTCCTGCGCGGCACCGGCAAGGGGTGGGTCACGGCCGAGTACGGCATGCTGCCGCGCGCCACACACACCCGCAACACACGCGAAGCCGCGTCGGGCAAAGTGGGCGGACGCACCATGGAAATTCAGCGACTGATCGGTCGCTCGATGCGCAGCGTCGTCCGCATGACCGAGTTCGGCGAACGCACCATCTATCTCGACTGCGACGTCATTCAGGCGGACGGCGGCACGCGCACGGCCTCCATCACGGGGGCGTTTGTGGCAATGGTGCTCGCCTTCGACAAACTGCGCGGCTCTGGCCAACTCAAGACGATTCCTGTGGCAGATTACGTGGCGGCCACCAGCGTCGGCATTGTCGGCGGCATGCCGCTGCTCGACCTCGCCTATGAGGAAGATTCCAAAGCCGACGTCGACATGAACATCGTCAAAACCGGTGACGGGCGCTTCATCGAACTGCAGGGCACCGCTGAAACGGAACCCTTCGGCACCGACGCGCTCGTGGGTCTGCTGAGCCTCGCCGACGCCGGCATCACGCACCTCATCGCCCGTCAGCGAGAGATTGTCGGCGGCATCCTCGGACGATGACCGTCCTGCTGGCCACCACCAATCCAGGCAAGCTGCGCGAGATGCTGCCGCTGCTCGACGGCGTGCCAATGGCGTGGAAGACCCTCGCCGACCTCGCGCCCATCGCGGTGCCTGACGAAACCGGGTCGACCTTCCGCGAGAATGCCCGCATCAAGGCGCTGGCCTATGCGGCCGCCTCCGGGCTGCCGGTGGTCGCAGAGGATTCCGGACTGGTCATCGACGCACTGGGAGGCGCCCCTGGCATTCACTCGGCGCAATTCCTTGGTGATGCCGCGACGTATCCCGAGCGGTTCGCCGAGATTGAGCGACGACTGGCACGCGTACCTGGCGCCACGCGTGACGCACGATTTGTGACCGCGCTGGCCGTTGCCGTGGGCTCCTGCATCGTGTTTGAGACCGAAGCCTCTGTGGCCGGCACTATTGTCGCGCCCCGCGGCACGGGTGGCTTCGGCTACGACCCGATTTTTCTGTATCGACCGATGGCCCGCACGACCGCCGAATTGTCACTCGAGGAGAAGGCGACGGTGTCGCATCGGGGGCGGGCGTTCCGCGACTTTCGACGGGCCTGCCTCGCCGGTGCGATACAATTCGGCGTAGCGTCGGGGCGTGGCTCAGCCTGGTAGAGCGCCCGCTTTGGGAGCGGGATGTCGCTGGTTCGAATCCAGTCGCCCCGACCACTTTCCTTCAGGCCCGCGTCATCGGCCGAAGATAATCCGCTCGCGCGTCAGCAGGCGCGCGAATCCCTGAAACAGCCCCAGAGCCAGGCCGATCGTGGCAGTCACTGACAGCACCACATGCAGCACCAGCAGGGGCTTGCCGCCCATGATGTCGGTCAGCAGCAGGTGTTGCCCGAGGAATGGCACGGCATACATCCACCACAGGCCGCGGATGGGCGCCAGCGACCCGATCAGCCCCGGCAGCATCGGCACCAGCACCAGAAATCCGAGGTAGCTCTGGGCTTCCTTGAATGATCTGGCGAAGGTCGACAGATACAACTGCATCGCCGGCGCGAGCGTGCACACAGGCAGCACCACACCCACCAGGCCTGCCACGTTCCTCGTGTCGATGAAGAGCCGCACGCCGAAATCCTGCAGCGGAATCCGGTTGACGACGACTACGCAGAGGATGGTCGTGAGAGCGACGGAGATAAGGGAAAACATTCCTGCCGCCAGCCACTTGCCGGCCGCCAGGGCGCGGCGAGGGGCCGGCGTGACCAGCAAGGCCTCGAGCGACCCGCGCTCGCGCTCACCCGCGGTCGCGTCGGTGGCGATCAGCATGCCCCCGGTGAAAGCGGCAAGCATGATGTAGAGCGGAATAAAGTCGATGATCATCGCGGCGCGCTGCTGCGAGCTGGCGATGTCGACCTCGACGGGCCGGACCGGTGTCACCACGGACGGGCTGACACCGCGTGCCACCAGCCGGAGCGCGGCCACCTCTGCTCCATAGCGGTTCAGCAGTGCCCGCACGCGCTGCTGCTTGGGCCGTGCCGCCGTCCGCGAGCTGTCGGCCAGCACGTTAACCTCGGCCGGGCGATAGGCGGAAAAGTCCACCTCGAAATCGTCGGGGATGACGACCACCACATCCTCGGTCTGGCGACGGATCGCCTCTTCCGGATCCGCAGGCCCTGGCGTGACGGTGACACCCGGCTGCTGCCGCAGCCACTGCACCAGTGCCGGTGCGTGCGTGCTGCCGACTACGGGAATCGACACGTCCTGGGCGTCGCGCACGCGGCCCGCCATGAAGGCGAGAATGCCGCCCACGAGCAGGGGCCCCACGGCGGCCCCGAACACCAGCGAAAAGACGGCGCGACGATCACGGAAACCGTCGCGCAGCTCCTTGCGCATGACGGCAAGCGACTGCGCCAGCGTTCGTCTGCTCATGCGTCTGCCTCCGCATCCAGACCGACGAGGGCGACAAAGGCGTCTTCCAGATTGTGGTGCCCGGTCTGTTCGCGCAGCGCATCGGGACTACCGGTGGCCACGACCCGGCCATGGGCAATCACGACGATGTGATCGCAAAGGGCTGAGACTTCCTGCATGACATGGCTGGAAAAGAGCACCGCCCGTCCCTCGTCGCGCATCTGGCGGATGAGACGTCGCACCGCGCGCGTGCTCATCACATCGAGGCCGTTGGTGGGCTCATCGAGCAGGATGTTCTGCGGATGATGCACCAGCGCCCGCGCCAGCGCCACCTTGGTGCGTTCGCCGTGCGAGAACCCGGCGACGCGGCGGTCAGCGATCGCCTGCATCTCGAGCAGCGTGATCAGTGCCTCGGCGCGCGTCTCGGTCTCGTGGGCCGAGAGGCCCTGCAGTTCGGCGAAGTAGGCAATGTGCTCGCGGGCCGTCAGGCGCGGATAGAGTCCCGAGACATCAGGCAGCACGCCCATGCGCCCCTGCGCATCCTGCGGATGCAGGGTCGCATCGATGCCATCGACCAGCACGCGCCCGGCATCGGGTTGCAGCAGCGCGTAGAGCATGCGCAGCGTCGTGGTCTTGCCCGCGCCATTGGGACCGAGCAGGCCCGTGATGGCCCCGTCGGGGACTGGGAAGCTCACGCTGGCGACGGCCGTAATCTCGCCGAACTGCTTGCGCACCGACTCGACCTGCATCATCGTGCCACCCCCGCCGGAGTGAGAAAGAACGGCGGGCGCGTGATGGCTTCGACGCATGCGGTGTCGAGCCCATCGGTCGTGCCCGCCGACAGAAAGTCGGTCACCATGCGGATGCCGCAGCCGGTGGCCACCACCCCATGGCCCGTCTGTGGCGCGATCACATGCAGGCTGTGCGACAGCGTCGAGGACACCGCCGCGCCCCACGAGGGCGGCGTCACCGGATCGAGATCCCCGGACAGCACCAGCGTCGGCACGTCCGACGTGACCGGCGTGAAGTACTCGGGGGGCACCGTGCCGGCCGGCCAGGAGCGGCAGGTTTCCATGGTCTGGCGCATGAGGTGCCGACCGAAGATGGTGTTCGCCGTCGCTGCAGCGAACTCCGCTTCGGCGATGCGGGGCACGTCTTCCGCACAGATGACAGAAAAATGCATGCCGACGCTCATGTTTTCGGAGACTGAATCGCCGAGTGTTGCCAGAGCCACGAGCCCCTGATAGTCGTCGCGTTCGGCACGGGCCAGCAGTTCGGGCAGCATCGACGTGGTGAGTGGTGCATACAGGGCGGACGCGACCACGCTCGCCAGGACCGGCGCGGTAATCGTGACCGGTTCGCTGACCCCGGTGCGCGGGTGCACCAGGGTCACGCGCGCGGGTGCCGCTTCGAGCCGTGCGAAAAGCGCGGCCACGCGGCTGGCCAGCTGAGGATGGCGAGCGGCGCAGGACTCGTCGGCGTCGCAGGCCGCATACATCCGGTCGAGCGCACGCTGGGCGTCGCGCGCAAAGAACATGGGCAGGCGCAACTCGGGGGGTGCCACCCCGTCGAGCACCACGCTGCGCACGTGCGCCCCGTGCTGCCGCAGGTAGGCCAGTGCGGCGCGCGTGCCATACGAGCCGCCGTACAGGTTGATACGGTCATAGCCCAGCCACGTGCGCACGGCATCGAGGTCGTCCATGGCCACCGGCGTGGTGTACATGCGCGTGTCGGCACCGTAGCTGGCGAGGCAGCTCCTGAGGCGGTCGAGGGCCACGGCCGACGGTTCGTTAATGCCGCTCAGTGAGTCGTCCGATGAGCCGCATTCGAGACCGCCAGAACCGCCGGTGCCCCGCTGGTCGACCAGGACGATGTCGCGGTCGGTCTGCACCCGACCGAACATCTGCCCGATGAGGTCGGCCATGGTGGCGGCGCCCTGACCGGGGCCGCCCGCGAGAAAGAACAGAGGGTCGTCCGCGGGGGTGCGGCTGAGCGCCGGAAGGACGACGACCTTGAGACTGAGTTGCCGTCCCTCGGGCTTCGCGCGATCCTCGGGCACCGTCAGGCTGCCGCAGTAGGCATCGTCTGGGCCGTCGGCTTTGAGGCAGGGAGAGAGACGGTCGACCGCGCGTGGTGGTGGCTGAACACCGCTGCAGGACGTCGCCACCGCGAGTGCGGCAGCGACCAGACCCAGACGCACGGTGTCGAAGGGAAACGTGATCGGCACAGGCATACCTGTCAGCATACATGCGTGTGCCGTGGTTCACCAGAACGGGCCCGAGGTGCCCGTCGCCTGCGTGCGGGTGTGCCTAGCGGCCTGCGGCCTTGCGACCTACGGCGATCATTTCGTCACCAGCCGCACCCTGACCGAGCAGACCGAGGAAGCCCTCGCGCACGCGCTGCTCGACGTCCTTGCTGTTGGCGGTGAGCATGTTGGGAATGCCGACGCGCTTCGATGCCGCGAGCACCTTCTGGTTCCCGGCCTCGGCGCCGGCGCGATCGCCGCCCATCGCCTGCGTGAGGCTGCCGATGCCGCAGGCCAGCACGCTGAACCGCCGGAGATCAGCAATCTGATCGACGACCGAGACGGCCTGCGGGTCCTCGACCATCAGCATGGCAATGACCGTCCCTGACGGATTGGCAGGCGACCAGACATTGGCCTTGGCCTCTGTGAAAAACCCCAGCGCGGTGCGGGCTTCCTCGACCGACCGGATGTGCGGCAGCGTGATGCCGTCGGCTCCGGCCGCAAGGACTTCCTTCACGCGGGCACGGGTCATCTCGACACCATCGCGCTCGATGGTGGGAATGCGCACCAGCAGGGCCGGCCGACGGCCTGTGGCCGACTGCAAGCCGCGCACCATCGCCTTGACCGACTCGACGTCGTAGCTGCCTTCGAGATTGAGAAACAGATAATCGTACGAGGTGTTGGCGGCCAGTTTGCTGGCTCCGGCCTCGGTGTAGATGGCCTTCGGCGGCAGCTGCCCGCGCTCGAACCGCTGCGGATTCTCGTTGGGCACGAACACACCGAAGGCAGTCTTTCCCTGCTTCCATAGATCGAACAGCCCTTGGCGGGGCTGGGCCCACACCGACGTGGGCAGCAGCGTGACGGCTGCGAGCGTCAGCAGCAGGAACGGGGACAGCATTCGACGAATCATGCGGAGGGATCCTAGTTGCAGGTGACGCACTTGTGGTTGTTGGTGGCCCCGAGCTTCTCGAGCAGGGAGAGTGTTTCCGGGAAGGGCTGTACGCGCTGTACCGGCCCGTTGGCCATATCGGCCGTCGAGTTGCCCTCGCGGTTGATCTTCGTCACGTCTGCCCCCTTCGACACGAGGTAGAGAATGCCCTCGGTGTCGCCGCGCGACGCGGCCAGGTGCACGGGGGTGTTGCCTTCGTGGTCGACGGCGTTCACGTCAGCGCCCAGCTCCTCGACGAGATACTTGATGGCCGGGAGAAACCCGGTGGGTGCATAGCGGTGGGCATTGGCGGCGAAGCCTTCGCCGTAGCCCACGCCGCTCGCCGCATGAATCGGCATCACGCCCGGTCCGCCGATAGGCATCGGCGGCAGCCCGGAGAGGTCGGTGACCTGGCGGATGCCGTCACCCGTGAAGGGACGGCCCGCCGGCTTGATGGTGCCGATGTTCGGGTCAGCGCCACGCGCAATCAGGAGCTTCATCGCGTCGACATCGCTCGCGTAGGCCGCGCGCCAGAACGGCGTCGCGCCGCTCTCATCGACGCCCGAGAAGTCGGAGTTGTACGCCTGATACCAGACCTTGTACCGCACGCGCGCGTTCACGTCGGCGCCCTTGTCGAGCAGGGTCGTCATCAGGTCGAGATAGGACGTCTGCTGCTGCTGGTAGGTCTTCGGCCCCGGATAGAGCGACTTGGGCGCCCAGTAGACGTTGAGCACCGCGAAGAGCGGCGAGACCCCATTGGCGCTGGTCAGGTTCGGGTCAGCGCCCCGCTCGACCAGGCGCCGGGCCAGGTCGAAGTGTCCGTTGACAATCGCGATGAGCAGCGGCGACATGCGATCGCCCGAGTTGCGCTGATTGATCTGCGCCCCGCCGTCGAGCATGGCCATCACGGTCTCGGTGAAGCCCTGCCGCGCCGCAAAATGCAACGCGGTCATGCCCCCCTGCGTGCCGATCAGTTCGTTGTAGCGATAGCCACGTGTCAGGCCGGGAATCTGCGCGGGCCTGCCGGGGCCTGCCCCCATCTGCCGCTGCATGTTCGATTCCTCGGGGGCGGTCAGGGCATTGAGGTCCACGACCGTCGTCGTGAGGGCGGTGTCGGCACCGCGCTGGATCAGCAACCGTGCGGCGTCGGCGCGGTTGTAGGCCGCGGCATACATGAGGGCCGACTCGCCTTTGGCCTTGTCGACAGCGTTGACCTTCGACCCGCCCTCGACGAGCGCGGTGAGGGTGCGGGTGTCACCGGAAGCGGCGGCCAGCATCAGTGGCGTCGCACCGGTGGTGCTAGTCTGGTGCACATCGGCCCCTGCCGCCAGCAGCGCCGCCACGGCCTCGTAGTGGCCAGCGCGGGCCGCCAAGTAGAGCGGAGTGTAGCCCCCCAGGCGTGTGGTGGCCCGAAGGTTCGCCCCCGCCGTCGTCAGCACCCGGATGAGATCGGCATCGCCCTTCATCGCGGCCCAGTGCAGCGCGGTGGTGCCGTCCCCCTGCGCCGCATTGACGTCACCGCCACGCGACACCAGCGACCGCACGCGGTCGCGATCGGCCGCCTGCGCGGCGTCGGCCACCGGGCTCCGGCTCTCCTGCGCCCACAGGGGCGCGGGCACGGTCAGCAGCCCCGTCATCACCATGTGCAGCATCCAGCTCGTACGCGGTCTGGTCATCACCCGGCTCCCTGTCGACTCTCTGCGTATGTCGTCTGCGCGTCGCGTGCTCAGGCGCCCGCCACCGTGGCGGTCGGCGCGGCGTTCAGGTCGAGCGTGCCCGTGCTGTCGCCGAAGGAGGCGACGTCGGTCAGGCCCAACGTGTGCATGACGCTGAGCATCGGATTGGCCATCGGTGTGGCATCGGTGGCCTTGATGTGCAGCCCGCCGCGGATGGCGCCGCCGGCATGGCCCAGCAGAATCAGCGGGCACTTCTTGTGGTTGTGGATGTTCGAGTTGCCCATCGGCGACCCGTACAGCACCAGCGTGTTCTCGAGCAACGACCGGTCGCCGTCCGGCGTATCCTTGAGCTTCTTGATGAAGTAGGGCAGCAGGCCGATGTGATACCGGTTGATCTTCTCGAATTCGAGGATGCGGTCCTCGCGGTCCTGGTGGTGAGACGCCGGGTGGAACCCCGTGCTGACGCCGCTCTCAGGATAGACGCGGCTTGAGGCGTCGCGGCCCATCTTGAACGAGAAGACGCGCGTCGTGTCTGACGCAAATGCCAGCACCTGCAGGTCGAACATGAGGCGCACATGCTCGTCGAACGAGTCGGGCACGCCGATGGGCGCGCCGGGCAGTTCGCGGGCGTGACCCGTGGAGTTCTGAGACTCGACCTTCTGGATGCGGCGCTCGATCTCGCGCACATCGGTGAGGTACTGGTTGAGCCGAGCGCGATCGGCGGCCCCGAGGTCCTTGCGCAGGCGAGCCAGCTGGTCGGTCATAAGGTCGAGGATGCTCTTGTCCTCGGCACGCCGCTCGCGGCGTTCACCCGGCGTCGCGCCGACCCCGAATAGCTGATCGAAGGCCACGCGCGGGTCGCGAATCATCGGCATCGGCGTGTTCGGCGCCGACCAGCTGATGCTGTCGGTGTAGACGCACGAGTAGCCGTAGGAACAGCCGCCGGCCTGGTCCACCGGCTCGATGCACAGCTGCATCGAGGGGATGGGCGTTTCCTGCCCGTAGCGCTGGGCGTAGTACTGGTCGAGCGAGGTGCCGGCGCGCACGTCCGAGCCCTGTGTCTGGCGCGGATGGGCCTGCGTCAGGAACACGGCACTGGACCGGAAGTGATCGCCCCCGATTTCCGGAAGCTCAAAGGCCTCGGCATTCCGCACGTCGGTGTTGCTGATGATCGTGAGGTGCTGGCGATACGCCTCCAGCGGCGACAGTGAACTCGGCGACAGGTCGAAGGCGCGCCCGGTGGCAGCGGGCGACCACAGGTGCTTCTGGGCCCCGATGACCGTGGCGCCGGCCGACCCGTGCACCATTTCAATCGCCGACAGCCTGACCTTGCCGGCGGCAGCGGTCTTCGCGTTGGCGGTGCCGGCCGGTACCATCGCGTCGAGCAGCGGCAGGGCCATGGTAACGCCCATGCCCTGGAGCAGGGTGCGGCGTGAGATGTGCTTCCTGGTGATGAACATCATCGGGTCCTCGTCAGTGCGTCAGTCGTCAGGGAACAGAAGTGCCGGGGTCAGTTTCAGCGGTGTGGCTGCTCTCGGTCGGTGGTGGTCGTCTCGTCCTCCACGCGGCCCATCTGGAACGCCGGGCTCTTCACGACACCCAGAATGAAGGCCGACAGGCGGTCACCCTGCCGTCCGGCGTCGGCCACAATGCGGCGCACCGTCGGCAGGTCGAACGGCTCGACACGCCGTCCGAGTGCATAGGTCATCAGGCTTTCCGTGAAACTGAGCTTGATGAGGTCGCTGTGCCGCAGCAGGGCGGCGCGCAAACCCGCCGGGCCTTCCATGCGGGTGCCGTCATACAGGTCGCCGTTGGCGTCAATCGTCACGCCGTTGTCCCGCGCACGCCACGCGCCGGTGGCATCGAAGTTCTCGAGCGCTAGGCCCAGCGGATCGATCACGCGGTGGCACGAATTGCAGGCCGGGTTCTTCCGGTGCTCTTCCATGCGCTCGCGGGTCGACAGCAGTTTCCCTCCCGCGTTGGATTTCACCGAATCATCGAGCGACGGCACGTTGGGCGGCGGCGGAGGCGGTGGCGAGGCCAGCAGCACTTCCATCACCCACTTGCCGCGCAGCACCGGCGACGTGCGATCGGCAATCGACGTCAGCAGGAGCACACTGCCCTGGCCCAGCAGCCCGCGACGGTTGGCGCCGGGAATGGTCACCCGCCGATATTCGCTGCCCACCACATTGGCGATGCCGTAGTGCTTCGCCAGGCGTTCATTCACGAAGGTATAGTCCGCCGTCAGCAGTTCGGTAATCGGTCGGTCGTCACGGAGCAGGCTGGCGACGAACAGTTCCGTCTCACGCACCATGGCGTCGGACAGCGTCGTATCCCAGTGGGAATAGAAATGATGGTCCGGACGCACCTGCCGGACATCCTGCAGCCGCAGCCACTGCGAGGCAAACCGCGTCGCCAGCGCTTCGGCTCTCGGGTCGGCCAGCATGCGCCGCACCTGCCGGTCGAACAACGCCGGCTGGCTCAGCTGTCCGGCCTGTGCCACCTTCAGGAGTGCCTCATCCGGGAGGGCGCCCCACAGAAAGAACGAAAGGCGCGACGCCAGGTCGCGGTCACTCACCCGGTAGGTCTGTCCCGCCCGCAGGGTCGACGGCACCTGCTCCATGCGCAGCAGGAAGCGGGGGCTGGCCAGAATCGCCTGCACGGCCAGACGCACGCCGCCTTCGAAGTCGCTGGCCGTCCGGCCGCGGTCGTAGAACGCCATCAGCGCCGTGAAGTCCTCGGCCACCACCGGGCCGCGATACGCACGCGTGGCCAGCTGCCGGACGATGCGCTCGGCGCAGGGGCGTTCTTCGGTGGCCTGTGTCGGCCGGCAGGTGAAGATGAGGCGCCGGCTGCGCGTGTCGGACACACCCGTGACGCGCGTGGGTCCCGTGATGGAGAAATCGCGGATGTGGGGCAGCGCCGTCGTGCCGAACACCTCACCGATGTTCGTATCGGCGAGCGTGTGCTCGATGGGCATCATCAGGTCGTCGACCGGCCCGTCGAACCGCGATACGAACGCGGCCGAGACACGCTGCGGACCCGCCTGCACATGCACCGGCGGCGCCGTGATGTTAAGTCCGTTCGGGTCCTGCTCGTTCATCCGGGGATTGATGTCGATGAGCCCCACGCGCTCGCCGTTGATCGACAGGTCAATCTGCTCGCCGGCATAGGGCCCCCCGAACAGGTCACCCGTCGGTCCCGAGTGCAGCAGAATCTTGAAGACGTATTCGCCGTCAGCCGGAAACACGTGCACGAACGACACGCCACCGCGCGTGCCGAGCGGCGCGCCCTCGATGTGGCGCATCTGTGAGGCGGTGCGCGGCACCTTCACGGTGGTGGTGCTCGCCGAGGCCTGACGGTCGCCAATGGCCAGGCGGCTGATCTGGCTCGCAGCCCGCAGGTAGCCTTCCATCAGTGCCGTGGAAATGACCTGCGAGTCTGCCACGTTATCGAAGCCGTCGCTGATGGTGTCGGCCGGCAGGAACGCGGTGATGTCGACGTCGATGCCCAGCAGGTCGCGCACGGCACGCTGATATTCGGCGCGGTTGAGTCGCTGCGAGGGACGCGCCCCCGGGTTCACCTGCGCCCCCGGGTTCACCTGCGCCGCCGCCGCCCGATCAATGCGCTGCTCGAACGTGGTCGTCAGCGATTCGAGCACGGCCGGCTCGGGCCGCCGCGCGCTGGCCGGTGGCATCATGCCGGCGCGCAGCTTTCGGATCATCTTCTCGGCCAGCGCCGGATCGTCCAACAGTTTCGCGGCATCGAAGGCGGCGAGTGTCAACCCGCCCGCCTTGGCCCGATCGTTGTGACACGTGGCGCAGTACTGCTTCACCAGTTGCGTCTGCCCGTCGACGCTGAGCCCCGCCGCCGCGGGGGCCGTCGCATGCGCGGGCACGGGGGCCACAGGCCGCGCCTGCGCGGCCCTCGACGAGTCCGTTGGGGGCATCGACGGGCCGGCGGGCGCCTGGGCCATACGCCCCTGCGCCGTCAGCGCCACCCCACCGATGATGAGTGCACTCAGCAGTCCTGCCAGTCGCCGCATGCCACACCCTCTGCCGATAACGGTCCTGCCTCAGCAGGACACACACTTGTGATTGTTCACCGCACCGAGGCTCTCGAGCAGCTTGAGCGCTTCGGGGAACGGCTGGGTGCGTTGCACCGGGCCATTGGCCATGTCGGCCGTCGTTTGCCCTTCGCGATTCACCCGCTTGACGTCGGCCCCTTTCGAGACCAGATATTCAATCATCGCCACATCGCCACGCGCCGACGCATTGTGTAGCGGCGTATTGCCCTCGTGGTCGACCGTATTCACATCGGCGCCCGTGCGCTCGACGAGAAACCTGACCGTCGCCAGCAGGCCCGACGGCGCGTAGCGGTGCGAGTTGGCCGCGAACCCTTCGGCATAGCCCGCCCCCGTCGCCGCGTGCAGCGGTGTCACACCAGGCCCCCCCACGGGAACCGGCGGCAAGCCGGACACATCCTGCACATTGAAGCGGTCGCCATCGCCGGTCGGCGGCCGGCCCGCAGGCTTGGTCGTCGGAATCAGGGGGTCAGCCCCAGCGGCCAGCAACAGGTTCATGGCCTCGAGATCACCGCCGTAGGCCGCGCGCCAGAAGGGCGTCGCGCCGACTTCATCGATACCGGCCAGGTCGAAGTTGTAGCCGGAGTACCAGATCTTCCGCACCAGACGTCGATTCGGATCCGCACCGCGAGCCAGCAGCTGCTTCATGAATTCGATGTGCGTCACCGATTGCTGCAGGTAGGCGCGCGGCTGCGGATAGTTGGCCTTCGGTGCCCACTGCACGTTGAGCGTGCCGTACAGCGGCGCCAGGCCGTTGTCGGTCGCGAGATTGGGATCGGCACCGTGCTCGAGCAGATACACGCCCACGTCGAAGTGCCCGTTGACGGTCGCGACGACCAGCGCCGTCGACTGGTCGCCGGGATTCCGCTGATTCACGTCGGCCCCGGCCTCGACCAGCGCCTTCACCGTGTCGAAGAAACCCTGGCGTGCCGCCAGCTGCAGAGGGGTGATTCCACCGGAAGTGCCGACCAGTTCGTTGTAGCGATACTGCCGCGTCACACCCGCGACGTCGACCGGACGATTGCCGGCCGTCGGCGCACCGCCGGTGCCGCGACGACCACCGCCGAAACCGCCCATCGACAGCTTGTTGAGATCGGTCACCCTCGAGGTCGCGGCCTTGTCGGCACCGCGCGCGATGAGCAGCTTCACCACATCGGTGCGGTTGTTGGCGGCCGCAAACATCAGCGGGGTCTGCTCCATCGCCGACTCGCGGGCATCAATGCGCGCGCCACCTTCGACGAGCATCGTCACCGTGCGCGTATCGCCCGATTGTGCGGCGAACATGAGCGGGGTCGTGCCGGTCGTCGAGGCTGCGCGTATCGCCCGATTGTGCGGCGAACATGAGCGGGGTCGTGCCGGTCGTCGAGGCAGCCTCAACATCGGCTCCTCCAGCCAGCAGCGCAGCCACCGCCGCGCTGTGCCCGGCCTGCGCCGCCATCATGAGCGGCGTGTACGACCCGAGTCGAGTCGTGGCCCTGACGTTCGCCCCGGCTGACACCAGCATCTGCACCAACTCGGCATCGCCACGCCGGGCCGCCCAATGCAGTGCCGTGGTGCCATCGCCCTCTGCGGCATTCACGTCGGCCCCTGACTTGAGCAGTGTGCGGACGGCCTCGCGGTCGCCACGGCGTGCCCCATCGGTGACCGTCGCCGCCTGCGCGAGCACAAGCGCATTGAGGCACAGCGCGCCCAGCAGACCCGCGCCGACATGGATGAGCCACCGACGCACGAGCGGTGATGCGGAGGTCACGGATTAACCCCGGGCAGCGACCGTCGTATCGCCGGCGTGATTGAGATTCATGGCCTCGGTGCTGTCACCGAAGCTGCTCATGTCTTCGAGCCCGAGGACATGCAGCATCGACAGCATCGCGTTGGCCATGGGCGTGCCGTCGGCCGCCTTGATGTGCAGGTTGCCCTTCAGCTTGCCGCCAGCGTGGCCCGCAAGGACCAGCGGGCACCGCTTGTGGTTGTGCACATTCGAGTTACCCATCGGCGACCCGTAGAGGATGAGGGTGTTCTCGAGCAGGTTCCGGTCACCGTCCGGCGTCTTCTTCAGCTTATCTAGGAAATATGGCAGCAGGCTGAGGTGATAGCGGTTGATCTTCGCAAAGTCGAGGATGCGATCTTCGCGTTCACCGTGGTGCGATGCGGGATGGAACCCGGTCTTCACACCGCTGTCGGGATACACGCGGCTCGACCCGTCGCGTCCCAGCTTGAACGAGAATACGCGGGTGATGTCCGACGCAAACGCGACCGCCTGCAGGTCGAACATCAGCTTGACGTGCTCTTCGAACGAATCGGGTACGCCCATCGGCGCCATCGGCAGTTCGCGCGCATCGCCCGTGCCGTTCTGCGCTTCCACCCGCTGGATGCGCCGCTCGATTTCGCGCACATCGTCGAGGTATTCGGACAGCCGTGCCCGGTCCATCGGCCCGAGCGATCGCTTCAACTGCGCCACCTCGGCCGTCACCCAGTCGAGGATGCTGCGATCGGCCCGGCGGCGCGCCGCACGCTCTTCCGGCGTCGCGCCGACGCCAAACAGCATGTCGAAGGCGGCACGCGGATCGCGCACCATCGGTAGCGGCTCGCTGGCTGACGCCCAGCTGACTGTATCGGTGTAGACGCAGGCATAGCCGTACGCACAGCCGCCAGCCTGGTCGACGTTCTCGATGCAGAGCTGCATCGAGGGGATGGGCGTGTCCTGCCCGTATTTCTGCGCGTACAGCTGGTCGAGCGAGGTGGCCACGCGCACGTCACTGCCCTGCGTCTGGTGCGGATGAGCCTGCGTCAGGAACACGGCGCTCGAGCGGAAGTGATCGCCACCGATTTCGGGCGGCGTGAACGCCTCGGCATTGCGCACATCGGTGTTGCTGATGATCGTCAGCGCATCGCGGAACGGCTCGAGGGGCGCCAGGCTGCTGGGGCTGAGGTCGAATGCCGACCCGGTGGCCTTGGGCGACCACAGGTGCTTCTGCGCCCCGATCGTCGTGGCCCCGGCCGAGCCATGCACCATCTCGATGGCCGCCAGCCTGACCTTGCCCGCTGCGGTGCGCGCCAGCGCCGTCCCCGCCGGAATCATGGCCTCGAGCAGCGGCAGCGACAGCGACACGCCCACGCCCTTGAGGGCAGTGCGGCGCGACAGGTGCTTCTTCGTGAGATACATCAGCAGGCTCCTTCGTTCACTCGTCACGACCCGCCGTCAGCGGGCCACCTCGGTCGTCGTCTCGGCTTCGAGGCGTCCCATCTGGAACGCCGGACTCTTCACCACACCCAGGATGAACTGGGACATGCGGTCACCCGCACGCCCGGCCTCCTGCACAATGCGCCGCACGGTCGGCAGGTCGTAGTGTTCGACACGACGGCCCAGCCCGTACGTCATCAGGCTTTCCGTGAAGCTCAGCAGGAACACATCCTTGTGTCGCAGCAGCGCGTCGCGCAGCCCCTGGGGGCCCTGCATCTTCGTGCCGTCATACAGGTCGCCATTCGAGTCGACGGCCGTGTCGCCGTCGCGGATGCGCCAGGCGCCGGTGACGTCGAAATTCTCGAGCGCCAGCCCCAGGGGATCAATCACGCGGTGGCACGAGTTGCACGTGGGATTCTTCCGGTGCTCTTCCATGCGCTCGCGCGTCGACAGCACCTTGGCCCCCTGGGCAGCCGACACCGACTCGTCAAGCGACGGCACATTGGGGGGCGGCGCCGGGGGAGGCGACCCGAGCAGCACTTCCATCACCCACTTGCCACGCTGGACGGGCGAGGTGCGGTCGGCCACCGACGTCAGGGCCAGAATGCTGCCCTGCCCCAGCAGGCCACGCCGGTTCGCATCCGGCAGGGCCACGCGCCGGAACTCGGGGCCGGTGACATTCGGCAGGCCATAGTGCTTGGCCACCCGCTCGTTGACGAACGTGTAGTCGGCCGTCAGCAGTTCGGTCACGGGCCGGTCATTGCGCACGATCGCCTCGAACAGCAGCTCGGTCTCACGCTTGAGTCCCTGCGCCAGCGTCTGGTCATACTGCGGATACAGCAGCGCGTCAGGGTTCAGCTTCATCAGGTCCTGCAGCCGCAACCACTGCGACCCAAAGCGGGTGCCCATCGCCTGGGCCCGCCGGTCACGCAGCATGCGCTGCACCTGCTGCTCGAGCATACCGGGCGCCCGCAGGCGGCCAGCGGTCGCCACCGTCAGCAGTTCCTCGTCGGGACCCGCGCCCCAGATGAAGAACGACAGCCGGCTGGCGAGGTCGACGTCGCCAATCCGATAGTTCTGGCCTGGCCGCGCCGTGGCCGGCACTTCCTCAAGGCGGAACAGGAACTTCGGACTGGCCAGCATGGCCTGCACCGCCATCCGCACGCCGTCCTCAAAGTCGCCATCGCGACGGCCCTGCTCGTAGAACCCCATCAGCTTCCGCACATCGTCGAACGACGCCGGGGCCCGATAGGCCTGCGAGGCCAGTCGCTTCACAATCGCGGTGGCACACGGCGCTTCCTCGCTCGACGCCGTGGGGCGGCACGAGAAGATGCGCTGCCGGCTCGGTGACTGCGAAATGCCGGTGACCGCGATGGGGCCGGTGACGGCAAACTCGCGCAGGTGCGGCAGGGCGGTAACGCCGAAGCCCGCGCCAATCTGCGTATCGGCCAGGGTGTGCTCGATGGGCGCAATCAGGTCATCGACCGGCGCGTCGAAGCGCGAAATGAACGCGGCAGCTGTTCGCTGCGGGCCGGCCTTCACATGAATCTTCGGGGTGACGAGATTCATGCCGTTCGGGTCAGACTCGCTCATGCGGGTGTTGATCTCGAGCAGCGCCACGCGCGCGCCGTTCACCGACACCTCAATCTGCTCGCCCGGCACGCTGCTGCCGAACAGCTGCCCCGTGGGAATCGAGTGCAGCATCATGCGGAACGTGTAATCGCCGTCCGCCGGGAAGATGTGCTCGACGACGATGCCCCCGCGCGTGCCGAAGGGGGCCCCCTCGAGCTGCCGCATCTGTGAGGCCGTGCGTGGCACCTTGTAGTTCGCTTCGGTCGGCGCCGCCGTCGCATCGCCGAGGGCCAGCGAGCTGATCGCGCTGGCCGCGCGCAGATAGCCCTCGAGCACCGTGGGTGAGAACCCCTGCGCATCGGCCACATTGTCGAAGCCGTCACTGATGGTGTCGGGGGGCAGATAGGCGTCGACATCCACCTTCAGATCGAGCAGCTCGCGAATCGCGGTAGCGTATTCCGCGCGATTGAGGCGCTGGAACGGGCGGCGCCCGGGATTCGGGCTGAGCGCCGCCGCGCGATCGATGCGGGTCTCGAGGGCCTCGGTCAGTTGCGCCAGCACGACCGGCTCGGGGCGACGGGCCCCGGCAGGCGGCATCATGCCCGCGCGCAGCTTCCGGATGACTTTCTCGGTCACCTCCGCATGTTCGACAGCCGACGCGGCATCGAACGCGGCGAGGCTGAGTCCGCCCGCCTTCGCCCGGTCGCTGTGGCATCCCGCGCAGTACTGCTTCACGAGCGCGTTCTGTTCGGTGACCGCCAGACCGGCCGGTTTCGGGGCCGCGTGCGCTGGCGCTGGACGCACGGACGGGGCGGCCTGCCCCGCGATGTTGCGCCCCCCCTCAGCAGACGACCCGACGCCGTCGGCTGCCGGCCGCGCCCCGGTGAGGGACAGGGAACCGGCGATGATGCCGGCCGCAATAAGGCTGACCATCCGAAGTTGTAACACGCCTGACATACCACAGCGGAGTATACGGCGGTTCTCTGGGAAGCCGTGTCAGAATTTGTCAGGGAAATCGGGGTTCCGTTCATGCACATCGGCATCGACCTCGGGGGGACAAAAATCGAAGGCGTACGGCTCGACGCCGGCGGGCGGGAACAGCAGCGCCTGCGCGTGCCCGCGCCTCGCGGATCCTATGCGGATACGCTCGACACCATCGTCGGTGTCGTGCAGGCCCTCGAGCACCCCGCGGGGCTCCCCTGCACTGTGGGCGTGGGCATTCCCGGCGCCCTGTCTCCCGGCACCGGGCTCGTCAAGAACGCCAACTCGACTTGGCTCATCGGGCACGCGCTCGACCGTGACCTCGCCGCGCGCCTTGCACGGCCGGTCGCCGTGGCCAACGATGCCAACTGCTTTGTCCTCTCTGAAGCGACCGACGGCGCAGGAGCCGGAGCGGCCGTCGTCTTCGGGGTGATTCTGGGCACGGGCGTGGGTGGGGGGATCACCGTCGACGGCCGGATGATCGAAGGGCCACATCGCATTGCCGGCGAGTGGGGGCATCTGCCGCTGCCGTGGCCGACCCGCGACGAATACCCGGGACCGCCGTGTTACTGCGGCCGCACCGGGTGCATCGAAACCTGGGTCTCTGGTCCGGGCTGGGCGGCCGACTTTCATCGCACAACCGGCCGCCAGATGACGGCAGACGCGCTGGCGGCCGCCGCCCGCGACGGCGATCCCGATGCGCAGGCGTCACGCGACCGCTACGTCGACCGGCTGGCGCGCAGTCTGGCCCTCATCATCACGATGCTCGACCCTGATGTCATTGTTCTGGGCGGCGGGGTCTCGCAGGTCCAGGCGCTCTACGACGAGGTGCCAGCGCGGTGGGCGCGCTGGGTGTTCTCCGACGCCGTCAATACGCCCCTGCGCCGCGCAGGTTTTGGCGACGCCAGTGGCGTGCGCGGGGCGGCCTGGCTGGGCCGGGCCGGGGCCCAGCGGCCCTCGGTGGAAGGTCAGGGCGTTCCGGAGGCCGGGCCCTCGGCCGGGCGAACCGTGATCTTGTAGACGGCCACGGGCCACGCCGTGCCGCGTCCGGCGCGTCGAGCCAGCGTCCCGCCGGGACGCTGATCGGACGGATCGCGCTTCTGCAGATCGACGTGTCGCAGCGTGATGACATTGAAGCCGGGGCGGACGATCTCCGCAGCCTGCTCCCCAGCGACGGTCAGTGACACGTCATTGGCCGCCGGCACACCAGACGCGAAGCGCCCAACGGTCACCCCGTTGACCTCGACGGCGAGCGTCACCTCGTAGGTCGGCTCCTCGAAACGCGTCCGACTCCGGATGTCGATGGCCACGCCTCCCCCCTCATAGGCGAGCGGCACGGCGAGCTCGGCCACGGGTCCCAGCGTCCACCAGCCCTGACCGAAGTCGTCGGCGGTCGGGGCATCCCACCCGCTCAGCAGGAACCGCTCCGCCTCTCTCGGGAAATCCGTGGAAAACGGCCAGACCGGCGACTCGGGGCCCAGCAGGTCGTACTTGGCCGCCGGCAATCCGGTGCGCCAGGCAAACCACTGATCCGCCGGGAACGTGAACAGGAAACGATACGGCGGCCGCGTGTGCAGATCGGCCTGCTGTCGCACCATCTTCGCAAAGCTGATGCGCTCTTCGCGTGGCACCATGAACGTGGCGAACTGATCCATCAGCAACACGTTCCACCAGAGCCCGAATGCCCCGATCGGCGCCAGCATCAGCCATGGTCGCCGCAACACGGTCTCGAGCACCAGGGCGAGCCCCGGGGCCAGCAGCACCAGTATGCTGCTGAAGCGCCGGCCCCCGAACGACCCGTTGCCGTGCCAGTCCTGAGTCGAGCCGTTGACCCAGGCCATCGAGAGCAGGACGAGCAGCGCGGTGACTGCCCACCGGGTGTCCCGCCACAGCAGCGCGACGGTGCCGATCACCGCGATGTAGGCCACGGGATGCCACGAGAGGAACCCGTGCCACGACGAAAACAGCGTGTCGAGCCAGCGCGACTCGAAGGGATGCAGATACCCGCCCTGGCCGACCAGGGCGTAGCTGTACTGCGAAAACACCACCTGACTGTGGACCGCCTGCAGCGCCAGGGCCGGCAGCGTGCCGAGCCCGGCCCACCACGCCAGCCCCAGCGTGTCGCGCACCCGCGCCGTCCACGCGCGCCCGGGCATCGTCATCACGACCACGGCCGGCCAGAGCGCGAAGAGCACATCCTGCGGCCGCACGAGGAATGCCAGGCCGATGAGGCCTCCCAGCATCAGTGCCTGCGAGCGGGAATACGGCCGTCGGCCCCAGTCACTCGCCCGTGTAATGAACACCGCCACGAGTCCGAAACTGGCCGCGTGGGTCATGGTCGGCTCGTAGACGAAGTACCACGTGAGAGGCGTCGCCCCCAGCAGCAGCAGCGTCGTCACCAGGGTGTTGGCGCGGGTGAATGCTGTCCGCACGGAGCGGTGAACGCTCCACAGGCCAGCCGAGGCCAACGCCACCGATGACAACATGAGGGCGCGGATGAACGCGGTGCCGAGGCCAATGCTCCCCGGATCCGCGGGCGCCGACCACCAGCCGACGGCGCGCCCCACCGTGTCGATCAGCGCCACGAGCAGATAGAGCGGACTCCACACCACGAGCGGCCCGACGGGCACGACATAGTGCGGCCGTGCCGGTTGCCTCAGCAGTTCCACTTCCCGGGCAATATCGAAGTCATGGTCGAAGACCAGGCTGCGCAGTTGCGCCACGTACACGACGCCGTCCGAGGATACGCCGTGGTTGTGCCCCAACATGTAGACGCACGTGCCAAGCAGCACCACGGCCAGCGCGTGTGCGTCGTATTCGTCCGACAGCAGCCGTTCCCATCTGATGCCCCGTCGCTGTGCAATGAAGCGCGAGATCGCCAGGCCCACGACGAGACCGCCACCAAAAAGCAGCCAGAGTGACTGTGATGGCGGAAAGACCAGGGCCGCGCCGAGCCAGCCCGCGGCCAGGGCGGCTACCATCGCCTGAGATGCCACGTCAGCGGACGACCTTTCCCGCCCCGCGAATGACCTGCCCGGGGCGAGCGTCGGTGATGGCACCGTCGCTCACCACGGCCTGCCCGTTGACCAGCACATGACGGATTCCGGTCGAGTACTGGTTTGGCTGTGTGTACGTCGAGCGATCCTGGACGGTGGCGAGGTCGAACACCGTGATGTCGGCCTTGAAACCGGGCCGCAGCAGGCCCCGGTCGAGCAGGCCCATGCGCGCCGCCGGTCTCGACGTGAACTTCCGCACCGCGTCCTCGACGGTCAGCAGGCGCTGGTCGCGCACATAGGTGCCAAGAATCTTCGCGAACGACCCCCAGGCCCGGGGATGTGACTTCGAGACCGAGAGCGGACCATCCTCTGCGCGTGCGCCCGAGTCGGTGCCTATCGAGATCAGCGGGTGCGCAAGAGCCGCCCGCACGTCATCCTCGCGCATGATCGAGATGATCACAGACGACTCGCCCCGGTCGGCGATGACCAGATCCATCACGGCGTCGCGCGGGTCGACTTCCATCTCGCGTCCGATCTCCGTGAGCGTCTTCCCTTCCCACTTGCGCAGTGACGGATCGAGCACCGACGACAGCAGCACACCGTCGCCGCCACCAGACCCGTACCACTGATTCTCCCAGTCCTTCGGACTCGGGTCTTCCATGTCGCGCCTGATGCGCGCGCGGTTGGCCGGGTCCTTGAGTCGCGCCAGCATCGCATCCGTGCCGCCGTCGCGCACCCACAGCGGCAGGCAGGCATCGAGGCCGTTCGACGCGCGGTCGTACGGGTAGATGTTTGCGCTCACATCCAGCCCCCGCGCGCGCGCGGATTCGAGATGTCGCAGCACCTCGGGCATCCGACCCCAGTTGGCACGATAGGCCGTCTTCAGGTGCCAGACTTCCGTGGGAATGTTCGCCTGCTCGGCCACCGTGAACGCTTCGTCGAGCGACGCCATGATCTGATGTGACTCTGAACGCTGATGGGTCAGATAACGCCCGCCATACCCGGCGACCACCCGAGCCAGAGCCACGATTTCGTCGGTCGACGCAAAACGATCGGGCACATACTGCAGCGACGTGCTCAGCCCGAGCGCTCCCTGCTCCATCGCCTCGCGGACGAGCTGCTCCATCTGCCGCAGTTCCTCGACTGTGGCAGCACGCTGGGAATCGCCGATGACATACGACCGGAGGCCGCCGGCCCCGACGAACGTGCCGATGTTGATCGCGGGCCGCGATCGGGACTCGAGCCGCGCGAAATATTCTCCGAGGGTGCGGAAGTCGAGTGTCACTCCGAACGCCTGATAGTTGGGCTGCGCCTCGGCGGCGAGCCGATCGTTGAGGGGGGCAATCGACGTCCCCTCTCCCGTGATCTCCGTCGTCACGCCCTGCGTGATCTTCGACGCCGCGCGACTGTCGGCCAGCACGTTGAACTCCGACTGCCCCAGCATGTCGATGAAGCCCGGGCTCACATAGAGCCCGCGGCCGTCAATCGTGCGGGCCGTGGTGCGGGCCTGCAGGTCGCCGATGGCTGTGATGCGGTCGCCGACGATGCCGACATCGGCCAGCGACCACGGCGCGCCGGTGCCATCGACCAGTCGTCCGCCCGCAATGACCAGGTCGAACTCGGTTGTTCGGGCCGGCGGTCCCGGCGAGGGCGCCGGCTGACACGCCCCGACCGACAGCAGCAACAGGAGAAGCACCGCGGGTTTCACGGGCGCGATTGTACAATCAGCCCCGCATGCTGCAACGGTTCAGACTCCTCACCATCCTGGCCGGGCTGGTGACGGCTGCCGCGTGGTGGGTCTCCCGGGGCGTCCTCGACCTGGTCATCATCGACGGGCGCGCGGTCAGACTGGCCTACCTGCCGGGCTGGGAAGCCCTGCTGGGCTTCCTGCTGGCCGCTGCCTCGCTGATCGGGCTGGTTGCAATCGCGCATCGTCAGGCGGATCCCGTGCACGGCATCCAGGCCCGCTGGGTGCCGCTGCTGTTCCTCGCCGTGCTGGTCGTGCCGTATGTGCCGCTGCTCGCCGACGCGTTCACCCCGCTCAGACTGCTGGCCGGTCCGCTGCGCAGCGCGGTCTGGACCGTCGTGCTCGGGGTGCTGGCCTGGATCCTCATCTCCACCCCCACCGTGCACGCATGGGTCTCGCGGCAGCGGCGCGACTGGCTCGGTCATGCCGCGCTGTCCCTCATCGTATTGTGTGGTGCGGTCGCCCTGCTCACCGCCACGCCGATCGACGGCATGGAACCGCTGACACCGCCCGGCGTGGGGCTGCGACTGACGCTGCTCGCGGCACTGGCGTGGGGCACGCTGGCCGCGGCCAGAGACGCGACGACCGACGAGGGGGCGGCCCTGCTCTCGACGGTGGCACTGGTCCTGTCAGTGCCCGCCCTGCAGACGCTGGGCGCGGGCGGTCCGGCGCTGGCGGTCATGAGCGCGGTGGCGGTGGCCACGGCGGCGCGCCCGGCGCTCCTCGTGGGTCTCTCGTGCGGATTGCTGACCTGGTTCGGCGCGGACATCGTGCCGCTGGCCCTGGTGCTGCTGCTGGGACGCATGGCCGCCCTGGTCGCGTCAGCCCCCACCCGTCAACCCGAACGCGCCACGCTGGCGGCCATGGTGGCGCCGTTTGTGGCGATGGTGGGTCTTGCAGCGACGGGCCTGATGCCGCTGCCCGTCTGGTGGCCTGCAGGCCCTGCCTCAGTCACCGCCATCGACGGTGCTTCAACGTCCCCGGTGGTCGTGCTGGCTGGCCTGTGGCTCGACCAGCGACACGGACTTCTGTACTGGGTGCCTGTGCTGTGGCTGCTGGTGGCAGGAGTGCCTGCCCTCTGGCAACGCACCGCCGAGGCCCGGGTACGACTCGTCACGGCGACCTCGGCGCTCCTGGTGCTGGTCGTTGCCGCTGCGGGGCACGCGGAGTGGTGGGGCACCGACCCGAACCAGCCCTGGCCGCTGGCCGCCGCTCTTCCCCTGCTGGCGCCTCTGGTGGCTGCAGGCTGGTCCACAGCGCCGTTCCACTCGACTCCCCGGGCGATGAGACATGCGCTGCTGTGGTGCGGACTCTGGATGAGTGCGGCCGTGCTGTGGACCGATGCGACAGGGGCAGGCGTGCGGGGATTTCCTGGCCTCGCCCCGCTGCTCGTCTGGATCTCGCCGCTGAACGAGGCGTGGCGGGCCTTGCCGACCTTCCGCCACGATGCACTGCCGACCGCCCTCGTCCATGGGGCCGTCTGGCTGACGGTCGCCTGCGGCGTGGCCTTCGTCGTGCGCCGCCTCCGTCCGAGGGCACCGGGGGTCGACGGGGTCCGAGCTCTGCTGGGCCTCGCCAGCGTCGTCATCCTGGCGTCGACCGGGGTGAGCCTCTGGCCACATGACGCGGTTCTCCCGGGCCCGCGACTCGAGGCGCGGTCGCGGCTCTTCGCCCTCGACGGGTTTGACCCGCAAGCCCGGCCTGCGGCCCTGCTCTACACGCCGCTGACTCGGATGGCGGCGTCAGACACCCTGCCGCTCCTCGACCTGCACGTGACCCCGGGGCTGCGGAGCGATCCGCAACCCCTGCGTGTGCTGCTGAACGGGCGCTGGTCGTTGCCGGCCGGGCGCTATCGCGTCACCGTGGACTGGACGCCGGGCGCCGTGCCGTTGCCAGACACCATCGGCCTGCAGATCGGGCGCACGGGCCCACCCCTCACCACCCTTGACGTGGGAGGAGCAGGCGGACGGTCCCAACTCGATCTGACGCTACCCGCGGACGCAGTCTTCGTCGGACTCCGCGGCACGACCGCGCTCGAACACGCCCTCACCCGCATCAGCGTGACCCCCCTGTCCGTCATCCCCGCCGCGCTCAGACCTGAGGTGCCACAGGTGGTCGGGGCGACCTATACACCGGGCGGCCTCGTGCTGGTGCATACCGACACGGCCGGCATCGATGCCGGCAGCGGTGTCTGGGTCATGGCCGGTGCCCCCGCGACGATTTCGCTGCCAGCCGCGGCCCCCGCCTCAGCCACCGCACGGTCACCCTCTGTGACCGTGCGACTGCGCAGCGACGCGCCGACCAACCGGGTCACGCTCGCCAGTCGCGGATGGCAGGACACCGTCACACTCGTGGCCGGTGTTCCCCTCGACGTCCAGATCCCGCGCACCGGAACATCGCTCACGCCGCTCACCATCTCGGCCGACTCGGCCTTCGTTCCCGCATCGCACGTTCCTGGATCGGCAGACCGGCGTCCCCTGGGTGTCTGGGTCACGCGCCCGCTGAGCGGCGCCGAACCGCTACACTGAGACCCATGTCGATCGCCGAGTTGAGACGCGACTACCGCTCGCACGTCCTCGTGGAATCCGAAGCCGCTCCTGATCCATTCATCCAGTTCCGGCAGTGGTTCGACGAGGCCGTCCGCGCCGAGTTGCTCGAACCGAATGCGATGACGCTGGCGACGGTGTCTCCGTCGGGTGACCCGGCCGCCCGCACCGTGCTGCTCAAGGGGCTGGACGACACGGGATTTGTGTTCTTCACCAACTACGAGAGTGCCAAGGGTCGCGACCTCTCCACGCGTCCCCGCGCGTGCCTGCTGTTTTTCTGGGCCGAACTGGAACGGCAAGTGCGTATCACCGGCCAGGCGGCACGACTCCGCCCGGACGAGTCGCTCGAATACTTCCGGTCGCGCCCGCGCGGAAGCCAACTGGGCGCGTGGGTCTCTCCACAGAGCCAGATCATTGCCTCGCGGGCGACCCTCGACGATGCCCTGGCGCAGCTCGAGGTCACGTATGCGGACGGCGACATTCCGCTGCCGCCGTTCTGGGGAGGCTACCGGGTCGTACCAGATGCCGTGGAGTTCTGGCAGGGGCGCACCAGTCGGCTGCACGACCGGCTGCTGTACACGCGCCAGGGCGACGACTGGTCACGTGTGCGCCTCGCGCCCTAATCGAAAGGTCGCGCGCGCGGCCGGCCACAGCTGACGTCTGCGCACCAACGCGTGGGCTGGCAGACGGCTGAGGCCCCGTGGATGAGGGCTTACCGCGGCACAGCGGCGAGCGGCACACGGGCCGTCTGCACCCGATCCTTCCGGAAGGCCACCAGCAGGTCTCCGCCGGCGCGCACCAGATTCGGCACACCCGTGCCGCGCCCGCTGACGCTGCGCGCTACCGCCACCGTGGGCGCCGCCACACCCGCCGCAGACACGCGCCGCAGCAGCACCTCGCCGACGCCCTCACCCTTCCGCTCGAGCCAGCTCACAACCGACGTGCCATCGTCGAGCAGGACCACATCGGGATAGCCCACCGGGGCTCCAGCATCGACCACAACAGGGGCGCTGAACGTGGCGCCACCATCGGTCGACGTCGCCCACTTGAGTCGGGGCGTGTTGTTCGCAGCGGTAAACCAGGCCACGACCACCTGCCGTCCTCGGGTAGCGATGGCCGGTCCGTTGGTCGGGCATCCGGGAATCTTCCAGCCATCCTGCGCGACGGGGACCGCCGGGGTCCATCGGCCGTTGACCTGTCGCACGACGGAAATGTCGCGGATCTCTCCAGGCTGGTGGTCGCGGAAGACCGCAATCAGGCCATCCGGCGTGCGCGCGATGTCGGTCATGCAGCACGTGCAGGCATCGGCATCCACCGTCTGTACTGGACCGGGGCGCCCGTCGCCCCCGAACGACACCACCGCCACCGTCTTGATGTGCTCGTCATCGGCCACCGCATGACCGTCGTGCCCCGACGCGCCGACCACTGGCACATCGGGCGTCTCGGGTCTCAGGAACACGGCGTCGGCGCCCGTCGCATTCGGGACAAATGTTAAAAAGCCGTCGTAGTCGGCCACGTTCTCCATGCCGTCGTTGAAGGTGCGGGTCCAGGTGCGTCCCCGATCGTTCGAGCGCGCCACCTGCACCCCATACCCGTAACTGCCCTTCGCGCGTCCGGTATGCACCAGCCAGTGCGCAAGCAGGGTGCCGTCACCGAGCGCTGCCAGCGACGGGCGGTCGGCCCAGTTGACGAACCAGTTGGTGCCCCGGGCAATCTCGCGCGGGGGCCCCCATCCGGAGGCCTCGAGCACCGAGAACTTCAGGGCATGCGCATCGGTCCCCACTGGCTCCAGCCAGTTGAGATAGGTGCGGCCGTCAGCGCCGGTGGTGAGGGCGTAGGCCTGACTACCATCAGCCGCCGGTGCGGGAACCTCGATGGCCGGACGCAACACGCCGGATGCCGGCACCTGAGCGACCAGCGGGTGTGCGGCCCACAGGCCCGCCAGCGCGGCCACCGCCATCAGCAGGTGCCTGACTCGCCCCGATGTCGTCGCCGCCTCGTTGCTCATGCCCGACCCGCCTACGGAATGAATGTGAAGGGCGCGAACCCGGACACCGTTCCGCCCCAGGGCCAGAGCCCCGCGCCGCTGCGCGGACGCGCCTCGGCCCGCACGACAATGTAGTAATCGCGATGCTCCTGCAGCACGCCGGTCCGGAAGAGCGGCAGTCGCTCGAACTCCGTCAGCATCTGCCGCACTACGGCCTCATCGTCGACGACGCGTGTCTCCTGGGTCCGTCCGTCGAGCGTACGGCTGATCGTGTGCCGTCGTGTCAGGTTGTCGTATTCCACGGTGGTGGCGACCACCGCCGACGCGACCGTGCGGTCGACCCATGCGGGCACTTTGAGACGCAGATCGACGGTATAGGTGAACGTGGTACGCAGGCCGCTGCGAATCACGGCCCTGACATCGTCGGTGAACCCCTGATCGAGGGCGAAGGAGACCAGCACGTGGCCATCGCGCACCTGGGGCCGGACACGCACCGTCTCAGCCTGAAGTGGCACGGTGCCGACCAGCAGCAGCGCCAGCAGAGGCAGCACGGCCACGGTGGAGGAAAGATGACGCACGCGTCCAGAGCGTAACACACACCACGCAGTCACGGACACTGCGCCGCAACCCGTGTGTGTGGTGCTATCATCCGGCGTAGTGCCATCGCTCCCGCGCGCCCTCGTTGCTCTCGCACTGGCGATGCTGGTCGCCACGACGTCTGCGCCTCAGGCGTCGGCGCAGGAACTCCTGTTCAGCCTGTTCGGCCGCTATGTCGATACCCTTCGGCTGCAGGTGGGCATTCCCGGCATGACCGCGCTGATTGTCAGCGGCCGGGCTCCAGTCTGGGAGGGGGCCTATGGGTTTGCCGATGTCGAGAAAAACATCCGGGTCCGTCCCGACACGCCGTTTCCCATCGGCAGTCTGACGCAGCCCGTCGGGGCCCTCATGCTGGGGACGTGCGTCGAGGCGGGGGGCTTAGACATTGACCAGCCCATCAGCCGCTGGGTCAGCGAGTTCCCCTCCCGGAGCGCCACGGTGCGGCACGTGCTGGCCCATGCCAGCGACGGCGAGCCCCCGGGGATGTTCCGTTATGCGCCAGAGCGCTTTGCCGAATTGACGGCCGTGGCGCAGGCCTGTAACCCCGTCCCCTATCGCCAGCGGGTGTATGCGTCCGTGATCGAGCGGCTGGCCATGACCGACACGGTGCCTGGCCATGATCTGGTGGTGCCTGACAACAAGGCCCGCGACCTGTTCAGCGACGACCAGCTCGCCCGCTTCTCCGCCATCGTGGCTCGGGTGGCCGTGCCGTATCGGGTCGAGCGGCCCGGACGGGTGGTGCGCGGTGACTACGTACCGCGCGCGCTCAATGCCGAACATGGCCTGGTGTCGACCGTACGAGATCTGGCCCGCTACGAAGCGGCACTGGACGAGGGCCTCCTGCTGCTGCCCGAGAACCGGGCCCTCGCGTGGACGCCAGCCAATTTCTCGGGCGTGGCCCTGCCCACGGGGCTGGGCTGGTTTGTTCAGGACTACAACGGCGAACCGCTCATCTGGCAGTTTTCCGAGGTGCCCGGTGCCTACTCAGGCATCATCCTCAAGGCGCCCGCACGGCGCCTGACGCTGATCATGCTGGCCAACAGTGACCAGCTGACCTCGAACGCCGGGCTGTCGCGTGGAGATGTCAGCACCTCACCGTTCGTGCGGATCTTCCTCCGGCTGTTTGTCTCCTGACGTGCACGTCCAGTCGCGCACCACCTGCCTCAGGCTGGCCCGGATCAGCGGCCTGCTGTTCGCTCTTGCCGCAGGCCCGGTACGGGCCGCGGCCCAGCAGCTTCACGTGGTGCCCTACTTTGGCGCGACGTTCGGGGGCAGCAGCGCGTTGCTGGCCGATCTCGAAGGCGGTTCGCGCGAGAGCGCCAGCGTGCTCGGTGTCAGTGCCGTCCGACTGAGCGACGGATGGGTGGGCCTGGAAGCCGACCTGGGGCATGCCCCCGGCTTCTTCGAACGCGGCCAGCGCGAAATCGTCCTGCCAGGTAGCTATGTCACCACCCTGACGGCCAGTGCCGTCGCCACGCTGCCGGTGCGCATCACGCGGGAATCGCTGCGACCGTACCTGATTGTCGGCGGCGGTGCCCTCAGGGCCAGGGCACGCGACCTCACCGGCGTATTTTCGGTGCTGTCGACGATGCCGGTCGTCGCCGTCGGTGGCGGTGCCACCGGCTTCGTCTCGAACGCATTCGGGCTGCGGTTCGACGTCAGGCAGTTCCGCAGCCTGGGCCGCGGTGATGACGCGCTGGCGCTCGATGGCCCCCGCGTCCGGTACTGGCGCGGCAGCATCGGGCTGGTCTTCCGATACTGATCGGGGCGACGTGATGTCCATGCCACCGAGGACGCCCCCTGCACCCACGGCCTACCGGCCGTGCGTCGGTGCCGTCATCCGCAATGGGCAGGGGCGCATCTGGATCGGCCGCCGAGCCGACGCCGAGCACGATGCGGAAGGCACGGGACGATGGTGGCAGATGCCCCAGGGCGGCATCGATGCCGGGGAAGACCCACACGTGGCCGTGGTGCGTGAGGTGCGTGAAGAAACCGGCATCGTGAGCGTCACCGTCACGGCTGCCGTTGAGGAGTGGCTGACCTACGATGTGCCGCCGGCGCTGATCGGCAAGGCCTGGGGCGGACGCTTCCGCGGTCAGCGCCAGCAGTGGTTTCTGCTCGACTTTCACGGCCACGATTCCGAAGTCTCCCTCGACACTGCACCCGGTCACTCGCGTGAGTTTGATGACTGGCGGTGGGCGGGCTCGGATGAGGTCCTTAACGCCATCGTTCCGTTCAAGCGTCCCGTCTACGCCCGCGTGCTGGCGTGGCTGTCGGCGCAGCCCGGTCGCCACTAGCCTGACCGGGACGTGCGGGTCGGGCTCGGGTTACCATTTCACTCACGAGCGCCCGTAGCTCAGGTGGATAGAGCACCGGCCTTCTAAGCCGGGGGTCGCAGGTTCGATTCCTGCCGGGCGCGCCACATTTCAGGCCGGCGATTGCAACGGGTTTGCAACGCCGGCCGTTTTCCACGTCACGCCGCCGGCATGGCCACGCCTCGCCGGTTACGGGCGTTTAGCGCTGTCGGCTTCGGCCGGCTGCACCCCTTGAGTCAGGCGCGCTTTCAATTTGCCGTAATCGCGGCGACAGTGGCCCAGCTTGCTGTAACGCCACTGCGGATGGGCGCGATTCCGTCATCTGCTGTGGCCGGGGGCAAATCTTCGGCGAATCCAGACGGCAAGGTCCGATAACCCCGGTTCTGTTGCCCCCGCGACCCCGTTCATCCCGCCTATCGTCTTTTGCTACGGATCACAGCATTAACGAGTGCAAAACCCAGACGGAATTCTCTCACTTACCCTAATTCCAATACGGGGTAAGGTCAGTGACGCTGGGTAGAACTGCTGCCAACCAAGGCAGTTCATACAGGCTCCTGAAGGTGGCCATGGAGTTCACCAGCAAGCACGACTGCCGCAGCGATTGCAACCTTAAGAGCCTCATGCGGCCTCTTATCAAGCAGTGCCCGTGCGCGCAACAGCCAAGCGGGCTCATCGAAGATCCAAGGCTGGAGTGTATCATTCACAATGTTGAGCAGTTCCATCTGATCGAGATCAAAGCTGCTGCGACGGGCCATGGCAGCGCTCAGCTCAGGGTAGACGTCCACGTCAAATGGGTCGTTGCCGTAGATATGTGCCATCGGATGAAACGGCACGTCCTCCCCAAATCTGCAAGGGATTACACCATTCAACGCCGGCCACCTCTTCGCAAGCTCCAGCAAACATGGGTCGGTGAAGGAGCACTCGGCTACATGCCATCTCCCCGAAAGACGAACTGCGCCCATGTAGTGCCGCACTGTCTGCTGAACGCGAGGCCGCCATGCTGAAGGTAGCAGTGGCAACACGAGCGAAGAGTCTCCCTGAAGTTCCACGAAGCCAGCCTCAAGCCCGGCAGCACGAAATAGTGCGACCTCGAGGTTGCTCTTCGTCGTGCACATGCCATGGCCAAGCCGAAGCGTTTCGGAGGCGCTGATCCACCAAGGACCAAAGCGATAGGGCAACTCACGGACGAAGGACCAGATGGCCTCGGCGGTTGCAGCGTGGCTTTGACGAGTCAGCACCCCCGCCAGCGCACGGATGGAGGGATGTGTCGCGTTACAGAAGTCCTCCGGGGGCGAGCCGGCCGCACGGAACTTTCGAAGTCTGCTCGGCAACTCCCGCACGAGCGCTGCTACGAGTATCGCTGCTGCGGCTGGGTCGCGCTGCATAGCGTCCGCATCGACGCTCCAGCTAACGACAGGAGTGCGAGCTGCGACGTCGGCGGTGCGGGGCACATCCAGTAAGAAGCCTAGCTCACCTGTGTGGGCCCCTGGCCCAAACCAGCCACTCGGGTAGGCGACTTCACCCTCCAGAATGACATGAAGCACGCGTTGACGCTCACCTTGTCGGCAAAGGAACTCACCAAGTGACCAGCTCTGTTCTGTCCCCAGGGCGAACACGCGATCACGCATTCCGTCAAGATGGAGACCGATTCTTGTCGCGTCGAGCGCGTCCGCGTTCATTTGGGGTCGTCCGCTCGCTCGTTGAGATAAGGTAACTTCAGCGCATCGTATTTCACTGTCTTCTACCCCTACGATGGCTTGCTATGAGGCAGCAGCTGTCCGCCCAGCAACCCCAGCACCGGCGAAATGATGTCTTTCACCAGCGAATCGACAATCCCGCCAAATGCCGCCCCGATAATAACGCCGACGGCCAGATCGATGGCATTGCCGCGCATCAGGAACTGTTGGAATCCGCTCAGTATCTCGGTGGTCTCCCCGGATCAGGATGTTCCGCGTGTGAGGTGGTGCGCTCGACAGGGCTCGAACCTGTGACCCCCAGCTTCGAAGGCTGGTGCTCTATCCAACTGAGCTACGAGCGCGCATGACCGCTGCCAGTCTCTCACTCTCCGGCAGGGGTCGGCAGGTGCGGCCGCACCACCGCTTCAATCTCGGAAAACGCCGTCGACAGGATCTCCGCCACACGGGCCTTCTCCTCAGGCGTCAACGCCGTCAGCACGCTGTGCATGGGCGTGGTCCGACTGCGCAGCACCAGCGTGAGATGGTAATCGCGGGAAGGATCGAGGAAGCGCTCGCGGGCCAGTTCCATACGACTGATTGTACTCGGGGCACCGTCAGGCTGTCGGGGCCCACTGCACCGTCAGGCCACCCTCGCCCACGGCTACCCGCACCACCCGCGACGCCGACGGCTCGTCGAAGAGCAGCAGGTCGGCCAGCGGCTTCCGAATCGTCCGTTCGATCAGCCGCGCCATCGGCCGCGCCCCGAACGCGCGGTCGACCCCATTGGCGGCCAGCCAGCGGCGGGCCTCGTTGGTCACCTCCAGCGTGATGTCGCGCGCTGCCAGCAGGTGCGTCACCTCCGCGAGGTGCTTGTCGACTACGCGGGCACTCTCGCGGGCGCCCAGCGCGTTGAAATGCATGATGCCGTCGAGCCGGTTGCGGAATTCAGGCGCAAACAGCCGATCGAGCGCCCCGGTGGCCTTCGTCCCTTCCACCGTCTCGACAAATCCCATTCGGCGCCCCGACAGGTCACGCGCACCGGCATTCGTCGTCATGATGAGCACCACATGGCGGAAGTCGGCCTTGCGGCCATGGGTGTCGGTGAGCGTGGCATGGTCCATCACCTGCAGCAGAATCGCGAACAGGTCAGGGTGCGCCTTCTCGATTTCGTCGAGCAGGAGCACCGCGTGGGGCGCCTTGCGGACGGCGTCAATCAGCAGGCCGCCCTCCTCGTAACCGACGTAGCCGGGTGGCGCCCCGATGAGGCGGGCCACCGCATGCTTCTCCATGTACTCAGACATGTCGAAGCGAAGGAACTCGACCCCGAGCAACCGAGCCAGTTGCCGCGCCAGCTCGGTCTTGCCCACACCCGTGGGCCCCGCAAACAGGAAGCTGCCAATCGTCCGGTCAGCCGCGCGCAGGCCCGACCGCGCCAGGCGAATCGCTGCCGTCACCTCGTCGATGGCCTGGTCCTGGCCGAAGATGACCGCCTTCAGGTCGCCATCGAGCCGACGCAGCGACGCCCGGTCGTCTGACGACACGGCCTGCACCGGCACGCGTGCCATCCGCGAGACCACGCGCTCGACATCGGCCACGGTCACGGTCGGCCGGCCCTCGCCGGTCGGCGGGGCCAGGCGCACCGCCGCTCCGGCCTCGTCCATCACATCAATGGCTTTGTCCGGCAGTTGCAGGTCGCGCAAGTGCCGGGCCGACAGCGTCACGGCGGCCAGCAGCGCGTCATCGGCATAGGTCACCTGATGGTGCGACTCGTAGGATGCCGCCAGCCCCCGCAGAATGGCCAGGGCCTCGGCCTCGGACGGCTCGAGCACATCGATCTTCTGGAAGCGACGCGACAGCGCGCGGTCCTTGTCGAACGACTGCTTCACATCACTGAACGTCGTCGAGCCGATGCACCGCAGCACGCCTGAGGCGAGCGCCGGCTTCAGCAGGTTGCCGGCGTCCATCGTCCCACCCGACGCCGACCCGGCACCGACCAGCGTGTGAATCTCATCAATGAACAGGATGGCGTGCGGCTGGGCCTTCAACGCATCGAGCACCTGCTTGATGCGCTCTTCGAAATCGCCTCGATACCGCGTGCCCGCCACCAGCGCCCCGAGGTCGAGTGCGTAGAGGTGGGCATCCTGGAGCGACGCCGGTACCCGGCCTTCATGAATGCGCAGCGCCAGGCCCTCGGCCAGCGCCGTCTTGCCGACGCCCGGCTCGCCGACCAGCAGCGGATTGTTCTTCCGCCGCCGACTGAGCACATGCACCATGCGGTCGAGCTCGGCGTCCCGACCTATCAGCGGATCAATCTGTCCGGCGGCGGCGCGCGCGGCCAGGTCGGTGGCATAGGCCTCGAGGGGTTGCATGCTGCCCGACGGTTCGCCCTCGTCATCGGAGCCTACCCGGTGCCGGCCGTCCGGCGCCTGTCCGCTCAGCACCCGCAGCAGCGTCAGCCGGTCCACCCCCTGCTGCCCGAGGAAGTACGCGGCATGGCTGTCGGTCTCCTGAAGCAGAAACACGAGCAGGGCTCCGCTCTCGACCTGCGACGCCGACGACGAGGCCGCGTGGACGACGGCGCGCTCGACCACACGATCGAAGCCGACGGTTGACTCGGGCTTGACGGGCTTGCGACCCGGCATCGGTGCGAACACGCTGGCCAGCACCTCGTCGAGGGAGGCGGCGAGGTCGGGCAGTTGCGCCCCGCAGTCGCGCAGCACCTGGCTGGCAGACGGGTCATCGATCAGGGCGCGCAGCAGGTGCTCGAGGCTGACCAGGTCGTGGCGACGGTCTGCGGCCATGTGGAAGGCCCGCCTGATCGACTCAAGCGCTTCCGGCGCGAACGGCACAGGCTGTCGGCTCATGACGGCACCCCTTCTGGTTCGATGCTGACCTGCAGGGGATACTGCTCCTGCTCGGCGAGCTTCAGCGTCTGGCGCTGGCGCGTTTCGGCCACGTCGCGCGTGTAGGTCCCGGCCACGCCGACGCCGGCAGTATGCACGTGCATCATGATGGCGTGGGCCTCAGCCTGGCTGCGGTGGAACACCTCCTGCAGCACCCAGACGACAAACTCCTGGGTCGTAAAATCGTCGTTGTGCAGCAGCACGCGCCAGAGCCGCGGCGTCTCGGTGCGCTGGTGTTCGCGCACGTCTTCGCGGACCTGGTTCAGCACGGACGGACTGGGCACCCTTTCAGTGTAGCGGGGATGCCCCGAGCTCTGCGACCGGGTCGAGGTCGGCATCGAAGCGCCACGGATGCGGGCCGCGCCGGGTGGCCAGGGCGGCCACCCACTGGCTGAAGGTGGCCCGGCTCACGAGGCGAGCACCGAGCGAGGCCAGATGGTCCGTGTGCAACTGACAGTCGATGAAGGGCACATCCCAGCGACGGCACTGGGCCGCCAGCCACGCGAGGGCCACCTTCGAGGCGTTGGTCCGGCGGCTGAACATCGACTCGCCACACACCAGGTGGCCGACCGAGACCACATAGAGTCCGCCTGCCAGTGTGCCGTCGCACCACACATCGACGGAATGGGCGTGGCCGGCGGCCTTGAGTGCGCGATACGCCGTTTGCATGTCATCGCTCAGCCAGGTGCCGTCCTGCCCCGCCCGTGGGTCCGCGCATCCACGCAGCACATCGTCAAAGGCGTGATCGAGGGTGACGGTGAAGGTGCCGCGGCGGAGCACCTGCCGGAGCGTGCGGCTGACATGGAACTCGTCCGTTGGCAGCACCATCCGCCGTGTCGGAGCCCACCACAAGATGGGGTCGTCGTCACTGAACCAGGGGAAAATGCCGTGCCGATAGGCGCGCAGCAGCGTGTCCACGGACAGGTCGCCGCCGGCAGCGAGCAGGCCATCGGGCTGGTGCAATGCGCGGTCGACAGGCGGAAACGGCGCCCCCGGAGGCAGCAGGGGGATCATGCTAGAATCGAAACTTCCACGACGGATGGTGAGTGTAGCTCAGTGGTAGAGCTCCGGATTGTGGATCCGGCTGTCGCGGGTTCGATCCCCGTCACTCACCCCACACTTCCTGCAGCCGCGCGTGGCTTCCGTGTCGCCTCCCAATCTGACGCTGTGGCTCGATGACCTCGAGGCACGCCACCTGTCGTCGCTGACTCACCGCGAGGTCGCGCGGGGACTTCGCGCGGTGTCGTCGTCGTACGTGGAACGCCGGGCCACGGCGCTGGCCGGGGGCCGCGTGCTCGACGGCGCTGGCAAACGGGCGGCGTTCGCCCTCTACTACGGTCCGCTGCACCTGCTGGCCACGCTGCAGATTCTCGAGGCCCTCGATGCAGCGTCTGTCTGCGCGGGCTGGCCGATCGTGGACGTGGGATGCGGGACCGGCGCGGTCGGCGCGGGTGCGGCGCTGGCCCTGCAGTCGACCGCGGTGCATGGACTCGACGTGCACCCGTGGGCGCTGACCGAGGCGCGCCACACCTACGCCGTCCTCGGCCTGCAGGGCACGGTCACGCGCGCGAGCGCTGCCCGGCTGCGCCGGCCGTTACGACCGTCGCTTGTCGTCTGCGGGTATGTCGCGAATGAACTGACCGATGTCGACCGCGAACACCTGGGGCGTGCGCTCACAGAGTCGGTGCGGCACGGCTCGTCGGTGCTGGTGATCGAGCCGCTGGCCCGCTCAGCGGCGCCGTGGTGGCTCCAGTGGACGGCCACGCTGCCTGCGCCGCGCCTCGATGAATGGAAACTGCAGGTCATGCCACCCGAACTGACGCGTGCCCTCGGCGAGTCGGCCGGCCTGACCCCGACGCAGGTCAATGTCCGCACCGCGTGGTGTACACCGACGCCCGCGGGCGATCGCCGCTACTGAAGGGTGCCCCGCACGGGAAAGCGACGGACAATCTCGGTCAGAAACAGCTCGGCCATCCGTTCGTGTCCCATCGGGGTCGGATGGAGCCCATCCACGCCCATCAGGCCGAGCCGTTGCGCCGCCGTGCCGCCGAAGCCTTCGTAGACGTCGAGGAGCGACACGTCGGGCACGCCGGTCACCAACCGCGTGAGTTCCGCGTTGAAGGGCACGATGCGGGTCGATGCGTTGTCGCGGGGGATGCCGGCCGGCGACAGCCCCGGGTAGGTCTGGGGCATGGTCGCGACAATCACCCCGAGTCCGTATGCGCGCCCGATGTCGGCCATCGACGCCACGGACGACGCCACCCGGGCCGGCGTGGCGGTCGTCGACGCCAGATCGTTGACGCCCATCAGCAGGAGCAGTGCCTGTGGCCGAGCGTCGACAGGACCAGCCATCAGTTCGGCGAGGTCGCGCCGGAGTCGGGCTTCGCCCTGCAGCACGGCACCCTCGCCGCCACTTCCCCGGTTGATGACCTGCAGACCCGACTGCTGTACCGCAGGGACCGTCGCACGCAGTAATCCGAGCAGGCGCTCGGGATACCCGTTGGAGGGCGTGCAGTTCACGGCTTCAAGAAAAGGCTGCGCCACCGGCGCGGACTCGGTGCCACAGGTGATGCTGTCCCCGAACGCGAGAAACCGTGTGACGCCGAGGGCGGTGCCGGAGGCAGGGGGTGTGAGCGCCGGGACCGTCGGTCCGGTCACCACAAGGGCAAGCGTCTGGGGCACCTGGGGCTGCGTCGGCGCGGTTGGCGACGACCCGCACCCCGCCGCTGCCGCCAGCGCGACACACATCGTCAGGTGGCGCGCGCCGTTCCACACCCGTGGCTGACCGGAACTCATCGACGGCATTGTAACGGAGCCCGGCTGAAACGACACCGGGGGCAGACCCGACTGGGCCTGCCCCCGGCGACACACACATGGTGGCGCTGCGCTAGAACGTGATGCGCAGTTCGCCGATGATCTGCCGCTTGAGGAAGTCGCCGAACACGTGCGACTGCACATCGGCGTTGAGCAGATTGATCGCCTTGATGGTGGTGATGATGCGCTCGCCGCCCCACTTGAGGCCGACCGCGCCGTTCAGCTGGCCGTAGGCCTCGGTCGGTCCCGAGAAACGCGAATCGAGCACGTCCTGCCAGAAGGCTTCGTCGACCCACGAATAGGTAGCGTTCGCCAGCACGCGGCCTTCGTTGTAGTTGAAGCCCAGGTTGAAGCGGTTGCGCGGCGGCAGGTTCATTTCGCTCTCATCGAAGCCGATCGCTTCGGGCTTCCACTGGTACGAGTAGTTGGCGAAGGCATTCAGGCCGGCCGAAATCGCGCCGTCGATGCCGACCTCGAGACCCTTGTTCCGTACTTCACCGAGGTTGAGATAGGTGAACTGCGAGGGCAGACCGCCCGTGTTGCAGGGAGCGGTCAGGCTCGCGCAGGCGGGGGGCAGCACCTCCAGCACGCCCAGCGCCGTCTGCGCCGGCAGCGGGGCCAGCGCGTTCACCCAGCCTGCCGGGGGGTTGGTGGCACGGTAGCGGCCATTCTGGGTGAAGAAGATGCCGTCGAGGTTGTTCTGCCAGTAGAACGCCGCCGACACGGTGGCGCGCTTGGCGATGATGCCGGTGTAGGCGATTTCCGTGGCTTCGGTGCTTTCCTGCTTGAGGTTCTGGTTGCCCACGGCGGCCACGGCGAAGTTGAACGTCCGGCCGGCGAACAACGGGTTAATCGCGCCCAGCCCCACCTGATTGACGATGCTGGTCTGAAGGAAGTTGTTCACCAGCGAGGGCGAGCGGAACGCGCGGTTGTACGACACACGGAACGAGTGGTCGGCCGCCGGCTTCAGGATGAGGGCGGCGCGGGGCGAGAACATCGGGTCGGCAATGTTGCCGAACTTGTCGACGCGGGCGCCGAGGTTCACGCGCACGTAATTGTTCAGGAAGATTTCATCCTGCACATACCCGCCGAGTTCGTTGCGGTTGTTGCCGAGCGGCGCAATCGACAGGTCGAAGTTGTTCCGGCGGACGTTGCCGCCGTACGACACGACATGGCGCGTGCCGAAGGTCTTCACGTGGCCCAGTTCGATGTCGTAGGTCTGCGTGTCAAACGTGAACGGCAGCGGCTTGCCGTCGAGGCCGACCGAGAGGAGGCCCTTGGCGTTGCCGTTGAGAATGTTCGTGAAGACATTGGCCTTGAAGGCGCCCTTGTTGAAGCGGACCGTGCCGTAGCTGAGGCCCACGCGGGTCATGTCGAAAGGGCCGATGCCCGTGTGGATGATGCCTTCGGTACCCGAATAGCCGGCCTCGAAGACGAGCTTGTAAGCGCCGTTGGGCGCGTCGTAGTCGGCCCGACCGATGAACTTGGGCTGCTGGGTGGGCGTGTTGGTGAAGCTGGGATACGGCGTGCCCTGCCCGTTGGGAATGACGCCGGTGGGCCGCGAGAACGCATCCGAGCTGAAGTAGCCGGCCGACAACTTGTAGGCCCAGCGGTCGTTCACGGCGCGGGCGTGTGTCAGGTTGACCTGATACATGTTGCCGTTGTCGAGCTGCTGTCCGCGTTCTGGCTGGCGGTTGAAGTTGCCGTAGCTCATCGTGAGGTTGTTGCTGTTGAGCTCGCGCGGCGTCTTCGAGATGAAGTTGATGACCCCGGAGAGGGCGTTGGCGCCCCAGACGACCGACGCCGGACCGCGCACCACTTCGACCTGCTTCAGTTCAAACGCGTTGGCGGGCACGAGGTCCCACGCAATGAATCCGAAGAAGTCGAGGTAGAGGCTGCGGCCGTCGAGCAGCGCCAGCTGCGAGGTGGACAGCGTCGACGTGGCACCACGCGTCGTGATGTTGTAGTCGCGCGCCGAGGTCTGGGTGATGTTCACGCCGGGAATCTCGCGGAGCAGTTCGGCGTAGTTGTTGATGGGCGAGCTGGCGATGGTGTCGGCCGAGACGACCGACACCGTGGCCGGGGCATTGACGATCTGCTGTTCGACCTTCGATGCCGACACCACGACGGCTTCCGTGTAGATGGGCACTTCCTCGGGCTTCTGCTGCTCCGACGCCTGCGCCGGGGGCTGCTGGGCGGCGGTTCCGCCCTGCGCCCACGCCGGGGCACCGACTGCCAGAACGCTCGCGAGTACGAGCGCGATCATACGCACCTTCATTGGGCCTCCAGTGAATCCCGACCAGACGGGGCCATGCGCGCCGCCCCGGGAACGTAGCATTGTAACCATCTGTGCCACTGAGTCATCCTTTCCAGACAAAAACGGGTCATTCCGGGACAGGTTGGGCAAGGGACAGGTAATCCGGCCGGTCCGACGGCTGCCGGTGGCGGTAGGCCCGCAGAATGCGGTCGCCCTGCACCAGAAACACCCCGGGCATCTGGGCGCGCAGCTGCGACGGCTGGGGCCCGGCCCCGTGCCGGGCGGCACAGACCGCTCCCCGGGCCAGCAGCGTCGGGGACAGGAGGGACAGCAGCGACGCCTGCCCCAGACCGAACGCCTTGTAGTGCCGCCGTTCCGGGTCGCTGACCCGCGGTAGATCGGCCAGCCCGGCCTGCTCGAACCAGGGGGCCGCCTCGTCTTCGGAGACTCCATGCACGAACGCCACCGGCGTTCCGGTCGCAGCCAGCTCGGCGCGGCGTGTGGCCACGTCCGCGAGGGCTTCGCGACAGAAGGTTCAACCGAAGTGGCGCAGGAAAATCACGAGCGTCGGCTGCCCCTGCACGAGCGGGGCCAGGCGTGAGCCGACAGGCCACTGAAGGGATAACATCCTTAGTTAGACGCCGTCTCCCTGCCCCAGGGTTGCGGCCCATGTCTCCAGCGCCCGGGCATCGGCATCGAACCGACGGATGCCGTCCGACAGTTTCTCGACCGCCATCGCATCCTGATTGTGCGCCCACCGGTAGTCGGCCTCGTTCAGCGAGATCTTGGGGTCGGCGCTGGCCTCGGCCAGCGCGGGAGTCAGTGACGGCGACAGGTCGCCAGGCATCGCGGCCAGCGCCTCGAGCAGGTCGGGGCTAATCGTCAGCAGGTCGCAGCCGGCCAGGTCCACGATCTGATCGACACGACGGAAACTGGCGCCCATGACTTCCGTCCGGTAGCCGTACTTCTTGTAGTACGCATAGATGCGGCGGACAGACGCCACCCCGGGATCCTCCTCCCGGGGAATCTCGGTGCCTCGCGCCTTCCGGTAGTAGTCGTAGATGCGTCCGACAAACGGCGAGATGAGTGTGACGCCGGCCTCGGCGCAGGCCACCGCCTGCGCGAAGCTGAAAAGCAGCGTCAGGTTGCAGTGGATGCCGTCGCGTTCCAGCTGCTCGGCCGCACGGATGCCTTCCCAGGTGGCGCCGATCTTGATGAGCACCCGTGCGCGCGGGACCCCGGCCGCCTCGTAGAGCGCCATCAGGGCCCGGGCCCGGGCCACCGTCGCCGGTGTGTCGAAGCTGAGACGGGCATCGACTTCGGTCGACACGCGGCCGGGAATCAGCTCGAGAATCTCGCAGCCGATGCCCACCGCCAGCCGGTCCATGAAGGCCGCCGTCTCGGCCTCAGGGCCACCCCCTGCGCGGCGGGCCTCAGCGCGTGCGCGCTCGACCAGCGGCCGATACGCCGGCTGCTGCGCGGCCTTCAGCAGCAGCGACGGATTGGTCGTCGCGTCCTGGGGCCGGTGCAGACGAATCGCCTCGATATCACCGGTATCCGCCACCACCACGGTCGACTGCTTCAGGGCATCAAGCACAGACATGCCCCGACAGGATAGCGCAGCCCTGATATCCTGCGGCCATGCGGATCCTGGTGGCAGACGTCGGGGGCACCCACGTCAAGCTGTATCTCGAAGGCCAGTCCCCCAGGCGGTTCGACTCGGGCCCTGGGTTCCGCCCCGAGACCCTCGTCGACGGCCTGCGCCGGGAGTCTGCCGACTGGCACTACGACGGCGTCACCCTCGGCATCCCCAGTCCGGTGGTGCGCGGCCGGATCGCCGAAGAACCGTGGAACCTGGGGACGGGCTGGACGACGTTCGACTTTGAGGCGGCGCTCGGCTGCCCGACGGTCCTGATCAATGACGCCGCGATGCAGGCCCTGGGCAGCGACCACGGGGGGCGCATGCTCTTTCTGGGCCTCGGTTCCGGCCTCGGCACCGCGCTGGTGGACGAGGGCCATGTCGTGCCCCTGGAACTGGCCCGGTTGCCGTTCCGGGACGAGACGTTCGAGGACTCCTGCGGCAAGCGCGGCCTCAAGCGCCTCGGCGTGGCCGAGTGGATGCGCACCGTGCTCGAGGCCGCCGAGCTGCTGCGCCTGTCCACGGCGGCCGACTACGTGGTGCTGGGCGGCGGCAACGCCCGGCACTTCGAGCGCATGCCGGACGGTGTGCGCCTGGGCAGTAATGACCGGGCATTTGCCGGGGGCCTGAAGGCGTGGAACCACGCGCGTCCGCTGCCGCCGGCGTGGCAGGCGCTCAGGCAGGCCTCGGCGGACGGCGATCCGTCGCTGCGTGCGCTGTTCGCCGCCGACCCCGCGCGCGCGGAACGATTCACCTTTACGGTCGATGCGCTGCATGTCGACCTCTCGAAGACGCACCTGTCAGACGCGCTGCTCGACGGCCTGCTCACGCTCGCGCGGGCGAGCGGCGTCGAGGCCCTCCGTGACGCGATGTTCCAGGGAGCCCCGATCAACACCACCGAACACCGGGCCGTACTGCATACGGCGCTGCGTCATCGGGGCACGACCCCCGTCATGGTTGACGGCACGGATGTGATGCCCGCGGTGCGGGATGTCCTCGCACGGATGCGACAGTTCACCGACGCCGTACGGTCGGGCACGTGGCTGGGCTACACCGGCGCCGCCATCCGGGACGTGGTACACATCGGCATCGGGGGCTCGGACCTCGGGCCGGCGATGGCGGTGCAGGCGCTGGCCCCGTTCACCGGCGAGGGTCCGGCGGTGCACTTTGTCTCGAACATCGACGCCGCGCATCTGTTCGACACCCTCGAGGGGCTGTCGCCCGAGACCACGCTGTTCGTGGTGACCTCGAAGACCTTCACCACGCAGGAGACCATGACCAATGCGCAGAGCGCGCGGCGGTGGTTCCTGCAACGCGCACACGACCCGGCATATCTCCGCCAACATTTTGTCGCCGTCTCTACCAACGCCGCGGCTGTGACGGCGTTCGGGATCGACCGCGCGCAGATGTTCGAGTTCTGGGACTGGGTCGGCGGGCGCTATTCGATCTGGTCCGCCGTCGGCCTTCCGCTGGCACTGGCCATCGGCATGGACCGCTTCGAGGCCATGCTCGAGGGTGCGGCCGCGATGGATGCCCACTTCCAGACGGCCCCTCCGGCCCGCAACGTGCCGATGCTCATGGGGCTGGTCGCCGCCTGGTACACCAGCTTGCGGGGCGTGACGACCCATGCCGTGCTGCCCTACGAGCAGCGCCTCGCGCGGCTGCCGGCCTATCTGCAACAGTTGGAGATGGAAAGCTGCGGCAAGCGCGTCGGTCGGGACGGACGCCTGCTGCCGCTGCCCTCAGGCCCCGTCATCTGGGGCGAGCCGGGCACCAACGGACAGCACGCGTTTCATCAACTGCTGCATCAGGGCACCCAGGCCGTGACCTGTGATTTTCTCGTCGGGCTCGAGCCCACCGCCGGCGACGCCGAACATCATCGCCTGCTGCTGTCCCACTGCATCGCGCAGAGCGAGGCCCTCATGATTGGGCGCGATGCCGACGCAGTTGCCGCCGAACTGCGCGCCGGCGGCATCGACGAGGCCTCCACGCAGGCCCTCGTGCCGCACAAAGTGTTTCCCGGCAACCGCCCCTCCACCACCATCGTCTACGGGCGCCTCGACCCGCGGACGCTCGGGCTGCTGCTGGCGCTCTACGAGCACAAGGTGTTCACCATGGCGGCGGTCTGGGGTCTGAACGCCTTCGACCAGTGGGGGGTCGAACTGGGCAAGCACCTGGCGGGACACATCGCCAGCGATATTGCCGGCACGACCCACGCCCCGCACGACCCGTCGACGACGGTGCTCATCGCGCGGGCACGCGAGGCACGGTCACACGGAGCGTCGTGAGGGCGGGCGGCGGTCAGGCCCAGGCGGCGTGACGCGCACGCGGTCGCGCGTGGCGCGCATGCGGGCGTGCGGGAGATCGGCTACACTGTGAAGGTTCGCGCCCGTAGCTCAGCTGGATAGAGCGTTGGCCTCCGGAGCCAAAGGTCGCAGGTTCGAATCCTGCCGGGCGCACCAACGGCCCTCCTCGGAACGCCCCCATGCCGTGTAGCGGGCTCCCGACCATCTTCTCGAGACTGAAACCGCCGCCTCGTCTTCATCAGACCGGTATGATGGCGGCGATGCGTCGTTACTCCGCCGCGAGCGTGCTGGCAGCGCTCATCCTCACCATGCAGGTGGGGCCCATGCTGCACCTGGTCACGCACCGGAACGACCATACGCACGGGCCCAGGCCCGCATCGTCGCACCTGCCCCGTCAACGGGCTTCGTTGGGAACGTCCGAGGGCCAGCGCACGGTGGGGCACCGGGCGGCAGGGGTTCCGTCGGCGACTGCACACGAGGCGGCGCATGCGGAAGGCCGGGCGCACACGCATGGCCCTCGCGACGCACGGCAGCCGCGCCCCGACGCGTGGGGTGCTCACGCCCCGTACGGCTACAGCACGCCGGGCCTGGTGCGACGCCTGCTGTCGGCGCTGGCGGAGGTGGTGGCAGATGCCGGCCGCTTCTCCGGAACGGACCACACCTCCGGGCCGGCGCACTCGCATGACGAATCGCCCTCGCCTGATCACGGCGAGGGCAGTGCCGCCCACTTCGGGCTGGCGCTGATTGAGACGCCGCCGGCCACGCCGCTGCTGCCGTCCGTCCAGGTGCTGGCCGATGCGGACGTCGCCTACGCCTCCACGCTGCGATCCCGTCCCGGACTGCGCCGCGCCCCCCGCGGCCCTCCCCGCCCCCGCCCCGCCATCCGCGCCTGCTGAACGGCAGGTATCTCACAGAAGTGACCGGGTTCGCATGGGAACCCGAAGGAGGGACGTGTGTCTGTTCACGGGTGGACAGGCAGGCGACGGCGGCTGGCCGTCTTCCTGCTGCAGATGGGCAGTGTGTGTGTGCTGGGACATGGGGCCTTGCCGGTCGCGGAGGCGCAATCGGCGCAGGCGCCCGTGGTCCGGGTGTCGGGTCGCGTGGCGGATGCCTCCGGCGCGCCCGTGCCTGGCGCCTCGGTGAGCCTCACCGGCAGCACAACCACGCCGACGGGTGTGGCAGAGACCGCCGACGATGGTACGTTTCGCATCGAGGTAGTGCCGGGCCTCTACACCCTTCGGGTGTCTGCCACGGGCTACGCGACGCTGCAGCGACAGGGGGTGACGGTGTCCTCGTCGGTCGACCTCGGCACCGTGACCCTGCAGGTCGCCGCCACGAGCGTCGTCGCGGTCTCAGGACGGCAGACCTTCGCGGATTTGACGCGGTTGTCGAGTCAGGACGCACTGGTGGGCATCGCCGATGCCGCCAGCAGTGGCGTCATCACGGCGAGGGAGTTGACGGCGCGTGCGCGGCGCCGGCCCGCGGATGCCCTGGAAGCCGTGCCTGGCCTGGCTGTCAGTCAGCACAGCGGCGAGGGGAAGGCCAACCAGTACTACGTGCGCGGGTTCAATCTCGACCACGGCACCGACCTGGCGCTTTCGGTTGCCGGCATGCCCGTCAACCTGCCCACGCATGGCCACGGGCAGGGCTATGCCGATCTGAACTTCCTGATTCCCGAGCTCGTGGGTAGTCTTCAGTATCGGAAGGGCACCTATGCGGCGGACACGGGTGACTTCTCGGCCGCCGGCACCATCCGCATCAACTACCTGAACCAGCTCGAGGCCCCGCTCGCCAGGCTCGAGGGTGGGATGTTCGGGTATGGCCGCGTGCTGGCCGCCGCATCGCCACGCGTGGGTGACGGACGCCTGCTGGTCGCGGCCGAGGGCATGGTCAATGACGTGCCCTGGGAGCGTCCCGATGCCATGCGCCGTGGCAACGCGGTCGTGCGCTACAGCCGCGGCACCCCGCTCAACGGCGTGTCCGTGACAGGGCTGTGGTACTCGGCCCGGTGGTTTGCCACCGACCAGATTCCCCGACGCCTGGTGGACACGGGCGCCCTGCCCCGGTTCGGCACCCTCGACCGTACGAGCGGAGGCGACACCCACCGCCTCGGCGTCACGGCCGAGTGGCAGCGCACATCGGCCGCCGGCATCACCCGGGTGACGGGCTATGGGTTTTCGTCCGGGCTGCTGCTGCACTCGAACTTCACCTATCGCCTTGATGCCCCTGACGAAGGGGACCAGTTCGCACAGCGCGATCACCGGCAGGTGTTCGGGGGGAGCGCGTCGCGGACATGGGCGATCAGGGGGGGCGACCGTCGGCAGTTGGTCACGGTGGGTACCGACGTGCGACACGATGCCATCGGCGACGTCGGGCTCGCGCGCACCGCGGCGCGTCGACGCCTGCTCACCGTGCGTGACGATCGGGTGGGACAGACATCCGGGGCCGGATGGGCGCAGTGGCAGAGCAGCTGGTCGCCGTACATCCGCTCGACCCTTGGCGTGCGTGGCGACCTCTACCACTGGCGGGTCGACGCCGGCGAACCCGCCAATGCGGGTGAGCGCACCAGCGGCATCGTGAACCCGAAGGCTTCGGTCGCCTTCGGACCCTGGAAGCGCACCGAGCTCTACCTCAGCGCCGGCGGAGGCTTTCACAGCAATGACGGTCGCGGGACGACGATGACCCGTGACCCGCTGACCGGGGATGCGGTCTCACCCGTCGATCCGCTCGCACGAGCGCGCGGGGCCGAAGTGGGCCTGCGCACGACCGCCTGGCCGGGACTCCATATGACCGTCGCCCTCTGGGGGCTCGGGCTGGCGTCGGAACTGGTCTTTGTGGGCGATGCCGGCACCACCACCGCCAGTCGCCCGAGCGCACGACGCGGGGTCGAGTGGGATTTGGACTATGCGCCGACGCCGTGGCTGTCGATCGAGGGCAGCCTTGCGCTGTCACGCGCGCTTCACGGATGAGGACGAGGCCGGCGCCTTCGTGCCCGGGGCGGTGTCGCGCGTCGCGCAGCTCGGCGCCGTGCTGTCTCCGCAGGGTCGGTGGTCAGGCGCGGTCCGGTGGCGGCACTTCGGTCCGCGGGCACTTGTCGAGGACAACACGGTCCGCTCTGCCGATTCGAACCTGGTCTCGCTCGATGCGGGAATCCGGATCTCGCCTCGTCTCACGATCCGGGCCGATGTGCTGAACGCGTTCGACTCGCGCAGCAGCGACATCGACTACTTCTACACCTCGCGGGTGGCGGGCGAACCCGCCCAGGGAGTGGACGACGTGCACGTCCATCCTGTGGAACCGTTCACTGTGCGGCTGGCGCTGGTGCTGGGGTTCTGACGCCGCCGTACGACACGCCTTCGGTGCAGTCCATGCCCGTGGTGCCCTGGGACAGGCACCACGGGTGGTGTTGTCCCCGATCACTGCTCCACCGGCCGCCTGCGCGCCGGGTTGTTCTCGCAGGCGGCACGGTGCTATAGTCTTGAGATGTCAGTCGCTGCTGCAGTCCCTGCAGGAGCGACCCGCAGCGCCGCCCTCCCGGGCAGCCTCGTGGGCCCGTAGCTCAACTGGCAGAGCAGCAGACTCTTAATCTGTTGGTTGAAGGTTCGATTCCTTCCGGGCTCACCACTTACCCCTGAATTTTCAATGACTTGCGGTCGCGCCTGTGGCCGTCTCCACAATGTCTCCACGTCCACCAGCGTCGGGCGCCGCTTCCAACAGCCTGATCGCGTCGTGAATCGCGTTCGGACTGAGGTGCATGTAGCGCTGCGTGGTCATCAGGTCCTGGTGCCCCGCGAGTTCCTGGATGGCCCTCGCCGGAGCCCCCCGCATCGCCAGATGCGAGCAGAACGTGTACCGCAGGATATGCGTGCCCGCAATGCGCAGCCCCGCCACCCGCCCACCTTCTTCAACAGGTCCACGACCTGATGTTCCACGAATGGCCGACTGGAGTTCCCAGGGTTTTGTGGACAGTCTGATGCCGAGCACATTGCTCGCGTGAGGAGGTCCCGATGTCCCATCAACCACGTTCCAATTGCGCGTGATCCGATCCGGTGGACATGTTCCGAAAGGTGGATACGATGTCCCGTATGGCAGATCGATCAAGTGGCCGGCGCCCGCGTCGGCAATTCTCTGAGGAGTTCAAGGACGGCGTCGTCCGGCTGGTCCTGGACCAAGGCAAGACGGTGGGTGCCGTGGCGCGGTAGGCCGCGCCTCCGCCATGGCGCGCGACCTCGCGGCTGATGGTCGATGGGGCACGGCCCAAGCGCTCCGCGATCACGCGATAGGGAATCTGCGCGGCGAGGCCGCGCGAGATGTCCTCCCGCTCCGCCGTGCTGAGGACACGGGCCGACCGCCGTGGCCCGCCACGTACCCCACGAGGGTGGACCGCTGACGACCCAACGCTCGGCCAATCGCCGGGAGCCATTCCCCGCGCTTCCATCGAACCCAGAACTCGGTCTCTTCCGTGGCGGTCAAGGGGCTGCGCTGCATGCGTGACATCTTCTCCTCCTGTCACGGTGCATCGACCCATTGAGTACGCCATTGTTATGAATGTAAAAATTCAAACACTTTCCATGTATTATTTGGGAGCCGTTGCGTAGAAGTGCCTGGTGTACGCCTCGAGCGACCGTTCCCGATAGGTATCGAGCTTCGGCAGGGCGGCGACCTTGTCGGGCTCGGGCCGTTCCTGGAAGAGCTTGAACTTGCCTTCGATCTGCTCGATCTCGATTTCGAACGGCTGAATGCCGGTCGCCCGCTTCATCACCTCATCCTTCGGCAGGCCGCGGAACCGATAGTCGGTGCCGCCGATGCCCTGCTCGTACTGGTCGATGAGCGTGGCCAGCAGCTCGTACTTCCGCTCCGGATCATCGATGGGCACCAGGCGTCCTGCGGCATGCACCACCGCAAAGTTCCAGGTGGGCACGCCCTGCCGGCTGAAGTCGGTGACCAGCCAGCCCGGCGAGACATAGCCATGCGGACCACGGAACACGGCCAGGGCCCGCGCACCGGCCCGAATCGCCTTCACCTGATCGTTCTGCGCCGAGATGTGCCCGAAGATGGTGCCGTACTTGCCCTGCGCCGGCGCGAGCACGCTCGGAATGTGGGTGATGCGCAGGGTCGGCGAGGTCGTGACGAGTTCGATGAAGCTGAACTCGCGCATGAAGGCGTGCAGGAACGCGCGGTCCTGCACGAGATGGGCTTTGGGAATGTAGACCGACGGGTCAGACGGCTCGGCCGACTGCGCCTCTGCGTCGAGTGACACCGTGCTGCCTGCCAGACCGGCCAGCAGCGTCGCCAGCACGTCGCGGCGGGAGGGGGACGGAGAAACGGGAATGGACATGGCGCGTATCGTGACAGACTGTGGCCTGCATGAAAAGGTCCACTCTGACCTCACATGACCAGTCCACTTTTGCCGTGCCGATGGTCGTCGACCGCCGTCGGTCGCTGCCCCTGCATGGGCAGCTGGTGCAGCAGGTCAAAGCCCGCATTGCCGACCGCAGGCTGGCCCCGGGAGCCCGCGTGCCATCCACACGCGATGCCGCGCTGCTGCTCGGCGTCTCGCGCACGACGGTCACCACGGCCTACGAGCAGTTGCTGAGCGAGGGCTATCTCGAAAGCCGACGTGGCGCTGGCACCTTCGTGCCGGCGCACCTGCCCCCCGTCGCCACGCCTCGGGCCGAGGCGGCCACCGCGGCCGCAGGCCTGCCCCCTGTGCGCGTCTCAGCGTTTATGGCTCGCCTGGGCGACTGGCGCCCGCCGGCACCAGCGCCGCACGCCGTCATCGACCTCTCGTCGCGCGAGCCCGACCTGCGCCTGTTTCCCCTCGCCGAGTGGAGTCGGCTGCTGCGGCAGCAGATGAGGCGACGGCCGCTGGGCCGGTCTCCTTCGCACGAAGACATCGGTGGGCTCGCTCCGCTGCGCGACGCCATTGCCAGCTACCTGCGCTATGCCCGCGGTGTCATTTGTGATCCCGAGCAGGTGATGGTCGTCACCGGGTCACAGCAGGCACTCGACCTGTGCGCGCGGGTGCTTGTGAATCCCGGTGACTGCGTGGCCCTCGAAAATCCTGGCTATCCCGAGGCGCGACGCCTCTTCGGCGCCGTCGGTGCCAGAGTGATGCCTGTGCCCGTGGATGCCGACGGCCTGCGCGTCAGCCGCCTTCCACCGCGCGCCCGGACCGCGATCGTGACGCCGTCGCATCAATACCCGCTCGGCATGGCCCTGTCACTGACGCGACGTCTCGAACTGCTGCAGTGGGCACAGTCGCCCGATCGCCTGATCATCGAGAACGACTACGACAGCGAGTTCCGCTATGACGGCAGTCCGCTGCCGGCCCTGCAGGGTCTCGGCGACACCTCGCGCGTGGTGTACGTGGGCACCTTTTCGCTGTCGATGTTCCCGGCCCTGCGCATCGGCTATGTCGTCGTGCCGCGGCCCCTGGTGATCCCGTTCCTCCAGGCCAAGTGGCACACCGATCGTCATACGCCGCATCTTGAACAGGGCGCACTGGCCGAGTTCATGGCCCGGGGGCATCTGGCCCGACACATCCGGCGGATGCGACGCGTCTATCGCCGTCGACGCGACGTGCTGCTCGATGCCCTACATACACACCTCGGCGCGGACGTCACCGTCGCCGACACCTCGAGCGGCCTGCACGTGGTCGTGCGGTTCGCCACGGGGCGCGTTGCGGAACAGGCACGCCGGTGCGGCGTCACTCTGCTCAGCACGGCCGCGTGCTACGCCGACCCCGCCTCGGCACCCGCCCATGAGTATCTGCTGCGCTTTTCAAACGTCTCGGAGCGCCTGCTCGCCGAGGCCGTACGACGGATGGCAGCCGCAGCGCACTGATCCGCAGTCAGCCCTGGGACGTTCGCAGCGCCGCGTCGAGGTCACGCCACAGATCGTCGATCGACTCGATGCCGACGCTAAGGCGCAACAACGTCGGCGGCAGGTGCCCCTGCCCCGGCACGGCGGCCCGCCGCTCCATCGTCGACTCCACGGCGCCGAGACTTGTGGCGTGCTGAATCAACGTCACGTGACGGCAGACGGCGTCGGCCACGTCCGCGCTGCCCCTGACATCGAACGAGATCACCGAGCCGTACGCCGGCATCTGGCGGATGGCTGCCGCATGGGTGGGATGGCTCGTCAGTCCCGGATAGCGCACCGTCGTCACTGCCGGGTGCGTGACCAGGCGCTCGGCCAATTCGTGTGCCGTGCGCTGCGAGCGCTCGATTCGAAGCGCCAGTGTGCGCAGCCCGCGCAGGGCGAGGAACACCTCGAGCGTGCCGGGCGTCGCCCCGGCGAGTTTGCGACCGTGCCGCAGGGCATGCAGGCGAGCCTCGTCTCGTGCCACCACGATGCCGGCCAGCAGGTCAGAGTGACCGCCCAGGCTCTTGGTCGCCGAGTGCACCACGGCATCGGCCCCGAGAGCCAACGGCCGCTGATTGAGCGGCGTCGCAAACGTGTTGTCGACGGCGAGCGTGGCTCCGGGTTTCCGGGGCGCGGCACAGATGATGTCGACGTCCGCCACCACCAGCAGCGGGTTCGATGGTGACTCGAGCCAGATCAGGTCGGCCTCGCCGCATGCCTCGACCCACGCCGCAGTCTCTGTCGCCGACAGGGTACGCACGCGCCAGCGCCCCCTCCGCTCACCCGCCCGCACCAGCCCCGTGACTCCCTGGTAACAGTCATCGGGAATGACAATCAGCCCCCCTACCGACACCTGATCGACGATGGCCGCGATGCCGGCCATGCCGGAGGCAAAGGCCACCGCATGACCGCCCTCCAGCCCGCCAACGGCAGCCTCAAGTGCCTCCCACCCCGGCGTGCCATCGTCACGGGAATAGGCTCGGGTATCGCCCAGCACAAAGTTGGAGGCCGGGCTCATCGGCACATTCAGCGGAGAGCCGGGACGATGGTCACGGCCGGCTGATACAAGCCATGACTCGATGGACAGAGGAGCACGCGAGTGGCCGGGCGCAGACTGATCCGACATGATGCCGGCATGGTAGCAAACCGGCGATAGCCGAAGGCGGGGCGAGATCGCTAGAATCGAAGTCCATCGTGCCGACTTCAGCCGTCTCTCGCCGCCTCGGATGTGTCCTGATTGCACTGCTGTTCGTGGCGGGCTGCTCGGCACCACCGCCCCCGTCGCAACCGGTCATTGCCGTCATTCCTAAAGGTGTGTCGCATACCTTCTGGCAGATGGTGAAAGCGGGTGCCGACGCGGCAGGGGCCGAGTTTGACGTGACGATCGACTGGAAGGGCCCGGCTGCGGAGACCGACATCACGACCCAGATCAACATCGTGGAAGACGCCATCAGCCGCGGCGTCGCAGGCATCGTGCTCGCCCCCTCACACGGCGAGGCGCTGGTGCCGATGGTCGAGCGGGCCGCGCGCCAGCAGATTCCCGTGACGGTCTTTGACTCGGGGCTGTCGAGCGAGGCCTATGTGTCGTACGTCGCCACCGACAACCGCGCAGGAGGCGTGCAGGCCGCCGAACGCATGGCCACGCGGCTCAACGGTCGGGGCACCGTCGCCATCCTCGGCGTGAAGAAGGGCTCGGTCTCGACCGATGAACGTGAACAGGGGTTTGCCGACACCCTCGCGCAACGCTTCCCGGATATCACGGTCGTGCAGTGGCTGTACGGCGATGCCAGCGCCACGCGCTCGCTCTCAGTGGCCGAAGACATCCTGACGGCCCATCCGGAGGTGCAGGGCATCTTCGCGTCGAATGAAACATCGACCGTGGGGGCCGTGCGCGCGCTCCGGCAGCGGCAGCGCCACGGGGCAGTCGTGCTGATTGGCTTTGACGCCACACCTGATCTCGTGCAGGAAGTGCGCGAGGGCGCGATCGATGCGCTGGTCCTGCAGGATCCCTATCGGATGGGCTATGACGGTGTGCGCACCATCGTCGACGCGCGGGCCGGGCGCACACCGGTGCGACGCATCGACACGGGGGTGGCCCTGCTCACACGCGAGTCCATCGACCGTCCCGAGCTGCAGCGGCTGACCCGCACGCCCTGAGCCTCCATGGCGACGCACCTTCCCGTGCTCGACGTGCACGCCGTCTGCAAGCGTTACGCGGCGCAGCCGGTGCTGTCTGATGTGAGCCTTGCGGTGCACGGCGGTGAGGTGCATGCGCTGCTCGGCGGGAATGGTGCGGGCAAGTCGACGCTGCTGAAGATCCTCGCCGGCTCGGTTGTCCCCGACAGCGGCATCATCCGTGTGGACGGCCGTCCGGCGCGGTTCCGCTCGCCGGCCGAGGCCCTGCGAGGAGGGGTGGCCCTGGTGCATCAGGAACCCGCCCTGGCCCCGCACCTCACGGTAGCCGAAAACATCAGCCTCGGGCGCGAGCCGCGACGCGCCGCCTGGCTGCCGTTCATTGATCAGACCCGGCTCGAGACCTTTGCCACTGACGCACTGCGACGTGTGGGATTCCCGATCGACGTGCGCACGCCCGTCGCGTACCTCAGCATGGCCCAGCGCCAGATGGTCGACATCGCACGGGCCGTGGCCGCAGCGCGGCGGGTCGTGCTGCTGGATGAACCCACGGCCGCGCTCAGCCCGAAGGAAACAGATGACCTGTTCGCCACGATCGCCAGGCTGCAGCACCAGGGCCTCGCGCTGGTCTATGTCACACACCGCCTCGATGAGGTGGCGCGCGTGGCCACGCACGTCACCATCCTGCGTGACGGGCGCGTGGCACATGCCGGCACCGCACATGGCCTGTCGCACGCAGCCATGGTGCAGCACATCGTCGGTCGTCCGCCGACGGATGAGTTTCCGGCGCGAGGCGCAAGCACGGCGCGTGTGCGCCTGCGTGTCTGTCACCTGAGCGCACCGGGTCGCTTCGCACCGATCAGCATCGACGTGCATGCCGGCGAAATCGTCGGACTCGCCGGACTGCCTGACGCCGGCTGCCGTGACGTGCTTGAGTGCGTGTTCAGCAGCCAGAGCACCTCATCGGGCACGGTTGAGATCGATGGGCACACACTCGCCCCTCGTACGCCACGGGCGTCGCTCGCTGCCGGCATGGCGCTGCTGACGGATGACCGACTCTCGCGCGGGCTCTGCCTCGAGCGGCCCCTGCGCGAAAACATCAGCCTGGCAGCCCTCGCGCTGCAGCCGCTACACGGCCGGGCGCTTCGCCGCACCGAGGATGCGATGACAGCAGAAGGCATGGCCCGGTGCGACATCAGGCCGGCGGCTCCGGAGCAGCCCATGACCCACTTCAGCGG
>VFZN01000011.1 GCA_016871195.1 Acidobacteriota bacterium | reverse complement strand
GCCGATGACAGCACCCGCCAGACCAGGGAGTGGAGCGTGTGCACACGACGTTTGGCCCAGAGCAACGCCAGCGCCATGGTGACGCCGAGCACGAGGTCGGCCCATGCCCCTGCGCCGGTCGGGTGCCAGATCAGTACCGTCACCACCACAGCGATTATTCCTGGCACACGCATCAGCAGTGACCACGTCATGCGGCGATTCCTGTGCGGCGCGGCCGACCGGCGGTAACCTCGTGCGCAGCGATCAGCCCGTGACCTCGCGGATATCGCGGGGCTCGAACTGCCCTTCCCACCGGGCGATCACGGCTGAGGCCAGGCAGTTGCCCGTCACGTTGACCGTGGTGCGCGCCATGTCCATGATGGCGTCGACACCCAGAATCAGGGTGATGCCTTCGAGCGGCAGGTTGTAGCTCGCCAGCGTACCGGCCAGAATCACCAGCGACGCACGTGGCACACCCGCAACGCCCTTGCTCGTCAGCATCAGCGTCAGCAGCATCGTCACCTGCTGCCCGATCGTGAGGTCGACGTTTGCGGCTTGCGCCACAAACACCGCCGCCAGCGACAGGTAGAGGGTGGAGCCGTCGAGGTTGAAGCTGTAGCCCAGCGGCAGAATGAACGAGACGATGGGACGGGGCACGCCGAACTGTTCCATGCGCTCGAGCGCCAGCGGCAGCGCGGCCTCACTCGAGGTCGTCGAGAAGGCGATGAGGGCCGGGTCCTTCATGGCGCGCGCGAAGCCGCCGACCGGAATGCGGAACATCAGCATCACCGGCAGCAGCACCACCAGGGCGAAGAACGCCAGCGCGACGTAGAGCGTGAACACCAGGTAGCCGAGGTTCCACAGCACGCCGAGCCCGTTCCGGCCGATGGTGTAGGCGATGGCAGCTCCCACGCCGATGGGGGCGTAGAGCATGATGATGTGCGTGACCTTGAACATCGTCTCGGCCAGCACCTCGCACCACTGCACGTAGGGGCGTCCACGCTCACCCAGCATGCTGAGCCCCACGGCAAACAGCATGCTGAACACGACAATCTGCAGCACGTCACCCTTTGCGGCCGCGTCAATGACGGACGTGGGCACGACGTGCAGGATGATCTGCTGCCAGGTCTGGGGCTGCGCCGTGATGGGGGGCGCACCTGACGGCTCGGGCAGCGTAAGCCCGACGCCAGGCTTCATCACGTTGACGGCGAGCAGGCCAATCAGCAGGGCGAGCGTGGTGACGATTTCAAAGTAGATGATCGCCCGAACGCCCATGCGTCCGACGTCCTTGAAATGCCCCGCACCCGCGATGCCTCCGACCAGCGTCGCAAACAGCAGCGGCGCAATGATCATCTGGATCATGCGGATGAACAGCTGGGCGAAGGGACGGATGGCTTCGGAGGCATCCGGGTCGGTGATGCTGACCGCGTACCCCAGCGCCCACCGAGAATGAGCCCGATCACAATCTGGGTCGTGGGCGAAATGCGTGGCTTTCGGGCCTCGGCAGTGGCGGCTGTGCTGGTCACGAACGCTCCTTGGGGGATCAGAAGACCGTCAGAGCTTACACCGGACGTCAGCTGAGGAGGAGGTCGAGGGCTTCACCGACGCTACGGACGCCCAGCAGTTCGGCCCGCCCTTCGGCACGGTCGCCTGTCGCCCTGAGGTCGCCGGCCTCGACGTTGGCTGCCGGCACGAGCATGCGCGTGAAGCCCATCTGCTCGGCTTCGCGGATGCGCAGCGCGGCCTGAGGCACGCCGCGCACTTCCCCGCCGAGCCCGATTTCGCCGCAGACCGCCGTACCCATGGCTATGGGTCGATTCCTCAGGCTTGAGGCAACCGCCGTGACGATGGCCAGATCGGCCGCCGGTTCCTCGATGCTCATGCCGCCGGCGACATTGACGAACACGTCATCACCGGCCAGTTGCAGACCCGCACGCTTTTCGAGAACGGCGAGCAGCAGCGTGAGCCGTGACTGCTCGAACCCCACGGCCATGCGCCGGGCCATGCCGTAGCTGCTGGTGCTGACAAGGGCCTGCACCTCGACCAGCAGGGGCCGCGACCCTTCGAGGCAGCTCAGGACGGCCGAGCCCGGGGTGGCCACGGGGCGTTCGGCCAGGAACAGGGCCGAGGGATTAGGTACGGCCTTGAGGCCGCTGCCGGTCATTTCGAACACGCCGAGTTCGGACACCGCCCCGAAGCGGTTCTTGACGGCCCGCACGACCCGATGGGCGTGATGACGTTCCCCCTCAAAATACAGCACCGTGTCGACGACGTGCTCGAGGGCCTTGGGGCCGGCGAGGTTGCCGTCCTTGGTCACGTGGCCGACCAAGAAGGTGGGTATGTTCTGTCCCTTGGCCGTGAAGAGGAACTGCGTGGCGGCTTCACGCACCTGGCCGATGCTGCCCGGGGCCGACTGGAACTTGAGCGAGAACACGGTCTGCACCGAATCGACGATTAACAAGCGGGGCTGCACTCGTGCGACTTCCTCGAGAATGCGCTCGAGACAGGTCTCCGCCAGCAGAAACAGCGGGGCCTGCCCGATGCCCAGTCGGTCGCCGCGCGCCTTGATCTGGTGTTCCGACTCCTCACCCGATGCGTAGAGCACCGGGCCCACCGTCTCAGCGAAGCGCGCCGCGGCCTGCAGCAGCAGCGTCGACTTGCCGATGCCGGGCTCTCCGCCGAGCAGCACGAGTGAGCCGGGCACGATGCCCCCGCCGAGGACGCGGTCAAATTCGCTGATGCCGCTCGGCAGACGGTCGGTGGTGCTGGCCTCGATGTCGGCGTAGCGCACTGATCCCCGCGCCGTCCCCCCGAGCGCGTAGCGATGGCCTACGGCGGCAGCACCCGCCGCGCCAGGCGCCTCGAGGGGACGCTCTTCCACCAGAGAATTCCAGGCACTGCAGTCGGGACACCGGCCCAGCCACTTGGAGGACTGGGAGCCGCACTCCTGACACACGAATACCGTTCGGGGCGTTTTCATGGAAGGCACCGCTCAGTCGATTGTCTCATCGTCGATGGCGGTCTCGGTGACGCGCGCGATGCGCGACCCGAGCCGACATACGATTTCGTAAGGAATCGTGCCGATGGCAGCGGCCATCTCGCGGGCATCAATCTGCTGCCACGCGGCCCCACCCTGCGACCCGAGCAGCACGACCTCGTCGCCCGGCGATACATCAGAAATTTCGGTGACATCCGCGGTGAGCATGTCCATGCTCACGGCACCGACGATGGGGGCGCGCCGGCCGCGGATGAGCACGGCCCCGCGGCCTTCCAGTCGCCGGTCGAGTCCGTCGGCGTAGCCGGCGGGTATGACCGCCAGCGTCGTGGGGCGCTCTGCCGCGAAGCGACCGCCGTAGCCGACGGCCTCGCCGGTCCGCACCCCTTTCACGGCCACGACACGGCTGGTCAGCGTCATCGCCGGTCGCAGGTCCATCGCGGTGTGCAGCGCCCCAGGGGCCATGCCGTAGAGCAGCAGGCCCGGACGCACGGCATCGAACCACAGCCGCGAATCGCGAAGCAGGGCTGCCGAGTTGGCCGCGTGGCGTCTGACGGGGGCGGCGCCGCAGGCCACCAGATGGGCGCAGGCGGTGTCGAAGGCACGGCGCTGGGCCTCGACGCTGGCCACGTCGGGCTCATCCGCCGAGGAGAAGTGGGTGTAGACGGCCTCGAGTGACAGCACAGGCGAGGCCAGCAGTGCCTGCAGCGTGCGTCCCAGGTTGTCGTGCCGGAAGCCCAGTCGGTTGAGGCCTGTGTCGACCTTCAGGTGATACGACAATGTGGTACCGCGTGCGCGTGCTGCCTGCTCGAGGGCACGTCCCGCCCCGGGGCTCGAAATCGTCGGGGTCAGGCCATGGGTGAAGAGCCCGTCGACCTCGCTGACGCTGAGGGCTCCGAACACCAGAATCGGAAGGGTGATGCCCGCGTCGCGCAGCTCGATGCCTTCCTCGATATCGGCGACGGCCAGCATCTGCGCCCCCGCCTCCTCGAGCGCGCGCGCCACACCCACGGCCCCATGTCCATAGGCGTTGGCCTTGACGACGGCGATGATGTCCGGCGCGGCGACTGGGCCGGCGCCGGCGTCACGGTTCAGCGCGGCATCGGCAGCCAGCATGGCCCGGAGGGCCCGGAGATTGTGCCGCACCGCATCGAGATGCACGTGCGCCGTGGTGCAGCGAATCACGACGGCTGCCCCGGTTGGCTACTCGCCGGCATCCGCGCCGTGGGCGAGATTGGCAAACCGTGTCTGCTCGCGCAGGAAGGCCAGCTTGACGGTGCCGGTCGGGCCGTTGCGCTGCTTGGCGATGATGATCTCGGCAATCCCGTCGCTCTCGCTGGGTTCGTCGCCGAGCTTGTACATCTCTTCGCGGAAGATCAGGGCAACCACGTCGGCGTCCTGTTCGAGGGCACCGGATTCGCGCAGGTCCGACAGCTGCGGGCGCTTGTCGGAGCGGGCCTCGGATGCACGCGACAGCTGCGACAGCACGATGATGGGCACGCCCAGTTCCTTGGCGAGCCCCTTCAGCGATCGCGAGATCGAGGCGAGTTCCAGCGTGCGGTTCTCAAAGCGCCCGCGCCCGGTCATCAGCTGGACATAGTCGATGGCCAGCAGGCTGAGCCCATGTTCGGCCTTGAGCCGCCGTGCCTTGGCGCGCATTTCGAGCACGCTGATGCCGGCCGTGTCGTCGATGAACAGCCGGGCCTCGGACAGCGATTCGAGGGCCTCGGTGATCTGACCGTACTCGCGCTGCCCGATCTGTCCGCTCATGAGGCGATGCATGTCGATGCGCGCCTCCGAGGCGAGCATGCGCATGAAGAGCGACTCTTTCGACATTTCGAGGCTGAAGAAGCCCGCCACGCCGCCGTGCATCGCGACGTGCTGACAGATATTGAGCACGAGGCTGGTCTTGCCCATCGAGGGACGGGCGGCGACGATGACCATGTCACCGGGCTGCAGGCCGCGCGTCTTGCGGTCGATGTCGGCGAATCCGGTCGCCACGCCGGTGATGTGGCTCTTGTGCGTGAAGAGCTTCTCGATTTTCGGAAAGCTCTCGCTGACCAGCGTCTTCATGGGCACAAAGCCGGTCTTCACGCGGTCATCGGCGACGGCGAAGATCGAGCTTTCGGCCTCATCGAGAATGAGGTCGGCTTCCTGCTCGGCCTCGTAGGCCGTGGCCAGAATCTTGTTCGCCGAAAAAATCAGCGCACGCAGCGTCGCCTTTTCCTTGACGATTTGCGCGTAGTACTCGGCATTGGTCGACCGGGGCACTCCGTCAGTGAGCGCCGCGAGATAGGCTGGCCCCCCCACCTCGTCGAGCTCGCCGGCCCGTGCCAGTTCTTCCTTGAGCGTGATGAAGTCGATGGGCTGGCTGCGCTCAGACAGGTCGGCCATGCGCTCGAAGATCCGCCGATGCGCGTCGCGATAGAACGCATCGGCCGGCAGCACGGCCGCCACGACGTTGAACGTGGCGTTATCGATAAGAATCGCGCCCAGAACGGAGCGTTCCGCATCGAGGTTATGCGGCAGCGTGCGGACGGCGGCGGTCGAGACCGGTGTGGACACGGGAGGGGAATCTTACCCGAAGGCCGCCCGGGGCGGGCGGGATCGCGTGAGTCCGCAGGAGCTCCGGGCCTGGCCCGGAGCTCCCGAGGGGGTGACTACTGCTCGCGAACGACCTGCACGCGCAGCTGTGCGGTGACGTCGCGGTGGAGCTTGACTGGCATGGTGACCTCGCCCAGCGCCTTGAGGGCATCGGGCAGCAGGATCTTGCGCCGGTCGATGTCGAAGCCCTTCTCTTTAAGGGCCTCGGCGATGTCGGCGTTGGTGACCGAACCGTAGAGGGTGTCGTTCTCGCCCACGCGGCGGGCGATGGCGACGTCGATGGCGGTCAGGCGGGACGCAATGGCCTCGGCGGCCGACCGCTGCTCGGCTTCCACCGCCTCGAACTGCTTGCGTTCGCGTTCGACGCGCTTCTTGTTGCCCTCAGTGGCCAACAGGGCCAGCTTTCGGGGCAGCAGGTAATTGCGGGCATACCCGTCAGCCACCTTGACGATTTCGCCACGGTTGCCGAGGTGTTCGACGTGATCTCGCAGAATGACTTCCATGATGTGCGTCTCTCTCCGGCCTAGTCGGCCGCGTAGGGCAGCAGCGCCAGCTGCCGTGCGCGCAGGATGGCCACGCGCAGGCCGCGCTGATGCTTGGCGCAGGTGCCGGAAATGCGGCGCGGCAGCACCTTGCCGCGCTCAGGCACGAAGCCGCTCAGCAGCTTGACGTCCTTGTAGTTGATGTCGTCGATGCGGTCTGCGCAGAACTTGCAGACCTTGCGGCGACGAAAGAGACCGCGTCGCTGCCCACCCTGCTTATCTGCTCCTGCGGCACCCTTGCCGCGCGCCCCGGGTCCCCCGGGCTTCTTGCCACCGAACGCCATGACTAGACCTCCCCATCCACGCCGTCGTAGCTCACGTCGGCATCATCATCGTTGTCGCCCTGCGGACCTTCTCCCGGCTGACGCTCGGGCGGCAGGCCGCGCGCCACACGGCGGCGCGCCGATTCAGTCTGCCGCTTGGTGCGGGCCCGCTCGGCTACGAGCTGACGCTCGTCGACGCGGACTACCAGATGGCGGATGATGCCCTCGGTCACCTTGAGGCGACGATCGAGTTCCTTCATCAGGTCGCCGGCTCCGGCAATCACCTGCAGGACGTAGAACCCGTCCTTGTGCTTGCCGATGTCATACGCCAGCTTTCGGCGTCCCCAGACATCGGTGGACTGGATCGAGCCACCCATCCGCTGGACAATGCCCTCGACCTGCGCCTGCATGTCGGCCACGGCCTGTTCCGTGGCGTCGGGCACCATGATGTAAATCAGTTCGTAAACACGTGCACTCATCAGCTCTCCTTGTGGACAAGGTGCTGTCGACCCCACTCCGGCGTCTGTCCCGTCGGACGGACCCGCTGTCGGGCATCGCTGCCGATGCCTGCTGGTGGTGTCGCTCACCCCGGCCACCGCGGTGGCAAGGAGACCGGTCGGCCGACATTGGCCGCCGCGTCTAACTTCCCTTCTGACCTGACTCCGAACCGGTGGCCGGCCGTAAGGCCCTGGCCGGTTCGGCGGCGTTGAACGCGTCCATGACGCGTCCGATGTCCTCGGCCACAAACAGCTCCGAGGCGTCGGCAGCCCGCCGCACGGCTGCCTCAACGGTGGCGCGCTCGTCCGGGCGAAACCGCCCCAGGACATGCTGCACCATGTCGGGACGGGCGATGACCTGCCCGTCCGCTCCCATAATCTCTCCCCGACCCACTCCCACCCGCACGCGCGGGTAGTCGTCTGTGCCAAGCTCGGCCGACAGCGACCTGAGGCCGTTGTGTCCGCCCGAGCTGCCCGACCGCCTCGCCCGCAACCGGCCAACGGGCAGGGCCACATCGTCGGTGACGACCAGAATGTCGGCGGGTGGCACCTTGTAGTACCCGGCGAGGCCCGCCACCGCCCGACCGCTGAGGTTCATGAACGTCAGCGGCTTCATGAGCCAGACGCTCTCCGTGCCCACGGTGCCCCGCACCGTCAGGCTGTCGAAGGCGTCGCGCCACTGGTGGTCGAGTCCCCAGCGGTGGGCCAGTTCGTCGACCACCATGAACCCGACATTGTGCCGGGTGTCGCGGTATTCGGCCCCGGGATTGCCCAGACCGACGACGAGCTTCATGGCCCGGCCTACTTCTTCTTCTCGGCCTTCTTCTCTTCGGGCTTGTCCGTCTTGCCCTTCTTGGCCACTTCCGGCTCGGCCTTGCCGCCAGGAGCCGCCGCTTCGGCCGCCTCGGCCGCGCGCGGTGCGGTCACATGCACCAGCATCAGATCGGCGTCGGACACCGGCGTCCAGGAGGCCGTGGCCGCCAGGTCGCGCACATACACTGCCTGGTTGAGGCCGAGCCCGGTGACATCGATTTCGACGGCGTCCGGAATCTGCGTTGGCAGGCAGCTGATCTTGATGTCGCGGTGCAGGAACTCGAGCACCCCGCCATCGGTCTTCACGCCCCGGGATTCGCCCTTGATCACAACCGGCACCGTCACGGCGATGGCCTTGTCGACATTCACGCGGTAGAAGTCGGCATGCAGCGGATGATGCGTGATGGGGTCGAGCTGCACCTCCTTCACGAGTACCCGGGCATCGGCCTGGCCGTCCAGCTTGAGCGTGATCAGGGTGTTGAACCCCGAATGCGAATGCAGGATGCGGAGGAACAGCTTGGGGTCGACGGCCACCGGCTGCGGCGCTACGGCGTCACCCGCCTTCTGTGCCCCGTAGACCACGCCGGGCATCAGCCCCTGGGCACGCGTGCGGTTGTTCTCATTCTTCCCGATGGTGGTGCGCTTGACGGCTTCGAGTACGGCTTCCATGGTTGTCCCCTGCAATCACACGAACAATGACGAGACGGAGGTTTCTTCGTGAATGCTCCGGATGGCCTGCCCGAGCAGGCGCGCCACGGAGAGTTCGACGAGCTTCTGGCACGCGGCCTTGTCAGGGCTGAGCGGCACGGTGTTGGTGACGATGAGTTTTTCGATCGGCGACTTCTCGATGCGCTCGACCGCCGGCCCCGACAGCACGCCGTGGATGGCACACGCCAGGATGCGGGCGGCCCCAGCGGCCTTGAGGGCCTGCGCCCCCTTCTGGATGGTACCGGCGGTGTCGATGATGTCATCGGCAATCACACAGGTACGGCCATCGACTTCCCCGATGACGTTCATCACTTCGGCCGTGCCGTCTTCCGACCGGCGCTTGTCGATGACGGCCAGTTCTCCCCCGAGGCGCTTGGCGTAGGCCCGGGCGCGCTCAGCGCCTCCAGCATCCGGGGCCACAATCGTCAACTGCTCAATCTGCTGGCGCGAGAGGTAGTCGATAATCACCGGAGCCGCGAACAGATGGTCGACCGGAATATCGAAGAAGCCCTGAATCTGCGCCTTGTGCAGGTCCATGGTGAGCACGCGGTTGACACCCGAGGCGCTCAGCACGTTGGCCACCAGTTTGGCCGAGATGGGCACCCGGGGCTTGTCCTTCCGGTCCTGTCGCGCATACCCGTAATACGGCACGACCGCCGTGATGCGCGCCGCCGATGACCGGCGGAACGCATCGGTCATGATCATCAGTTCCATCAGGTGCTGGTCGACGGGGTTGCTCGTGGGCTGGACGATGAAAACGTCAGTGCCGCGGATGTTCTCGTCGATCTGGAACGAGACCTCGGAATCGGGAAAACGGCGCAGCCGTGCCTGCCCCAGGGTGACCCCCAGAAACTCGGCAATCTCGGCAGCCAGCTTGGGATGCGCACTGCCCGAGAAAATCTTCAATTCACCGTAACCCGTCGTCGACATGATGAAACTGGTTGGGGCGGAAGGATTCGAACCTTCGAATACGGGTTCCAAAGACCCGCGCCTTACCGCTTGGCCACGCCCCAACACCCGGGGGCAAATTGTTATTCTAGTCGCCCCCGGCCGGTTCTGGCAATCCCGGAACGCTCCGCGTCGTCCCGAGACCCTGTGCGGGTGGTCACCGCCAGCCAGCCAGGCCGCTGCCAGGGACGGACCGCGGCCCTGGCCCGCGCCGCTGAGGTGAAGAGCCCGAAGACCGTCGAGCCCGATCCGGACATGGCCGAGGCGAAGGCCCCCTCCCTCAGCAGGGCGCGCCTGATGCGGGCAATGGTCGGGTGCCGCCGGGCCACGGGCGGCTCGAGGTCGTTGCCCAGGATTCGGGCCCAGTGCGGCCACGCCGGCGGCGGCGACGCGACGGGAGTCCGGGGGGAGCGACCGGGGTCGGCATCCCACCACCGGTAGGCCTCGACGGTCGATACGCCGAACGGCGGGCGCACCAGCGCCACCCAGACTGACGGCAACGGTTCGAGGGGATAGATCGCATCGCCTCGGCCAAGGCCGAGGGCCGTGCCGCCGCGCAGCAGGAACGGCACATCAGCCCCGATGCCCGAGGCCACCCGAACCAGCGTGTCCTCGTCGGCGCCGATTGACCAGAGCTGGTCAAGCCCGCGCAGCGCCGCGGCGGCATCGGCGCTGCCGCCACCAAGGCCGGCTTCTGCCGGTATGCGCTTGACCAGGTGGACCGCCACGCCCTCGGGCGCACGCCGGGCGCCGAATCGCTCGCGCCACAGGCCAGCGGCGGCCTTCCACACCAGATTGTGATGGTCGGTGGGCACGCCCGGGGTACGGCAGGTGAGTGTCAGTGGACCTGGCCGCCGCACGAATGTGAGGGTGTCGTGCAGGCGCAACGTCTGGAAGACGGTGCGCAGCTCGTGATAGCCGTCGGGCCGCACGCCGAGCACGCGCAGGTCGAGGTTGATCTTCGCAAACGCCGGCAGATGCATGGTCATGGGATTCTGAGCGGTGCCACTGAGATCAGTTCATCGAGGCGCACAGGCGTGGCGTCTGGCGGTCGGGTCATCTGAAAGGCCTCGGGCATGATGGCCACATTCATCGAGAGCTGTCGCAGCTCGACCTGCAGGTCGACGTTGGCATCGCGCGTCTGCACACGTGCCTGCCGGGGCACGTCGTTGAGCCACCCGGCGTAGTCGACGCGCCACCCGCCCGCGTCTGCGCTGACGACTCGCCAGGCGCCATCCCGTGGGGCCAGCCAGAGCCGGTGTCCGTCCCGCGTGTCGACGGCGCGCCACGGGCCCGGCCACTCGAATCCGGTCGCAGGCGCATCAGCCCCCAGGCACCCCAGCAGCGCCAGGCGCAGTTCGTCAGCCGACAGAGGCAGGCCCGTGAGCCGTTCGAGCACATCGTGCATCGGGGCGGACTCGAGAATCTGGCGCTCACGCGGCAGCACCAATGCTGCGGTGTTCGCCTGCGCGGTCAGCACAAAGAGCGGAGGACCGAACGGGGCCAGCCCTTCGAGCCGTGCCTGTCCCCCCTCGGCCAGGCCCGCGACCACGCGTCCCCGCAGCCGCTCGCCCCCCGCGCGGCCGCTAAGCGACAACTCGGCCGTGAGGGTGCGCACGGCGGCGCATGGGCGTGTCGCTCGGCGGAAGTCGAGCAGGGCCACGGGCGCGTCGGTGCCCGGCGTTGAGGGTCGGGTGCCTCCGCCGCTCGCGCAGGCCGCCGTCAGCAGCGCCGTGCCGACGGCAAGAAGGGCGAGGCCTCTGGTTCCGGGTGCTGGCCTACCGCCGACGCCGGGCATCGTGCAACTTCCTGGTGACGCGGGCGCGATCAATCGACTCGCCGTCGCCATCGAGGGCGCGCTGGTAGGCAGCCGCCGCCTCGGTCCACTTCTGCTGTCCCGCCAGCACATCACCGTGATGTTCCTGGATGACCGAGTTGGCGGGCAGCGCTGCCGCTGCCTGTCCGAGGGGTTCGGCCGCGTCTGACACCCGGCCCTGCTTGAACAGGGCCCAGCCGTAGCTGTCGAGATACGACGGATTGTCAGGCTCGAGCTTGAGGGCGCGCTCGACCAGCGCCACACCCTCGGCGGCCCGCGGCGTGCGGTCGGCCAGCATGTAGCCGAGATAGTTGAGGGCTGAGGCATCGGAGGGATCGGCCTCGATCAGCCGCCGGAGCCGCCGCTCGGCTTCATCGAGGCGGCCTGCGGATTCGTAGACGCTGACCAGCCGCAGCAGCAACCGATCGTCGTCTGCACCGGACGTCTCGATGCGGGCCAGCACCTTCACGGCCCTGTCGTACTGCTGCTGCGCCACGTACGCGTCGGCGAGGCCGAAGGCCACCTCGAGGTCATCGTCGTGCTGCCGTGCCGCAGCTTCGAGCAGCGTAACCGCCTCGGACCCGCGCCCCGCTCCGACAAGGGCCCTGGCGTGCAGCAGCAGCGCCTGCGTCTCGTCGGGCGTGCGGGCCTTCATCCGGTCGGTGACCGCCAGGGCTGCATCGAAGCGCCGTGCCGAGAGCAGCACCTGCACTTCGTAGACGTCGAGCGCCTCGCTGGACGGCAATGCCGCGCGGGCCGCGGCCACGGCAGCAAGGGCCTCGTCGTACTGGGCCAGTTGCTGGTAGGCGAGCGACAGCTGCAGCAGAGCGGGCACCGCCTCACCGCGGTTGGCCCGCACAATGGCGGGCTGAGCGACCAGCGGCGCGAGGGCCTCGGTCACCTCACGAAACTGGTAGCGCGCGCCGAGGGCGGTGGCCAGCGCACTCATGGCAGCCACATTGTTCGGGCTTTGCGCCAGCACCTGCCGCGCGACCGAGGCGGCCTTGCCGGCGTCTCCCGACAGGCGCAGTGCCGTCGACTGCAGCAGCAGCAGGCGCGCATCATCAGACGCCGACGCCAGCAGTGGTGTCAGCGCGTTGAGTGCCCGTTCCGCACCGACGCCGCCGGGGGTCTTGAGCAGGGCGTTGATGTGCCGCAGGCGCAGCTCACGCGTGGGTGACCTGATCGCCTCGACCGCGCGACCGTACGCGCCGGCCGCAGCTGCCCAACGCTCGGCTCGTTCGTACAGTTCGCCCAGTGACACGAAATAGCGGGGATTGATGTCCGCCGCTGCCAGCAGTGACTTGGCCGCGTCGGCGAGCTTCCCCTGCTGGGCCTGCGCCTCGGCGAGCAGCGCGAAGGGTTCGGCGGCGTAGGGCGCCTGCGACGTCACGGTCTGCAGGATGGTGGCCGCCTCATCGAATCGCCCGGCCCGCAGCAGCGTGCGCCCGTGCGTCACCATCAGGTTGAGGTCGGTCGACGTGGCCGGTGCCGCCGTGATCGCCTCGAAATGCGTCAGGGCCTCGCTGCGCAGGCGCTCGGCCGTCTCGCCGGCCGGCAGTGGGGCCGCGCCTTCTGACCACGCGGAGAGCACGAGGGCCATCACGCGGTGGGCTTCCACGTTGCCGGCGTCGACCGCGAGGGCCCGCTGTGCGGCGTTGCGGGCCTCCACGCCCTTGTTCTGCTGGGCAAAGAGCGAGGCCCGTTCGGCCTGGATCTCGGCCGATGCCGGATCGAGCGCCGCCGCGCGGTCGAGTGCGGCCATCGCGCCGTCGAGGTCCTCGGCCTCCTGCAGGTGGCGCGCACGCATAAACTCGAAGTAGGCCTCGCCCGAGGATGAAAATGACGTGGCTGCCGGTGCCGGACGAGGCGTTCCGCCCTGCGCCGCCACCTCAGTCCCCATCACCAGCATCAGGAGTGCTCCGGCAAGAGGACGCATGCGCATGGCTGATTCTTACCCGGCCGTTTCAGCGGTGTATAGTCCTTTTATGTCTGTCGATCAGGAACTACTCGAGATTCTCGCCTGTCCGGCGTGCAAGACACCCGTTGTCCTGGTGAAGGACGGCACGGCCCTCAAGTGCCGAACGTGCGCCCGCGTCTATCCGATCAAGGATGACATTCCGGTCATGCTGATCGACGAGGCCTCGGTCGAGCCCTGACTCCCCGCCGCATCCTGCTCATCCGCCTGCGGCTCATCGGTGATGTGGTGTTTACCACACCGATTCCCGCCGCACTGGCCCACCGCTTTCCCGGGAGCCGCCTGACCTATCTCGTCGAGACGGCCGCAGCCCCGGTGGTGCGCCACCTCCCCGAGATCGACGACCTGCTGGTGGTCGAGCGTCCGCGTGGGCTGCGTCGGGTGACGTATGACCTGCGCCTGATGCGCGAGCTTCACGCGCGACAATTTGACCTGGCCATCGACCTGCATGGGGGACCACGCGCGGCGCTGCTGACCCGCGCGTCCGGTGCGCCCCGCCGAATCGGCTACGACATTCCCGGCCGCACATGGGCGTACACCGACCGGGTGCCATGGACGCCGTCGCTGACGCCACCGCGCCATTCAGTGCTGAACCAGTGGGACCTGCTGGCCCCGCTCGGCATCGGCCCGGCTGACCCCGCCATCAACGCCGTGCGCATGCCGGTATCCACCGATGACGCTCAGGCGGTGCGTCAGCGGCTCATTGACGCCGGCGTCCCCGGTCAGGCCGCCGTTGCCGTCCTGCACGTGAGCGCCGGCAATCCCTTCCGTCGATGGCCGGCCGACCGCTTCGCCGCCCTTGCGGCCGCCCTCACCTCCGACCCGATGTCGCTGCACGTCGTCATCACGTCAGGCCCCTCTGATACGGCCGCTGCGGCTGCGGTCACAGAAGACGCGCGCCGCCTGAGCGGACCACTGGCGCACCGCGTCATTCGCGCCGGCGAGTTTGACCTGTCGGAACTTGCCGCTCTGGTGAGCCTCTCCCGGCTGTATGTGGGTGGCGACAGCGGCCCCCTGCACGTGGCCGGCACCACCCGCACACCGGTCGTGGCGCTGTTTGGCCCCACCCTACCCGAGCGATCGATGCCGTGGCGCGATCCGGCGGTGCCGTCCATGGCCGTGGATGCCGGTCCCCTCCCGTGCCGGCCGTGTCACCAGCGCACGTGTGTGACTGGTGATTTCCGGTGCCTGTCCGACATTTCCGTGGCACAGGTCCTCGACGCGTGCCGCCGTGTGCTTGAGGTACCCTTGAGGCCCGAGCCGATTTGACCATGAGTGTGCTGGCCCTTCCGTTTCCCGTTCCGCAGTCGCGCACCGAGTGGATCGGCGTGGGCGCGGTCACTGGCCTCGCCGCCACCATGCAGTTCTCGATCGCCGCCGCCCAGATCCTGCTGGGCGTGGCCGTCGTCGCCTGGCTCGTGCGGCAGCGGACCGCTCATCGCACGCTCAAGGCGCCATCATTCTTCTGGCCGCTGGCCGCCTACGGCGTCGCCACGCTGCTGTCGGCCGGGTTTTCCACCAATCCCGCAATCAGTGTCGTCGACACGAAGCAGCTGTCCCTCTTCCTGATCGTGCCGGTCGTCTACGATTTCGCCCGGGGGCGGCGTGCCGACCTGTTGCTGAGCGTCATCATCTCGGTGGGCGCGGCCAGTGCGCTGGTCGGGGTCGTGCAATACGGCGTGCTCAACTACGACAACCTAGGACGGCGGATGCAGGGCACGCTGTCCCACTGGATGACTTACTCGGGCACGCTGATGCTCGTGATCTGCGCCACCATCGCACGGCTGCTGTTCGGCTCACGCGACCGGCTCTGGTCCGCCTTCGTGCTGCCGGCACTAGTTGTGTCGCTGGCCCTGACGCTGACCCGCGGGGCCTGGGTCGGTGCCGCTGCCGGGGCCGCCGTGCTGTTTCTCGTCAAGGACTTCCGGCTCACGGCCCTCATTCCCGTCACGGCCGCCGTGGCACTGCTCGTGGCGCCTGACGCGCTGACCACGCGCATGCAGTCGATCGGCGACATGACCGACCCCACCACCCGCGACCGCGTGGCGATGCTGCAGGCCGGCGTGGCGATGGTGCGCGATTATCCGCTGACCGGCGTGGGACCCGACATGGTGGGGCCGCTCTATCCCACGTATCGCACGGCCACCGCCGTGCAGGCCAGCAACCCGCACCTGCACAACGTGCCCATGCAGATCGCCGCCGAGCGCGGCATCCCGGCCCTAATGCTCTGGCTCACCTGCATCGCCACTGCCCTGCGCGCCCTCTGGCGCATGCGCCGCACCGCCACGACACGGGCGCTGGCCGCCACCGGCATCGGGGCGATTGTGGCGATGCTGGTCGCCGGATTCTTTGAATACAACTTCGGCGATTCGGAATTCCTCATGCTGCTGCTCGTGCTGATGACGCTGCCGTTTGCGGCCGCGCGCGGCGATGGGGCCGACGCATGAGTGCACACTGGCTGCCCGCCCTGCCTCCGGCCCGCGCCCGCGCCCTCATCGGGCAGTTCCCGTCCGCGCGGGTCCTCGTGGTGGGCGATGTCATGCTCGACCGATTCGTCGTGGGTCGGGTCACGCGCATTTCACCCGAGGCACCGGTGCCGGTGGTGCTGCACGACCACGACGACATCCGACTGGGCGGTGCCGCCAACGTGGCGCATAACGTCGCCTCTCTCGGTGGCGCGGCCACCCTCATCGGCGTTGTCGGGGCTGATGACGACGCCCGGGCACTCAGGACGATGCTGGAAGAACGCCGGCTCGACCCGTCGGGCCTCATCACGGCCGCCAACCGGCGCACCACCACCAAGGTCAGGGTGGTCACGACGCGCAACCAACAGGTGGCACGCATCGACTACGAGACGGAACGGCCTCTGCCAGGCGATGCCGAGCAGGCCGTGATCGCTGCCATCGATGCCGCAGCCGCGGACGCCGGTGTGCTCGTCGCGTCCGACTATCGCAAGGGCGTCCTGAGCCATACCGTGATGCGCCGTCTGGCGATGCACTCGCAGGTGACCGGTCGTCCGCTGCTGGCTGATCCGAAGGTGCCCGACCTGCGCTTTTACGCGGGGGCCTCCTGCCTCACGCCCAATCACCTCGAGGCTGAAGCCGCTGTCGGTTTCCGCATCCAGTCGCACGAGGATGCGCGGACAGCGGCGCGCGCCATCATCGAGACCGCGCAGGTGAAGAGCGTGCTGGTGACGCTTGGCGAGCGTGGACTCTGGCTGACCCACGCCGAGGGGGAAGGGGCCCTGGCGGCGACGACCCGTGAGGTCAGCGACGTCACGGGCGCGGGAGATACGGTGCTGGCCACGCTGGCCCTGGCCACGGCCGCCGGTGCGGCGCCCCACGAAGCGGCCGCGCTGGCCAACGCGGCGGCAGGGATCGTGGTCGCGCGCTTCGGCGCGGCCACGGTCAGCGCAGACGACCTGCGCGCGCTGTTCACAGAGTGACCCGCCCCGACGCCGCTCAGTGGCGGAAGTGGCGGCGTCCGGTAAAAACCATCGCGAGTCCCTGCTCGTCGGCCGCCGCCACGACTTCCGCATCCCGCATCGAACCGCCCGGCTGCACCACGGCCGTGGCCCCGGCCGCGGCGACCGCATCGAGTCCGTCACGGAACGGGAAGAAGGCGTCAGACGCCGCGACGCTACCGACGAGCGGGTTGGTCTCGAGCGTGTGCCACCGCGTCGCCTTGGCGGCGGCCACCTTCACGGCATCGACCCGACTCATCTGTCCGGCACCGATCGCCAGTGTCCGCACGGCATCGGTGAAGATCACCGTGTTTGACTTGACGTGCGCCATGACGCGCCAGGCGAACCGCATCCCCTGCCACTCGGCGGCCGTGGGCTGGCGGCGCGTCACCACGCGCAGCCCGTCGAGCGGCCACGGCTGGTGCGCCTCGGTGACGACATCGCGCTCCTGCACGAGCACAGCGCCGAGGATCGACCGAACGTCGCGGCGCAGGCTGGCCGCACCGCCGCGGAGACTGCGCGTGTCGGCCACGACTACACGCATGTTGGGCTTGGCTTCCAGAATCGCACGCGCATCGTCACTGACGCCGGGGGCCACGACTGCCTCGATGAACGTCGAGACCAGGGTCGTGGCTGTGGCGGCATCGATCGGGTGGCTGAGTCCGACGATCCCCCCAAAAGCTGCAAGGGCATCGGCCTCGCGTGCACGGACGTAGGCCTCGGCCAGGGTCTCGCCCGTCGCGACGCCACACGGATTGGTGTGCTTGATGACGGCGGCGGCCGGTTCCTCGAACTCCAGCACAATCCGCGCAGCGGCGTCGAGGTCGAGCAGGTTGGTGAACGACAGTTCCTTGCCCTGGAGGATCCGGGGATTCCCCAGCCCGGTGGCCGGGGTGGTGGCATACCAGGCGGCGGACTGATGGGGATTTTCCCCGTAGCGGAGGTCGCGCAGCTTCGGCGCTTCGATCACAAGGTGGCCGGGCGTCACCAGGCCAGACGGCGCGGGTCGTGTAAATCCGCGGCCCTCCGACTGATACTCGCCGAGCGTTGACGCGATGGCGGTGTCGTATGCCCCGGTGTGCGCGAATGCCCGCTGTGCGAGCGAGAACCGAAAGGCCTGTGACGGGCCGTCGGCGGCATCGAGGGCCTCGATGACCGACAGGTAGTCTCCAGGGTTGACGACCACCAGCACATCGCCGAAATTCTTGGCGGCAGCCCGCACAAGGCTCGGACCGCCGATGTCGATCTGTTCCACAAGGTCGGGAAACGCGATGCCAGGCCGGGCGGCCGTTTCCACGAACGGATAGAGATTCACCACCACCAGATCCACGAGCCCGATGCCATGGGCCGATGCCAGCGCCAGGTCCTCCGGGTGGTCACGCCGCGCCAGGATGCCACCATGAATCAGCGGATGCAGCGTTTTGACGCGCCCGTCCATCATCTCGGGAAAACCGGTGACATCAGAGACGTTCACGACCGGCAGGCCGGCGTCGGTCAGGGTGCGGGCAGTGCCGCCGGTCGACACCAGCTCGAAGCCGCGGGCGGCCAGGCCCCGGCCGAAATCAACGAGTCCGGTCTTGTCGGACACACTCAGGATGGCGCGTTTTGTTGGCACGGTGTCTCTAATTGACATCGAATGTAACTGGCGTTTAAACTCTCCGGGCGGTCCAGCTTAACGGATCCCGAAAGCTGCGGTGTGCGGCTTTCCATGTGCCTGCGCGGCACCCGTCGGGTGTCTGCAGGTCGTTAGTGGGGTGGCACGGCCACCGAAGGCAGGAAGAAGAACGATGCGCATTACAGGCAAGGTCAAGTGGTTCAATAACGCCAAGGGTTACGGTTTCATCGAACGCGAAGGCGGCAGCGATGTGTTCGTGCACTACTCGGCGATTCAGGGTTCGGGATTCCGGTCGCTGGACGAAGGTCAGCCGGTGGAGTTCGAAATCGTCGACGGCCCCAAGGGACCGCAGGCGGGCAACGTCACTCGCGTCTGATGCACGCGTGACCGGTGGCGCCGGGCGGTCATCCGTTCGGCGCCTCGGCACCTTTTCCACCTGCGCCGTTCCTTTCACGGCAGTAGCAGGAACCACAGCATCGGCAGCCACATATCCCGCGCATACGGCACGGGGCGGTCGTCGATGAGCACTTCGCAGCTGGGCTGTCCCCCAATCACCTCGAACAGATCGCGCATCCGCAGGGCCTGCGTCGGATAGAACCGGGCGCGATGGCGCAGGTTCACTCCCTCACCACCCGCCAGTATTCAGCCGAAGCCCGGGCCATCTCGACGGCGCGCCCATAGTCGTCGCCCTCGAATGCACCGAAAACGAGGGTGAACGAGAATGGCAGATCACGCGGCCCGAACAGCGCCGTATAAAGGTCGGGGTCGATGGCGGCGAGTTCGTCGTCGGTGGGGCGCTCGCGCTTCTCGACGTAGGGCCAGAACTGCTCGAACGGGCGCGTTGTCCGCGTGGACATGAGACGACGATCTTAACAGGGGCCTGTGCCTTTGGAAAGGGCGTCGACCGCGTCCGCCGCGGTGATGGGCTACCATCGCAGACGATGGTTAGCGTCCGCGACATTCCGTCCCTTGATCTCCTCCGGCAGCGCGATGATGTGCGGACCCTGACGGCACGCTACGGCGACGACGCCACCGTCGCGGCGCTGCGGCAGGCAGCCGACGAGGTGCGTCTGCATCTTCGGCAGTCCGGCACGCTGCCCGATGACGCTCTGACGCCGGCCGAGGCGATTACGGGACGCACGGCGGCGAGGCTCGTCGCACAGTTCCAAGGGTCGCTTCGCCCTGTGATTAATGCCACAGGCGTCATCATCCACACCAATCTCGGACGGGCGCCGCTGCCCGCCACCGCTGTGCGTCACCTCACCGAGGTGGCCACCGGCTACTGCAATCTCGAATATGACCTGACCCGCGGCAGCCGCGGGTCGCGCAGCGTGCATGCCGAGTCGCTGCTGACGGCGCTGACTGGCGCCGAGGCTGCCGTGGTCGTCAACAACAACGCGGCGGCCACACTGCTGATGCTGGCGGCCCTGGCGCGGGGACGCGAGGTGGTCATCTCGCGCGGCGAACTGGTGGAAATCGGCGGCGGCTTCCGTGTGCCCGATATCATGGCGCAGTCAGGATGCCTGCTTCGCGAGGTGGGCACCACCAACCGCACGCGGGCGGCCGACTATGCAGCCGCTGCAGGCCCGCGCACGGCCCTCATCCTGCGGGTGCATCCCTCGAACTTCCGCATCGACGGATTCACGGAACGCCCGTCACTCGCGCAGCTGGTTGACACCGGCCGCCGGCTCGGCCTTCCCGTCGTCGAAGACCTGGGGAGTGGCGAGTTGCTCCCGGGACTCGCCGACGAGCCCTCGGTCGCCGCCTCGCTCTCGGCCGGCGTATCGCTTGTCTGCGTCAGCGGCGATAAGCTGCTAGGGGGGCCGCAGGCCGGGATCCTGCTGGGCACCCGGGCCCTGGTCGATCCCTTGCGCCAGCACCCGCTGATGCGTGCGTTCCGTGTGGACAAGCTCACCTACGGCGCCCTCGAGGCAACCCTGATTGAACATCTGGCCGGACGCGCACGCGACACAGTGCCTGTGCGACGGATGCTGACGCTCACACCCGACGCACTGCACCAGCGCGCACAGCAGCTGGGCGCGGCCCTGGCCGGCTGCGGATGGACGGTGTCGCTGGTACGCGGCTCTTCGGCCATCGGTGGCGGCAGCGCTCCCGGACTCGAGCTGCCTACGACCCTGGTCACCCTGTCGCGTGACGGATGGACGGCCGATGCCCTCGAGGCGCGCCTGCGCACCCTGCCGATACCCATCGTGGCACGCATCGTGGGCGACCGCGTCGCCCTCGATCCGCGCACCCTGCTCGACGGCGAGTCCGACCGCGTGGTGCAGCTACTGACCTGGTGAGCGAGCCGGGGCCGGCGTGCGGTGTTCGAGGCTCAGCCCGAGCGCCGTGCCCCGCTTGAAGCCTTTCCAGTAGGTATGGGCAGGCTGCGGTGTCCCCTCGCGGTCGACGGCCCACACCCCCGCGCGTCCCTGCGGGACCACTGTCAGATAGCTCTGCATGCCGGCATCGCCCTTGAGGTGCTGTCCGAAGAACGCCGTCGTGAAGTGCTGCAGGATGTTGTTCATCCGCACGGTGTCCCACACCGGATCGGCGTGGTGGCCGAACGCCGCCTGTGCGGGGCCCTCGATGGCTTCACGCGGGGCCGGGTACGGTGCCGCCGCGTTGTGGCCCGCATCGGCAAACGTCAGGAGATAGCGGTCGGCATTGATGGCGCCTTCGAACATCGCTTGTGTGCCCTTCTCGTACCCCGACACCTCATCGGCGCTGCCGGCCACAAACAGCGTGGGAATCTCGATGCCGGCCAGTCCTGCGGCATCCCAGAAACCCGCCTGCATGCCCCACGGTCCAATCGCGACTGCCGCACGGATACGGGCATCGCGCGAGGCACGGTAGCCTGGGTTGGAGGCCGCGCGATCACGGAGCAGGCCATTGGGCGGGGCCGTCGGTAGCACGGTCGCCGCATCGGCATAGCCGCCGCCAATGGTGTTGACCACGCCGTAGCCGCCCATCGAATAGCCGACCAGGCCGACGCGTGACACATCGACATGACCCGCCAGGGGATCGCCCGAGCCCGCTGCGGCCAGGCCCGCGACGGCCTTGAGCACGAAGAGCTGATCGAGCGAGCGGTTGTACAGTGTGCTGGCAAACGCCAGCTGCTGGTCGTAGGTGCTGTCGGTGTGATCGATGGAGACCACCACATAGCCCTTGCTGGCGAGATTCTCGCCGAGATGACTCATGAGATAGCGCGTGCCCGGGTAGCCGTGCGACAGAATCACCAACGGAAACAGGCCCGCCTCCGGGGGGGCCTCGCGCACCGCGCGTCCGTGCAGCGTGACGCGCGTACGGCCGTCGCGCACGAGCGCGTCGTAGGTGCCGGTGCGCGGCGTCCCTGGAGGGACCTGTGCCGGATACCAGGCCTCGATCACCAAGGTGCGATCGCTGCGTACGGGAGGCGCGCCGGCCGAGGTCTTCAGCACATCGATCCGCTGCGGGTCGGTCACGCGCAACGTCCGCACGCCGATGTCGTGCGAACCGTATGGCGCCAGTTCGGGTGCCATGGGCGCCACCGTGTCGATGCGGTTCGGTGCGGCTGCCTGCGCCAGCAGGCGCATGGACACCGACGGGCTGCCTACCAGCAGCACCAGCAGTGACAAGAGTGGCAGACTCAACCGTCGAGCGCAATGCGGCATGACCATGCTGCGCATGATGGCACAGCCGCAGGACGCCTGCACGATCAGTAACGCGGCTGTCCCGGCTGCGGCGCCATAGGCCATGGCACCGAGGGCACGCCATTCACCGTCGTGCCTCCCTGCGCGATCATGGCGGTGAAGGCCATGAACGGCATGGGGAACCCCAGTGTCGGCGTCGAGACGGCATCGAGCGCGCTGACATGCTCGGCACCGAGCCTGATGTCGAGTGCCGCCAGATTCTGGTCGAGCTGTGCAACGGAACGTGCGCCGATGATGGTCGACGCGACCCCCTTCCTCGCCTGCACCCACGCCACGGCCACCGCCGCAGGCGTAGTGCCCAGTTCTCCGGCCACGCGAATGAGGGTATCGACGATGGCGAAAGTGCGATCGGTAAAGTAGGCCTTGACGCGATCGCCGCGACCCGGGCTGGCGGTGGCGGCGTTCTCACGGGTGTACTTGCCCGTCAGCACCCCGCCCCGCAGCGGCGACCAGGGCGTAATGCCGAGCCCGAGTTCGAGGGCCATCGGCACCAGTTCGCCTTCGACCGTGCGTTCGATGAGGGAATATTCGATCTGCAGCCCCACAAACCGAGACCAGTTGCGCATGTCCGCGAGGACCTGCGCCTGTGCGACCTTCCATGCCGGCGTGTCGGACACGCCGATGTAGCGCACCTTACCCGCGCGCACGAGGTCATCGAGCGCGCGCAGCGTTTCGTCGATCGGGGTGTGCGGATCCCAGAAATGCATCCAGTACAGGTCGATGTAGTCAGTACGGAGCCGACGGAGTGATTCGTCGCACGAGGCCATGATGTTCTTGCGGCTCGCGCCACCGGCATTGGGATCACCCGGATACAGATTGGTCGAGAACTTCGTGGCCAGCACGGTGCGATCGCGGAGGCCGGGCGTGCGCGCCAGCAGGTCACCGATAATCACTTCCGAGTGTCCCCGGGTGTAGCCGTTGGCCGTGTCAATAAAGTTGCCGCCGGCGTCGAGATAGCGCGAAATCATGGCCTCCGACTCGGGCACATCGGCGCCCCATCCCCAGTCGCTGCCAAAGGTCATGGCGCCGAGACAGAGCGGGCTGACCTTTAGGCCTGACCGCCCGAGCGTGACGTAATCCGTGAGTGCCATGCGCGGAGTCTACTCCACTGATGGCCAGCACGCGTATACTGCGGCCCTATGCGACACGTGCTGCTGGCCCTGCTGCTCTCCCCTGTGCTGCTCGCCGATGCGGCGGCGCAGCCGGCCTCCGCCACCCTGACCGTCACCAGCCCCACGATCACGGCAGGACAACCGATTCCGAAGATTCACACGGCTGACGGGGACAACACCTCCCCGGCTCTGATCTGGAATGGCGCGCCTTCGTCGACCCGGTCGTACGCGGTCGTGTGTGAAGACCCGGACGTGTTGCTACCGCCGACCAATCCGCAGCCGTTCGTCCACTGGGTGATCTACAACATCCCCGCATCGGCGAAGGGGCTGCCTGCTGCGATTCCGATTGATCCGGCAGCCTCCATGCCTGCGGACATCGTCGGGGCTACGCAAGGCCCCTCCGGCTTCCGGCGGCCTATCTATCGTGGCCCGGCGCCCCCGCCGGGCAAGCCCCATCACTACCACTTCATCGTGTATGCCCTCGATGTGGACGGCCTGCCGGCGGGACTCACCCGCGCGCAGCTGACCGAGGCCATGGCTGGCCATGTGGTGGGCCAGGGACAACTCGTGGCCACCTACGAACGGAAACCGCCAACACCCGGACAGTAGACGCCCCCAGAAACACGAGCGTGCCATGAGCCAGACGCCGACACGACGAGACCTGCTGAAGCTGGCTGGCGCTGCGGCAGGCGCAGCCCTCGGCCCTGCGTCGGACACGGGCGCCGCCGCCGGTGCCGCCGACGCCGGGCAGCGCACCCGATCGCGTCCCCGCCCGCCGCGCGACCCACTGGTCGCGCTGACGCCCACGGAAGCCGATGTGCTCGATCGCATCGCCGAACTGCTGATTCCCTCGGACGAGCATGGCCCGGGTGCGACCGAAGCCCGTGCCGTGCGCTACATCGACCGGGCCCTCGGCGGCGCACTCGCCGACCAGCGCCGCGCCTACACCGTCGGCCTGGCCGCACTCGAGCGGTATGCACGGCAGACGCGCGGCGGCCCTTTTCTATCACTCTCGGAAACCCAGCAAAATTCCCTGCTCATCGACGTGGAATCCGGCACGGCCACCGGCGCGAACGTCGGCTTTGATGGCAGCTCGGCGGCGTTCTTCACGCTGGTGCGCGGACATGTCATGCAGGGCACCTTCGGTGACCCGCTCTACGGCGGCAATGAGGGATTTGTCGGCTGGGACCTCATCGGGTATCCCGGCGTGCGCACGGCGGTGACGCCAGCCGAGCAGAAGTTGCTGTCGCCGCCGACGCGCGTGCGGAAATCGGCCTACGACAGTCCGATGTTCAACAAAGCCATCGTGCATGTGAAGCCTGCCGGGAGTGACCGCGATGCCGACTGACCTGCCGGGCACCGACGTAGTCGTCATCGGGCTCGGTGCGGCGGGCGGCGTGGCCGTGCTGCCCCTGGCCGAGGCGGGCCTCGACATCGTGGGACTCGAAGCCGGTACGTGGCTGACCAACCGCGACTTCGCCCCGGACGAAATCCGCAACAACGTGCGCGACTGGCCCATGGCCGTGCAGAAGTGCAACACCGAGGTGCCCACGCACCGCGTGAATGCGTCGGCACCGACCACCCGTGCAGCCGGGCACGTGATGATGAACGGCGTCGGCGGCACCGCCCTGCATTACTGGGCCCAGAGCTGGCGCCTGTCGCACTTCGACTTCCGCACGGTCAGCGACACCGTGCGCCGCTATGGCCGCAGCCGCATCCCGACCGGGTCCACCGTGGAAGACTGGCCGTTCGGCTACGACGAACTCGAACCCTACTACGACCGCGTCGAGTGGGAAATCGGTGTCTCGGGCCAGGCCGGCAACGTGCTGGGCACCCTAAATCCGAAGGGCAACATCTTCGAGGCCCCGCGCACACGCGACTATCCGATGCCTCCCCTCCGGAGCACGGGGTTTCTCGACCGCATGACGGCCGCGGCCCGTCAGCTGGGCTGGCATCCGTTTCCGGGGCCGGCCGCGATCAACTCGCAACGCTTTCAGGATCGTGCGCCGTGCATGTATCACGGGTTCTGCAACCGGGGCGGGTGTCACGTCAACGCCAAGAACAGCCCGAACGTCACCACGATTCCGCGCGCCCAGAAGACGGGGCGCCTGACGGTCGTCGAGCGTGCCCACGTCACCCGCATCAACGTCAACGACCAGGGCCGTGTGACCGGCGTCACCTATGTCACGGGCCGGGACGAATTCTTCCAGCCCGCCAAGGTGGTGCTGCTCTCAACCTACACCTACGAAAATTCGCGTCTCCTGCTGCTCTCATCGTCGAAGGCGTTTCCCAAAGGCTTGTCAAACAACCACGGGCAGGTGGGCCGCCACTATTTTTCCCAAGCCACGGGCGCATCCGTCACGGCGCTGTTCCCCTTCAATCTGAACGCCTGGTACGGATTGCCGGCCCAGGGCGTCGCCGTCGACAACTGGTCGGACGATGTATTCGATCACGCAGGACTCGACTTCATTGGCGGCGGAAACCTCTGGGTCTACTCGGACCGCAGGCCTATCGGCGCAGCGAACATGAATACATTCGGGCGGACCCCGTCGTGGGGGCGCCAGTGGAAGGCGTTTGTCAGGGAGAACGCCGACCGCGTCAACACGGCGTATCTGCAGAAGACGACGCTGCCGTACGAGGACAACTATCTCGACCTCGACCCGGTGGTGAAGGATCCGCTGGGGTTTCCCGTGTGCCGCATCACGGCCGACTACAAAGAGAACGAGCGCCGCATCGCCGACTTCATCCAGGACAAGATGGAACTCTGGTATCGCGCGGCGGGGGCCATCGATATCGTGCGCGGTCCGCTCGGCACCATGGGCCTCAACACGCACGCGTACGGCGGCACGCGCATGGGCGACAATCCCGAGACGAATGTGGTCGACCGTCACGGCTTCTCGCACGAGGTGCCCAATCTGGGCATCCTCGGCGCGTCGGTCATGGGCACGTGCGGATCACACAACCCCACGCTGACCGCCCAGGCCCTGGCTTGGCGTACGGCCGAACATCTGGTGCGTCAGTGGAAGTCGATTGCCGAATAGCCTCATGCGGAATGCCCTGCGGGCGTCGCTGGCCGGGCTCACATGAGTGATGCCCCCCCATCGCCAGTCCGCTTGTCGACGAGGTGTATGCAGAGCTCCGGCGGATCGCGGCCCGCTACATGCGGCGCGAACGCTCGCGCAGCGTCGAGGCCACCGACCTGGTGCACGAGGCCTACGTGCGGATGGCCCAGGATCGCCCCATGGCGTTCAAGAACCGTGATCACTTCGTGGCCATTGCCGCGATTGCGATGCGGCGCCTCCTGGTCGAACGTGCCCGCCGGCGCCACGCCGTAAAACGGGGTGGACATCAGGTACGGGTCACCCTCGACGACGGCCTGCTGAATGACGAGGGGGTGCGGAACGGCGTCGACCTGATGACGCTCGACCAGGCGCTCGACAGGTTGGCGGCGCTCGACGCCGTTCAGGCACGCATCGTGGAGTTACGCTTCTTCGGCGGGCTGTCGATCGAGGAGACAGCCGACGCGCTGTCGCTGTCTCCGGCCACCATCAAGCGCCACTGGGCGCTCGCCAAGGCCTGGCTGTTCCGTGAACTCGAGGTCGGATGGTCATGAGCACACCGGACGAGGATGCCGGGCGGCGCCATCGGGAACTGACGCGCCTGTTTCATGACGTCCTGGAGGCGCCTGACACCGCGCGTTCCGCACTCCTGCAGCGTGTGCGGGATGAAGACCCCACCCTTGCCGACGAGCTGACCGCCCTGCTCGAGGCACATCAGCGCGCAGCACACTTCATCGAAGTGCCAGCAACGGCGGCCCTCGCGGAGGCACCGGTGTCGCCCCGCCTGCAGCCCCTGCACCTCGTGGGCCCATACCGGGTGATCCGTGTGGCGGGCGAGGGGGGCATGGGAGTGGTCTATCTGGCCGAAGATACACGCCTCGGACGCGTCGTAGCCCTCAAGTCGGTGCGGCCCGAATGTGCGGAGGACGAGACCCGGCGTGCGTGTCTGCGTCGCGAGGCCAGGGCCGCCGCGTCCCTTCGTCATCCCTCCATCGCGACCGTCTACGCACTCGAAGAAATTGACGACCAAATCTATGTGGCCTCTGAGTTTGTGGCCGGCGACACCCTGCGGGACGAACTGGCGCGCGGGCCGGTGTCGACTGACCGGGCCTCTGCCGTCGCCCTGGCCATACTCGGGGCCCTCGAGGCCGCCCATCAGCGTGGCATCGTGCATCGAGACCTGAAGCCCGAGAACATCGTGTCGACCCCCGACGGCACCATCAAGGTGCTCGACTTTGGCCTGGCCCAGGTGGGCGGCGACCTGGCCGGCAGCGATCGTCTGACGAAAGATGCCACCGTGCTGGGCACCCCCGCCTACATGTCACCGGAGCAAATCCGGGGCGAGCCCGTGGATTGCCGCTCTGATCTGTTCTCGTGGGGTGGACTGGTCATTGAACTCCTAACCGGACAGCACCCGTGGGCCGCACCGACCACGGCCGCCACACTGGCGCGCGTCCTCGAAGGACCGCTGCCCGTCCCCTCGATGATGCCGAACACGCCCCCGTCTGCGGCTCCACTCGTGGAGTGGGCCATTCGCTGCCTCGCCAGATCTCCGGACGCACGGCCCCGGTCCGCAGCTGAGATTGCATCAGCCCTGAGCGCGGGGTCGACACCTGCCGGGGGACAACTGCGTCAGCGACGCCCGGTCCGAGCCGCATCCTGATGGTGGCATTTCCATCAGGTCACCACCACCGTGGCTTACCTCGTGCTCCTCGTGCCCCTGTGGGGCAGCCGTGGCCAGGTGGCCCTCTGGTCGGGACAGGCCGGGTTCCTGGTGGCCCTCGTCGCGGCGGTGGTGTCGGGCATCCTGCGCATGCATGTCTGGTTTGCCCGCACCCAGTATCCGGGGCACTGGGCCACCGCCCACCGACGGGCCCACGCGGTCATGCGGTTGGCCGACACGGTGCTCGCCGTGGTCCTCGCCGCACACGGCATGGCGCTGGCCAACACCGACGCCCCCGTCGCGCCGCTCCTGCTGGCCGCCGCTGCGTCCGTGCTGGTGTCCTTCACGATCATTGAGCCTGTCACGACACGGGCCATGGTGGGCGACGACCCCCGATGAGCCATGTTGCCGCGTTCCTGCGCATTCCCCTGCAGGAGGATCGTGATGGCTCAACCCGTAACTTCGTCAGCGTCGTTCCAGCCCGAAACCCTCGTACAGCAGAGTGTCCTGACCGCTCTGGAAAAACGCGTGCTCCACTGGCTCGCGGTGCGCATGCCTGACGGCATCAACTCAGACCACCTGACGTTGCTGGCCCTGTTCGCCATGGTCAGTGTGGGCGCCTCATACTGGCTGTCCCGCTACACACCCATCGGCCTGGTACTCGCGACCGTCTGGCTGGCCGTCAACTGGTTCGGCGACTCGCTCGACGGCACACTCGCCCGCGTCCGTGGCCAGCAACGGCCACGCTATGGCTACTACGTCGACCACGTCGTCGATGTGGTCGGCGTCCTGTTTCTGTTCGCGGGACTCGGCCTCTCGGGCTATCTCCACCCGTCCGTCGCGGCGACGTTGCTGATAGCGTATTTTCTGCTGTCGCTGGAGGTCTATCTGGCGACGCACAGCCTCGGTCGCTTCCGGATGAGCTTCTTCGGGGTCGGGCCCACCGAGCTCCGACTTGTGCTCGCCGCCATGAACACCGCTCTGCTCGTGGTCGACCCTCTGCCAATCGCCGGGAGCTCGCTGACCGTACTGGACGCGGGAGCCTTGCTCGGCGCGGCCTCACTTGCGACCACATTCGCGGTCTCAGCCGTTCGAAACGCCCGTGAACTGTATCGCGCCGAACCGCTACCAGTCAGGCCGATTCGTTAAACAGGGCGGACCGAGGCGTCACACAGCATATGCCGTGATAGCCTTCGGCTATGTGGCTCCTCATGAGTGCTCGCATAACGCTGACACGCGCCTTGGCGACACTGGTCCTGTTGTCCGCCTGGTCGGCACCTGCCGCTGCACAGTCGGTGATTCTCGTGCGACATGCCGAGCGCGCCGACACGGCGGCTGGTGGGGCGCCGAGCATGGCTGCTGATCCCGATCTGTCGTCTGAGGGGCGCAGCCGCGCCGAACGCCTGGCCTCCATGCTGCGGAGCGCAGACATCCGCGCGATCTTCGTCACCCAGTATCGGCGGACTCAGCAGACCGCGGCACCTCTGGCTGCCGTGCTCGGGCTCACACCGACCGTGATGCAGGCGGACGACGAGGCGGGCCTGCTGGCGCAGTTGCGCGCGATGAAGGGGCACGCGTTGGTGGTCGGGCACTCGAATACGGTGCCGTCCGTGACCACCGCCCTCTCGGGCACCCCCGCCGTGCCGATTACCGACGATGACTTCGGGAACCTGTGGGTGGTGACGACCGCAGGCACCCCTCGCGTCTTGCGACTCAGATACTGAAGCCGCACCGAGACGCGGTCCCACACCGCGGTGGCATTTCGCGGTCTCTGGACCGGCGCAGCGTCCTGGCACGTCGCGCGTGTGGCGAGCCGCTCACGCCTCTGACGTATCCGTGTCGAGCTGGCCCCGGCGGAGGTCGCTGCGGGCCGCCTCGGCGAGGGCCAGATAGCGTGCGCGAAAGGCATCGAGGCGGTCTTCTTCGAGTTCCTCGAGGTCCAGCAGGGCATTGTGAGCGCCTTGCGTGGCTCGAATCAGTTCATCGAGCTTCACCTGAATGGCCTCGGTATCGCGGTTCTGCGTGTGCTGGATGAGAAACACCATCAGGAACGTAATGATGGTCGTGGCCGTGTTGATGATGAGTTGCCACGTATCGCTGAACGCGAAGATGGGCCCGGTGATGAGCCACACGGCAATCACGACGACGGCCAGGGTAAAGGTTCTGGGTCGTCCACACCACTTCGACGAGGTCTTGGCAAACCGCGAGTAGCTGAATCGCATCACAGCACCTGCCGGCGTTTGAGTTCGAAGAAACATCGCGCACAGGCCCGCACATCAATCAGTGCCCGGTGTGCACCGTCGACCGGCTCCTGAAACAGGGTGCGATGCAGTTCGTCGAGCGTCGGCCACTTGTATCCGTAGCGCCCGGGCAGCTGGCAGAAGTCGGTCGACGCTTCCATGGTGCACACCCTCGGCCGCATCGGCACCGGGTTGCCCAATCCGGCCCTCAGAAACTCGGCACCCATCACCGGCTCATCGAACGACATGTTATGGGCCGCCAGCGCCTCGGCCCGGTCGATGGCGGCGGTGAAGGTCAGCAGCACGCCGCCGATCTCGACACCTTCAGCCCGGGCGCGTGTCGTCGAAATGCCGTGCACCTTCGCCGCATCCTCGGGAATGTCAAAGCCATCGGGACGGATGATGTGTTCCTCGGCCTCCAGTTCCCGCCCCTCGGCATCGGTCAGCACCCAGGCCAGCTGCACGAGGCGTGGCCAGTTCTCAAGGTCGGTCACCGGTGCGCGGTACTGACGCGGACGGCCGGTTGTTTCCGTATCGAAAAACAGATATATCACCGCGCTCCCGAGTCACGATTCAACGCGAGGTCCATGAAGACCGTGCCGGGCAGGGCGTGTCCATCCGAGGGGGCACATTCGCGAAAGCCGAGTCGCCTGTACATCCGCTGAGCCTCATGCATGGTGGGCAGCGTGTCGAGGCAAAGCCTCGTGTATCCCGCACCGGTCGCCGCGGTCAGCACCGCGTCGACCAGCCGCTGCCCAATCCCTTGGCCACGCATGCGTGGCTGCACATACAGACGCTTCATTTCGCCGCGACCATGACCCGCAGGGCGCAGGGCGACGGATCCGACCGCATCGCCGCTGACCCGTGCGAGCCAGAGCCCGCCCAGCAGGGACGCATAGTCGCCCGGCAGACCAGCCAGTTCCTCGTCGAATCGCTGGAAGCACAGGCTGATACCCAGGGACTGCTGATACTCGAGGAACAGCTGTCGCACCACACTGATCTCATCGGCGCCGGACGCCGGGACGATAGAGACAGACATAGCTGCTGAGCGAGTATATCGGAATGCCCGGCGACGCCTGAGGGTGCACGGGACGCGAGACAGAGGCGGACCCAGGCGCGCCGCCGTGACCGCATGGCCAGCCACGGCGGACACGACACGCTAGAAGATGGTGGCGACCGACGCCTGCGCCCACTCGATCACCTGCGACGGCAGGACGCCGAGATAGAGCACACCTGCCAGGGATAGCGCCAGGCCGGCCAGGGCGATGCCGGTGACCGGCGCCGGTACCGGACGGGCGTCGCGATCGGTCATGAACATCATGACCACGATGCGCAGATAGAAGTAGACCGACACCACACTCGAAAGAAAACCGATGATGGCCAGCCAGTAATACCCCGCACCGATGGCCGCGCTGAACACATACCACTTGGCGATGAATCCCGCGGTCGGGGGGAAGCCGCCGAGCGACAGTAGGAAGAGCGCCATGAGCGTGGCCAGGACCGGATGCGAGTGCCAGAGACCGGCGTAGTCGCGCAGGTTATCGTTGTCGCGGCTGTAAGACCCAAGCAGGGCGATGATGCCGAAGGCCCCGAGATTTGTCAGGGCATACGCGGCGAGGTAGAACAGAATTGACGCCTTGCCCACATCGCTGCCGGCGAGCAGGCCCAGCAGCAGGTAGCCGCCGTGCGCAATGCTCGAGTAGGCCAGCATTCGCTTGATGCTGGTCTGCTGCACACCGACCACGGTGCCAAGCACCATGGTAGCGGCGGCAATCACCCACAGGGCCGGCGCCCAGTAGCCAATCATCGGCTCAAGGGCCGACAGGAACACGCGGGTGAAGCCGGCGATGGCGGCCGCCTTCACACCGGTCGACATGAAGCCGGTGACCACGGCCGGCGCGCCTTCATAGGCATCGGGCGACCACATGTGGAACGGCACCGCCGCCACCTTGAAGGCAAACCCGACGAGCAGCATGCCAACCGCCATCAGCACCAGCGGATTCGGCGCCATCGCCTGCGATGCCACGATCGTGCCGATGCGGTCAAGGCTGGTCGACCCGGTGGTGCCGTAGAGGAAGGCCACGCCGTAGAGGAAAAAGGCGCTTGCGAACGCGCCGAGCAGGAAATATTTGAAGGCAGCTTCTGTCCCGTTCACCGCCTCGCGCCGGATGCCGGTCATGACATACACGGCGATGGACATGGTTTCGAGCGCCAGGAACATCACCAGCAGGTCTGACGCCTGCACCATGAGCATCATGCCGACCAGCGCAAACAGCGCCGTCGCATAGAACTCGCCGGCCGGCAGCTTGTCGCGGTCGGCGGTCTGCGCTGTGATGAGCACCGTCATCAGGCCAACCGCCACGAGCACAAGATTGAGGAAGAGAGCGAAATTGTCAGCCGTCACCACGCCGAAGCTGGTGGCATTGCGGTTCCAGAGCAGCACAGACGAGGCCGCCGCCCCGACCAGACCGATGACGGCAAGACCGCCCAGGGGCATCTTTTCGCCACGGCCGCGGAAGGCTTCGGCCAGCATCACCACCAGCCCCGCGAGGATGACGCAGACGATCGGGATGACGGCATCAAACGAATAGGTAGTCATCTCAGTGACCTTCCATCGACGCGGCGCCGCTGTCGGCGGCGGCGTGCGAGTCAGGCTGATGCGCCTGCACGCGCTCGACAATCGAGCGCACGGCAGGTTCCATCGGCTTCAGGAAGAGATTCGGCAGCACACCCATGACGATCGCCATCGCGACGAGCGGCCCGATAATCGCCCACTCGCGGAACGACAGATCGGGCAGGTCGCGGTTGTGGGCGTTGGTGACCTTGCCGTAAAACACGCGCTGGAACATCCAGAGCATGTAGACGGCCGACAGAATGACGCCGAGGCCGGCGCCCACGACGAAGCGGGGATCCCAGCCGAACGCCCCGAGCATGATCAGGAACTCACCGACAAACCCGTTCATGCCGGGCAGGCCGACCGAGGACAGGGTAATGATGAGGAACGCCGCCGTGAGCCGCGGCATCACCGTCTTGATGCCACCGTATTCGCTGATGAGGCGCGTGTGCCTTCGGTCGGACATCATACCCACCAGCGCGAAGAGCCCGCCGGTGCTGACGCCGTGGGCCAGCATCTGATAGGACGCCCCCTGCACGCCTTCGACATTCATGGCCGCGATGCCGAGCACCACAAAGCCCATATGGCTGACCGACGAATACGCGACCAACTTCTTCATGTCGGGCTGCACCATCGCAATGAGTGCGCCGTAGACGATGGCGATGACCGACAGCGTTGCGATGAAGGGAGCGAAGTAGGCCGCCGCCTCGGGGAACAGCGGGAACGCAAAGCGGATGAGCCCGAAGCCGCCCATCTTGAGCAGCACGCCCGCCAGGATGACCGAGCCCGGCGTCGGCGCCTGCACGTGTGCGTCAGGCAGCCAGGTGTGGAACGGGAACAGCGGCACCTTGATGGCAAACGCCAAGGCGAAGGCCAGGAAGCACCAGTACTGGGTGCTGTACGGAATGTCGAGGGCGTAAAGCTCGAGCACGTCGAAGCTGTATGCGCCGGTGGCCGCATGGTGCATCCACGACAGACCGATGATGGCAATGAGCATCAGCACGCTGCCAGCCAAGGTGTAGAGGATGAACTTGATGGCCGCGTAGAGTCGCTGGTCGTAGCCCCAGATGCCGATGAGGAAATACATCGGGATCAGGAGGATGTCCCAGAAGATGTAGAACAGGAACAGGTCCAGCGAGGCAAACACCCCGATCATGGCGGCTTCGAGCATCAGCATGAAGATGCTGAATTCCTTCACCTTGTGTTCGATGCTCTCCCACGACGTCAGCAGCGCGATCGGCGTGAGGAAGCCGGTCAGCACGATGAGCATCAGGCTGAGCCCGTCGATGCCGACGTAGTACTCGATGCCGAAGGCCGGAATCCACGGCAGCCGCTCGACAAACTGGAAGGCCGGTGCGGTGACCGACTGGTCGAACGTGGCCCACAGCGCCAGCGTGACACCGAAGGTGGCCATCGACACCCCGAGGGTGAGGTTGCGGATGAAGCCGTCCTTGGCCTCGTCGCGGTTGCCGATGAGCAGCAGCGCCAGGGCACCGAAGACCGGCAGCAGAATCGCGAGTGAAATCATTGGGATGCCAGTCACTGCGCGCTATCTCCAGAGGAAGAAGGCGAGGAGCAGAACCGCGCCAAGGAATGTGCCGGCGGCGTAGGTTTTCACCGAGCCGGTCTGCAGAAGCCGCAGGGCCGAGGACGCGGCGTTGACCAGCGCGCCCGCGCCGTTGACCGCGCCGTCGATCACACGCGCATCAGCCACTTTCCAGAGGCCATGAATCGAGAAGGCCTTGATGGGCTGCACAATCGCGGCGTCGTACGCCTCGTCCACGTAGTACTTGTGGAGCAGCAGCCGGTGCACGCCGCTGAACGACTGCGCCATCTGATCGGGAATGTGCCGATTGCGAATCCAGAGAAACGCGGCGAGGCCGATGCCGAGGAAGGCAATCGCACTCGACACGCCCATGAGCGTCAGTTCAAGGGCTGTCTCGTCGTGTGTCTCACCGGATGCCGGGTCGCCATGCGCGGCCCCGGTGCCATGCGCGGTGGCCTCGGCGGCGTGCGCGTCGCCGGCCATCGGACCTTCGACGGCGGCGGCGTGGCCCGCATGCGCGTTCAGGCTCGCCGGTGGTGCTTGCTGCGTATTCTCGAGAGCGAACACCGGTGTCAGCCACTCGCCGAGGGCATTGTGGCCCCCCAGCGCGTGCGGCACGCCGATGTACCCGGCCGCCACCGACCCGATGGCCAGCACAATCAGCGCAAGGGCCATCGCAGGGGGCGCATCGTGCAGGTGTCCGCCGTGGCCGTGCGTGCCGTGGCCGGCATGTGACGCCGGAGCGGCATGGGCATCGTGCCCATGGTCATCGTGCCCGTGGCCATGACCGCCGCCGTGCCCGTGCGCACCTACCGTGGCCGGGTCGAAGCGCTCCTCACCGTGGAAGGTGAGAAACACGAGACGGAACATGTAGGTGGCCGTCATGAGCGAGGTCAGCACGCCCACCACCCACAGGGCGGTGTGCCCGTGGCGGAAGGTGTCGAACAGAATCTCATCCTTCGAGAAGAACCCGGCCAGCGCCGGCACGCCGGCAATCGCGAGCGAGGCGATGAGGAACGTCCAGTAGGTGACCGGCAGGTGCTTCTTCAGCCCACCCATGTGGCGGATGTCCTGCTCACCGTGCAGCGCATGAATGACAGCGCCCGACCCGAGGAAGAGGCAGGCCTTGAAAAATGCGTGCGTGTAGAGATGGAAGATGCCCGCGCCGAACGCACCCACGCCCATCGCGAGGAACATGTAGCCCAGCTGGGACACGGTCGAGTAGGCCAGCACTCGCTTGATGTCGTTCTGCACCAGTCCGATGGTCCCGGCAAGGAAGGCCGTCGCCGCGCCCACCGTCGCAATCACGCCAAGGGTGATGGGGGCATGCTCGAACAGCACCGCATTGCGGCCAATCATGTAGACACCCGCCGTCACCATCGTCGCGGCGTGGATGAGGGCCGACACCGGCGTCGGACCTTCCATGGCGTCAGGCAGCCACACATACAGCGGAATCTGCGCCGACTTGCCGGTGGCCCCGATGAAGAGCAACAGCGTGATGAGCGACAGCACGCCGAACGAGGTTTCGACCGGCATGGCCTTGACCGTCTGGCCGATGGTCACAAAGTCGAGTGAGCCGACCGTCCAGAACAGCAGCAGCGAGCCCAGAATGAAGGCATAGTCGCCGACGCGATTGACGACAAACGCCTTCTTCGCGGCATCCGAGGCCGACGCTTTCTCGTAGTAGTAGCCAATCAGCAGGTACGAGCAGAGCCCCACGCCTTCCCAGCCGACGAACATCACCAGCGCGTTGGCGCCGAGCACCAGCAGCAGCATGAAGAAGACGAACAGGTTCAGACAGGAGAAGTACCGCGCGAAGTCGGCGTCGGTCTCCTCGTGCATGTAGGCCGTCGAGTAGATGTGGATGAGCGAGCCGATGCCGGTGATGACGAGAATCATCACGGCTGACAGCGCGTCGAGGCGGAAACCCATGTCGAGCGAGAAGCGCCCGGTCGCCATCCAGTTGAACAGCACCTGGTTGATCTCGCGGGCCTCGGGCGCCATGCCCATCAGTGACCAGACCTGCGAGGCGGCAACCGCGAAGGCCGCCAGCATGGCCACCGAGGCCAGGCCGCCTGACACGCCCTTGGGCAGGCGCTTCCCCATCGTCGCATTGACGAGGAAGCCGGCAAACGGGAGCAGAGGAATCAGCGCGAGCACTGGATCACCATTTGAGCGAGGTAAACGCCTCGGGATTCAGCGATTCCCGGTGGCGGAAGAGCGCAATGACCAGAGCGAGGCCCACCGCCGCTTCGGCGGCGGCCACGGTCATTACGAAGAACGTGATGATCTGCCCGTCGACACTGCCCTGCTGGCGACCGAACGCCACAAAGGACAGGTTGACGGCGTTGAGCATGATTTCCACCGAGAGCAGCAGCGTGATGAGGTTGCGGCGCAGGAACACGCCGGCCGCCCCAATCGCAAACAGCACGCCCGAGAGGGCCAGGTAATAGCCGATCGGCATGGTGCTTACTGCTCCCGCTTCCTGGCGAGCGCCACCGCGCCCACCATGGCAATGAGGATGAGAATCGACGTGACTTCAAACGCGAACATGTAGTCGGTGAAGAGCACGCGGCCCAGTTGTCCGACGGACGAGGCGGCCGGACGCGCATCGGCGACGCCGGCTCCGAGTCCCGGGGTACGGCTGAAGGCCCAGGCCAGCAGGCCGAGCGTCGCCGCCGCCAGCGCGCTGCCCAGCACCGCCGGCGCGGGCCGGTAGTAGGGATGCGTGCGGTCCCATTCCGCCGCATCTTCACGCGGCACATTGAGCAGCATCACGACAAACAGGAACAGCACCATGATGGCGCCGGCGTAGATGATGATTTGCACGACCGCCACAAACGGCGCCTCGAGCAGCACGTAGAGGCCCGAGAGGCCGAAGAACGACAGGATGAGGGCCAGCACGCTGTAGATGGGATTCTTCTGCCCGATGACGGCCAGCGACCCCATCACGGCCACCGCCGCGAACAGCCCGAAGAGAATCAGATCAGAGCCCAAAATAGAGCACCCCCGCCGCACTCACGAGCAGATTGATGGTCGCCAGGGGCAGCAGCAGCTTCCATCCGAACGCCATCAGCTGGTCGTAGCGGAAGCGCGGCAGCGTCCAGCGCAGCCACAGGTAGACGAAGCACAGCACGAACAGCTTGATGAGGAACCAGATCCAGCCGTAGGCCTCGGGAATGAGGGGCCCGTGCCATCCGCCAAGGAACAGGTTCGTGGTGACGGCCGCCGCCGTGACCATGTTGATGTATTCGGCCAGGAAGAACAGCGCGAACTTCATCGAGCTGTATTCCGTGTGATAGCCGGCCACCAGTTCCTGCTCGGCCTCCGGAAAATCGAAGGGCGCGCGGTTGGTCTCGGCGACACCGGCCGTGCCGAACACGAGGAACGCGATGAAGCCGGTCGGGAACAGCACGAACACGTTCCATTTCGGTATCACGCCGAAGTAGTAGCCGGCCTGCGCATCGACAATCTCTCTGAGCGACAGCGAGCCGGCGATCATGCAGATGGTGGCGAGCGACATGCCGTAGGCCAGCTCGTAGCTGATCATCTGCGCCGAGCTGCGCAGCCCGCCGAGCAGCGAGTACTTGGAGTTGCTCGCCCAGCCGGCGAGGACGATGCCGTAGACGCCCATCGAGGTGATGGCAAAGATCACGAGCACCGCGACGTTGATGTCGGCCACCTGCAGCGGCATGGGCTCGGGCAGCAGCCCGAAGAACGTGGTGCTGGCCCCGAAGGGCACGGGCGCAAAGGCCGCAAACGCCGCAATGGCCGAAATCACCGGTGCCGCCGCAAACAGCAGGCCGTCGGCTGCTTTCGGCCTCAGCTCTTCCTTGAAGACCAGCTTGACGATGTCGGCGATGGGCTGCAGCAGGCCCTTGGGCCCGACGAGGTAGGGACCGTAGCGCTGCTGCATGAATGCCGCGACCTTGCGTTCGGCATACACGAAGACGGCGGCAGACACCTGCAGGGCGAGGAAGACCACCCCGGTGACCGCCAGGAAGAAGATGGTCTGGGGCATGGTGAGCCAGTCAAGCACGCCACTCATCTCAGTGCGTCTCCACAAGTACCGCGGCGCGGTAGTCGGCTGGCGTCGGGCGTTCACCGCGCGCGTAGGCTTCAAATTCTGGCTTGAACCACTTGAGCGTGGTCAGCACCGGGGTCGCGGCCGCATCGCCGAATGCGCACAGCGTCTTGCCGTTGATCTGCGTCGCCACGCTCTGCATGAGCGCGATGTCCTTCTCGGAACCCTCGCCGTGCAGCATGCGGTGCAGCAACTGATAGAGCCAGTGCGTGCCTTCGCGGCACGGGGTGCACTTGCCGCACGACTCGTGCATGTAGAAGTGCAGCAGGTTTTCGGCCAGCCACACCATGTCGGTGGTGTCGTCGAAGGCCATGATGGCCGCTGACCCGAGGAGCGACCCGGCCTGCTGCACGCCATCGAAGCTGGCGGGAATGTCGATCTGGTCGGGCAGCAGAATCGGCACGGACGACCCGCCGGGAATCACGCCCTTGAGCGTGTGCCCGTCACGCACGCCGCCGGCGTAATCCTCAATCAGTTCCTTGAGGGTGACCTTCATCGGCGCCTCGAAGACGCCCGGGGTTTTCACATGCCCGCTGACGCAGAACAGCTTGGGACCGCCATTCTTTTCCGGGCCGAGCGCGGCGTACCACTCAGACCCGCGCGTCAGGATCAGCGGCACGTTGCACAGCGTCTCGACGTTGTTGACCGCCGTCGGGCAGCCCCATGCACCTTCCACCGCAGGGAATGGCGGCTTGAAACGCGGCTGCGCCCGCTTGCCTTCGAGCGACTCGAGCAGGGCCGTTTCCTCGCCGGCCTCGTAGGCACCCGCACCGCGGTGCAGGTAGACCTCGCAGTTGAACCCGGTGCCGAGGATGTTCTTCCCGACATACCCGGCCGCGCGCGCATCATCGATGGCCTTCTGCAGCGGGGCGAACAGGTGCTGGAACTCGCCGCGGATGTAAATATAGGCCGCGCTCGACTGAATGGCGTAGCAGCCGATGAGCGAGCCTTCGACCAGCAGATGGGGATTGCGCTCCATCAGCATGTGGTCCTTGAATGTGCCCGGCTCGCTCTCGTCGGCGTTGCACACGATGTACTTGGGTTTCGGCGAGTTCTTGTCGACGAACTGCCACTTCATCCCCGTCGGGAAGCCGGCGCCGCCGCGTCCGCGCAGGCCCGACTTCTTGACTTCGTCAATGACCTGATCGGGCGTCAGGGCCAGCGCCTTGCGCAGGCCTTCGTAGCCCTGCTGATGGGCGAGGTAGTGCTCGAGCGTGTTGCCCCCGGGCGTGAACACGTACTTGGTGAGCACGGGTTCGTAGTCGGGGTTGGCCTTCGGGCGGCAGGGCGTAGTCGTGCGGCCCTGCGAGGCCGACGCCGGCTGGCGTTCGACGTCGAGGTGGCAGCCCGACAGGGCCTGCACTCCGCGGGTCCGCATGTCCTCGAGCAGCGCCGGTACCTGATCGGGCCCGAGCCGTTCGTGCCAGTGGTCGTTGTTGACCATCATGACCGGGGCCCGATCGCAGGCGCCGAGGCATTCCATCGGCATCACCGTGAACATGCCCGTGGGATCGGTCTCGCCGGGCTTGATGCCCAGCACCCGGCACATCTCCTCGACGACGCGCTCGGCACCCACCAGCGCACACGACAGCGTCGTGCACACCTGCAGCACATAGGTGCCCACCGGCGTGCGGTGGAACATCACGTAGTACGACACGACATCTTCAACCTCGGCGGTCGTGCAGCCGATGACCTCGGCGACGTGCCGCGCGGCATTGGCCGAGATGTAGCCCTGCTGCTCCTGGGCCAGATAGAGCGCATGCAGCACGGCCGACTTGCGGTGCTCGGGCGCGTAGTGCGACGCGAACTCCTCGAACCGGGCGCGCCGCTCGGGGGTGAAGCTGAACTCGGGCCCCTCGGGCAGCTGGGCCCGCTGCGAACGGTGCCACTGCTGCGTGCCGTAGGGCATCGCGGGATGAAAGCTCATCGGTCCACGTCTCCCATCACGACGTCGAGCGACCCGATGACTGCGATGACATCCGCGATCATGCCGCCGACAATGAATTTGTGCAGGGCCTGGCAGGCCATCAGTCCGGGCGAGCGCATGTGCACGCGCCACGGCCGGTTGCCGCCGTCAGACACGACATAGCAGCCATGTTCGCCGCGCGGCCCTTCGACGGGCACATAGGCCTCGCCGGCCGGCACGGTGAAGCCCTGCGAGTAAATGAGGAAGTGCTGAATGAGCGCTTCCATCTCGGTGTAGACCTGATCCTTGGGCGGCGGCACGACGCGGCGGTCGTTCACCGCCCACTCGCCCACCGGCGTGATGCGCTCGAGGGCCTGCCGGCAGATCTTGACGCTTTCGCGCATCTCGGCCACGCGCACCAGGTACCGGTCATACACGTCGCCGTTGCTCGCGCCAATGACATCGAAGTCATACGTGTCGTAGTCGAGGTAGGGGAAGGCACGACGCACGTCGTAGTCGCCGCCGGCCGCACGGGCGATCGGCCCGTAGAGGCCCCACTTGTAGCAGTCGGCCAGCGTGATGACGCCGACGCCGCGGGTACGGTCGAGCCAGATCGGATTCTTGGTGATGAGCGTTTCGTATTCGTCGAGCTTCCCGGGGAAGCGGTCGAGGAACGCCGTGACCGCTTCCTTGTAGCCGCGGGGAATGTCCTCGCGCAGGCCCCCGACGCGAATGAAGCTCGGGAAGAACCGGAAGCCGGCGAGCAGCTCGTTGAGATTCATCAGAATCTCGCGCTCGCGGAAGGCGTAGAGCATGCCCGTGATGGCACCAATTTCCATCGCATGCGTGCCGAACCACACCAGATGGCTGCTCAGGCGCTGCAGTTCGGCGATGAGCACGCGAATCGCCTTGACGCGATCGGGCACCTCGATGCCCAGCAGTTGTTCGACCGACAGGCAGTAGGCCAGGCTGTTGGACTGCGGCCCCAGGTAGTCCATGCGCTCGACGAGCGGAATGACCTGCTGCCACTTTTTCTGCTCGGCCGTCTTTTCGATGCCCGTGTGCAGGAACCCGATGGTCGGGCTCACGTCAACCACGGTCTCGCCATCGAGCTCGAGCACCAGCCGCAGCACGCCGTGGGTGCTGGGGTGCTGGGGCCCCATGTTGACCGTCATCGTTTCGGTGCGGATTTCAGCCATGTGTGTCGCTACAGCGCCTCTTCCACCAACTCACACAGGATGTGCAACACCGTCCCGTGCACCTCCTGCACCCGCGGCGTCCGACGTTCGGGCACCGCGATCTGCACATCCACCGGCAGGGGCTCGTCGGTCTGCCCGGTGAGCGCGATCGTTCGGAGTCCCCGCGCCCTGGCCACCGCCAGTCCCCGCCGCACATTCTCGGAGGTGCCGCTGGTCGTAATCCCCAGCGCCACATCTCCTGCCCGTCCGAACGCCTCGACCTGCCGCACGAACACCTCGGCATAGCCCAGGTCATTCGCCAACGCCGTCGTCACGCTCGGGTCGGCGGCCAGCGAGAGCGCCGGCCACGCCGGCCGCAACGCCCCGGCCTCATACCGTCCCACCAGTTCGGCGACGAAGTGCTGCGCGTCTGCGGCGCTGCCGCCGTTGCCGAACGCCAGCACTTGCCCACCCCGGCCCAGGCTGTCTGCCAGAAGCCGTCCGGCTTCGGCAATCGCCTCGTCACACGCCCCGATCGTGGCCTCGTGCAGCGCCGCCGATGCGTGCAGCACCGTGCGCACCCTGCCCAGGCGCCCGTCGGCAGCCCGCATCGCTCAGCTGGTGCGCGGCCGGCTCTGCCGGTCGCGTTCCATGTTGGCCCGGAACTCCTCGGGCGACACCTGCAGCGGCATGAAGGTGCTGGCGTCCTTCTTGAGCTGCACGGGGTAATCCTTCCGCAGCGGGTGCCCTTCCCAATCGTCGGGCATCATCAGCCGGCGCAGGTCGGCATGGCCCTCGAACACGATGCCGAACAGGTCGAACACTTCGCGCTCCATCCAGCCAGCCCCCGGCCATACCGTCGACACCGAGTCGACCGGCTCGTCCTTGCTGATGCGCACCTTGAAGCGCAGGCGCGCCCGACGATGGGGCGAGACGACGTGATAGATCAGGTCGAACCGGGGCTGCCGGTCGGGATGAAAATCGACGGCGGTCACGTCCGAGAACGCGTGAAACTCGAGGCCCGGCGTTGCCTGCAGGGCCTGTGCGGTGGCCAGCAGGTGCGATCGCGGCACGAGAATAGACGGCGTCACGGCCGAATCACTGGCCTCGAGCACCTCATACGCGGCCTCGGGCACCACGGCCGACAGGGCGGCAATCAGTTCGGCGGCGCTCATGCGATTCGCGCCTTGGGCGACTGGTCCGACATGCGGGAGTTGTCGATCTTCTTCTGCAGCTGGACGATGCCGTAGATGACCGCTTCGGGGCGCGGGGGGCAGCCGGGGATGAACACATCGACGGGCACCACCTGATCGGAGCCCTGCACGATGGAGTAGTTGTCGAACACGCCGCCGCACGAGGCGCAGGCGCCCATGGAAATGACCCACTTGGGCTCGGGCATCTGGTCGTAGATGCGGCGGAGCGCCGGGGCCATCTTGCGCGACAGGCGGCCGGCGATGATCATCAGATCGGACTGCCGGGGCGACCCGCGGAACACCTCGGCGCCGAAGCGCGAGATGTCATAGCGGCTCGAGGCCATCGCCATCATTTCGATGGCGCAGCAGGCGAGCCCGAAGGTGACGGGCCAGATCGCCGAACGGCGGGCCCACTGCACCACCGATTCGACCGTGGTGGTCAGTACGGGGATTTCAAACTCAGTGTCGAGTGCCATAGCGGTATCTCTTGATGACTGCCGGGCCGGGCCGCGGCGCGTGCTTGTAGTCGGGATCTGACTCGGGGCCCCAGTCAAGCACGCCCTTGCGCCAGATGTAGGCGTAGCCGACGACGAGGATGGCGAAGAACAGCGTGATCTGCAGCAGTCCCGGCCAGCCCAGGTCGCGCATGGCCATGGCCCACGGATAGAGGAAGGCCACTTCGATGTCGAAGAGCAGGAAAATCATGGCAATCAGGTAGAACTTCACCGACTGCCGTTCGCGGGCATCGCCCACCGGAGGCATGCCGCACTCGTAGGCGGCTTCCTTCTCGGGAGTGGGATTGCTCGGGCCGACCAGACCGGAAATGACGAGCCCCCCGAGGCCAACCACGGCCCCGAGCGCGACCATCAGCGCAACTCCGCCCCAACCTTCCATAGTGCATCCCCGCCTCGGTCACTCCCCTTGCACGAGCACACCTGCCCCCGCTTGTGAAGGAATGAACAAACGGGTAAATGGTATCACGCGCCCGTGGCACGCCGCTCGTCCGCCCGGGGGGCCCCGGTGTGCGGCACAATGAGGCCCATGCGCGTTGCGTGGTTCAGTCCCTTACCGCCCAGTCAGTCGGGGATTGCCGCCTATTCATGGGAAGGTGTCGGGGCTCTCGCCGCCCGCGGCTGGCAGATTGACCTGTATGCCCCGACGCTGCCAGACCGGCCCTGTCCCAAGGGGGTGACGGCGTACCGGGCCGTCGAGTTTGTCTGGCGTCATCGACGCCGGCCGTATGACCTCCCGGTGTATCAGCTCGGGAATTCGTCGGCGCACGACTTCCTGTGGGGGTATCTCTTTCACTACCCCGGGCTTCTGGTGCTGCACGACGGCCAGGTGCATCAGGCGCGGGCCCGACTGCTGCTCGAGCGCTGGCAGCCGCGACTGACCGACTACCTCGCAGAGCTGGGCGCCAATCACCCCGGCATCCGCACCGACATCGGCCACCTGATCGCCGCTGGCTACGGAGGCACGCTCTACTCGCGCTGGCCCATGACGCGGCTGGTCATCGAACGCTCACGGCTCACCGCCGTGCATGCACCCCGCCTCGCGGCACGCCTGGCTCTGGAGCATCCGCGGGCCGTCATCCGTCCCTTGTGTCACGGTCTCATTGACCCATGCCCGGGCACCCTGAATCTGCCGGCGGCCGCCACTGCCATCCGTGCGCGACACGGCATCCCGGCCGACGCCATCGTCCTCGGTGCCTTCGGCGGGCTGACGCCCGAAAAACGTCTCCCGGCCATCCTGACCGCGACGGCACGTATGTCGTCGGCGGAGCAGCCGGTACACCTGCTGCTCGCAGGTCGGACCTACGCGCACTACGACATTGCCGACGCCATCCAGGCCCACGGACTCGGCGCACGCGCCCATCTCGCGGGCTACATCGATGACGATGAGATTCCGGGATATCTGGCGGCTTCCGATGTGTGTCTCTGCCTGCGCTGGCCGTCCAATGGCGAAACCTCAGGCTTCTGGACCCGGGCAATCGGGGCCGGACGCCCGGTAATCACTACGACGCTGAGCGTGCACGGGGACCTGCCGCTCTGTGACGTCGGCGCCGATGCGTCTCCCTCTCCAGAGGCCATCGGGTATCGCATCGATGTGCTCGCTGAAGCTGAGGAGTTACCCGTGGCACTCGAGGCGCTCGTGCGGGATGCCGGCCTTCGGGAACGCATGGGGAGGGCAGCACGGCACTACTGGGACGCGAACCACTCCGTCGAGCGGATGGCAGACGACTACGTGCGGCTCATGACTGAGGCCGCCGCCAGGCCAGGAGGCGATGTCGCTCTTCCGGCTCATCTGAGGGTCTGCGGCGAGGAACTGGCGCAGGCACTCCTGAGGGATTCGGGCCTGTCGGACGTGCCCTGGCAGGCAACCGGCGGCGTCCCGGGGTAGGGTAGGCGCGGGGACGGTCGCTCGTTCTACTTCTTTTTCTTCTGTTTCGCCGTCGTCTTTGGCTTCGTGATCGTCGGCGTCGGCTTGGTGGTCTTCGGCTTCGGCGTCGGCTTGGTGGTCTTCGCCTTCGGCGTCGGCTTGGTGGTCTTCGCCTTCGGCGTCGGCTTGGTGGTCTTCGTCGCCGTCATTTTCGTGTTCGCCTTCGGCTGCTTTCGTACTGGCGCAGGCGCCACCGTCAGTCGGCGGCGATCGACTTCCGCGAGGGCCGCCTTGAGTTGGGCCTTCCGGGCCGGATGCGTTGCGGCCTCGAACTGGCGCTGCAGTTCTGTGCGGGCCAGCCTCAGTGACTCTGTCTCTCGAGCCACCTCGGGATCGACCCGGGGCCGGCGATCACGCGCCGCCTTCCGGCTTTCTTCCAGTTCTTCCATGCGCTCTTGCAAGCGCGCATCGGCGTCAATCAGTCCTTCAGCAGCGTCACCCATGGATACGTCATTATACGAGGATGCCTGGCTACGCGGTGACTGCTGATTTTCATCCCGCCGTGCAGACGTGGTTCGAGGAGGCGTTTGACGCACCAACCCGTCCGCAGCGCGAGGGCTGGCCGATCATCGCGCGCGGAGAGTCGACGCTTATCCTGGCACCGACGGGTACCGGCAAGACGCTTACGGCGTTTCTTGCGTGCCTCAACCGCCTGATGTTCACCCCGGCCCCGGCGGTCACCGACCGCTGCCGGGTGCTGTATCTGTCGCCGCTCAAGGCCCTGGCCGTGGACGTCGACCGCAACCTGCGCGCACCGCTGGTCGGCATCGCCTCTGCCGCCGAGCGCCGGGGCGACGCGCATCACATGCCGTCGGTCTGGGTGCGGACCGGCGATACGCCGGCCGCGGAACGGGCCCGCTTCACCCGTGCCCCGGCAGACATCCTCATCACGACGCCCGAATCGCTGTTCCTCCTGCTGACCTCCCAGGCCCGCGAACGGCTGCGCTCCATCGAAACGGTCATCGTCGACGAGATTCACGCGCTCGTCGGAACGAAGCGCGGCGCCCATCTCGCCGTCTCGCTCGAGCGGCTCGAGGCGATTGTGGGTCGCCCCCTGCAGCGCATCGGGCTGTCGGCGACGCAGCGCTCGCTCGACGAGGTGTCGCTGTATCTGGGCGGGGCCACCGACACCGAAACGCCTGCCCCGCGTCCGGTCACCATCGTCGATGCCCGCGAACCGAAGCGCCTGGCCCTGACGGTCGAAGTGACCCTCGACGACATGTCCACCGTGGGCCGCCCGGTCGCCGAGCCCAGCGGACCGGCGGCGCAGCCACCGCAGGTGCAGACCATCTGGAGCGCCATTCATCCACGGCTGGTCGAGCTCATCCGCGCTCACCGGTCGACCCTGGTGTTCGTCAACAGCCGGCGCCTGGCCGAGCGGCTCGCCGCCGCCCTCAATGAGCTGGCCGGCACCACGCTGGTGCGCGCCCATCACGGCTCGCTCGCCCGTGCCCAGCGCACCGAGATTGAAGACCTGCTCAAGAGCGGACGCCTACCCGGGCTCATCGCGACCTCGTCGCTCGAGCTCGGCATCGACATGGGGGCCATCGATCTGGTCGTCCAGATCGAGGCGCCCCCCTCGGTGGCCAGCGGCCTGCAGCGCATCGGGCGCGCCGGTCACCGCGTGGGCGATCTCAGCGCCGGCATCATCTTCCCGAAGTTTCGCGGCGACCTGCTGGCCTGTGCCGCGGTCACGCGCGCCATGCACGACGGCGCCGTCGAAGCCACGCATATGCCGCGCACGCCCCTCGATGTTCTCGCACAGCAGCTGGTGGCCATGGCCGCCATCGAGGCGTGGCCGGTTGAATCGCTCTATCGCCGGGTGCGGCAGGCCGCGCCGTTCGCGACACTCACGCGGCGCAGCTTCGATGGCGTACTCGACATGCTGTCGGGCCGCTATCCCTCTGATGAATTTGCCGAGCTGCGGCCACGTCTCACCTGGGACCGCGTCAACGATGTCGTGACCGCACGGCAGGGGGCCGCTCGCGTGGCCATCGCGAACGCCGGCACGATTCCCGATCGCGGCCTGTACGGGGTATTCCTCGCCGGCGGCGGCCGCGAGGGCACGCGCGTCGGCGAGCTCGATGAAGAGATGGTCTTCGAAGCGCGACCCGGCGAAACCTTCGTGCTGGGGGCCTCGACGTGGCGCATCGAGCAGATTACGCACGACCGCGTGCTGGTGTCACCCGCGCCGGGCGAACCCGGCAAGATGCCGTTCTGGAAGGGCGAGGGCCCGGGGCGTCCCATCGAGGTCGGTCGCGCGATGGGGGCCCTGACCCGCACGCTGCGTGCACAACCGTCGGCGCAGGCCCGTGACCTGCTGGCGCACCACCATGCCCTGACACCACGGGCCGCCGACAATCTCCTTCAGTATCTGCAGGATCAGGCCGACGCCACCGGCGTCATTCCCGATGACCAGACCGTGGTCATCGAACGCACGCCCGACGATCTCGGCGACTGGCGGGTGTCGGTGCTCACGCCGTTCGGCTCACGCATCCATGCCCCGTGGTCGATGGCCGTCGCCGCCCGGTTGCGCCAGGAGCGCGGGCTCGATGCCGAGGTCATGTATAGCGACGATGGATTTGTGGTGCGGGTGCCGGAGGGTGATGCGCCTCCAGACAGCGCATGGTTTCTGCCCGACCCGGACGAGGTCGAAGACCTGGTGGTGGGGCACCTCGGTAGCACGGCACTCTTTGCGGCCCGCTTCCGCGAGGCCGCCGCGCGCGCCCTGCTGCTGCCGCGGCGCCGGGCCGGTGCCCGGGCCCCGCTCTGGCAGCAGCGGAAGCGGGCCGGTGACCTGCTCGCGGTGGCCGCGCGTTACGGCTCATTTCCGATCGTGCTCGAGACCTATCGGGAGTGCCTGCGCGATGTCTTCGACGTGCCGGCGCTCGTCGGTGTGCTGCACGACCTGCGCAGCCGGCGCGTGCGGGTCACGACCGTCGACACGCGCCTGCCGTCGCCGTTTGCCGCATCGCTGCTGTACGGCTATGTCGCCACGTATCTGTATGACGGCGACGCACCGCTCGCCGAGCGACGCGCGCACGCCCTGGCGGTCGATCAAGCACAGCTGCGGGAACTGATTGGCGAAGGGGCCCTTCGCGATCTGCTCTCGGCCGACGCCATCGACGCGGCCGAAGACGACGCCCAGAGCCTCAGCGCGACGCATCGGGCCCGCAGTGCCGACGGCCTGCACGATCTGCTGCTGCGCGTCGGCGATCTGTCAGGCGCAGAGCTCGAGGCGCGCACGCGCACCGGCCTGGTGGCTGAGGTGCTCGACACCCTGGTGGCGGCGCGCCGCGTGTTGCCCCTCAGGATCGGCGGCGAGCGGCGCTATGTCGCCGTTGAAGACGCCGCCCGCTATCGCGATGCGCTCGGCACCCCGCTGCCTCCGGGGCTGCCCGAGTCGCTGCTGGCACCGGTGCCCGATGCGGTCCTGTCACTGGTCCGGCGCTTTGCTCGGACGCACGGACCATTTCAGACCGCCGACGTCGCGCGGCGCTTCGGCCTCGGCGTGTCGATCATCGACGCGGCCCTTCGGGAGCTGCGGGCGGCCGGGCGTGTCGTCGACGGCGAGTTCCGCCCGGGCGGTCACGGCCCCGAGTGGTGCGACACCGGCATGCTGCGCACCATCCGTCGGCAGTCGCTGGCGGTCCTACGTGACGAAGTGGCCCCGGTGGACCCGGCCGTGTTCGGCCGGTTCCTCGTGCAGTGGCACGGCATCGGCCGTCCGCACCGGGGGCTCGATGCACTGCTCGACGTAGTCGAACAGCTGCAGGGCACGCCCCTCGTGGCGTCGACCCTCGAGACCCAGGTGTTGCCCAGCCGTCTCCAGGGGTATACGACCGCACAGCTCGACACGCTGCTCTCGGCCGGGGAAGTCACCTGGATCGGACTCGACCCGCTCGGCGAACACGACGGCCGCGTCGCGCTTTATCTCACCGACCATCTAAGTCGCCTGCTACCCCCGGCCGTCGCGCCAGCACAGGCCGGCCTGTCGGCGCGCGCGACCGCGGTGCTGGCCTATCTGTCACGGGAAGGCGCGGCGTTATTTTCGGCGATGCACGAGGCGAGTGGCGGCGGTTTTCCGCAGGAGACCGTCGATGCGCTGTGGTCACTGGTGTGGCAGGGGCTGGTGACCAACGACGCGCTGCATCCGCTGCGCGCCTATCTGTCGGGGCCGGGGACGTCGACGCGACGCGATCGCCGCGCGGCCGGCTTCCGGTCGCGCCGTCTGATGCCGCCCTCGGCGGAGGGACGCTGGGCGGCGGTGCCGCACACGGGTCGGGCGTCTGACACGGCCTGGGCGACGGCAACGGCGCAGCAGTGGCTGACGCGCCACGGTGTGGTGACGCGCGACCTGGTGTCGATTGATCCGGCGCCGGGCGGATTCAGTGCGGTGTATCCCGTGCTGCGGCGCCTGGAGGAGACGGGCCGGATCCGTCGCGGCTATTTCGTGGCGGGCCTCGGGGCGGCGCAATTTGCCACGCCGGGCGCGGTCGATCTGCTGCGGGCCGCGCGGACGCTGGACGAGGCGCCGCAGGTGGCCGTGCTGGCGGCGACGGATCCGGCGAGCGTGTACGGCGCACTGGTCGACTGGCCGCAGTGGCCGCGAGGCGCCACCGCCCCCCTGCGCGCCTCGCGGAGCGCGGGCGCGCGCGTCGTCCTGGTGGACGGCGCGGCGGTGGCCTGGCTCGCCCGCGGCGGCAGGGCGCTGTTGCTGGCCCTGCCGCCCGACGAGCCCGAGCAGTCGCGCGCCGGGCAGGCCGTGGCGCGCGCGCTCGCGCACCTCGGGCACGAGGGGCCGCCGGGACGCCGGGGGTTGCTCATCGCCGAGATCAACGGCGCGGCGGCGGCCGGGGCGCCCGAGGCCCACTGCTTTCTCGCCGCCGGCTTTGTCGCAGCCGCCGGCGGCCTGCAACTGCGGGTGCCACGCGATGCCTGAAGGCGACACCCTCCATCGCACCGCCGCCGCGCTGCATCGCGTGCTCGCCGGACACCGCGTCACCCGCTTCGACGCGCGCCTCGACCCGCTCGCGCGCGTCGATGCCGCCACGCCCATCGCCGGTCGCACCATCGAGCGCTGCGAGGCCATCGGCAAGCACCTGCTGATCCACTTCTCGGGCGACCTGCTCCTCCGGTCGCACCTGCGCATACACGGCAGCTGGCATCTCTATCGCCACGGCGAACGGTGGCGACGCCCAGCGCACGCCCTGCGCGTCGCGATCCATACCGCCGACTGGATCGCCCTCGGCTTCGACCTGCCCGTCGCCGAATTCCTCACGGCACAGACGCTGGCCCGGCATCCCGTGCTCTCGACGCTCGGTCCCGACCTGCTGGGTCGGCACACACCGCCCGAGCAGGTGCTGGATCAGGTCCTCGACCGCGTCGAGGCCGCCGGCCCTCGGCCGGTCCACGAGGTTCTGCTCGACCAGCGGGTCATGGCGGGCCTCGGCAACGTATTCAAGTCCGAACTGCTCTTCCTCAACGGATGGCATCCCGATCAGCCCGCCGCGCACGCCTCGCGTGACGCATGGCGTGCCCTGCTCGCGCACGCCGTCACCCTGCTGGAGGCCAACGCGGTGGCCGCCGGAGATGCCACGCTGCTGACACCGCGGGGCACACGCCTGACCACCGGGTCGCGGCACCCCGACGCACGCCTGTGGGTCTACGGCCGCACCGGCCTGCCGTGCCGACGCTGCGCCACCCCTATCGCCACCGCCCGCCACGGCGCTCACGCCCGCAGCACCTACTGGTGCCCGTCCTGCCAGCCAGCACCGCCCGCCGCCTGACCGGCGCAGACGGATCCGGCCCCGCCCTCGCGGGTGCCGCACACACGCCCGGCAGTGCCGGGTGCCCACCAGGCCGCCTGCCCCCGTAGCGGACGCACGCGCCGTCTGTGGGACACCGCCCAAGTGACGCCTGACCGTGCACGCACGACGCGTGTGCGCTACGATTCGACACATGGCCGAAACGTTTTCGTTTGATGTCACCTCCACCGTCGACCTGCAGGAGGTGGACAACGCCATCAATCAGGCCCGCAAGGAACTCGCGCAGCGCTACGACTTCAAGGGTTCCACCGCGACCATCGACCTCGACCAGAAGGCCAACACCATCACGCTCGCCGCCGAGGCCTCATTCCGCCTCGAGGCCCTGTGGGAAGTGCTATCCGGACGACTGGTGCGACGCAATGTGCCCGTCAAAAATCTCACACGCGGTGACGTCGAGCCGGCCGCCGGTGGCACCGTGCGCCAGGTCATCACGCTGCAGATGGGCATCTCTTCCGAGGCCGCCCGGGACATCGTCAAGTATCTGAAGGACCTGAAGCTCAAGAAAGTACAGGCCAACATCCAGGGGGACCAGCTGCGCATTTCCTCTCCGTCAAAGGATGACCTGCAGGGAGCCATGGGTGCCCTGCGCGGCAAGGATTTCGGCATCGCCCTGCAGTTTGGCAACTACCGCTAAGCGCACGCCACGCCTGCGTACAGCGCCGCCGCGCGGCACCGTGCCGCTCGTGCGCGCCCTGTCGAAGCTGGGACTGGCCAGCCGCACCACCGCCGTGCGGCTGGTCACCGAGGGCCGCGTGCAGGTGGACGGTCGCCGGGTCACCGACCCTGGCCTCGCGGTCATTCCCGAGCGCATACGCGTCGCGATTGATGGCGAGGCCGCATCGCCAGCCGCCGCGCTGACCATCGCCTTCCACAAGCCCCGCGGCGTGGTCACCACCAGCCGGGACCCGGAGGGCCGTCCGACCATTTATGACGTGCTCGAGGGTGTGCCCGTGCGCGTCGTTCCTGTGGGCCGCCTCGACTGGGCCACCAGCGGCCTGCTGCTGCTCACGAGTGACACCCGGCTCGCCGACACCCTCACCAATCCTGCGACCGGCGTGCCCCGGGTGTATCTCGCCACGGTGCGAGGCCTGGTCGATGACGCCACCCTCGCACGCCTGCAACACGGCGTCGAGGATGGCGGCGAACGGCTGAGGCCCGACCAGGTGGAGGCGGTCAAGGTCTCAGGGCGCGAAAGCCTGCTGCGCATCACACTCACCGAGGGCCGCAATCGCGAGGTGCGTCGGCTCTGTGGGGCCGTCGGGCATGAGGTGACGCGGCTGCGGCGCGTGCAGTTCGGGGCGGTTGCCCTCGGCGCCCTGCCCGTCGGCCACTGGCGTGAGGTGACCCCCGACGAACTTGCGGCCTCCCTGGGAGCGCCCGCTACAGGAAAAAATCAGGCAGCAGGTCCGACTCGTCGACCCCGTCATGGCGGTAGGCGCTGAAGTCGCTCACCCCCGACTGCCTCAGCACCTGTGCGTCGATCAGAAACTGCCCCGTGCACGTGCGGGGCGGCTGCGTCACCACCCAGTGAGCCGCATCACCCATGATGGCCGGCAACCGCGACCGGCGCCGCGCCCCGGCGTCCATGATGAAGCGGATGGCCTCGGTGTCGACCGTGGTCTCCGGCCACAGGGCGTTGACGGCAATCCCGTCGTCTCTGAACTCATCGGCCATACCGAACGTGCACAGCGACATGCCGTACTTGGCCATCGTATAGGCCACGTGCGGAGCGAACCAGCGGGGCTGCAGTGTCGAGTGCAGTGGCGGCGCGATGTTCAGCACATGCGCGTGCGATGACCGCCGCAACCAGGGGAGAGCCTGCCGGGTGCACAGGAAGGTGCCCCGCACGTTGACCTGCTGCATCAGATCGAATCGCTTCATCGGGGTCGCCTCGGTGGTGGCCAGGAAGATGGCCGAGGCGTTGTTAACGAGGATGTCAATGCCGCCGAAGGTCTCGGCCGCCAGCGCCATGGCACGCGTCACAGAGGCCTCATCGCGGACGTCGGTGGCGACGGCGAGCGCCTCACCCCCGGCCTGCCTGACGGCCTCAGCGGCGGTGTGAATCGTCCCAGGCAGTTTCGGATGCGGCACAGTCGACTTGGCGGCAATGACGACGCGGGCGCCGTCGCGCGCCGCGCGAAGGGCGATGGCCAGTCCGATGCCGCGGCTGGCGCCCGTGATGACAAGGGTCTTGCCGGCGAGGGTCATGGGGGAAGCCGTACAACACACGGCGCCCGGCTCAGTGACTGAACCGGGCGCCGGCAGAGGTGTCAGGATCGGGCCTACTCGACGTACGAGTAGCCGCAGTTGTCGCACACCCACATGCGACCCTGCTTGTACATGTTGTAGCCGCACTGTGGGCAGATGCGGTACTCGTTGCCGTCCTTGTCGATGAGCTTCTTCTCTTCCTTCTTGCCTCCGGACGCGAAGGGATCCTTCGGCTCTTCCTTCTTCTTCTCGGGTGCCTGCTGGGCTGCGGCCGGAACAACCGAGATTCCCACGACGCCTGCGAACAGGGCTGAGCCACGGAGGAAGCTGCGACGGTCGAGGCTCTTACCGAAGTCGTTCTCGAACATATCCACTCTCCAGAGGCAGCCACGAGTGCCGCTGCCGACGTCCGCGCCACTCCACAACGGGTGGCTGCTGCAATTGACGGAATGATACCCGCAGTGACGATTGCACACAACCCCTGTTGTCAGGGCACCGGCTCGTCGACCACGGTGACCCCGCCATTCAGGATCCGATGCACCGGGCACCGGTTGACGATGTCGAGCAGGCGTGTGCGCTGGTCGGCGTCGAGTGGCCCCTCAAGCGCGACCTCGCGGCGCACGACGAAGGCACCGTCGACGGTGGCCCCGTGCAGCCGGATGCGCACATCGGTCAGCGGCCATCCCTTGCGGGCGGCGTACATCCGGAGGGTGATCGACTCACACCCGCCCAGAGCCGCCAGCAGCAGCTCGGTCGGGGTGGCGCCGGTGTCGGTGCCTCCGAGGTCCAGGGGTTCGTCGATCCGGAGGGTATGCACGCCCGATGACGCACTGGTCGCCAGGGCCCCGTCCGCCACGCCACGCAGTTCCACGACACGCATGCCGCCAGCGTATCGCACGGCGGTCAGGCATTGCGCATGAAGGTGGCCACACCGTCGAAAAAGGGCCGCAGCAGCGCGTCGACGTCGGGCGGCAGTGCCGCCTCATCGAGTGCCCGGCCCATCAGCTGCATCCAGCGATCGCGCGCAGCACCATCGATGTGGTAAGGCGCGTGGCGCATGCGGAGCCGGGGATGCCCGCGCTGTTCGATGTAGGTCTGGGGACCGCCGAAGCGGCCGATGAGGAACAACCGCAGCCGCTCTTCCGCCCCGGCCATGTCGTCGGGCGGATACATCGGCCCGAGAATGTCATCAGCCGGAACCTGGCGATAAAACGCCGCAACCAGGCGCCGAAAACCGTCCTCGCCGATCCGTTCGTAGATATCGAGTTCGTCCACGTCTGTCACCGTATCACGCGGGCAGAAACACGACGGGCGCGGCCCCCGGTGGGGAACCGCGCCCGAGCGTGCATGCGATGGACGGTCGGTGCCGCTTAGCGGCCCGAGCGGGTCGGCCACGGCGTCGGCGCCGCGCCCGGGGCCGTCACCGGACCCACACCCTTGTTCACAAACTTCTGCAGGCGCTTGCCCGTGTAGGTTTCCGTCGTGTAGATATTGCCCTTCGAGTCGACGGCGATGCTGTGCACGCCGAGGAACATGCCGGGCTGACGCCCACCGTAGCCAAAGCGGGACAGCTCGGTCATCGACTGGCGGTCGTAGATGTAGACGTGCTCGTTGGCCCCGTCGGCGACATACAGATACTTCTGTTCCGGGTCCTTCGAGAAGGCCACGTCCCACACCGAGCCGTCAGCCAGCGTGTTCTTTTCGTGGAATACTTCCTTCACGAAGCTGCCGTCCGACTTGAAGATCTGCAGGCGGTCGTTGACGCGGTCGCAGACATAGACCATGCCGTCGTTGGCACGCTCGGCGCAGTGGACCGGGTTGCGGAACTGCTGCGCGACCGGGTCGGTCGGGTTGTAGCGGCCCAGCACCTGGTCCGTCGGGGGCTTGCCGTAGGCGCCCCACATGCGCTTGATGTTGCCGTTGTCGAGGTCAATGACCGCCACGCGGTGATTAAGGTAGCCGTCCGCCACGTAGCCTTCGTTGGCCTTGGGGTCGATGAAGATCTTCGCCACGCGGCCGAAGTTCTTCATGTCGGTGCTGTTGGCATTGAAGACCGGCTTGGCCGCAGGCGATGCGGGATCCTTCAGGGCCCCGGGCGTTCCGTACTGCGCGACGAACGTGCCATCGCGGCGGAACTTGAGAATGTGCGAGTCGGGGCCACCATTACCGCCGATCCACACGAAGCCCTTGTGGTCGACCACGACGCCGTGGTTCGACTCGGGCCACTGATACGGCGCACCCGCCTTGGGACCACCCCAGCTGCCGACGAGGTTGCCCTCGGCGTCAAACTCGAGCACCGGCGGGGCCGCCTGACAGCATTCGCTGACCCGCGGCGAGTTCGGCACCGGGAAGGCCAGTTCAGTGCGGTCCAGATTGCCAGGGTCATTCCCACGGTGGACAATCCACACGTGGTCACGGTCATCGACCGTCAGACCAATCGTCTGCCCCAGCACCCAGTTGTTGGGCATCGGCCTGGGCCAGAACGGATCCACTTCGAACCTCGGCGCCTGCTTGGCCTGCGCAGAGGTGCGGTCAAGCACCGCCTGCCCGACACCCAGGGCAAGCACCAGTGCCGCCAGTGCGGCAACGACCATCTTGTGTGACTTCAACACTCGAGACATGCGGCCTCCCTCAGAGAAAGCTGTCGGAGTATACACGGGATTCACCGTGGCGGGGAAAAACATCCGTGCTACCCTGCCGGGCATCGTATGCGTATTCGGTCTTTGTTCGCTCTGCTCGTCCTTCTGGCCCTGCAGCCTGGCCTCGGCGCACACGAGGTGCCCAACGAGGTCACCGTCCTCGCCTATCTCAAGCCTGAGGGCCAGGTTCTGCGGTTTCTCATCCGGGCCCCCCTCGTCTCGATGCGCGACATCTCCGTCCCGGTGTCCGCCGACAACTACCTCGTGCTCTCGCAGGCAGACGCCGCGCTCACCGACGCTGCCACACTCTGGATTTCCGATTTCGTGAAAATCTACGAGAACGGACAGGCCTTGCCGCCCCCGGCCGTCCGGGCCGTGCGTGCCGAACTGCCCTCGAACCGCGCCTTCTCGACCTACGACTCGGCCCTGGCCACCGTGCAATCGCCCCGCCTGCCCGATACCACGCAATTGGTCTGGGAGCAGGGCATGCTCGACGTGCTCTTCGAATATCCCATCCAGTCAGATCGGTCGCAGTTCGCCATTGCCCCCGGCTTTACACGGCTTGGTCTGCAGGTCAACGTCGGTCTGCGCTTCCTCGCCCCCGATGCCCCCGAACGGGTCTTCGACGTGCACGCCGACGTGGGCATCGTCGAACTCGACCCACGCTGGTATCAGGCCGCCTGGCTGTTTGTGAAGGAAGGCTATTGGCACATTCTCGACGGCACCGATCACCTGCTGTTCCTGCTGTGCCTCGTCATTCCCTTCCGCCGGCTGCGTCCGCTACTGGTGATTGTTACCGCCTTCACCGTGGCGCATTCGGTGACGCTCATCGCCTCCGCCTACGACCTCGCGCCCGATTCGCTGTGGTTCCCGCCCCTGGTGGAAACGGTCATTGCCGCGTCGATCCTCTACATGGCCCTCGAGAACATCGTCGGGGCCGGTCTGCAGCGTCGCTGGATCATGACGTTTGCCTTCGGCCTTGTGCACGGATTCGGATTCTCGTTTCTCCTGCGCGAGCGCCTGCAGTTTGCCGGCGACCACCTGCTGTCGTCCCTGCTGGCCTTCAACGGGGGCGTGGAAGCCGGGCAGTTGCTGGTGCTCGTCGTGCTGATTCCTGCGTTGGGATGGATCTTCACCCGCGTGGTGGCCGAGCGCATGGGCGTGATCCTGCTGTCGGCCATCGTCGCGCACACCGCGTGGCACTGGATGACCGAACGCGGAGCCGTCCTCGCCGGATTTCCCTGGCCGGTGATGGACGCCACGGCCTGGGCCGCCCTGATGCGCTGGATGATGGCCGCGGTGGTGATCAGCGGTCTGCTGTGGTGGGCGTCGGGCGTCGGGCGCCGGTGGGAGGGACTCAAAGACTGATCCCGGTGGTCGGGCACCGCGCAGGCGGCACCCGACCCTCGGATGCTGGAGGCGTCAGCGACGCGTGTATTTCTTCACGGCGCGGGGACCGACCTCGGCGCCGTAGATGTTGCCGGCCGCGTCCACGGCGACGCCTTCAGCCGCCAGCGTGCCCGTGGCCCCGGGCGTTCCATCGGCCTTCTTCATCACCGGCTTGCCGTCGACCATCGAGAAGGTCTCGCCTACGCTGGTCGGATCGGGAATGAACGCCGTGATGTTGCCGTCGCGCGCGCTGCCGATCCGGATGCCGCGCATCCACGCCCCGTGCGGCGGGTTGACCGAGCCCGACTCCGAATCAGCGCCGTAGATGATGTCGTTTTTGTCGATCGTGATGCCGCTCAGCCGGCTGAACTGGTACCACGTGTCGAGCGTCTTGTAGGTCTCGGCATCGAGAATCTGGATGCGGTTGTTCGAACGGTCGGCCACGAAGAGCCGTCCCTTCGAATCGAACGCCAGACCATGCGGCTGCATGAACTCGCCCTCGGTGCCGGTGCCCAGCTTTCCAAATTCGCGGAGGAACTTGCCGGTCTTGTCGAAGCGCACGAGGCGCGCGGGTGAGGGTGCCGCATTACCATGGCCCTCGGCGACGAGAATGTCGCCATTCGGGTAAGTGATGACGTCGTTCGGCTGATAGAACGAGGCTGGGTCGGCCGGCTGACCGGGCTGGTTGCCGCCGGGCTTGCCGAGTGACATGAGCAGCTTGCCGTCGGGGCTGAACTTGTGCACCTGGTGCCCGACGATCGTGGCCGGGGCGGGCGGCAGGGGAGCGTCGGCCGCCTGGCCGGGCCGGCGGCGGGGCAGGTTGTCCTGCCCGTCGGTCACCCACACATTGCCATCCCTGTCGACGTGGATGCCGTGGGGAAACACCATCAGGCCCTTGCCGGTGCTGAGCAGCAGCTTGCCCGACGTGTCGAACTTGAGCAGCGTGTCGAGGGGCGACATCTGTCCCTTGGCCGCATCCCAGCACGAGTTGGCGCTGCAGCGCTCGGCCACCCAGATGGTCTTGCCGTCCTTGTCGATGTCGACGGCACTCGTGGACCCCCAGGCCCGCCCCTCGGGCAGCTTGAAGTGATTCTCAATGGTCTGGTAGGGATTCGGCCCCTGATTCACCGGCGGCATCGCTGCCCCGCCCTGCGCCAGCATCCGGGCGCCGGTCATCGCCGCTACCAGATACACACCAGCCATTACGCCTGTCCGCACGTTCACCCGCATCGGAATCCTCCTGTGGGAACTCTCGTAAACTCCTGCGTTCGAGAGCATAGCGTATCTATAATGGGCGCCATCATGCCGATGTTCGAATACGCCTGCACCCGCTGCGGGCACGAGTTCGAGACGCTGGTCCGCACGGGTGACACGCCGTCATGCCCGTCGTGCCAGGGCGTCGAGCTCGAACGCCTGCTGTCGCTGCCCGCCGTGCATTCCTCGGGCACGCACGCACTGGCCATGAAAGCGGCCGCCAAACGTGACAAGGTGCGCGGATCAGAGATGGCGCGCGCCCAGCGCGAGTACGAACTGGCCCACAACGACTGACTGGCTCCGGTCCCCCGACGGGGCCGGGCGTGTGTTTTCCGGAGTTCCCGATCGATGGCTCTTCCCACCGCAACCGGCACGACCCCGTGCCCCGAATGCTTCGCTGACATCACGCTGACCGACGTCATGCAGCACGAGATCACCCAGTGCCCGGGCTGCGGCGCCGAGCTGGAAGTGATCGGCCTGGCACCACTGACGCTGGCACTGGCGCCACAGGAAGAAGAGGACTGGGGTGAGTAGCCCGCGCGTTGGCGTGCTCTACAGCCGCGTGCGCGTTGAGGAAAAGCTGCTGTTCGAGGCCTTCGAACGGCGCGGCGTCACCATCAATCTGCTCGACGATTCCACGCTGGTCTTCGATATCACAGACGTCCGGCAGCATCCCTATCAGCACTTCGACGTCATCGTCGAGCGCTGCATCAACCACAGCCGCGCGCTGTACAGCCTCAAGATTCTCAATGATCAGGGCGTCAAGACCGTCAACACCGCGCTGGTCGCCGACATCTGCGGCAACAAGCTGATGACGACGAGCGCCCTGGCGGCGGCCGGCGTGCCGCAGCCGAAGGCACTGGTCGCCTACACACCCGAGAGCGCCCTGGCGGCCATTGAGTCGCTGGGCTATCCCGTCGTGCTCAAACCGACTGTCGGCTCATGGGGCCGCCTGCTCAGCAAGGTGAACGATCGCGATGCGGCCGAATCAATTCTCGAGCACAAGGAAACCCTCGGCAGCTATCACCACAGCATTTTTTACATTCAAGAATACGTGAAGAAGCCGGGCCGTGACATCCGCGCATTCCAGATCGGCAGCGAGACCATCTGCGCCATCTACCGCCACTCGCCAAACTGGATCACCAACACCGCACGCGGGGGCCGTTCGGAGAACTGCCCGGTGACGCCAGAGATGGCGGACCTCTGCACACGTGCCGCGCGCGCCTGCGGCGGCGGCATGGTAGCCCTCGACCTGTTTGAAGACCCCGACCGCGGCCTGCTCGTCAACGAAGTGAACTACACGATGGAGTTCCGCAACAGCATCGCGCCGACCGGCGTTGACATCCCCGAGCGCATGGTCGACTTCTGCCTGCGCGTGGCCCGCGAGGGCTGGGATGCGGCCAACGGTTTTCCACCGGCCACATCCGCGCACCTCGCCACTATCTCTCTCGCCGACGGCGCGTCCGCGTAGCGCAGGCGATGTCAAGCACGCTCACCGCCTCGATCGTCGGCGCCTCCGGCTACACCGGAGGCGAGCTGCTCCGCCTGCTGCTGCAGCACCCGTACATCCGCGTGCAGCAGGTCACCAGCGAACGGCTCGATGGTCAATTCGTACACTTCACGCACCCGAATCTGCGCGGACGCACGACGCTCAAGTTCTCGACCGCAGACAGCCTGATCCCCTGCGATCTGCTGTTCCTCGGCCTGCCGCACGGCAGTGCCATGGCGCGCATCGAGACATTCGCGGCGCTCGCCCCGCGCATCGTTGACCTCAGCGCCGACTTCCGCCTGCGCGACGCCGGCGACTATGACCGCTGGTACGGGCATCCGCACGCGCGTCCCGAGTGGCTCAGCCGCTTCGTCTACGGCCTTCCTGAGCTGCACCGCGAGGCATTGACGGCTGCCACCCACGTGAGCGGTGTCGGTTGCAATGCCACCGCCACCACGCTGGCCATCTGGCCGCTGGCCAAGGCGCAGCTCATCGATACCGCACGCGGCGTCATTTGCGAGGTCAAGGTCGGCTCGAGCGAGGGCGGCGCCGCCAGCAACGACTCGACCCACCACCCCGAACGCGCCGGGGTCATGCGCAGCTTTGCCCCTACGGGTCACCGTCACACCGCCGAAGTGCTGCAGGCGCTGGCACTCGCGGGAGTGACCACCGACGTGCACCTGTCAGCCACGGCCGTCGACAACGTGCGCGGCGTCCTGGCCACCGCGCACGTATTCGTGCACGAGGGCGTGGCCGAACGTGAGCTCTGGAAGGCGTATCGAGATGCCTACAGCTCCGAGCCCTTCGTGCGCATCGTGAAGGATCGCGTGGGCCTGTACCGCTATCCCGAGCCGAAGATTCTCTCGGGCAGCAACTACGCCGATGTCGGCTTCGAATTCGATGCCACGAGCCGGCGCGTCGTGGCGCTCGGCGCCATCGACAATCTGATGAAGGGGGCCGCTGGCAGCGCCCTGCAGTGCGCCAACCTGATGTGCGGATGGGACGAACGCCTCGGCCTCGAGTTTCCCGGACTGCACCCGATTTAGTGGAGTGGCCTGACCGATGATTGTGGTGAAGGTAGGCGGAGGCACCAGCCTCAACATCGACGCCGTCGTCGCCGATCTGGTGGCGCTCCGCGCCTCAGGCACCGACCTGCTGCTGGTGCACGGCGGCGCACAAACCACCAACGCCGTGGCCGAGGCACTCGGGCACCCGCCGCAGTTTGTCACCAGCGAAACAGGCCATGTCAGCCGACGCACCGACCGGCGCACGCTTGAGATCTTCGAGATGGTCTATTGTGGCCAACTCAACAAGATGTGGGTCGAGAAGTTGCAGACGGCCGGCGTAAATGCCGTGGGGCTGTCGGGCCTCGATGGCCGCATCTTCGAGGGCACGCGCAAGGACACCCTGCGCATCAAGGTCGACGGTCGACGCCTCGTACTGCGCGACGACTGGACCGGTACTGTCGAGAAGGTGAATACACACCTGCTGCGGCTGCTCATGAAGGAGGGCTACTTCCCCGTCCTGACACCACCCGGCGCATCGACAGTCGGCGAAGCAATCAACGTCGACGGCGACCGGGCCGCGGCCATGGTGGCAGGCGCGTTCGGTGCCGAGGCCCTGCTGATCCTGACGGATACGCCGGGCCTGCTGCGCGCCTTCCCCGACGAGTCGACGCTCATCACCGAGATTCCCCGCGCCCATGCCGACCAGTTCATGCAATACGCCGAGGGCCGGATGAAGAAGAAGGTGCTGGGGGCCGTCGAGGCCATTGCCGGTGGCGTCCGCAAGGTCATCTTCGCGGATGGCCGCATCGAACAGCCGCTGTCCCGCGCCCTCGCCGGCGGCGGCACGCATATCCAGTGAGCACACCTGTGTCCGATGCACTGGTCCCCCTGTGGTCACATGAAGAGCAGATTCTCGGGGGCACTACGGCCCGCCGGGGCGAGACCGTCTTCGTGCGCGGCGAGGGCTGCTGGATGGTCGATAGCGACGGCCATCGCTATCTCGACCTGAGTTCGGCGCAGGGCGTGGCCATGCTGGGGCACTGCCATCCGCGTGTGACCGCCGCCATCGTGCACCAGGCGCAGACACTGGCCCTGTGCCCGAACTATCTCTACAACGACGTGCGCGCGCAGTTTGCCGAGGCGCTCATCGGCGTGCTGCCGCCACACCTGCCACATGCGTTTCTCTGCAATAGCGGCGCCGAGGCAGTGGATGGCGCACTCAAGTTCGCCCGGCTCACGACCGGGCGTCAGCGTTTCGTGTCGACGACGAAGGGATTCCACGGCCGCACGTTCGGTGCACTGTCGGTGACATGGGAACCCAAGTATCGCGACGGGTTCGGTCCGCTGCTCGACACGACGCATGTCCCCTTCAACGACGCCGCCGCCATCGACGTGGCCGTCACCGATGACACTGCGGCGGTCATCGTCGAAATCGTTCAGGGTGAAAGCGGCGTCAACCTGAGCACGGCCGCCTTCATCGAGACCGCGGCGCGCGTATGCCGCGAACGTGGCGCGCTGCTGATCGCTGACGAGATTCAGACCGGGTTCGGGCGCACCGGACGATGGTTTGCCTGCGAGCACGTCGGCGTGCAGCCCGATCTGCTGTGCATGGCCAAGGGCCTCGGCGGTGGCTTCCCCATGGGGGCCGTGGCGTATACCGCGCAGGTGCGTGCGGCGTTATCGCAGGGGGCACACGGGTCGACGTTCGGCGGCTCACCTCTCGCCTGTGCCGCGGGACTGGCCGCGATTGGGGCCTACCGTGACGAGCACCTCATCGAGCGCAGCGCCCACAGGGGCGCAGAGATGCTGGCCCGCCTGCGCGAGCGGCTCGCCGGTGTGCCCGCAGTACGGGACATCCGGGGCCTTGGGCTGATGATCGCGGTCGAACTCCGCACCAAGGTCGCCCCCGTCCTCAAACGGCTGATGGTCGACCATCGCGTCATTGCCCTGCCCGCAGGCCCCACCATCCTGCGTCTGCTGCCGCCGCTCATCCTGTCCGAGGACGAGATGACCCTCGGAATCGACGCCATCGCCGCGAGCCTCGACGCATGATGACCCGGGAATCGGCGGAGGCTCTGGTCTACGGGCTGGTCGCCATCGAGTCGCTCTCACGGCATGAGCACACGGCCAGTGCCTGGCTTGCCGACCAGATGCGGGCCGCCGGATACGACCGCGCCTTCGTAGACGAAGCCGGAAATGCTGTCGGCGAGCTCGGGCCGACTGATGCCGCCACCGTCGTCGTGCTGCTCGGGCACATCGATACGGTACCCGGAAAGATTCCCGTGCGCATCGAGGGTGATGTGCTGCACGGGCGCGGCAGCGTGGATGCGAAAGGGCCCCTCGCCACATTTGTCGCCGCCGGGGCCATGCTTGGGTCGGCCTGGGCCCACGCGGCAGGCATTCGCCTCGTGGTGGTCGGTGCCGTCGAAGAAGAGTCAGCCACGAGCAAGGGCGCGCGCCACATCGCCGCGCGCTTTGACGGCGTGCGCGAGCCGGTGCCCATGGCCTGTGTCATCGGCGAGCCCAGCCACATGCATCGAGTGACGCTGGGCTACAAGGGGCGGCTGCTGGTCGATGTCGCCGCCTCGCAGTCGATGGCGCACACGGCCGGCCCAGACGCCAGCGTGGCCGAGTCGGTCGTTGAGCTCTGGAACTGGGTGCGCGCGCACGCCGATCGGCACAACGAGGGCGTCGGTAAGCCCTTCGACCAACTCAGCCCAAGCCTGCGTCGCTTGATCACCGGCAACCTCGACGGCCTCACCGACACCGTCGACGCGCAGTTTGCCTGGCGACTGCCGGTGGGCTTCGATGCGCAGGCCTTCGCGCACGCACTCGCGGCCGAAGCGGCACGCGGCATCGAGTCCGCCACGCTACCGGACATCACACTGGCAGCTGGCGCCGGTGAACCGTCACGCCAGACCGTCACCCTCGCGGGCGTCCGCACCACCATGTCACTGCACTTCCGGGGATGGGAACAGGCGTGGCGCGCCGAACGCACCACGCCGCTCGTGCGCAGCTTTCTCAGTGCGATCAGACGCGTCGTCTCTGGCAGCACCCCGGGATTTGTCGTGAAGACCGGCACCAGCGACATGAATGTCGTCGCGCCCGTCTGGCAGTGCCCGATTCTCGCCTACGGCCCCGGCGACGCCGCACTGGACCACACGCCGCACGAACACCTGAGCCTCGACGAATACTGGACGGCTGTCCAGGTGCTGGCCGAAGCGCTGCGCTCCCTTGTGCTCGCCGCGCGCTGAGACGCCGGCGGCACGGGCACCGCTCTTCGGCATCACGCGATAGACTTCCGTCGTGACTGGCTTCCCCTGTGAATGGTCGCGCCACCGTGGCTGCGCGGCGGCGATGCTGCTGTGTATCTCGCTCGAGACGTCCGAACGTCTGGCGGCTGGACCGTCGCTCCCCAGGGATGGGCAGGTGGCAGCGGCGGCAGACGCTCAGCAGGCCCCCCGGCCCTACCGCCCCTCCATCGGGCAGGCAGGCAAGGATGTCGTCTGGGTGCCGACACCTCCGGCACTGCTCGACACGATGCTGTCACTGGCGGGCGTGACGCCGGAGGACGTCGTGGTCGACCTGGGGTCGGGCGACGGGCGTGCCGTCATTGCCGCGGCTCGACTGGGTGCGCGGGCGATTGGCGTGGAGTTCAATCCGGAACTGGTGACGCTGTCCCGCCAGGCTGCGGCAGACGCGGGCATGCAGGACCGGGCGTCCTTCGTGCAGGGCGACATGTTCGAGGCCGACATCAGCCAGGCCACGGTGTTCGCGCTGTATCTGCTGCCTGAAAATCTCGATCGCCTGCTGCCACGTCTGCAGTCGTTGCGGCCCGGCACGCGTATCGTCGCAAACACATTCGGATTCACCGACTGGGACCCGGACGCGCAGGAGCGCGTGCGCGCCGAGCTCTGCACCGACTGGTGCGATGCCCTGCTGTGGATAGTGCCGGCACGGGTCGCAGGTAGCTGGGTGTTCGACAGCGGTGAGCGTCTCGTGCTGACGCAGTTGCATCAGGTGCTGCATGGCGAGTGGCAATCCGGCTCGAGCTCTGAGCCGATTCGTCAGGCCCGCGTGCGCGGCACGGCAGTGGCATTCAGCGTCGGTGAACGGCGCTTCGAGGGTGACTGGTCCGAGTTGGCACTGACCGGCGTTGAACGGCTGAGGGACGGCAGCACGCGCCGCTTTCGCGCGACACGGCAGCCCTGAGCATTCCGCTGGGCGGTGTGTCCCTCTCGGTGGTCTGCACGTCTCGACCTGCCATCGTGGGTTGGCTGTCAGGTGGTGCGCGGTGGTGTGCCTGAATACGGGTGCGTGGAGCCGTGGTGGGTCCACAACGCACACGAGCCAGACCCGAGGGCCTGGCTCGTGTGCGGCCTATCGCTGGTCTCCTGCAGGTTAGCAGGAGGCGCAGTTGAAGTTGTTGCGCGACCCGAGCTTCTCGAGCAGGGACACGGTCTCGGGATAGGGAGACACGCGCTGCACGGGCCCGTTCGCCATGTCGGCCGTCGTCTGGCCGCTGCGGGACACGGCGCGCACGTCGGCGCCCTTGGACACGAGATACGTAATCATCTCGTTATCGCCACGCGCGGCCGCGTGGTGCAGGGGCGTGTAGCCATCGTTGTCTCGGGCATTCACATCGGCGCCCATTTCCTCGACCAGGTACTTCATCACCGGCAGCCATCCCCCGGGGGCATGCCGATGGGCGTTGCCTGCGAAGCCTTCGCCATATTCGACACCGGCGGCCGCATGAATTGGTAGGGCACCAGGACCACCCGCGGGAACGGGCGGTGCGGTGTAGCGCTCCTGACCGTCGACCGGCGTGGGCTGCACGGGGCCACCGGCACCCGGCGGCGGTGCACCGGGACGACGAATCGCCTCGCGGGGAGCCATCGTCGCGATATTGACATCGGCGCCGAAGCGGGCGAGCAGCTTCATGGCATCAAGGTCCACGGAGTATGCGGAGCGCCAGAACGCGGTTGAGCCCGACGTGTCGGCCAGCCCGCAGTTGCGGTTGCCGCAACCCGTGTAGACGAGGTACCACGGATGCGACTTCATGCGCATGTTCGGGTCGGCTCCCTTCTCAAGCAGCCGCTGCATGACGTCGAGATAGGTGGCCTTCTGGCGTTCCATCTCCTGGGGCTGCGGGAACCGCGTGCGCGGCTGCCACTGCACGTTGACCGCGGCCCACAGGGGGAAAGCCCCGTTGCCATTGGCGGCGAGGTTGGGGTCGGCACCGCGGTCGAGCAGGAACATGGCCATGTCGAACTGTCCATTGATCACCGCCATCAGCAGCGCGCTCGTGCCATCACCGGCGCCCACCGTATTGACGTTGGCACCTCCATCGAGCAGCGCCCGTGCCGACTCGACATAGCCCTGGCGCGCGGCGTGCAGCAGGGCGGTGAGGCCCCCCTTCGTCGCCACGGGAGGATTGATTTCCTCAGGGTTGAAACCACCGAAACGGTCAGGCGGCGCGTTCTTGTCTGGGGGAGGGACCTTGCCCGAAGCGAAGAGTTCACGCGCGGCCTGAGCGGCGGCCTGAATCTGGCTGGCCGACGGCTGCTTCTCGGGGCCGACGCCATACGACTCAAGCACCTTGGACTGGCGCTGCGACGCCGCACGGTCGAGGGCGCTGCGCTTCTGGATGTCGATGAAAGTCGACGCGATGTTGGGGTCGGCACCGGCCGCCGTCAGGGCCTTGATGGCGTCGACGCGGTTCCAGGCGGCTGCGAACATCAGCGGCGTCTGGCCCCATTCGGCCTCGCGGGCGTTCTTGTCGGCGCCGGCGGTGATGAGTGCCTTGATGACTGGTGCGCTGCCAGCGTTGGCCGCCAGATGCAACGGAGTCGCTCCGCTGGGATTGGCTTTCGCATCAACCACGGCGCCGGCCTTGAGGAGCACCTCGACAACCGCCGGGCTCGCCGCGCGGGCCGCGACATGCAGCGGCGTGTACTGCCCGATGCGGGTCACGGCCGCTGTGTTCGCCCCGGCATAGACCAGCAGGCTCGCGATTTCGGCGTGATTCTTTTCGGCCGCCCAGTGCAGGCCGGACATCCCGTCACCGCGTGCGGCGTTGACGTCGGCCCCCTGCTTGATGAGCGTGCGAATGGCGGCGAGGTCGCCCTTCATCGCCGCATCGGCGATGGGCGAGCCGCCCGGCGCAGCGCTGAGCATGGCTGACATGCCCAGCGCCACCATCAGATGCACGGCAATCCGCTTCATCATCGTCTGTCGCTCCGTGACTGGCGGGACTCAGGCCACCACCGTCGAGACCGACGGGCTGGTGAGCGAGAAGTTTCCGGTACTGTCGCCGAACGACTTGAGGTCGTCGAGGCCCAGCTCGTTGAGCATGGTCAGCATGGCATTGGCCATCGGCGTACCATCCGGCGCCTTGAGATGCAGGTTACCCTTGAGCGCGCCGTTGGCCTTACCGAACAGCACCAGTGGGCAGCGGCGGTGGTTGTGCACGTTAGCATCGGCCATCGGCGAGCCCCACACAATCATCGTCTTGTCGAGCAGCGTCTGGTCGCCTTCCGAGGCCGACTTGAGCTTCTCGAGCAGGTAGCCCACCTGGCTCACGCGGTACTTGCAGATCTTGTTGAATTCCATGATCCGGTCTTCGCGGTTGCCGTGGTGCGACGCCGGGTGGAACGGCTGACTTGATCCGCTCTCGGGGAACACGCGGTTCTGTGAATCGCGGCCCGTCTTGAACGAGATGACGCGCGTCATGTTGGACTGCAGCGCCAGCACCTGCAGGTCGAACAGCAGGCGCATGTGTTCCGAGAACGAGTCGGGCACGCCCTTCGGGGCATCGGGCAGGGCCCGCTGCTCGCCGGTACTGTGCTGGGCCTCGATGGCCTGGATGCGGCGTTCGATTTCACGCACGTTGTCGAGATAGCGGTCAAGGCGCTGACGGTCGCTCACGCCCAGTTCCTGACGCACGCTGGCCACTTCACCCTGAATCCAGTCGAGGATGCTGCGGCGGTTCTCGCGGCGCAGGGCACGGTCACGAGCTGACGAGCCGGCCCCGAAGAGCAGGTCGAACGCCACGCGCGGGTCGCGAATCATCGGCAGCGGCTCGTTCGGTGACGACCAGCTGATCGAGTCTGTGTAGGCGCACGAGTAGTTATACGTGCACCCACCGGCCTGGTCGAGATTCTCGATGCAGAACTGCATCGACGGCATCGGCGTGTCCTGCCCGAAGCGCTGTGCGTAGAGCTGGTCAAGCGACGTGCCGGCCCAGATGTCCGAGCCCTGGGTCTGCTTGGGGTGGGACTGGGTGAGAAACACCGCGCTCGAACGGAAGTGGTCGCCGCCGATTTCGGGAGCCGTGAAGGCCTCCGCCATGCGCACGTCGGTATTGCTGACGATGGTCATGTATTCGCGGTAGGCCTCAAGGGTAGCCAGCGGATTCTCGGGAACCAGGGCGAAGTCGCTGCCCACCTTTTCCGGCGCAAACAGCCACTTGCTGGCGGCCAGGTTGTTGCAGCCGGCCAGCCCGTGCACTTCCTCGATGCAGATGAGGTTGGTGCGCGGTGCGGCGGCGGCCTTCGCCAGCACGCGCCCGGCCGGGGTCATCGCGTCAAGCATCGGCAGCGCCACGGTGGCCCCGAGGCCACGAAGGAAGGTGCGGCGGGGCAGGTACTTTCCAGTCAGGTACGCCATGGTTACGTTCTCCTCAGACCCGTAGTTAACGCTGCGCGACGGACGTCGCCGTCTCGGTGGGGACGGGCTCGGCCCGCTTCAGTCGGAAGGCGTCGCTCTTCACCACGCCCAGAATAAACGCTGACATCTTGTAGTCCTGCGCCGCCGCCGCCCGGGTGATGGCCCGGATGGTCGGCTGGTCGAAGTATTCGGCACGGCGCCCCAGCCCGTAGGCCAGCAGGTTCTCGGTGAAGGTGCGCACCAGCGGCTCAGGCCGCTTGAGCAGCGCCGTCACCAGTTCGGCCGGCGACGAGACACCCGACCCGTCGAAGAATTCGCCCTTCGTGTCGAGCGGCATGCCGTTCTCGCGCACGCGCCACTGCGCGGTCACGTCGTAGTTGTCGAGGGCCAGCCCGATGGGGTCCATCATGCGGTGGCACGCATTGCACGTCGGGTTGGCGCGGTGAATTTCCATACGCTCGCGCGTGGTCAGCAGCCGGCCTTCCTTGGCCCCGTCGGTCTCCTCGAGCGTGGGCACGTTGGGCGGCGGCGCCGGTGGCGGCGCTCCCATCAGCACTTCCATCACCCACTTGCCGCGCAGCACAGGCGACGTGCGGTTGGCCAGCGAGGTCTGCACGAGAATCGAGCCCTGACCGAGCAGTCCGCGGCGATTGGCATCGGTGTAGGCGATCTTGCGGAATTCGCTGCCCGCGATGCCGGGAATGCCGTATTGCTGCGCCAGGCGCTCGTTGGCGAATGTGTAGTCGGCCCGATACAGATCGAGCATCGACCGGTCCTCACGGATCAGGTGATTGAAAAACATCACGGTCTCGCGCCGCATCGCCGCCGCGAGGTTCTCGTCGAAATTCGGGAAGAAGTTCGGGTCGGGATGCACCTTGTCGACGTCCTGCAGTCGCAGCCATTGGGCGGCGAAGCGGGTGCCCAGCGCCTCACTGCGCGCATCGGCCAGCATGCGCCGCGCCTGCTGCTCGAGCACGCGGGGATCGTTGAGCCTGCCGGCCAGTGCCAGATCGAGCAGTGCCTGATCGGGTGGCGTGTTCCAGAGGAAATATGACAGCCGCGACGCCAGGTCGACGTCCGCGACGCGCACCGACGACCCGGGCCGACCTTCGCGCTCGCGCTCGATGCGGAAGATGAAGTAGGGGCTGGCCAGAATCGTCTCGAGCACGCTGGTCACGCCGGCCTCAAATCCGTTCTTCGCCGCCACTTTCTCGTAGAACGGCATCAGCCGGTCGACCTCGGCGGTCGTCATCGGACGACGGTAGGCCTGCGAACCGAGGCGCGTAGCGATCTGGCGGGCGCAGGCGCGCTCTTCGGTCGGCGACGTCGGACGGCACGAGAACACTCGCTGCCGGGCCGGGGTGTCGGAGACGCCCGTGGCACGGAACGGCCCCACCACTACCAGATCACGCAGGTGCGGTAGCGTCGTGATACCGCTGCCACCGGAACCGCCGCCGGCATACGACCAGCCGTGCGGCTTGATCAGGTCTTCATACGGCCCGTCGGTGCGCCGCACAAACGCGGCCGAAATCGTGTGCTGGCCGGCGCGCATGAAAATCGGCTCGGTACGCATCGGGGCCTGCCCGCGGCCATCTGCCGCCGCCACCTGCGCCAGCTCGTAGTTGAGCAGCGACACGCGCTCGCCGTCGATGGAAATGTCGATGTCCTCGTACCGGGTGTTCTCACCCGCGTTGAAGGTCATCTGGAACTCGTACTCGGCATCGGCCGGGAACACATGCGACGTCACCATACCGCCACGCGTGCCGTACGGTGCACCTTCCACGTAATCCCAGGGATGCTGCGACATGTAGCTGGGATTGGTGTACGTGACGTCAATCGTGGGCGCGGTGCGGTCGCCCACCGCGAGACGGCTGATGGCCGTCGCGGCATTGAGATACGACTCGAGCAGCGTGGGCGACAGCGCCTGCGCGTCGGCAATGTTGTCGAAGTTGGCACTCTTGGTGTCGAGCGGCAGCCAGTCGCCGGCGTTCACCTTGAGCCCCAGCATCTCTTCAACGGCACGCTCGTACTCGGGGCGGTTCAGGCGCTGGAACGTACGGCGGCCCGGGTTGGGCTTGCTGGACGCGTGCCTGTCCAGCGTCGACTCGAGCGCCACCGTCAGCGCCTCAAGCACGGCCGGCTCGGGCCGCGGCGACCGCGCGGGCGGCATCATGCCGGCGCGCAGCTTGACGATCATCTTCTCGGCCTTCTCGGCGTGCGACACCGCATCGTTCACGTCGAACTTCGCCAGGCTGAGGTCGGCGGCAGGGCGGCGTTCGTTGTGGCACCCGGCACAATACTTGGCGATGACCGCGTTGTGATCCTGGCTCGACGCGCCTGCCCGCACGGGTGCGGGTGCCCCGGCTGGTAGCTTCGGCGCACTGGCCCGCACCGCCGCGGCCGCAGGTGCGGTCTGCGGTGCGACCGGCCTAGGGGTGCGGGCCGCCATCAGCACACCTGCCGAGACGACCGCCACCATCACGCCTGCCCCGATGCTGCTCGTGCTCATTCGCATAGACGCGTGCCCCGACTTTCAGAAGTGCTCCGCCGGCGTCCGCACACGCGGCGCCAGAGATTCCCGAATTATATGTCCAGAACAATCGGCACGGCAGCAAGGTTTTTCAGAGTGCTTCCCCGAGTCCGACGTCACCGATTGTCTCCGGCCCCGAGGCCATCGCCGCGTGCTAGTCGACCAGCCGCCGCAGGGTCAGCCGGTAGGCCCGGTATCCGGTGTCGGGGTCGTACACGATGACCGGCATCAGCCGCCTACGGATCCGGTGCGGGTTGGTGCGCGCATACCCCATCAGAGTCCGCGCCAGGGTCTCGCGCGACCGCTCGGGGCGCTCGCCGGGCCTCGGCAGGGCCGTGAACAGGTCGTTCAGCCCCACCGGCCACGCCTGGTCCCAGAGCAGGGCATCGACCATCTGCCCCTTCATGACGTTGTGGGAGAAGTTGAAGAAGAACGACAACGGTGAATACGCCGCCTCACCAGGCTGAAAGGCCGTGAAGGCCTCCATCAGCTCGTCGCGGCAGGCATGGAACTGCTCGCGGAACCGGCCCCGCTCGACCTCGTGCGCCGCCAGCGACCGCGGTCCCTGCCCCACAAACGCCCGCGGGTCGGCCGTCAGGCCGTTCAGCATCGACTCCAGCAGCGCCTCGCGTCCCAGCGTCGCCGCGCCCCCGCCGCGCAGCACGGTGTAATCGTCCATCAGCGTGGCCAGCGCAAAGCACAGCCACGGATAGTCGGCCACGTTGTCCTCACGCATCAACGACGTATCGCGGCCATACGTGGCCTCAAACCCGAAGCGCAGATGGCACCCCATCGCGACGCCGTGCCCCACCGCAATGGCCGCCCGATGCCGGGCGGCCAGCGTCCGCGTCCGACCCAGCAGCAGGTCGTACCCCCACTCTTCGCGCTCGTAGTGCGCCGTCGCAATCAGCAGCAGCGTCGCGGCATCGTCGCAGAACCGGTGGCCGCTGCCCTGTGGCCCCTGCAGCTGCTGCAGCAGCCCGTCGACCCGGTCGAGCGCGGCATCGGCATCGCCGGTGTCCCAGATGCGCAGCGACAGCAGCGACAGCACATGCATGAAGTAGTAGTCGATGAGCAGCGCCGGAACGATGCGTGTGAACGCATCGGTGCCGCGCTGGTCGATGACATACGTCAGCACATCGACAGGAATCGTGTCGGCATTGACATGCGCCGCCACGCCGTCCCAGTCGTGCAGGGCGTGGAATCCTTCGTCACGCGTGAGGCGGTCGTACGCGCGCACGGCGCGGGCCAGCGTGAGTGCCGCCCCGTCAAACGTCCACACGTCGCTGCGCAGCGTCTCGCGCAGGCGGCTGAGGGCGGCACCGATGGTCGGCGCCGAGGACAGGTCGTCGACGACGCGGGTGCGGAACGCGGAGGACAGTGCCTCGTCGAGGGCGGCACAGACCTCATCAAAGGGCACATGCCGGGCAACGCGAACGACGGAATCTCGTGACATCGTGCGACGGAATTCTACCCCGCGACCCGGGGCTCAGCGCGGTTCCTGGACGCTGGCGAGATAGCTGACCAGCACATCGATGCGCGCACGCACCGCATCGGGCCCCGCCTCGACCGATCGCTCGAAGGCATCGCCCCACACGGGCATGTCACCCGTACCGTGTCCGCGCACCGTGTCGCGCCCGTCAATGCTGCGCGTTACGGCCAGTCTCGGGAACGTGTCGCCGCTACGACGCGCCAGCTGCGTGAGATCGGTTGGTGCCACACGGAGCGACGAGGCCAGCGGCCCGCGACCGTGGGCATCGGGCCCGTGGCAGACCGCACAGTAGGTGCGATAGAGCGTGGCTCCGAATGGGGCCGCCAGTGCCGCCTGGGACTGCGCCTCGACCGGGCCGCTGCGCCCGCGAGCCCCGAGGGGCACCATGACCGACGCGGTCAGCACCAGCACGACGGCTCGCCCAAGCCGTCGCCTCGGCAGCGGCGGTGCCGAACAACCGGCACACCGTGCCGGCACGGCCGGTATACCGGTTGTCTGGGGTGGTGTTGCCCTGCACCACCGGCGCGTCACGCGAGAAGGGTTCACGGGGTGCCTAACGATAATCAGCCGGCTGCGTCCGGCGCCATTCCGCATAGCGCCGCTGCAGTGTCCTAACCGGATTGAGGTTCTCGCCTTCGCGAATCTGTCCGGCCCCCTTCTCCGCCCCCGGCTGCGACACCGTCAGGTAGAGCGCATAGCGCCCGTCATTGTGCGATGTGGGGCCGGTCGGGTCGGTCGGGTTGGCCATCAGGATGTAGGCCACGTGGGACGTCTTTCCCTCACACGGTATGGCCGCGGGCGGGGCACCAGGGCGCTCGGGCGGACAGTTGCAGCGGCTGTCGCCACCGGCCTCATCGGCCGCCACCATCGCCGCCATCACGCGATCGGTCAGCGCCCCGGTGGCCTTCACCAAGGCCTCGGCCGCACGCGGCACCACGTTGTCCGGGCGCAGGATGTTGCCCTGAATCGAGTAGTAAATCTCCGTGCCTGGCACCTGTCCCTGCACGTCCTGCGACACCGCGCCGTTCTTCTTTCCGGAATGTCCGGCCGAACGCCCCTGCAGGTCGACGATGCCGAACTGCCGCACCGGGAAGGCCCGGTCGGCGCTCAGCATCTCGATGATGCGCGCCGGGGCCGTGCCCTTCTGCAGTTCCTCGTAGACGAGCCGCTGATTGCGATGCGTGATGTCGACGGCCGCCTGGCAGGCCGCCACGCCCTTTCCCGGTACGACAACCGCCTGCAGGCCCATCAGCATCTGGTCGTCGCGATCGACACACGTCGCCGAGGCGATGACGACGCGCCCTGTGGTCTTGTCGACCGCAATCACCGACCAGGTGGCCCAGGCCGTGTGGGGCAGCAGCCCCAGAAAGACAGCCAGTACAGCAACCCGCCATGTAGCGGACGGGCAACGGAGAGCGAGCAGCCGAATCATGCGCAGATCCTTGCAGGGAACAGACGGCGGTGACGTTACCAGACCGTCCCCTGGGATGCAATGCGCCGACGGTCGCCGGGTATAGAATCCGCTCCACCATGGCCCCCAGCGTGTCGGCTCCTCACGTCCTCAACATCAGCGACCTCAGGCGACAGGCGCAACGTCGCCTGCCGCGGGTCGTCTTCGACTACATCGACGGCGGCGCCGAACGCGAACGCTCGCTCGCGGAGAACATGCGCGCCTACGACGACTGGCGCTTCCGCCCGCGCTCGGCCGTCGCCACGCGCTCGGTCAGCCTGCAGACCCGCGTGCTCGACACCGATCTCGCCCTGCCCTTCATGCTGGCCCCGGTCGGCAGCAGCCGCCTCTTTTTTCCTCGAGGGGAAGAACACGCGGCGCGCGCCGCGGGCCGCGCCGGCACCGGCTACATTCTGTCGACCCTCTCAGGCTGCCGTCTCGAAGACGTCAAGGCCGCCACGACCGGTCCGGCGTGGTATCAGCTCTACCTCGTAGGCGGGCGCGACGTGGCCCTCGCGGCAATCGCCCGCGCGAAAGCGGCCGAATACCGGGCGCTGGTCGTCACCATCGACACGCCGGTGGCCGGACTGCGTGAGCGCGACCTGCGGAACGGCATCAAGGAACTGCTGACCTTCAATCCCCTGGTGTGCTGGCCCTACGTTTGTCAGATGATCACGCGACCAGGCTGGCTGCTCGGCTATGCCCGTGACGGGGGACTCATGAAGTTTCCCAACATCGTGCTGCCGTCCGGACCGATGGATTATGCCGACGTCGGTGCGGCGCTCGAGGCATCAATGGTCTCGTGGGACGACTTCCCGTGGATTCGCGAGGCCTGGGGCGGCCCCATCGTCGTCAAGGGCGCACACACGGCCGACGATGCGCGACGGGCGGTCGATGTGGGCGCGTCGGCGGTGGTGGTGTCCAATCACGGTGCGCGCCAGCTTGACGGCGTGGCCGCCACCATCGAGATTCTGCCCGAGGTGGTGGCCGCGGTCGGACACCAGACCGAGGTGCTGCTCGACGGTGGCATCCGCACCGGCGGTGATGTCGTCAAGGCGCTGTGCCTCGGCGCTCGCGCCGTGCTCATCGGACGTGCCTATGCGTATGGCCTGGCGGCCGCCGGCGATGCCGGGGTGACGCGCGCGATCGATGTGCTGCGCACCGACGTGATTCGCACCATGAAGCTGTTGGGCTGCAATGACGTGCAGGCGCTCGACGCGTCGTATGTCCGCAGCGCCCGGCGCTAACGCCGCTCCGGGCGAGTGAAGCGGATGAGGTATCTGGATTCACCCGAGACGAACAGCCGCGGGGCCTCACCCGCGACCTTGTCAGTGCCCGTCTCGTACTCGAGGCCTACCACCTGCGGATACCATTTGTCTCCCTCCAGGATGCATTCGGGCGGGGTCCACTGCGTGGGATCGTCCAGCGAGGTCGAGAACGAGACATAGACCCCGTCTTGGGTCCACTCATCGTCGGCGGTGCGGTTGAGCAGCATGACCCATTGCTTGAGGTGCGTGTTCCAGTGGACAGATGGCCCCCCAGAAAGCATCGTTCCCGGGATCGTCGTCGTGCCAGGGCCGCTCGGTCGGGAAGAGCGCGGTGCCTTCGGGAGAGAAGATCTCGCTGGCAACGGTCGCGCTGGGCCGGTGCGCTCCGGCAGTCGGGATCACGGCGTCATCCGGTTCAGGAAGGGAATCGGGATCGGGCCCGTCGACCACATCGGGTGCCTGCCAGATTCCGTCGACCCACACATCGACGCGGCCCATCGGATCATCGCGGTGCGCCCACGGCAGACGCGCCACCGACACCCCCTGCCCCGACGGGTTGGGCGAGTACTGGCTGAAGAAAATGTAGAGATCAGTGCACTCGTCATTCAGAACGGCTGAGACATCGCCGATGCCCCCGACGAAGTAGGCGTTGCCCGTGCCACATGCCACGTGCTCGGGACGCGCCTTGAGGATGATGCCGAGGTTCGTCCACGTGGTGCCATAGTCGTCTGATCGCATGAGACCACTCTGCGGTGCGGTCCGATCCAGACGGTCGCACCGGTCGGACGGAATCTCGTTGTGATAAACGGCGTATTAGACGTCCTGATCATCGGCCACCACAGCCTCGAACCACATGCCGTGCCCCGGAAGATTGACGATCGTGACCGGCTGGGCAGGTTCCAGTCGACGGAGGCGAAGTCCGTCGGCCACACTGGGCACACCAGCCGTCGAGGTGAAGACCCTGAGGCTCGGCAGACCATCGATAGGTGCCCACATCACGGGGCTGTTGGAATCGACGTCCCCCGACAGATCCAGCGGATCGGCGGCGAGCAGTTCGACGCGTGGCCGCGGGGGCTGGGGCGGCGGCTCCTGCGCGCCCGCCTCGCGATGCGCGAGCAGAACCAGGAGGGCCAGGCTCAGTCCGATTCCTTGCGTCACCACGATTCCCCTGCGCACCATGCGTATTATCTGACGCTGCCTCGCCTCGGCTGTCGAATCCCGCCCTCGCCGTGCTTTGGGGCACAATCGTGAGGTGCGTGGTCTCGTGCTCTCTGCCGTGTCGCTGCTGAGCCTGCTGCTGGGCGTTGTGCTGACCTGGCCGCTGCTGCCGTTGCGGTCCCTGGGGCTTCCATATGACCTGGGCGACCCGCTGCTCAACACCTATATCCTCGCATGGGACGCCGACCGACTGTGTCACGGATTGTCGGGTCTGTGGGACGCCACACTGTTTTTTCCGTACGCAGACACGCTGGCCTGGTCCGAGCATCTGCTCGGGACCGCCATCTTCACGGCGCCCCTGCAGTGGCTGACAGGCAATCCCGCGCTGGTGCACAACGTGGCCCTGCTCGGGTCATACGTGCTTGCCGGCGCAGGCATGTTCGGACTGGTCAGGCACCTGACCGGACGCACCGATGCGGCCCTCATCGCCGCCGTGGCGTTTGTGTGCGCGCCGCACAGGGTGTTGCACGGGTCGCGTCTGCAGATGCTGATGTCCGGCTGGATGCCGCTGGCGCTCTGGGCCCTGCACATCTATTTTTCGACCGGGCGGCGATGGGCCCTGGCCGGGTTCGTCGGGGCCTTCGCGGTTCTCGGCCTGACCAACGGCTATTTCCTGTATTTCTTCGCGGTGACCGTCCTCGTCGTGGCAGGGGGTGAACTGATTCCCCTGGCGGATGCGGCGCGCCGCGGTTTGGCCACTACTCAAGTGCGGCTCGGGCTCACGCTGCGTGATCTGTCCGTCGCCGCCGCCGCACTGGTCGCGATCATGCTGCCCGTGGCTCTGGTCTATTTCGACGTGCAGCAGACGATGGGCTTCTCGCGCAGCTACGACGAAATCCTGATGTTCAGCGCCACCCTTGATGATTATCGCCGGGCGCTTCCGGACATGGCGACCTGGCCAGGTGTCATCGCCGGAGGCGCCGCGGAACGGACACTGTTTCCAGGCGGCGTCGTGCTGCTGCTGGCGTTGCTGGGGGGCCTCGGCGCCGTGTGGCCCGTGCCCGATCCAGCCGCATCTGCCGGCACTCGGGGTCGTCGGCTGACCTACGTGGTGCTCCTCGCCGTTGCACTGTGGATGTCGATGGGGCTGCATCACTCGTCGTACGGATGGCTGCTGACCCATGTGCCGGGACTGGCAGGCCTGCGGGTGCCCGCGCGCATGGCCGTCGTCGTTTCGCTCGCCCTGTGCGTGCTGGCCGGCTTCGGAGCAGCCGGGCTGCTGCATCGCCTCGGATCACCGGCTCTGCGAGGGGGCATCTGCCTGCTGCTGGTACTGGGACTGCTGCACGACGGCTACGGCGGACCGGTGACCATCCATGTCGTCGATCCGCCGTCCGGTGAACGCACGGCCCTGACGCGCTGGATGGCCATGCAGGCGCCCGGTGCCGTCCTCGAGTGGCCGATGTATGCCAGCCGCGACGGCTGGACCCGAAACCTCCCGGCACTCATGGCGTCGCTCGATCACAGACGCCGCGTCGTCAACGGCTACAGCGGATACGGCTCGGCGCTGCAGGATTTCGTCGGCGGCCCAGGCAGCCCGGCCCTGAGCCCGGGGGAATGGCCGGCGCTGTTCGAGGGCCTTTCCCGCATCGGCGTGCGCATCGTGGTGGTGCGGCGCGATGCGCCACTGCTGCCTGACCTGCGGCCGGCTGCCTCGCAGGTGGCGGATGTGTGGGAGGGGGAAACATTCACGGCATTCGCGCTGAGGGATCCCGAGACGCAGGTGCCTTCCCCATCCGCCGAGGTCGTCCCGCTGGTGGCAGCATCCGACTTCACGGTGACGACGTCACACAGGCCCGACCGGGTGAAGGACATGCTCGACGGAAATCCGATGACACGCTGGCTCAGCGGCGATGCCCAGCGCGGCAACGAGTCAGTGACCGTCACGCTGTCGCGTCCGCGGACGCTCGAGGCTGTGCTGATGGACGTCCCGGTCGAGACTGCCAACTATCCGCGTCACCTCATCATCGAGACCGTGGCCGCCAACGGCACGACCGACACCGTGTTCGACGGCTCGGTCGTGCCGACCATTCTCGAGGCGATGGTCTCGGCACCGCGTCGGCCCGTCATGCGGTTCCCGATGCCGCCGCACCCTGTGCGAGACGTGCGTCTGCGGCAGACGACATCGATGCGCACCTGGAACTGGCACATTCCCGAACTGCAGGTACTGGTGCAGGCCACGTCCGGCACGTAGCCGTCGCGCCGTTTACGGTCAAGCGTCTGCGCGAGGCTCCGCTCGTCATGCGTGCTCAGTGACTGCCGGTCACGTTGATCAGCACCTCAGGAGACGGCGGGCCGAGCACGCCGGCCGCGCTGCGCGCCCTCACTCGGATGAAGTACTGCCCTGACGGCACATCAGGCGCCAGCAGACTGGTCTGCGACGCGGACAGATCGAGCCCTGGCACGAGATTACTTGCGCCACTCGACGAGCCGACTTCCAGCACATAGACCGACGCAGGGGCACCGCCGGTCGCGGCTGTCCACCGCAGGGTCACTGTGCGTCCGGCCACGGTCGCGTCAAGCGCGGCCGGAGCTCCGGGCGGTCTGAGATCGGGCACCACATCGGCTACGACATCTGCGGTGGCCGCACCGGGCGTACTGCCGGCGACGGCACGCACGCGGAGGAAGTAGCGCCCGTCGGGCACGTTGCCCGCCTCGAACACGCGCGTGGTCCAGGGAATCGGGCCGATATCGGTGCGCCCGGCCTGCAGCCCAGCCTCGATCAGGTAGCCGGTCGGCGTACTGCCGGACGCAGGGGCGTCCCAGGTGAAGCGCACGGTCGACCCGGTGACCGTGACGAGGGCATTGCGGGGCGTGCCGGGCGAGATGGCGGTCACCACCACGGGGATGGCCACCGATGGCTCGCCGAATCCAGCATCGTTCCCCGCGCGGATGCGGGCGACATAGGACCCGAACGGCACGCCGGGAACGGCGTGCGTCGTGACGGCCCCCACATCCAGCATCACCGGAAAGCTGTCGGCAGTGGTGCCCGCTTCTATGCGGTAGCGCGTCGGCGTGGCCCCGGCGACTGGTGCGGTCCAGGTGAACGTCACGAGCTGATCGACGATGGCGGCTGCGACGTTGCTCGGGACTGATGGTACCGAGGACGAGCCCGTGCTCTCCTGCGTCACGCTCAGGGGGCGGTTGGCGATCAGAATGGTCGCTGTTCGCGTGGCCCCCGAGGTATTGGGCGCCGCGATGATTGTCGTCGTGCCACTGCCAGTCGCTCCGGAAACCGACGAGGACAACCACGACGGCAGCTGAGTGACGAACCAGCTGTGGCCGGTATCGGAGGCCGTCACCGCGATGGATTTCTGATTGCCGGCGGCGGGCGCAGTCCAGGTCAGCGGCGAGAGTCGATGGCTGCGATACAGGCTCGACGACGAGGCGCTCAGCGTGGTGCTGCCTGCGGGATAGCCCTGCCGCTGCAGCAGATGCGCGACGATCGCGGCGGCCTGTGCGTCGGTGAGACTGCCCGGATCGGTCGGCGGCATCGTCGACTGGATGCGGGATACGAGGGCAGACAGGGGCTGACCTTCCCATGACGCGCCGAAGCCGCCGAGCGTGAGCGCGGGTCCGTTGCCGCCGCTGAGATCACTGCGGTGACAACTGCTGCAGCGGCCGCTGTACAGCGTCGCGCCCGTGCTGGCCTGGGCGCTGGTGAAGATGCCGCCCCAGGCGGTCTGACTGTCGGGTTCGCCCTGCGACTGGGCGTGGGCCGGGGCCACGGATAGTGCCAGGAAAAGCCCAAGCGCGGCCAGCGCCGAGGGCGGGCGCCAGAGAGGGAACATGCGATGACGGTATCGGGCGACGATGGCCCGCGTCAAGTCAGAGACGTCGCAGGCCGGCGCCACGCGAAGGACACGGGCGGCGCCCCTGAATGTCAGGGACACCGCCCGAGGGGACGGGTGCGTTTGGGGGGTGGAGGACGTCAGCCGCGCGCCTGTGTGGCGACCTGATCCATCGACGAAGCCGACGCGGGGGCTGCCGGAGCCAGTGTCAGGGTGACGAGAACGAAGGCACCGGCAAGCACACGATTGCATGAGCTCATGTCGAACCTCCTGTGTTCGACATTGGCGGTGACTGCACACGCATTCCACAAGATGGTTTATGCGTTGACGTCCGTCTACACAGAACAGTTGTGAGCGCGGCCCTGGAACACTCACGCCACACGGCAAGCGGCAGGAGCTGCCGGGGCACGCAGTGCCCGCGGCACACGCGTCGCGCGCACCAGCAGCGGCACCACGGGCGGCAACCACGCACCTAGGCGCAGCATGGGGTCCAGCACCCGCGGACGTGCGAATAGCTGCTGCAGCCGCACCGCCACACGCACCTGCCGGCCACACGCCTGCACCATGTCCGTGTGATAGCGCTCGGCCGCAGGGCGCAGGCGGTCTCCCCGAAGGCCTCGGGCATCGACGTTACGTGAACGTGACACTGCAGGCCCCGCGCTCCAGCCCTCCACGATCGCCATCGCCGCCTTACGCCCACTCGCCAGGGCCATCGTCATACCGTCGCCAGTGAGCGAGGGAATCACCGCGAGCTGATCGCCGGCACACCAGAGTCCGGCGCCTGGCGGTACCGGACGCACATAGCCGTAGGGCACCGGTGCCACCGCCATCATCTTCACCGCAGGCCACACGATCTCGGCGAGCACACGTGCGGCGGCCGGATGCGACTGCATCAGTGCCGGCATCAGGTCGGCGGCGCACAGTCCGTGCGTGCGGGCTGCCTGTGGCGTGATCACGCACGAGACGTTGAGCGTGGTGTCGTCGACGAGTGCCACACCTCCGTAGGCCCCCTCGCCCACCCACAGCGACACACGACTGTGCATGCGCACGCGCACCTGCGGAGCGACGCTCACATGCAGCTGCACGCCCACGACCTCGTGCGTGCGCGCGCGCGCGGTCACACCGCGCAGGTCGCGCTTGCCCGTCGCCACAATCACGGCGTCGGCCTGCCAGTCACCCCCACTGGTCTGCACGAGCGTCCCCGAGTCGTCGAGCGGCGTGAGGCGATGTACGGTGACACCGCGATGGATGACCGCACCCAGTTGCCCGGCACGCAGCCGCAGCGCTTCGTCGAGCCGCATCCGCGACACACCGAGGTTTCCCTCGGGCAGGCGCGAGATCAGCGTGTGCCGCGGCCCATGCACCGCAACAGTGTCGATGGCGTGGGCTTCTTGCGGCAGGTCTGCGCCAATCTCACGCACGAGTGCCGCCCCTTCGAAGCTCAGGAACTCGCCGCATACCGCTGGCTGCGGCTGCAGCGACTGCTCGAAGACGATGACGGGCACGCCGGCCCGCGCAAGGTGTGCGGCCGCCATGGCTCCAGCGAGGCCTCCACCCACGACGACGACACCCGCACGCCGCGCCTGCTCACTCATTCCCGCGCCGTCAGGTCCTGTGGTGAGAGTCGTGTATCGATGTACACGCCGTGGCGAAAGGCCCAGTGCCAGTGGATCGCTGCCGTGCCCGTTGGAACGCCAGCCTCGGCCAACAACCGCTCCCACTCGGCCCGAGTGAAGGCCCGCGCGACTGAGACCGGGGCGTCGTGGCAGATCAGGCGATTGCCGCTGAAGAGCGGCGTCGTCAGCCGGATGAAGTGATAGGCCAGCGGGTGCCTATGCAGGTCGTTGATGAATGCGGCCACGCGCGCATGCTGACGCATCCAGCGGATTACGCGGACGACACCGGCATCACTGAGGTGATGCATGAAGAGCGCCGACATCACCACGTCGACGGGATCCGGTTCAAGTGCGAAGACATCGGCCACCCGCCACGTAATGGCATCACGCGCATCGGTGGCCCCCTCGGCCAGCTGGCAGCAGAGCGGATTCAGGTCGACGCCTGTCAGGGCGACCTGTACTCGGCGTCGACGCGCCCATGCCGCCACCTCACGCAGCGTGTCGCCGAAACCACAACCGATGTCGAGCACCGTCAGCGGGCGATCGGCAGGCACCGCTCCGGTCGCCACCACGCGGTCGAGCGCCGCCAGGGTGGGCTGGTAGCCGCGGGTGAGCACATTGATGCGGGCCAGATGGCGCAGGGTCTCTGCAAACTCCTCGGGTGAGTAGTCGTCGCCATCCATCAGCTCGGCAGCTGCCGACCGTGCCTGCATCAGCATGCGGCGCGCACCATCCGCGTGAACTGCAGGCTCTCCACCGTCAACCCCGGGCCGAACGCCATCGCCACCCCGGGCCCATCGTCCACCGGTGCATCGAGCAATGACTGCAGCACGAACAGGATGGTGGCCGACGACATGTTGCCGAAGTCATGCAGCACACGGCGTGACAGCGTCAACGCCTGCGGCTCGAGGGCCAGTGCCTCTTCCACCGCATCAAGCACGCTGCGGCCACCGGGGTGAATCATCCAGTGCCGCACCCCCGCGCGCGCCTCATCTGACAGCAGATGGGGAAGCACGCCGGGCAGCACGCGGCCGAGTGCCTGCGGCACATCGGGTGACAGCACCATGTCAAAGCCGTGATCGCCAATCGTCCAGCAGATGAGATCGCGGGCCTCGGTCACCACTTCGCAGCGGAAGCGGTCGAGCCGCAGCCCGCCGGGGTCGGCTGTCACCAGCGCGGCGCCGCATCCATCAGCGAACTGCAGGAAGCCGAGCACCTTCTCGGGTGCCGGGTCGTCGCGCAGGTGCAGGGTGCAGAGTTCGACGCACACCACCACGACCCGTGCATCGGGCCGAGCTCCCACGATGGCCGAGGCGAGCTTGAGCGCATTGAACGCAGCGTAGCAGCCCATGAATCCGATCACGGTGCGCTCAAGATCTGAACGCAGCCCGAGGCGGGTCTGCAGTTCGAGGTCAACACCAGGCGCAGCGAATCCGGTGCACGACGCCACAATGAGGTGGGTAATGCGCTGGCGGTCGTCACCCTCAAGCAGCTGAGACACGGCCTGTTCGGCGAGGGCGGGTGCCGAGACGGCATAGCGCCGCATGCGCTGCGCCGTGGTGGCAAAGTGGCCCGGCTGATAGAAGCCGTCGGCATCGAGGGCCGGTCCTTCGGTGGCTGCCGACAGCACCGAGTACCGATGGGCAATCTGCGCGCGACTGGCGAGGCGCTGGACGATCTTCAGGTGGCGCGGGTCGTGAATGAGCTGCGGCAGGAATCCGACAAACAGCGCATGCCCGTCGTGCGGCGGCACCGCCGTGGCGATGCGGGAGATGAAGGCCTGTGTGGAGGCGGGCACAGAGAACGTCCAGAGGCATCGTATCGCGATCCGACTGGCGCAGCGTGACGCTTCGGCGACGGGCACGGCTACAATGGCGCCCACACGGTCGTGCACGAATCTCACGGAGGTCTTCCGATGCGACAACTCATTCCGTTCATCCTCGCGACTCTGCTGGCAGGCATCCCCCTGACGCTACTGCAGGCGCAGACACCGGCGCGACCTGGGACGCTCGCGCAGGGCAGCATCACGTGGCTCTACTACAAGGACATTCCCTCGGCGATGCGCTTCTACCAGGACACCCTGGGGCTCACACTGACGGTCGACCAGGGCTGGGCCAAGGTGTATCAGACCTCGCCCACGTCGTTCATCGGCCTCGTCGATGAAAGCCGCGGCATGCACCGCGCCTCCGAGACCAAGCCGGTCGCCGTGGCGTTTGTGACACAGGATGTCGATGCGTGGTACGCCTGGCTCACCAGCCGCGGCGTGCGGATGCGGAGCCCGCTCGCCGACAGCAAGTCGCTGCCGATTCGCGGGTTCACGGCCTACGACCCCGAGGGCTACACGCTCGAGTTCGAAACCTTCCGCGACGATCCGCAGAATACCCGTATCAGGGGCCTGCTCACGTCGCCTCGGTAATCGCACCCGGCGCAGGTTCACCCGCCATGGCTTCCCTGCACTGCGACCTCCTGCTGACGGGCGGAACGGTGGTGACCGCCGAGGGTTGCCACGCCGCCGATGTGGCCGTGCGTGACGGCCGCACCGTGGCCCTGCTGCCCTCGGGGAGTGCCGGCGCCACGGCCACCGCTGACACCGTGCTGGCGGTGCCGGGGTTGCATGTGCTGCCAGGCGTGATCGACACGCACGTGCACACGCGCTATCCCGGCATCGATGCCCGGGAAGACTTCGCGTCGGGTACCGCCGCCGCAGCGCTGGGCGGCATTACCACGCTGTTCGAAATGCCCATCGCGCGACTGCCGGCCAACTCGGGGGCCTCGCTGGCACAACGTGCTGCGCTGATGGCACCGCACGCGTACACCGACTATGCCCTCTACGGCGGCGCAGGTCACGAGAACCTCGACGAGATCGCCTCGCAGGCCGAGGTCGGTGCGGTCGCCTTCAAGACGTTTCTGCAGCCGCCGCCGCCGACGCGGCTTGATGAATTCCGCGGGCTCTGGTGCACCGATGAGGCCCTGCTCGTCGACGTCATGCGCGCCGTGGGCCGCACAGGGCTGCGCCATGCGTTTCACTGCGAGCATGCCGGCATGGCCGCCTCGTTCACCCGACAGGTCGAAGCCTCGGGGCACACGACCGGACGCGCCCACGCACTGAGTCGCCCGGCGCTGGTTGAAGAAGTGTCGGCTGCCATGGTGCTCGCTCTGGCCGGAGCGCTCGGCACGAAGGTGCAGGTCGTGCATGTGTCGAGCCCCCGCACGCTGCAGCTGGTGGCCGGCGCGCGCGCGCGCGGCATAGACGCCACCGCGGAAACCTGCCCGCCATATCTGTTCTTTACGGACGACGCACTCGACCGCTTCGGGGCCTTCGCCAAGTGCAATCCGCCGCTGCGATCAGACGCCGAACGACTCGGCATGTGGCAGGGTGTGGCCGCCGGACTCGTCGCCTGTATCGGCACTGATCACTCACCGTTTCTCGATGACGAAAAGCAGCGCGGGCATGACCCGATCTCGTCGGCTCCACCGGGGCTGTGCGGGCTCGAGGTGCTGGTGCCGCTGATGCTGACCGGCGTGCATGAACGCCGCATCACCCTGCCCAAGGTGGCGCGGCTGCTGTCGTCCGGAGCCGCCGAACTCTTCCACCTTGGCGCCAAGGGCCGCATCACCCCCGGCGCCGACGCTGACTTCACCATCGTCGACACGGAGGCGTCCTGGACATATGACCATCGGCAAGCCGCCACACGCTCGCGCGGCAACATGCGCATCTATGACGGCCTCACGATGCACGGCCGCGTGGTGCACACGGTGGTGCGGGGCGGGATCGTCGTACGCGACGGCACGCTGGCAGGCCTGCCCGGCCACGGGCGCTTCGTGCGACCCGATACCAGCCTCTCCATGGCGTCGTCATCGTGATGTTGCAGGAATCCTCCTATGACTGATCAGCTGACTGGCGTGTTCAATATCACCCCCACCCCGTTCCACGAGGACGGACAGGTAGACCGTCACGGCGTCACGCGACTCACCGAGTTCACGCGTGCGGCGGGCGTCAACGGCATGACCATCCTCGGTGTGCTGGGGGAGGCCGACAAGCTCACCGAACGTGAACGCGACGAGGTGATGGCCCTGACGATAGAGGCCGCGGGGGCTGACTTCCCCATCTGCGTCGGTACCACCCATGCGGGCACCGATGGATGCATTGCGCTCAGCCGTCGCGCGCAGGAGATGGGCGCCGCGGCGGTGATGGTGGCCGCACCGAAGCTGGCGCGCACGAATGACAGTGTACTCATGCGGCACTACCTCGCCGTGGCCGAGGCCATCGACATTCCCGTGGTGGTGCAGGACTTTCCCCCGGCCGTTGGCGGCATCACGATGAGTGTCGAGCTCATTGCCGGTCTCGGTGTGGCAACACCGCGGCTGGCGTATCTCAAGCTGGAAGACGAGCCCTCGCCGATGAAGGTGAGTCAGGTGCGGGCAGCCAACCCCGACATCACCATCTTCGGCGGCCTGGGCGGCATGATGTTCCTTGAGGAACTGCGGCACGGCGCGGCGGGCACAATGACCGGGTTTGCCTTCCCTGAAATCCTCGTCGCCATCTATCGCGCGTGGATGTCAGGCGATCGCGATGCGGCGACGACGATTTTTTATCGCTACTGCCCGCTGATTCGGTTTGAAAACCAGCCGCGCATCAACCTCGCCCTGCGCAAGCACATTTATCACCGCCGAGGCGTGCTGTCGTCGCCGCGCGCGCGGGCGCCGTTTGCTGCGGTCGATGAGGGCACGCTGGCCGATCTCGACGACTTGCTGATGCGACTCGATCTGCAGCCGGGCTCGCGGAACTGAGCCGCGAGCGGGAGCGCCGTGGTGCATGCGAGAGCGCAGTGGCTCCTGTTCGCTGAGGAACCGACGGCCCCCGGCAGTGCGCAGGCGCCAGCCGCGAGAGCGGATGCGCACTGGCAGTCACCCTGATTGCCCGGGCGATGCCGGCTGCCCCGTAGCCCCCGCGGCGACACCCCCGCGCACCAGGCACTGGCCGCGCTCGACCGTGCGACTCCGCGGGATGCGAAGAGGCCGCGGTGAACGCCCCGAGTCCCTTCGCGGGACCCGGGCACGCCGTGTATCAGAAGCGGATGCCGACTGAGAAATTAAACTCGCGCGGGGCCTGGTAGTCACCCACGCCCGTCGGCTGTCCATAGAGCGGACCGTATTCCCAATGAACGCCCCGCTCCGGCAGCGTCGTGAACGGATTGAACAGCTGATAGCGTCCGTCGTTCGTGCGGGTCAGAATTGTTTCGTTCCCAGACACCTGAGCCGACTGATTGAAGACGTTCGTGACGATTCCCCGGAAGAACACCTGGGCGCGACCGACGCGCTCGAGCGGCAGCGTGTAGAGCAGCGACAGGTCGGTGCGCGACACGGCATCGTACCGCTGTGCCCCGCGTGGACCGAAAAAGTAGGTGACGGTCGATGGGGTCGTCACATACCCGGGATTGGTCACAAACGTCCGAGGATCGATCGACCCGTCGGCGCTTGACGCGTCAGAGGAATCGAACCGCTGCAATGCTCCGAGATCAAACAGTCCGAGGCGTTCGGCGATCGGCAGGCGATAGTTGCCCCACACCCGCACCTTGTGGCGCTGATCACCGGGGTTGTAACCTGTCGGGAAATTCCAGGCCTCCCGGATGTACTCCGGTTGGTCGCTCCCGCCGAACCGCAGCGGGCCGCTGCCTTCGTTTTCGCCGGTAAAGTTTCCGCGCTGCCACGAGAGGGTATAGTTCGCCCCGAGTGACCATGCCTCACCACCGCGGACGCTTGCCTGCGTCACCAGTCCGGTGTACGAGCGATTGGCCAGTTCGGTGTTGCGGACGATGGTGCGGTCATAGGTGCGACCGGTGGGATCAGTCACCTTGCCGGTTGATGGGTCACGGAAATCGCCGTAAAAATCCGCATAGCGCTTGTGAACGACATCGGCGCGCAGGGTCGCACGTGTGCCGATCTGCCGGGCGAGACCCAGCATGAACTCGTTGCTGTTGGGAGCGCGCAGGCCATCACCAACCCGCGTGGTCACGCCGGGAATGCTCGGAGCGCTGCGAGGGGCACGGCTGGTGCCGCCGTTGGCGAAGAACCAGTCGAACAGGATGGGCAGCGCCTCGTCGGCGGTCAGTAAGGGCCGCGACGGGTCCGTGTTCACGGCCGGCCCCTGGTAGAAAAAGCTGAAGGTCGAGGTGCGCCCCCCGGCGGAACCGGCGTCAACCATCGCGGTACTGATGGCTGCGACATACCGGGCAAACCCGGCGTTTGCCGTCCAGCGGCCGTCACCCGCGATGTCCCATGTCAGTCCCAGTCGCGGACTGAACGCTTTGTCGCGCACCACCTGGGCGCCACCCTGATCGACGGAACGATTGGCATCGAACCGCAGTCCGAGGTTGATCGTCAGCCTGCCGTTGACCCGCCAGGTGTCATTGACGAAGGCCGAGGACGTACGAATGCGGTTGCCGAGGCTGGGAGCGACCAGCGGAAGGTATTCGACATACGTCGTGTTGTCGGGCACGAACACGGGGAAAATCCGCTGACCGTCAATGACCGTGCGCGTCGCCTGGATGCGGTAGGAACTGCCCGACTGGAAGTTGTCGTTCTGCCTGGTTTCCTCGTACACGTCGGCACCGGCGACCAGCGTGTGCGATCCGGTTCGGCCCGTCGACAAAAAGTAGCTGGCCTTGAACAGGGCATTCCAGTTGTTTCGGATTTCGAGGCCGTTGCCGCAGACCTTGCAGAAGGTGGGCGCGTTGAACCGGGCCTGGCCCCGGGAGCGATCCCAGATGGGCGTGCCGCGCACAAGGTCGGTGAAGCTTCCCCCGGTGCCGATGAAGGAAAGTTCGCGCTTCGAGTACTGGCTCTCGAGGAACCAGTTGCCAGGCAGCGTCACCGTGTAATTGGCCGAATACAGCTTTTCATCGTTGGCACTGTCGTACAGCGACGCCGCATCCATGATGGTGCCGAAGTTGTTGTTGGCGATGTCATTGCGCCGACGCGAGTACGACCCCTTGACACTCTGGCCAGGCGTCAGGGCCCAGGTGAGTTTGCCCTCATACCGTCGCTCATCGTCTGTCCGGCGATAGTTGAAGGCCGTGAAGTCGGCGGTGCGGTTGTCGGTGTTTTTCTCGTAACGGCCGGCACCGAAGTACCAAAGGCGGTCGCGGAAGATGGGGCCGCCCTGTGTGGCCTCGTACGTGGGCACCACCTGATCAATGTTCTCGTCACCCGGAAACGGCGTCAGCGCGGCCCAGGCATCATTAACGAATGAGACGCGCATCGACCCCGTGTAGCGATTGCTGCCCGACTTGGTCACCATGTTGACGACACCACCCTGGAAGCGTCCGTACTCAGCCGAGATACTGCCGGTCGAAATCTTGGTCTCCTGAATGGCGTCCTCAATGAACACCAAACGAGCCTGACCACGCAGGTTCTCATTCATGACGACACCATTCATGAGGAACAGGTTCTCAAAGGACATCGCACCGGCAATCATGATGTTGCCGCCAGGCCCGTTGTCGGTGACATTCGGAGCCAGCAGCACGGCCGAATTGAGGGTGCGGCCCACGGGAAGCCGCTCGATGTCCGCTGCCTTGTATGTGCTGGCGACCGTCAGGTTTGGGGCAATTTCGGACGGCGCGGTGCCAGTCACCTGGACCGTCTCCGTGACACCGGCGACACCAAGCGCGACATCCAGGCGCAGCGTTTCGGCGATGACGACCGTGAGCGGCTCGCGCACGACAGCCTGGAATCCCGCAAGGTCAAACCGCGCGGAATAGACTCCCGGGGGCAGGAACGGCAGCAGATAGTCGCCGTTTTCGGACGAGACCACCGTGCGAAGCCCCTGCAGCGCAGGCGAACTCACGATCACCGTCACCCCGGGCAGGGGCAGTCCGTCGCCGTCAGTCACCTTCCCCTGCAGCCCGCCCGTCGGATTGCCCTGAGCCGACGCTGTCACTGGCAACAGGATCGACAGCACACACAGCCACATGAAATTGCGGATTTCGCGCATCGCCACATGTGTCTCCTGATTGTTGGTGGAACAGCGGTAGGACGCCGTGACGTGCGCCGGGGGTTCCAGCCGGAGACCTTTCAGCCGCACGAGCCAGGTTTCCAGGAGGGTTCGGCCGGTATTACCCCGTGAAGGGGGTCGGAATCAGTGTCGAAAGGGGGGTCTTATCACTGTCGCCCTGCATCAGGAGTGGGCAGGCACCAGCAGCAGCGCGAGCGCACACGCGGTGAGTCGAGTCATCCCAGGCGAGTGTCGCACAGGCATATGACGGCGCCACATCAACCTGGCAGAGACAACTGAACGGCCGCGGTGACGACGAGGCCCACACCGCGGCGTGGGCCGGTGCACACGTCGATACCGACGCCCGAGCAGGGAGCACCGTACCGGTCGGATCCTCAGCGCACCGACGGCCAGTGTGCCTCGATCCTCGACCGCACCCGCGCAGCGTCCCCCGGCAGCAGATACCGGCCGGTCACCAGGGCGTCGATCACCGTGGATGCCTGTGCTAGATATGCGTCTTTCGTCGGGTAGCGCTCTTCCAGGCTCAGCCTCGGGTCGCCAGACGTCGTGCGCGCAGTCTTCGTCGTTGCAAACGGCAGCGCCATGCCAAGCAGACTCACGAGCTGATCCGTGCCACCAATCGATGCGTGACGGAAGTTCCAGCCGGTGTAGGTCGCCACAGGCACGCGCTGCTCCGCCGTGCGGATTCCGGCGAGTTCGTTGCCGTCGGCATCGACCTGCGGCACGAGGAACGGCAGGTCGCGGTCTTCATACCGCGGCCCCTGAATGCGTGCCGGGCCTTGCACGCTAGGAATCACCGGGAACCTCAGCTTCGAGACGGGCACGAGCGTGCCGTCGGCCACCCGAGGCACCTGCGACGGCGGCGGCTCGGTACCCTTCACGACCCAGTCGGTCATCGCCACAAGCAGGGCCCGCAACGTCCACCAGTACTCGAGCGGGTTGGCGGGTTGCTGGCCCACTCCCCCAGCCGGCACCGGAAACGGCGCGGCCGAATGCTGGGCTCCGGTAAGAAAGTAGGCGCGCACGGTGGGCGGCAGCACCAGGTCGCGCATGCCGTCAGGCGTCGTGTGGATGAGCGCGGCCGCACGCCCTCCGCCCCAGTATTCGACCGCGGTGTTGGTGAACATCACCTTCGGCTGCGTGACCCGCGCGCGGGCATTGTCGAGCAGACCGTCGGTGCGTCGCGACACCGGGTCGCGCTCGGCACTGGTCGCATAGGGAAACTGCGTCGTCGAGTACATCGAGAGTGCCGTGGGCTGGGCACCTCGAACGTTGATGCTGAGGCGCGCGGCGCCGGCGATATGCACCATCGCCCCGTCGAGCACCTGACGGCCCTGCTCGTCGGTGTTGAAGCCGTCGTACAGAAAGGTGCGCAGGAACCGTCCGCTCTGCGACGAACCGAACCCGATGAGCGTCCCAGCCCTCGCCACCGCGTCTGGTGCATGCTTGATCCACAAGGCGAAATCGCGATAGGCGGCCAGCCCCAACCCGGACACGGGCCACTCGGTAGGCCGATAGCTGAGTTCATACGTGCGGCCTTTCTCGAAGCCGCCCGTGAGAGTGACCTGATTGCCGCGCACCGTGAACCGATCGCGGCTGATGAGCGTTTTCGCGCCGAATTCGCCGTCGCGCACGCTGAGCGTCGTGTCAGGGGCGTTGTCGTCGATGGGTCGGTATCCGGCCAGGTCGCCCATCGTCTGCGGGCCGGCGTCGTTGGGAGTGACGCTGGCGCGAATGACACCCGACACGCCGCGGGCTGACGGAATCTCAATCGCCAGCCCGGCGCCACGCTCGGCCTCGCCCTGACGGCCGCTGACGCGGCGGATGTCAAACTCCCAGCCGACCCAGACCACCGTGTAGCCGCGCTGCATGAGGAACCCGTCACCGAGATCTGCATCGGTCACCGGGTCGTTGGTGGCGCCCGGGTTGAAGCCACCGAGCACGATCTTGCGGCCACGGTTCAGCACATCCACGAGCGCAACCCCGTTCGACCGTGCAGGATCGATCGGGCGCAGGATGTAGACGTCGCTCGAGAACTCGACCTTGCCGTCGAGGTTCACAGGCGCTCTGTCGACGTCAGCAATCACGGCATTCCCGGGCGCGCGCGGATTGATGGCGAAGCGGGCAATGCCAGTGATTTTCTCGTAGCCCGAGCTTCCAATGGGCGCACGGCCTGTGATCTCGAACTTGACGACCTCGGCCGCGACCGGATCCGTCACAGCGAGCAGGGGGGTGACGAGCAGCAGGCCGCGCAGGACGCTGAGGAATCTCGGCATGCCGCGCAGTATAGTGCGGCCCGCGGAGGCGCCGGTCTGTCGAGGGATGGCTCGAGGCCGACGTTTCCGCACGCGCATCGCAACGGGACGCATTTGCAGTCAGATCACCGCAGGTTTGGTGGAAAGTGGCTCCTCGGGCTGGATTCGAACCAGCAACCCTCCGGTTAACAGCCGGATGCTCGCCGCGTTGCGGCGGAAAAAGGCAGAAGAACAATGAGGAAAACTAGAGACCGACGGCCCTCCCGAGGAGGCCCCATCCAGCCCGAGGGGGCACAAAAAGGGGCACAGTGTCAGACCGTGCGGACCCGCGTTCAAGCCAACGCCCCCACCCCCCCCACATCCTGCCCCCGGGGTGGGTCTGGGGCGCGTGAAAGCCAGCGCACAATTTTCCCGGCCCTCCACCCGAATCCCTGTGGGGTCGAGGGCCGGTCCATGGGTGCGTCGTCTAGCGCGGCTGGGCCACCTGGCGCATCAGCGTCTCGACCAGCGCTCTGAGTTCAGCCAGCTCCGTGGCCTGCTCGGTGCGCTCACGCTCGAGGCGCTCGACGGTGGCCGTCAGCACGTCGGTGCGACGGTCCGCGGCCTGCAGGGCCGCGATCAGAATGCCGCTGACATCCCCCGAGTTCAGCGTCACATCAGTGCCAATCGTCCCGACCTCGTCGTGCCCGAAGCGCGCGAAAAAGTCCTG